>DASXPD010000119.1:0-134626 GCA_036493835.1 Candidatus Acidiferrum sp. | reverse complement strand
CGATGACGACCGCAACGTATACTTCACGCAGACGGTCGATCTGATTGCGCGATTGCGTGCGCGCGGCGGGGTCACGATTGAACAACTCATCTTTCCAGACGAGATACACGATTTATTGCTGCACCGCGATTGGGTGGCTGCTTATGAGGCCGAAGCCGACTTCTTTGATCGCTATTTGAAGCACGGATCGCAACATTCCAAGGTGGCTCAGGCAACCACGATCGAGCCTGGACCCAACTAAACCAGTCAGATGATGTCGCGACGCAAACTTGCCGGCTCCACGTTGGTAGTCGTTGCGTTGGTTGGCGTGTGTGCGTGGGTTGCGCCACTGAAGGCTGAGCCTTCGGCCAATGGTCATGTGGTATTGTTTCCCAAACTCACCGCCGGCCAGGTTTTGACATATCAAATCGCTTACCACAGCGACAAGAGCGCCAAAACGAAGAGCACCGTCGCCACTTCGACCCCGCAATCCCCATCGGGCACCGAAACAAACGTTCGCGCGCTGCTGCGACTGGAAATAGTGGGATTTGAAACGCAGGGCCGGCGCGCGACCATACGCGCTCGATCTGTTTATCAGGTTATGAATTCAGCGACACATTTGACTGTCCCAAGGGACCTTCCGACTCCACCCGACCAAGTGCAGAGGCAGGACCCGAAAGGCATCTCGATCGACTTCACGATCAATTCGGACGGTCATATCGACCAGATCAAAGGGCTCGATGTACTTTTCCCCGAGCAGCAGCAGGCTTGGAAGGAATGGGTAGCGCGCTTTGCTGCTTCGGCCGCGCTTCCGGAGGGCGGCGTTCGCATCGGTCAGAAATGGAAATCGGAGGAGCTTGAGACCTCACCGGCGCCGATCGCGAAACTTAGATGGCAGCGCGAGTCTGTCTATCTACGAGACGAACCGTGCCACATTTCGGAAGTTACGGTGGATGGCGATGTTGTCGACGTGAATCCGCAGCAAGTGCCCGAGACGTGCGCCGTGATCGAAACCAGTGCAACTCTAAAACAGCATTCATCGACCGACGACGCAACGCCAGAAGACTACAAATTGCATCAGCTGCAGACCAGCGGCACGGCTTCGGGCAAAAACAAGACGCTTCTGTTCGTTTCGACGCAAACCGGCCTGCTGGTTCGCTCGTCTGACCATGCGGACCAAAAAATGTCGGTGACGATTGCGAAGGCCGACGACTCCAACCGCGTCCATTACGACATTCAGGCCAAGAGCGACACCGAAATCTTTCGCATTGCCAATTCGCCGTTGAATACCTCGAATTCTTCTCCGGCAAACTGACCCGCTGAGGTGTGGGAAACGCCCACTTGCCATCAGGCGTATAATAAAGGTTTCGCTTGTGCCCAGCGGGCCAGCAGGAGAGGCATCCCGTGAAATTCAAGCTCCGCAGCAACTATCAACCTCGAGGCGACCAGCCTACCGCGATCGACCAGCTTGTCCGTGGTATCGAAGCCGGCGACAAACATCAGGTTCTACTCGGCGTGACCGGATCAGGCAAGACGTTCACGATGGCGAAGGTGATCGAGGCGCTGGATCGTCCTGCGCTTGTGTTGGCTCACAACAAGACGCTCGCCGCGCAGCTCTATCACGAGTTCAAGTCATTCTTTCCCGAGAACTCGGTCGAATATTTTGTCAGCTACTACGACTACTACCAGCCGGAAGCTTACGTTCCGTCGGCCGACCTCTATATCGACAAAGAGTCGACGATCAATGATGAGCTCGACAAGCTGCGCATGAGCGCGACGCGCGCGTTGTTCGAACGCCGCGATGTCATCATCGTCTCGAGCGTTTCGTGCATTTATGGCTTGGGTTCGCCAGAAGCGTATTTCGGGATGCTGGTGCTGATCGAAAAGGGAATGGAGACGTCGCGCGAAAAACTACTGCATCGATTCGTCGATGTGCAGTACGAGCGTTCGGAAGACTTGCGGCGAGGGACGTTCCGCGTACGCGGCGACATCATCGAGATTTATCCGCCTTACGAAGACAACGCGTATAGGATCGAGATGTGGGGCAATCAGATCGACACGCTGCGGCAGATTGATCCGCTCACCGGCGAGATTCGTCCGGGACAGGAAAATTTGTCACGCGTTTCGATTTATCCAAAGACGCACTATGTGATGCCGGCGGAACAGCGTGAACGCGCAATTCAAGGCATTTACGCGGAGCTTGATTGGTGGAAGAAAGAATTGGACCGCCAAGGCAAGTCCGTCGAAGCGCAGCGCGTAATGCAGCGCACGATGTTCGACATCGAAATGATGCGGACGGTCGGCTATTGCCACGGCGTCGAGAACTATTCGCGTCATCTGAGTGGGCGTTTGCCCGGTGAAGCGCCGCCGACGCTGCTGGACTATTTTCCGCAGGATTTTTTGCTCTTCATCGACGAATCGCATCAAACCGTGCCGCAGACTCGCGGGATGCATGGTGGAGACCGCTCCCGAAAACAGGTTCTGGTCGACTATGGCTTTCGCATGCCGTCGGCGCTCGACAATCGACCGCTGACGTTTGAAGAATTCGAACATCGCATGAACCAGGTGTTGTATGTGTCGGCGACGCCGGGTCCTTACGAGCTGACGAAATCTGGCGGCTCTTTCGTCGAGCAAGTCATTCGGCCGACGGGGTTGATCGATCCTGAAATCGAAATTCGGCCAGTGAAGGGACAAGTTGACGATCTGCTCGAAGAAATTCGAGTTCGTGCGGGGCGTAATGAGCGGGTGCTTGTCACGACGCTTACGAAGCGGATGGCGGAAGATTTGTCGGAATATTTCGCTGAGATTGGCGTGCGGGCGCGCTATTTGCACGCGGAAGTCGAGACGCTTGATCGCATCAAGATTTTGCGGGACTTGCGGCGTGGCGAGTTCGACGTGCTGATCGGCATCAACCTTTTGCGCGAAGGGCTCGATCTGCCTGAGGTTTCTTTGGTTGCGATTCTGGATGCCGACAAGGAAGGGTACTTGCGCAGCGCGACGTCGCTGATCCAGACGATCGGCCGTTGCGCGCGCCATATTTCTGGCCGCGCGATTCTTTACGCCGACACGCGCACTGGCTCAATGAATCAAGCGATCGCGGAGACAGCTCGGCGCCGCGAGAAGCAGATGGCGTACAACAAAGAGAACAACATCACGCCGGAATCCATCGTGAAATCGGTGGACATGGAACTGGCTCGCATCGTCGAAGCCGACTACGTAAGCATTCCGATTGACGAAGATACGCTCGACGCCGCGGCGGCGAACGTGAAGAACGAAGCGCAACTCGCGCAGCTTCTACAGACGCTTGAGACCCAGATGCGCGAGGCTGCGAAGAAATTTGAATTCGAGAAGGCGGCTCAACTGCGCGATCGCATTCGGGCACTTAAGCAACGCGATATCGCCGGCCTCTATTCGAAAGACAACACACCCGACCCGCCAGAGGCTGCTGCGACCGCTTGATGGCTGCAAGCTGCGTGAAAGTTTAGCCATGCGATCGCGCTACGTTAATAACGCTCAGGCGACTGCGCGAGCCTGCATGTACGTGCCGTAAGGCGACGCTTGGCGTTACTTCAGGTACGTCGCTAACCAATCCAGAAACGTTTTGTACCAGAAGTCCGCGTTCTGCGGTTTCATGACCCAGTGTCCTTCGTCAGGGAAGACGACGAGTTTCGAAGGCACGCCCTGCCGTTGCAACGCGCTGAAAAATTCCAGCGACTGCGTGTACGGCACCCGGTAGTCCCGCTCGCCCGCAACGATCAGCGTCGGTGTTTTGTATTTGCCCAGATCCGCGGCGTAGGTTGACGGCGACCACTTCTTGTAATTTTCCGCTGCCGCCCAAGGCGTACCCATCATGTCGTGCTCTTCGAACCAAAGTTCCTCGGTCGCGTACATCGCGGTTTTGTCGTAAATTCCCGCGTGGCTGATGATTGCTTTGAAGCGGTTCGTGTGCGTCGCGATCCAATCGGCCAAATAGCCGCCATACGACCCGCCCGCCGCGGCCACTTTTGTACCGTCGATGTAGTTGTATTTTGCCGCCGCCGCGTCGATGCCTTTCATCACGTCGACGTAAGCCTTGCCACCCCAGTCATTCGTGATTTCGTCAGTGAATTTCTGTCCGTAGCCGGTCGAGCCGCGGCGGTTGATCATCAGCGAAACGTAGCCCGGGCTCGAAAAAACCTGTGCATTCCAACGATAGCCCCACGCGTTCGACCACATCGTCTGCGGCCCGCCATGCAGCAGTACGAGTAGCGGATATTTCTTGCCCGCTTCGAATTTCGGCGGCTTGATTATCATGGCCTGCACTTTGACGCCGTCGCCGCTGACAAACCAAAACGTCTCGGGCGCATTCATCTCGAGGTTCGCGAGGATTGATTCGTTGTGATGCGTTAGCTGGCGCGCATTCGTGCCGTCGATGTTCGCTGCAAAAACTTCTGCCGGCATCGCCAGGCTTGTCCGTTCGAACGCAATCGTGGAGCCCTTACTGTTGATCGTCAGTCCGGTGTTGTACGAATCCGCGACGATTTTCTTCGGCTCGGCGCCTACGGTCGCTTGCATCGCATAGATCGGCTGCAGCGTCTCGTTCTCGGCGGTGAAGAGGATCGTCTTGCTATCGGCCGACCACGCGAGCTCATTCGCGCTGCGATCGAATTTTTCCGACAGATTCTGACTCTGCCCCGACGCGCGGTCATAAAGCATCACGCGCCAGCGGTCCGACTCATACTGCGGCGTCAGCTGTGCGTGATACGCGATGTACTTTCCGTCCGGCGAATAGATTGGATTCCCGTCGAATCCAGGATTCGTGGTGATTTTCTTGGGCTCGGTCCCGCCGGCCGTTGGCACTAAAAACAAATCGCCATTCGTGCTAATGGCTTCCATCGGATCGGTTACTGCGGTGAAGCAAATCTCTTTGCTGTCCGGAGAAAAGCTGATGTCCGCCGAACCGCCGCGCTGATCCGGTGGCACGTCGTAGTCGGCGCCAGGAGTCAGGTCGACTGGCTTACCGCTCGCCTCGGCCTGGTCCATGGAAGTTGGCGCCGGCACAACGAAGAGATGGCCGCGCTTTCCTTCATTCCAATGGGTCCAGTGGCGATAGAGCAGATGCTCGGCCACGTGCGCCTTCACCTTGTTCTTTTCTTTTTCTTCATCGCGCTTCTTGTTGCAGGCGTCGTCTTTGCAGTCCGGATACACGCCCGAAGTAAACAGGAGCATCTTTCCGTCGGGCGACCACTGCGCAATGTCCACACCGGTGGAGATGCTTGTCCACGGATGCGCTTCGCCGCCATTCATCGACAGCAAATACACTTGCGATTCGCCCGTGCGTGACGATAAGAACGCGATCATCTTTCCGTCGGGCGACCATACCGGCGAGGAATCGTGCCCGCTCTGCGTCAGTTGGATCGGCGCGCCGGTCTCGGTCGACACGAGCCAGATGTTGCTCGCGTTGCGATTCGCGTCCATGTCCGGAGTCGCGACGGTGTACACCACCCACTTGCCGTCGGGCGATAGCTCGGGTTCGGCGACGCGGTGCATTTTCATCATGTCGGCAAACGTGATTGCGTGTTTGCCTGCGTCTTGTGCTTTCCCAATCGCAGCCCCGCACAATCCCCATGCCGCCAAACAGATCGCGCCGATCGCGATCCCCGCACCTTTGCGCAGACTCGTACCGATCTTCATTTTTGTTGCCCTCATTTTGTGCATTGAACCGAATTGGAATGTCGAAACCCAAAATCTGCCCGAGTCATGGAACCCGATTCGCGCTACCCGCGCAAATCGAACGCGAAAAATATGTCACGAATTGGTGGCGAATCCAATAGTGGAAAGGTGACCCGGCCACCTATCCGCGGAGCAGGAAGGCTTTTACTTCGCCACGCCCACTGCCCAGACATAGCCGTCCGGGTCGGCCAGCATGACGTCGCGCCAGCCATGTGGATAATCCGCGGCGGGCTGGACAATCGTCGCCCCCGCCGCTTTCGCGCGCGATTCTGCAGCATCCGAATCGACGCCCATCACTCGCAACTCGGCGCCCAATCCGCGCCGCCCGGCCGCGGCGCCCGCAATGTATTTGTGCAGCGGATGATGATCATACGAGTGGTCCGCGTGCAGCATGAATTCCGCTCCGGCGAGATTCAGCGCCGCGAAGTCCTCATCGGCATAGCGCACCGTCGCTCCCAACACATCGCGATAGAAGGGCAGCGACGCCTGCACATCACGAACCAGCAAATTCACCGAAAATTTTGGCAGTCCGCGTCCGTAGTCGTCCGCTGGCATCCATGCCGCTCCACTCCGTTTCATCGTCATCGTCAATCCTTCATACGGTAGTCGGCCGATTCCTCACCAGCACCCAGTTCAACGCAGCCGCCGCAGCCGTCGCCAAGACGACAGTTGAATTGCTCAGTGGTGCTCTTACCAGCAGCACGACGCAAAACAAAATTGCTAGGACAGCCAGTATCGGCCCACCCGGCAACCGAAACGCGTCCGCCCCAGGGTTGCGCTTCCGCAAAATCAGCAGCGCGATCGCAATCGATCCGTATGTAAACAGACGCACGATCGCCGAAAGCGTGATGTTCCAGCGAAAATTTCCTGCCAGCGTGAACGCCAGCAGAAACACCGTGTAGAGCGCGATCGAAACGTCCGGCGTTCGAAATCGAGGGTGAATCCGCGCAAAAATCGCCGGAATATCTCCACGTTCCGCCAACGCGAAGGTCAGTCGCGGTGTATGAAGCATGTTTGCGCTCAAATAGCCGTAGATCGAAAGCAGCGCTCCAATCGCGATGGCAGCCGCGGCGCGAGATCCAAGAACAGCCGCGGCTGAATCGGCCAATGGACGCTGCGTGGCTGCCGGATCGATCAGCGTCCCGCTCACGACCGATTGCACCAATGTATAAATCACCGCCACGCTCGCGATTCCGATCATCAGCGCAATCGGCACGTCGTGCCGCGGATCGCGCATCTCGCCGGATGCCAGCAGTACGGCCTCGAATCCGCCGTACGCGTATACGAGCACAAGAACCGCCTCAAGCCAATCGCGAGATTCGACGGAGTGCGTCAGCGGCGCGGGCGTTACCGCGCCATGTACAGCAATCCACCAAAGCCCCGCTCCGATAAATGTCGCCAGCAGCAACAACTTGAGCGCCGTAAAAAAATCGCTCGCGCGCGCGCCCGATTTCACGCCTATGTAGTTCACAACTGCCAATACACCTACCAGCGCGCTCAGGATGACGAGCCGGTACGTGGGTTCCGTTGCGCGCGGGAAGACTTGCCCCATATATGTCGTGAAAAGATTTGCGGTCCCGGACGCCGCCGCAATACGCGACAGCCACATCATCCACGCGATCTGTATGCCCCAAAATCGCCCAAGCGTCTCACGCGCGTACAGGTATGGCCCGCCGGTCTCGCGAAATTGCGATGCAACCTCCGCCAGACATCCCGCGATCACCGCCATGCCCGCGCCTGCGACGAAATACGCGATCGGAGCCATTTTTCCGATACGGCCCGAAACCACCGACGGCAACCCAAAAATCCCGCTGCCGATGATCGAGTTGATCACCAGCGCCGTCAGGCTCCAGCGCCCGATCGTTCGAATCAGCGCCGTCGAACCTATCTGCCCGCTACCGGTCTCCGCCATCCCTCTCCATGCGCGCTCGCAAAATCGGGCAAGCGTAGCACACTCATCTCGCGCTACCTCCCACGTCGGCGCGGCACGCGTTACAATTTTCTCGACTCATGACAAAGCCGTCCGCCCTATTTCCGAGAAATTTTCGCAGAGACTTCCCGATTGCAATCCGTGGCGAAGGTTCATGGATTTTCACCGCGGATGGCCGCCGTCTGCTCGACGCCTCTGGCCAAGCCGCGGTCGTCAGCATCGGGCACGGTGTGGCCGAAGTCGGCCGCGCCATGGCGGAACAGGCTTCGCAGATCGCCTTCGCGCACACGACGCAATTTCACTCTGCGCCCGCCGAAAGGCTCGCCGAGCGCCTTCTCGCACTCGCTCCACCAAATTTTCGCGATGGCGGCCGGGTCTATTTCACTTCCGGAGGCTCCGAAGCGACGGAAACCGCGATCAAGCTCGCACGCCAATATTGGCTCGAACGCGGTGACTCCAATCGCTTCCGCGTAGTCTCGCGCCGCCAGAGCTATCACGGCAGCACTCTCGGCGCGATGTCGGTCAGCGGCAACGTCGGTCGTCGCGCGCCCTATCAGCCGCTGCTCGCCGAGTGGGGCCACATCGCTCCGTGTTTCTGTTACCACTGCCCATTCGAATTGAAATTTCCGGAGTGCGGCCTCGCCTGCGCCAACGATCTTGAGACGTTGTTGCAATTTGGCGGTCCGAATGACGCACACAACGATCCGTCAGCCCAATCTGTCGCCGCGTTCATTTTCGAACCAGTCGTCGGCGCAACCCTCGGTGCGGCCGTGCCACCCGACGGCTACGTCGCTCGCATCGCCGAAATCTGCCGTCGCCACAATATTCTTTTCATCGCTGACGAAATCATGAGCGGCATGGGCCGCTCCGGCAAACCGTTCGCCGTCGAGCATTGGAACGTCGAGCCCGACATGATTTTGGTAGGGAAGGGAATCGCCAGCGGTTACGCGCCGCTCGGCGCAGTTCTCGTTTCGCGCGACGTCGTCGAAGCATTCGAGCACGGCACCGGCGCTTTCCAGCACGGTTTCACCTATCAAGCGCATCCGGTCGCAACCGCTGCTGGCAACGCCGTGCTTGATTATCTCGAGTCGCAAAAGTTGTTCCCGCGTGTGTCACCAGCCGCGAAGGACTTGCGTTCGCGGCTCGCGAAACTCGAATCGAATCCTCACGTTGGGGAAATTCGAGGCTTGGGGTTGCTCGTCGGTATCGAATTTGCAAAAAACAAATCCACACGCGAGCCTTTCCCCCGTGAAGAAAATATTGCCGAAAAAATCCGTCAGGCTGTACTCGATGAAAATGTTCTGACGTATCCATCGCAAGGTTGCGTTGATGGTAGCCGCGGGGATCACGTACTCCTCGCACCACCCTTTGTACTCACGCCTACCGAATCTGAGATAATTGCGCGGGCTCTTGAGGCCGCATTGGCTCGGGTCTTCTCGACCTGATCGCCCCGCGGGCTTCTGCGACAATCGGCCAAGTCTCGCGTCTTAAACTAAAACTGCTGTTCATGTTCGGGAGATAAGAATGCGTCGTTTTTCGCGCGTGTGCATCATTCTGGTTGGTTCTTGCGTGGCCGCGGCGTTCTCGCTGCAAGCTCAGGAGACTGCGACCAAATCGGCCCCGAACTCATCTGCTAGCGCAAAATCCAAACCTCGTGCGCGCGACTTGGGCATCCCGTTCGATGGCACACCCGGCCCGCTCAACGCCATCACCGATGTTGCAGGCGTCACCGTCGGTCACACCACGCTCATCTCTGGCGAAGGAAAACTCCAGGTTGGTAAAGGCCCAGTTCGAACCGGCGTCACCGCCATTCTTCCACGCGGCAAAGATTCGATGAATAGTTCCGTTTTCGCGGGTTGGTGGTCCCTGAACGGCAATGGCGAAATGACCGGCACAACATGGGTCGAAGAGTCCGGCTTCCTCGAAGGACCCGTCATGATCACCAACACGCACAGCGTCGGTGTCGTTCGCGATGCTGTGATTCAGTGGCGTGTTTCGCACGGGGCGCCGGACGCGAGCGGCTACTGGTGGTCGCTCCCCGTCGTCGCCGAAACGTGGGACGGCTGGCTCAACGATACCAACGGTTTTCACGTGAAACCGGAGCACGCCTTCCACGCGATCGATACTGCTGCATCCGGACCCGTCCCTGAAGGCTCGGTCGGCGGCGGCACCGGGATGATCTGTAACGGTTTTAAGGGCGGCATCGGCACTTCATCGCGCAAATTCCAAATCAAAGGCGCCGGCGACTACACCGTCGGTGTCCTAGTTCAGTGCAATTACGGCACGCGAGAAAATCTTCGGATCGCCGGCATTCCTGTTGGCCGCGAAATTGAAGCGCCGACGCCATACAGCCAGACTCGCTTCGCCGATGAAGATCACGGCTCCATCATCGTCGTAGTTGCCACCGATGCACCGCTCATCTCCAGTCAATTGAAACGCCTCGCGCGCCGTGTTTCGCTCGGCCTCGGACGCGACGGCAGTATCTCCGGCAACGGCTCGGGCGACATCTTCATCGCGTTTTCGACAGCGAACCCCGGAGCCAGCGCCAACAACCATGTCGTCGACGTGAAAATGTTGCCCAACGACATGATCGAAGACGTTTTCGAATCGACCGTTTTCGCCACCGAAGAAGCCGTCGTCAACGCTATGATTGCCGCGGACACAATGGTCGGTGCCGACAATCACAAAATTATCGGCCTTCCTCATGACCAGCTTCAGGCCATCCTGAAAAAATACAATCGCCTTCAGTAGCGGCGTCTGTCACTCTTTTTACTTGCGGCGTTCGCGCGCCGTCTTCCATGACGAATCGCTCAACCATACTTAAGCGCACGCGCTCCCAACTCGCTCCAAGAGTCAGCGCGCTGGCACGCAGCGTCTTCCCACTGATCTGCGTGTTCTTGTTATGTTCCTGCTCGAAAAATCACGCTGCGCCTCCGCTGGCAATTACCCATGTCACGCTGATCGATGCTACCGGGGCAGATCCGAAACCCGACGTCACCGTTGTGATCGCTGATCAAAAGATTCAGTCGATCACGCCTTCGTCCGCGGCTGGACTTCCGACCAACGTCCAACTCGTCGACGGCACCAACAAATTCCTGATTCCCGGCCTCGCGGACTTTCACTTGCATCTCACTGGTGCAGGCGAGCCAACTGGCAGCCGCGATTTCTTTCTGCCGCTGCTTCTCGCCAACGGGATCACAACTGTTCGCGACATGGGCGGCTATCTCGAATCTCTCGCCCCGCTTCGCCACGAAATTCACAGCGGCAAACGTATCGGCCCCGAAATCTTCTTCCCGGGCCCATACCTCGACGGCGATCCTCCATCTTTCCAACCATCGCTCGTCGTCACCAACGCCACCCAAGCCACGGACGACGTTCAATCCCTCGCGACGCAGGGCGTCGACTTCATCAAAGTTCAGTCCATTCTCAGCCGCACCGCGTACTTCGCGATCGCCGATGCGGCAAAGCAACAACACATCTCCTTCGTCGGCCATGTTCCCGACCGCGTAACCGCCGCCGAAGCCTCCGACGCCGGCCAAAAAAGCATCGAGCATCTCACCGGTGTGCTCCGCGCCTGCTCGTCGAATGAAGCGCGCCTCATGGAGGAGCAATTCCGGGGCGCACCCAAGAAAGAGACACCGCAAGGCTCACAGGCTCGCCAAGACGCATGGGAACGTGAACTTCTCTCCACCTACTCCGAAAAAACTTGCGATGCCCTGATCGCAAAATTCGTCGCAAACCACACCTGGCAAACCCCCACGCTCGTGCTCCTTCGGCACGATGCATACCCGACGCCCCAATCCGACGCGGCGGTCGCGGACCAACTGCGGTACGTGCCAAAGTTCATCGTATCGAAATGGCAGCAAACCCGTCAGAAGCAGGACCATCTCGCCTCGCCCGCCGAATTCGAACTTCGCAATCAACTCTTCGCTTGCTCGTCACAAGTAGTTGCGAAGATGCAGGCCGCAGGAGTCGGCATACTCGCCGGCACCGACAGCGCCGCCCCGGACTTAGTCCCCGGCTTCTCTTTACACGAAGAACTCGCGTTGCTGACTCAGGCAGGATTCTCCCCCATGCAGGCGTTGCAAGCCGCTACAAAAAATCCCGCCGATTTCATGGGGATTATTCAGAAGCAGGGAACAATCGAGGTAGGCAAAAACGCGGATCTCTTACTCTTGGACGCCAACCCTCTGGACGACATCCGCAACACAGAAAAAATTCGCGCTCTCGTGATTCACGGCAGGTTGCTCGACCGCAAGATTCTCGACAAGTTGCTAACCAACGCAGCAGCCTTCGCCGCGCAATAGCACTGCGCATTAGGTAACCGGAACGGCCATTTTGCGTGGCGGATTGAAAAATGGCATCGGCACTACTTTCGCGCCAACCGTCTGCCGCACCGACTCCACCGTCATCTCCATGTTCAGCGTTGTGCCGATCGCCGAATGCTCGCGTCCCACCGACGCCAGCACAATCATCTTCTTCAATGTCGGCGACCACGTCGTCGAAGTCGCCTTGCCAATATTCCGCCCGCCACGATAGATCGGTACAGCCACGCGCGATGCCATGCTCGGCACCTGCGGCGCCATCTTGATCCTGTCGTACAGCGCCTCGACTTCATTCCAATCGACTTCCAATCCCACCAGTGCACGTGCCGGCCGTTTGCGCTCCTCTTTCTCCAGTGCTTCTCGCCCGACAAAATTCTCTTTCTTCAGATCCACCAGCTTCCCCAATCCAATTTCCGCCGGCGAATACCGTTGCGACTCGATCACAGCACGCTTACTCGATGTGTAGTCGACTTCGATCAGAATCAAGCCGGCTTCGATCCTCGCGATATCCAGCGCGACCATCCCCGCTGGATGAACATCGAAAATCTCTCCTTCGTTCATCAGCTTGTCCCACACGCGTAACGCTTCTTTCCACGGCATCCAGATCTCGTAGCCCAGGTCGCCCGTGTACCCCGTCCGCGAAATATCCACTGGCACTCCAGCGATCCTGCCGTGCGTCACGCGGAAATATTTCAGGTTCGTGATGTCCGCGTCTGCCGCCGCACGTAGCAGCTTTCCCGAAGTCGGTCCTTGTAGAGCCAACGCCGCCATTTGCTCCGAAATGTCCTCGATGTTTACATCCAGGCCCAGCGAATTTTGCTGAAACCACCGCAAACTCGGATCGGCCGCCGTCCACCGGTAATCGTTTTCGCCCAGCCGCGTAATCGTTCCGTCGTCGATGACTTTCCCGTCGGGATCGCACCAGCAGCAATAAATCACCTGGTCTACCGCGACCTTCGTAATGTCGCGGCTGATCACCCGGTTCACGAATTTCGTCGCATCGCGCCCCGTGATTCGATATTTGAACAACGGCGAAATATCGATGAGCGCCGACGAATTGCGAATCGCGTTGTACTCGTGCTCGTGGTGCATCTCGTAGACGCCCACGGTGTAATAGCCCGACCACTCCCGATAATTCAGGCTCTCGCACAACGCCTTCGTCCGCTCATGGAACGCTGTTCCTACCGGCACACAAATCCTCCAGGATGCGGTTCAAAGTATAGAGACTCGTCCTCACATCGGCAATCGGACGTCATTTCGGAAGCGTACCTTGTCAATTCGTCTTTTATCACCAACTGTGCGCCGCACTTGTGCCGACCGCACACCTCCCAGTAAACTATCCCATCTTCCAGCCGCATCTTTCTTCTCCAAGCATGCGCGGATTCATTGCGGAGCTAATCTAGCGAATGGCGCAGCACTATGACGTAATCGTGATCGGCGGCGGCCACAACGGCTTGGTCAACGCCGCTTACCTCGCAAAAGCGGGCAAAAAGGTCCTCGCACTGGAGCGTCGCCACGTTCTCGGCGGCGCGGCCGTCACCGAAGAAATCATCCCCGGCTTCCTTTTTTCGGAATGCTCTTATGTCGTTTCGCTCCTCCGCCCCGAAATTATTCGCGAACTCGACCTTCCGCGACACGGCCTCGAAATCCTCCCTCTCGACGGCACATTCACGCCGATGCTCAATGGCGATTACCTCTGGCGCATGAACGACCACGCGCGCACGCAGCGCGAAATTCGCCGCCACTCTCGCCTCGACGCTGAAGCCTACGACGAATTCTCGAAGATGATGACGCCGATGTGCCGCTTCGTGAAGCCGATGCTGTCGATGATCCCGCCCGATCCGACAACACTCAATCCGCGTGACCTCAAGCAGCTTCACTTCATGCTGCAGCGCTTCCGCAGCCTCTCGTCCGACGAGCGCTACACACTCATCCAGCTCATGACCATGAGCGCCGCCGATTTTCTCGATCAATGGTTCGAGACCGATCCCCTCAAGGCCACGATGTCCGCATCCGGCATCATCGGCACGTTCCTCGGCATCCGTTCACCCGGCACCGCTTACGTTCTCTTGCACCACTATATGGGTGAGATCGACGGCGCCTTCCGCTCGTGGGGATTCAGCCGCGGCGGCACCGGCGCCATTTCGAACGCCATCGGCGCGGCCGCACGCGAAGCCGGCGTTGAAATCCGCACGCAAGCCTCGGTCGATAAAATCCTCGTGAAAAATGGTCGCGCTGCCGGCGTCGTCCTCACCTCCGGCGAAGAAATCTCCGCCACCGTCGTCTCATCCAGTGTCGATCCTCATCTCACGTTCGAAAAATTCTTGCAGCCCAGCGAACTCCCCGGCGACTTTCTCGAAGCCGTCCGCCGCTACAAATACCGCGGCTCCTCCGGCAAGGTGAATATCGCGCTCGACGGCCTTCCTGATTTCAAAGCGCTACCCGGCACCGGCGCGCATCTCCGCGGCGCGATGTCGATCTCGCCCGGCGTCGAATACATGGAGCGCGCCTACGACGACGCCAAGTACGGCAATTTTTCCCGCCGTCCCTACATCGATATGGTGATCCCGAGCCTCACCGACCCAAGCGTCGCACCCCCAGGCAAGCACGTGCTTTCCTGTTTCGTTCAATACGCGCCCTACAAACTCGCCCACGGCACTTGGGACGATCAGCGCGAAGCCTTCGGCGACACCGTAGTCGACACAATTGCCGAGCACGCTCCAAACATCAAAAAACATATCGTCGGTCGGCAAGTCCTCACGCCGCTCGACCTCGAACGTGAATTCGGCCTCACGCAAGGCAACATCTTCCAGGGTGAACTCTCGCTCGAACAACTTTTCTTCCTGCGCCCTGTTCCTGGCTGGGCCTACTACCGCACACCGATCGACGGCCTCTACATGTGCGGTTCCGCCACGCATCCAGGCGGCGGCATCATGGGCGCTCCCGGCCGCATCGCCAGCCAAGTCATTCTGAAAGAGTGGAAGAAATCCGCCGACGGTTCGCGTTCCGATCGTTCGAAACCCATCGCATCCAACCGCGCAAAATCTCAGCAATATCAACCGCCCGCTCCGACTCCGACGGCGCCACCCGCACCCGAAGCCACTCCGGACGTCAGACACGAAGAGCCAACGCTCACCGATACCCTTAACGAAGCCCCCCTCACCGCTGACGACGTCGCCAACGCTCCATCCGACACAACCATCGCCCCCGACAGCGAGAAAAACTGAACATGCCCATCGGACAGCGCGTAGTCATCGTCGGCGGCGGCCACAACGCACTCATCACCGCTTTCTATCTCGCCAAAGGCGGCTTCAAGCCCATAGTTCTCGAGCGTCGAGAAATTGTCGGCGGCGGTGCCATCACCGAAGAGTTTCACCCCGGCTATCGCGCCTCCACGCTCGCGCACACTGTAGGTCCACTTCGCGCCGACATCGCGCGCGACATGCGCCTCGACAAACAGGATCTCCAAATCCTCAATCCCGACCCGCGCGTCTTTGCTCCGTCTCCCGACGGCCGTTCGCTCCTCTTCTACAACGACCACGCGAAAACCGCCGGTGGCATCGCGCGCTTCTCCGCAAAAGACGCCGCCAACTACACCAAATTCGCCGAAGCCCTCGCCGAAATTGCCGAAGTCTTCGCCCAGATCGCCTCGATCACTCCGCCCGCGATCGATTCGCCTTCTCCCGAAGATTTCTGGAATCTCTTCAAAACTGGCCGCAACGTTCGAGGTCTCGGCAAAGAAGGCATCTTCAATCTTCTGCGATGGGGCCCGATGGCCGTCGCGGATTTCGTCGCCGAGTTTTTTGAAACCGAGCTTCTCCGCGCATCCATCGCCGCCCGCGGCATTTTCGGTTCTGCTCTCGGACCATGGTCTGCCGGCAGCACCGCCGTCCTTCTACTCCGCGCCGCCGCCGATCCGCATCCCGTCGGCTCTTCGTCATTCCCGAAGGGTGGGCTCGGCGCTCTCACCAAAGCGCTTGCCGAATCCGCACGAGCCGCCGGCGCAGAAATCCGCACGCACGCCGACGTCCAGCACATCCGCATCAAAAATAATGCCGTCTCCGCAGTCGTCCTCGCCGACGGCGAAGAAATCGCCACCGAAGCTGTCATCTCCGGCGTCGACCCCAAGCGCACGCTCTTCAATCTCGTCGATCCCTCTCAACTCGACCCAACGTTCGCGCTTCGCATTCGAAACATCCGCGCCGCTGGCAACGTCGCCAAAATCAATTTCGCGCTCAATCGCCTCCCAAGCTTCCCCGCGCTCTCCGACGCCGTCGGTCCCGACGGCACAATGCAAGCGCTCGCCGGCCGCATCCACATCGGCCACGAAATCGACTATCTCGAGCGCGCCTACGACGCCTCGAAATACGGCGAGATCTCCCAATCGCCCTATCTCGACATCTCAATCCCAACGCTTCTCGATCCGTCGCTCGCACCCGAAGGCAAACACGTCGCCTCCGTATACGTCCAGTTCGCTCCCTACAAACTCAAGGACGGAAACTGGGACAACAATCACGCGGCAATTCTCGCCGAGAACGTCTTCAAAACCCTCGCTGTCCATTCGCCCGACTTCAGCCAAATCGTCGAATCGATGCAGGTCATCACGCCGCGCGATCTCGAATCGATCTATGGATTCACCGGCGGCCACATCTTCCACGGCGAACTCGCGCTCGATCAGCTCTTCACCATGCGTCCGGTGCTCGATTGGGCTCGGTACAAAACCCCGATTCATGGACTGTTCCTTTGTGGCTCCGGCACACATCCTGGCAACGGACTCTCCGGCGCCAGCGGCGCCAACGCCGCAAAAGAAATCATTCACAACCTCCGCTGAGAGTCGTGTCGCATCCGCGTGCTACTATCAGCGCCGCCAAAAATCGTCGAGGCCCAATGAAAATTAAATCGCTGGCCAAACTCGTTTTCATCCTGCTCACAGTCACACTTTCTTGTAACGTCGCATACGCTCAAGCTCCCACCGGCTGGCAACCGTCCTCCGGCCACACCCAAATCCCCATCTGGCCCAAAGGCGCGCCCGGCACAACAGCTTCAAATCCCGCCGCCGAATCCGACACCACCACCGCCAAAGACAATCTCATCGCCGGCAAACCTCTCATCCGCCTCGGCAACGTCTCCAATCCCACCATCACGCTCTATCAACCCACCACCAAACCCACCGGCGCCGCAGTCGTCGTTTTCCCCGGCGGCGGCTACCACATCCTCGCAATCGACCTCGAAGGCACAGAAGTCTGCGACTGGCTCACCAGCAGCGGTATCGCCTGCATCATTCTCAAATATCGCGTCCCCGACTCCGGCCCGTTTCCGAAATCCTCCGCCGCTCTTCAGGACGCCCAGCGCGCGGTCGGACTCGTCCGCTCAAACGCCGCCGAATGGCATATCGATCCCAATCGCACCGGCGTCCTCGGCTTCTCCGCGGGAGCCCATCTCGCCGCCGCGCTCAGCACCCACTACGATCAGCGTCTCTACGACACGGTCGACTCCGCCGATAACGTCAGCTGCCGCCCCGACTTCGCCGTCATCGTCTATCCCGGTTACCTTGCCATCGCCGAAAATAACTTCGCTCCCAACGCCGAAATCCATCCCACAGAAAAAACTCCCCCGTCCTTCATCGTTCAATCCGAAGACGATCCCGTTCACATTGAAAACTCTACTGTCTATTTTCTTGCTCTAAAAAACGCCAAGGTCCCCGCCGAGCTGCACATCTACGCCGAAGGCGGCCACGGATGGGGCCTCCGTCCCACAAATCAACCCGTGACCCACTGGCCCAAACTCGTCGAGACGTGGCTGCACACCATCCACATCCTCGACGCCGCACCCGCAGCCCAATGAATTCGGTTGTCCCGTGAGCGTGAGCCGCGCCGTGAGCTCCATCGACCCCAACAACCTCTCCACGCTGCATCACCGAGAGATGCAGCGCTTCATCCAGGATCACCCGAAGTCCGCCGCCCTCTACAGCCGCGCCCAGGATTCGCTCCTCGGCGGCGTCCCCATGAACTGGATGAAAAAATGGGCCGGCCCATTCCCGATTTTTGTCCAGTCGGCAAAGGGCGCGCATTTCACAGACGTCGACGGCCACGACTACATCGACCTCTGCCTCGGCGACACGGGTGCCATGACCGGCCACTCGCCCGACATCGTTATCGAAGCGGTCGCCCGTCAGGCTCGCAAGGGCATTACGTTGATGCTCCCGACCGAAGACGCGCTCTGGGTCGGCGAAAATCTCAAACACCGGTTCGGCCTCCCGTTTTGGCAATTCACTCTGACCGCCACCGACGCCAACCGTTTTGCGATCCGAATCGCCCGAGAGATAACCCAGCGCCACAAAATCATCGTCTTCAATTTTTGTTACCACGGAACCGTTGACGAATCGTTTGCAACACTCGATGCCGACGGCGTCGTC
The DNA here is from genome assembly GCA_036493835.1 of Candidatus Acidiferrum sp. Lineage (GTDB taxonomy): Bacteria > Acidobacteriota > Terriglobia > Acidiferrales > UBA7541 > Acidiferrum. The sequence goes on along the minus strand of DASXPD010000119.1, from coordinate 116,265 downwards.
GGCCCACGCCGCGGCAACATCGGCCCCCCGGTCAATCCCGCTGAAACGACACGCGTCGTCGAATTCAACGATCTCGATGCTCTGGAAGCCGCACTCAGTCACAACGACGTCGCCTGCATCCTCGCCGAGCCCGCCATGACCAATGTCGGCATCATCCTTCCCGACGCGGGCTACTGGCAGGCCGCCCAGGAACTCGCCCGTCGCTATGGCACGCTCTTCATCGCCGACGAAACTCACACGATTTGCGCCGGCTCCGGGGGCTGCACGCGCGCTTGGCACCTCAATCCCGATTTGCTCGTCTTCGGCAAACCCATCGGCAGCGGCATTCCAGGCGCCGCGTACGGTTGCACGCAGGAAGTAGCCGACCGCATCTCCGCGCGCATCCACCTCGAAGATTGCGACGTCGGCGGTATCGGCGGCACGCTCGCTGGCAATGCTCTTTCGCTTGCGGCCATGCGTGGCACACTCGAGCACATCCTCACGCCAGACGCATTCGAACACATGATTCGCCTCGCCACGCGTTTCGCCGAAGGCGTCGCGGGCCAGATTCGCACGGCCAATCTGCCGTGGAGCGTCACGCAGCTCGGCGCTCGCGCCGAATACACCTTCACTCCCATCGCTCCGCGAAACGGCGGCGCATCCTACGCCGCATCCGATTTCGAACTCGAACGCCTGTTGCACCTTTACGCTCTGAATCGCGGCGTGCTGCTCACTCCGTTTCACAACATGGCACTCATGTGCCCAGCGACCACCGAATCCGACGTCGATGCTCACACCAGAATCTTTGCCGATGCGGTTGGCGAACTAACTTCACTCGAATGAGGGCTTGATGCGCCGAAGAAAATTTCTCGAGACACTGCTCGCAACTGGAACTACCGCCTGGATCGCGGGCTCGCCCTCTCCGCTCGACGCGACGGCACTCCAAGCTCCAACGGTGACGCCTCCGTCGCCGTCGCCCGAAATCAAGCGCGTCCTCATCGTCTTCAAATGCCACTTCGATGCCGGCTTCATCGACACGCAAGCCAACGTCGTGCACCGCTACTTCAACGAATTTTTCCCCAAAGCCATCGACATCGCCGAACAACTCAGCCGTTCCTCCGGCCCCGATCACGCGAACTACACCTGGACCACCGGCTCCTGGCTCCTCTACGAATATCTTGAACAAGCCTCCGCCGATCAGCGCAAAAAAATGGAGCAAGCCATCAGCTCCGGCTTCATCGCATGGCACGCGCTCCCGTTCAGCTGGCAAACCGAGTTGATGGACCCATCCCTCATCTCCGGCGCCATCGCAATCTCTCGTTCTCTCGACCAACGCTTCGGCCGCAAAACCACCGGCGCCAAAATGACAGATGTCCCTGGCCACACGCGCGGCCTGGTCTCACCGCTCGCGTCCGCTGGCGTGACGTTTCTCGACATCGGCGTCAACGACGCCAGCACTCCCGCGGTTCTTCCGCCGCTTTTCCGCTGGCAAGATCCCGCCGGCGCGCAACTCGTCGTCTCCTACCATCCAAGCTACGGTACGATTCAAATCGTCCCCGGCTCCGATCTCGCCTACGCCATCGTCATGGCCGACGACAACGTTGGTCCGCACTCGCCCGAAGAAATCGCCGCTACCTATCTCAATCTCCGCAAACGCTTCCCCAACGCCGAAATCCGCGCCACCGATCTCACCCACATCGCCGACGCCGTCCAGCCGCACGCCGCCGCTCTCCCGCTCGTTACGCAGGAAATCGGCGACACCTGGATTCACGGCATCGGCAGCGATCCCCTAAAAGTCGCGCGCTATCGTAGACTCTGCAGCCTCCGCAACATTTGGATCGCAAACGGCAAATTCAAAGTCGGCGACTCTACCGACGTAAAACTCCTCCGCAATCTCTTACTCGAAGCCGAACACACCTGGGGCACCGACACAAAAACCTGGCTCGATTTCGACAACTATGTCCCGTCAGACTTGATGAAGATGCTCGACACGAAGAACTACAAAGTCGTCCAATCGAGCTGGCAGGAAAAGCGCCAAGACCTCTTCGCCGCGATCGACTCGCTCCCACCCGACCTGAAATCCGAAGCCAAGCAATCAATCGATGCGCTCGCCGCCACTCGCCCTCAGCCGATCGCATCGTCCAAAATTTCTAAACTCAATTTCGAACGTGGTTTGGTGCGACTGCAACTCGACGAGAAAACAGGCTCCATTCGCAGACTTCGCAACAACAAGACCAATGCAGAGTGGGCTGCTCCGGATCATCCGCTCGCGCTCTTCACCTATCAGACGCTGTCTCAAGCGGACTACACCGCATTCTTTAAAAACTACGTCATCAGCACCGAAGACTGGGCCTTCAAAGATTTTGGCAAGCCCAACATCGAACGCTACGGCGCCGTCAGCAAAACCTGGATGCCATCACTCGCCCAATGCGAAGTCGCCGAAGATCAATTTCAAACCAAAATCCGCACGCGCCTGGAGTTCAATAAAGGTCAACTCGACAAGAGCGACGCCGCGTCGACCGCCGTTCCGCCAGCAACAGCCTGGCCGAAAGAAATCTTCGTCGACTACACTTTGTCGAAAATCACTCCGACGATCGAGATTACCGTCTCGTGGTTCGGCAAATTACCGACACGCATGCCCGAAGCTCTGTGGTTTAGCTTCAATCCACCGGTCAAAGACCCAAAAGCTTGGTCCATGCAAAAGTGTGGACAACAAGTCTCGCCGCTCGACGTCGTCGAAGGCGGCAACCGCCACATGCACGCGATCGACGACCGCATCACCTGCCGCAACTCCAACCACGAACTAACGATCCTCTCGCCAGATGCACCATTGGTCGCGCTGGGAGTCCAATCTCCGCTCTATTTCACCCGTGAGCAACCCCAACTCGACAAGGGCATCCATTTCAATCTCTTCAACAACGCCTGGGGCACCAACTACATCATGTGGTACGCCGAAGACATGCGCTTCCGCTTTCAACTCGTCTTTGACTGAGAGGTCGGCTCAATAGGTGAGGACCCTCTCGATCTAGGCGATGAAGCTCTCGTTTGTCTTTCCCCAAAAAAACAAAAAGCCGCGCAAATCGCGCGGCCACTCTACTCAAACTCACATGATCTCAGTCGTCAGCCCCCGACCCTTTCCTCCGCACCGGAAACTTCGCCTTCGACAGCCATTTCCCCAGCATCTCCAGCGACGCCGGCGTCACCGCCACAAATCGTATCCCCACGCGCTCTTGCGCCGAATGCACGACGATAGCCCTCGCCAGCACCGTCTCGCGCGGCGTGTGCCCGATCTTCATGCTCACCACCGTTCCACGGCGCGGCGCATCCTTCGTCGTCACCGCGCATCCGTGCAGTCCCAAATCCGCCACCCACGACTGAATTCTGTCGCCCGACTTTTCACACACCAATTCAGCGGGGGCAATGAATTGGAACCTGGGCGCCTTGCGTCTTTCTTTTTTTTCCATTGATATTCCAATGGGCCGAGGTGGTGGTATTTTACATCAGCGCTCGCTTAGTAGCGAGTCCTGTCCGGGTACTAACCGGGTACCGTGATTACCCGATTGCTGCCCACCCCTCGTTTCATAGCATGAACCTTGGAGGTATCTCCGCATGGCCAGCTCGGTTTGGAAGGGAACTCTCACCTTCGGTTTGCTCGCGATTCCAATCAAGCTTTACACCGCAGCGCGCAGCCATCGGATCAATCTCCATCAGCTACACAAAAAGTGCCACACACGCCTCAAGCAGCCGCTCTTTTGCCCGCATTGCAATCGCCAGGTCGATCGCAGCGAAGTCGTCAAAGGCTATGAATACGAAAAAGGCCAGTACGTCATCGTCACCGACGAAGAGCTCAAGAAAATCACGCCGCGTTCCAGCACCGTCATGGAACTCGTCGCTTTCGTCAAACAAGATCAGATCGACCCAATCTATTTCGACGCGTCGTACTTCATGCTCCCCGACAAAGAAGCCGAAAAGCCCTACGCTCTCCTCTTGAAAACGCTCGAAGACAGCAATCGCGTCGGCATCGCCACCGTCACCATGCACCAGCGCGAATACACCGTCTTCATCCGCCCGCGAAAAAACGGCCTCACCGTTCACACCATGTACTATCAAAATGAAATTCGCGAAGTGGCGGGCTACGGCCAAGCCGAAAAAGACGTAAAGCTCAAGCCGGCCGAAATCAAACTAGCCGAGCAGTTAGTTGAAAGCCTCGCGCAGGACTTCAAGCCCCAACAATTCCACGACAAGTTTCAAGACAATCTGAAAGCTCTGATCGAAGCCAAACAGAAGGGCAGAGAAGTAATCGCCGAAGAAAAACCCAAGCCCGCCCGCGTCATCGACATGATGGAAGCCCTAAAGCGCAGCCTCGCCCAATCCGAATCCCAAAAACAGAAAAAGCCAGCCCGCCGCACCGGCACCGACAACCCCCGCCGCAAACTCGCCAGCTAACGATTAGCCATCAACGTTTTGTCATCAAAAAAAGCGTTGTCATCCTGAGCGCGTCCGAAGGACCTCAACGTAAGCCTGGCTAAAAGCGCGTCCGCCCTGCATACCCGCGCAGACGAGAGTCACTTCCCATTCCCCCGCCCCGCCGCAATCCCCAACGGCAACTGCTCCCCCTCGATCGCCGCCGGCGGCGTCCCCCCGCTCAACACATTCTCCAACGTGTTCTGCGCCTTCTCGAATCTCCTGTCCGCCTCGCCATAACTCTGCTGCGCATTCTTCAAATGCGTCCCCAATTTCTCAAACACTTCCGCGAACGTCCCCATGTTCTTCTGCACGCCATTCAAGTTCGCCAGCAATCTCTTGGCGTTTTCTTCAATCTGCATGCCCTTCAATCCCATCGCAATCACGCACAAGTGCGCATACAGCGAATTCGGCGACACCGCAATAATCTTCTTGCTCCGGCAATATTCGTCGATCTGCACGCCACGGTTATCCGTCGTCCCAAGCATCTCGCAATACACATTTTCCGACGGCACAAACATCAGCGCCACATCCAGCGTCCCTTCGCTCGGCACAATATATTTCTTCGCGATCGAGTCGGCGTGTCCCTTCACCGCCGTCGCAAACACCCGTCGCGCGTCATCCCCATCGGCCGCAATCCGCCGAAACGCCTCCAGCGGAAATTTCGAATCGACCACCATCAATTTGTCGTCGCGCAAAAAAATCACCGCGTCCGCCACTTCGCCACTGCTAAACCGATACTGCATCGCAAACTGCGACGGCGGCAGCGAATCCTCCAGCATCCTTTGCAGCGTCACTTCGCCCAGCAGCCCGCGCGTTTTCGCCCCGCCCAGCACCATCTCCAGCGATTGCGTCGCCGCCGACAATCCCCGGCTCTGCTCCTGCACTTCGCCAAGCTGCTTCTGAATCAGCCCAATCTGCTCGCGCGTATTCTTCAGCTCCGTGGCGATCGCCGTCTGCCCCGCCGATGCAATCTGCGCCGAATGCGTCACGCCATCCCGCAGCGCCGTCGACACTCCATCCAGCCGCTGCGTCACGCTTTGCGCAATCGCCTGAATACTCCCCGCGCTCTGCGCCTGCCCGCTCGCGATCACCTGCAAATCGCGCCGCAATTCCGCGACCTGCCCCTCCATCGCGCCATCGCCCTTCGCGCTCTTCGAATTCTGCAGCACGAGCCACACCACCAGCCCCGCCAGCAAAACCACAATGCCAATCAAAACTGCTTCCATATCCCTCGCTCAATCCCCAAAGATCACGGCAGTTTGCACAAACGCCATCATGTATACACTGACCACTCTACGCGCCTTCCCGTATTTCCGAAAATCGTGTCACCAAAAACAAAAGGGCCGCGCCGAAACGCGACCCTCAAATAGTCTTGGTAGCGCCAACTTCCAGCTGGCGATTTTTCGTCCGCGTTGCCGCCCTCACCAATTCAACTTCAATGCAAACTGAAACTGCCTCGCATCGTAAGACGCCGTAGGCTGCCCTGCTGCGCACGTCGTCCCCGACCCCGGATCGCAAAGCTGATTCACCGCCGCCACATTCAATCGGTTCGTCAAATTGAACGCATCCGCGATCGCATCCAGCTTGAAACGTTCGCCCAGCGGGAACCGCCGCGACAATCGCAAATCAAACTGGAAAAATCCCGGCGTAGCGAACGTATTCCGGCCCAGATTCCCGACGCAGCCCAGTGGCGGCGCAATTCCCGCCACCGTGAACTGCGTCCCTGCGTTCGTCAAACACGTTGTCGGCGTTTCGAACGTCACTCCCGGCAAGAACGGCGAAACCGCCGTCGGACCCGACGTACCGACAGACGGCCGTCCATTCGAAGCACCCAAATCCAGCCGATAGTCCGTTCCTGTAATGATCGTGTAAGGCCGTCCCGACGAAACCTCGATGATGGGCGCCACCGTAAAGTCCGCCATGAGGTGCTTCCACATCGAATCGCCGCCGTGCGCGCTCGCCGAAGTAATCACTCCGCTCGTCACCCATCGATGCCGCTGATCGAAATCCGAATTTCCACGCTCGTAGAAAGGGAATCGGCTATCCTGCGGCTCCAGCGGTGATTGCAGGTCCGTCGAATCGTCGATCGCGTGCGAATACGTATAGCTTGAGAGAAATTCGAACGAATGCCCAAACCTCTTCTGCACATTCACCGTCAGGCCGTGATAAATCGAGCTGCCGTCCGAGAGTTGTGCATCCACACTGTTAAACGGCACCGGCACGCCGTGTCCCACCGGATAGCCCGCCAGTCCAGCGAGCTGCACCTGCGTCGCATACCCGCCCGGCACCTGCCCCGCAAATGACGGGTTCGGCCCCGACGGCCTGAAGAAATTGAAAAACGCCGGCGTGCTCACAAACTGTCCATTCAACGCCGCCGCTGGTCCCGGACATCCGAACAACTTCCCGAGCACGCTCGGCGCGACCACGCCAACTCCGCAAGTCGTCGCCGTCGGCGCAACATTCGCCGCAGGCGCGACGACCGTCACCGGACTGTTAAACCCAAGTCCTGCCGCATCCGCATTCTGCAAATTCTGCGTAAGCAGTTGCGGATCGGTTGAATTGATGTTCACCGGCCGGTATAAATGCAGTCCGCGCGTGTATTGGTATCCGACGCTGATCGTCCACGAACCCACGATCTGTCGTTCAATCGTCAAATTCGCCTGCTGCGCATATCCAAATTGAAAGTTCTTCGCCACTGGCAGCACGAACGGCAATATCGGCAGCGGAAATCCTGCCGTCAAATAGTTCTGGTTTGCAAAAAGAGAATTCGGTTGAAACGGATCGAACCGCTGCTGATTCGGCAAATAGCCCATGCTCGGCAGCGCGTTCAGCACCCCTTGAAAAATCGCGGATCCATTTAGATTCGTCGGCGAATCCAACCCTCCGCATGCAGTGCTCCCCGGAGTCAATCCGCACGCCGACGAACTTCCTCCTGCCGAAATTAGCTGCACCGACCGCCCACCGTCCGCCGTAGCCGCGTCAAACGCAATCGCCAGTAATGGGTGATCGTAAAAGAGTCCGTATCCCGCGCGCACCACGGTGCGGCCATCGCCTTTCGGATCCCAGGCAATTCCAATCCGCGGCGCAATGTTGTTCGTATCACGCGGAATTCCTTCCACCACTCCAAGCGCATTTTCCGCCGCCGCATTCACCGCTGTCGCGGGCGCGAAATTCGGCGTCATCTCCACGTCGTACCGCACGCCGTAGTTCAGCGTCAGCTTTCGATTCATGCGCCAGCTATCCTGCGCAAAAAGCGCGTACACATCGTTATCGAACGGCTGATTCGATTGCCCGATGCCCTGAATGTAAGTTGTCGGAATACCCAGTCCGTACGACTGCAACCCCGTCGCGCCAAATAATTGCACTGCCTGCCCGCTCGGCAGCGTCACCGAATTCGGCAGGCCAAAATTCGAAACCGCCAGCCCACCAAAATTCACATCGCCGCCATAGTCCAACTCAAAAATCTGCTGCTTTCCCGACCGCAACTGCACAAAATTTACATCCACGCCCATCTTGAACGTGTGCGCTCCGTGCACCAGCGTCACGTTATCTGTCGCCTGAAATCTCCGCTCGATTCGATCCACTGTCGAATACGGCTCACGTCCGAAATACGCGTACCCTGGAATGTTCACGCCAATGTCGCTACCGCCCGGCAACTCCGAAAATCCGAAATGCAATCCGCGCCGCGCAAACTGAAATCGAAATTGATTGAACGTCGTATCGTTGAAAATCGTGTCGTGCTGAAACGTCCCAGACACGTCGCGCGACTGATTCACGCCCGCCCGCGATCCAGCGTTCTGCCCAAATACCTGGTTCTGCGCTGTCGACTCAATCCCCGTCTCCAGCGACGGCGAAACTCCCACGCGCAAGAACGAGTGATTGTGATTGTTCCAGTTCTGATCGAGTCGCCCCGACCACAAACTCGTCTTCTCCGTCACCGGAAAATTCCCGCGCAGCGAATTCAACCCCTTGTACGACGTCGGCAGCGGCGCCACTCCCGCCGGCACTACCGCTCCACCCGGCCCGACCGCCGCGAATCCGTTGCACACCACCGCGTTCACCGTTACGCCCAGTGGACACGACACAGGTACAGGAAATTGCCCGCCCGGTCCGGGAGCCAGCGTCCCGCCCGACAATCCCGCCGACACAGCGCCAAAATCCAATTTGTTCAGCGCCACGCTCGACGCCGACCCCAGCAGCAAACCATACTGCACCGCCAAACCCTGATACGCCGGCACGCCGCTCGTCAGCAGCGACTGCACCGTGCTCGCTTGCCCCGCCGTCAACTGCACCGGCACCGGCCCGCTAGGCGTCGGCAGCGTCAGCGGCACCAATCCCCACGCGCCTCCTCCGCCTTGCTGCTCGCCAATGCTCGAAAACCCCGTCTCCTCGCGCAGCGTGTCCTCGTAAGAGAAAAAGTAAAACGTCTTGTCCTTCCTCAGCGCGCCGCCAATCGTCGCGCCCGCCTGCACGCGCGTGAACGCCTGCTTCACCGGGTCGAGCTCTCCCGTCGTCGGATCCACCTGCCCCGAAAATGCATTCCGCGCCTGAAACGACTTGTTCCGCAAGTATCCAAACACATCGCCGTGCACATCATTCCCGCCGCTTTTCGTCACAATGTTGATCACACCGCCCGTCGCGCGCCCATACTCCGCGCTGTAATCACCCAAGATCAGCTGAAACTCCTGCACCGCTTCCTGCGACACCGTCGCGCGAATTCCATTGATCGAGTTGTCCACCGCGTCCGCTCCATCGACGCTCACCTCGTTCGAACGCGCCCGCTGCCCGCCCACGTTCAACCCGCTCGTCGGCGCCGGTCCAATCGTCGGTGACACATCGCGTGTCGTCTGCGAATTCGTCAGCGTAAAATTAATGTAGTTCCGCCCATTGATCGGTAAATTGTCGATGCGCCGCTCATCGATCACTTGCGACACTTCCGTCTTCGTCGTCTCCACCGGTGCCGTGTCCGTCGTCACCGTCACCGACTGCGTCACCCCGCGCAAGTCCAACTTCGGATAAAACGCCACAACCTCTCCCACCGTCACCACCACATCGTTCTTCTCAAAAGTCGCAAAACTCGACCCGCCATCCACCACCAATCGATATTGACCCGGCGCCAGTCCCACCATGTTGTATCGCCCATCGTCGTCCGCCACCGCCGACCGTTCCGCGGCCGTCACCTGATTCGTCACCGTGATTTTCGCCCCACGCACCGGCAATCCCTGCGGATCGGTCACGCGCCCAATTAGCGTCGATGTGTTCACCTGCGCTACACAAACCGGCGTCACCGCCAGTACGACAACCACCATCGCCAATAGACACACCACCACGAACGCACACAACTTAAGTCTGCGTACCATTCCAACCCCCTTGATGGAATTTGAGTCCATGCATGCCACCCCTGACGAGACGGCCCCCTCACTGGTAGAAAGGTTCCGTCGATGCACGGCCTGGAAGATGAACAATCGGTTTTTACTCTACTCGTGCGCCTATTTCAACGTTCACTTTTTGCAACCTCCTGCGCTCAATCCGCCACACCATCCCGCTAGCGCCGGCATCCCTGCCGCCGTTCTTATTTGAGTCAAAAAAAAATGGCGGCCGCAGCCGCCATGAAGTCCCGCTTTTAATCGCAACTCGTTACATCATTGCCTCTTTGCTTCGCCTTTAGTCTCCCATCCCCACATCCCCCATGACCGTCTTCCCGAAATCCCGCTTCGCCGTCCACGCCTTCAACGCAGTCGCAATCGCGATCAACACCGCCGTAGCCAGATTCGTAATAATCACCGCCTGCGCGCGCAACACCAACCCATACCCAAACCACAACAAAACGCCCACCAGATACAAACTCAACATCCCATAAGACAAATCACGCCCGCCCTGCCGCCAAATCTTGATCACCTGCGGCACAAACGCCGCCGTCGTACAAATCCCCGCCGCCGTCCCCAGCAAAACGCTCCATTGTTCATTCGTCATGGACGACCCTTTCCGCGCGCAACCGAGCAGCCAGGAACCCACCGCCTTGGCTCGTCAACAAAGCACGCCAACCACAATCTCAAATTTTACCAGCACGCCGCACCCCGCCCGTCCCGGATTCTACCAATCGCTTCTCCCACACCACCAAACTGTCAATTTTAAAAAGTGGTCAATATTGACCTGTCTTGCACACCCGTACTCCCCTATACTGATATCATCCTCGTTCACGCCTCACGCCCCACGCGAACGCAACGGTCGAACACGGAGAAAACATGCGGATTTTGCTCTACAACCCCGACAACGGGGTGACACGCAATTTCATGCCGCATCTGTGGATGTTCCTTCTCAAATCGCTGACCCCCGCCGGCCACGAAGTTTTCCTCATCGACGGCAACGCTCAGCCAATGGACGAAGCCGGCATCGCCCGCTACGTCAAAGAGCAAAACATAGGACTCGTTGGCATCGGCGCGATGACGCGCATGGTCGCCAAAGCCTATCGCATGGCCGACGCGATCCGTGCCGTCGGAGTTCCCGTTGTGATGGGTGGCCCTCACGTTACTGAGGAAGCCGACGAAGCCCTCGGCCGCAGTGGTGGCCCGCGTCACGCCGACGCCGTCGCTCTCGGCGAAGCCGACGAAACGTGGCCTCTGATCGTCGAAGACGCCGCACGAGGCGCGCTAAAAGACATCTACTCTCCCGTCGACGCTTTCGGTCAGGAACGCAAGCCCAGCCTCAAGGAATATCCCGTCATTCCGTGGGACAAAATCGATCTCAGTCAGTTCAATCTCGTTCCAAAACTCGCCGCCCGCACTCTTCAACGCATCGGTGAAGGCTGGGGCACCTTCCGCATCATTCCGATGGAGTCCGGACGCGGTTGCCCCTACGGCTGCGAATTTTGCACCGTCACCGGTTTCTTCGGCGACTCGATCCGCTTTCGCACCAACGAAAGCGTCGTCAACGAACTCCTGTTGCTCAAGGCGCGCGCAAAAAGCGAAGGTGGCCAGATCGCCGTCTTCTTTATCGACGACAATTTCGCCATCAACATCAAGCGCACCAAATCTCTCCTGCGAGACATCATTGCCGCCAACGCACAAGTCCACTGGGTCGCCCAGATCAGCGCCAATCTCTTGCGTGACGAAGAACTCGTCGATCTCATCGCCGCGTCCGGCGGCAAATGGGTCTTCATCGGTATGGAGTCGATCGATCCCGCGAATCTCGCCGACGTGAACAAAGGCTTCAACAAGCCTGGCGAATACGCCGCCGTCCTCGAGCGTCTCGCGCGCCGCAACGTCTACGCGATTACGTCTTTCATCTTCGGAATGGACAACGACACGCCAGGCGTCGCCGAACGTACTCTGCAGGAAATTAAAACCTGGCCCCCAGGCCTTCCGATTTTTGGTTTGCTCACTCCGTTGCCAGCCACGCCACTGTACAAAAGGCTTGAAGTCGCTGGCCGCCTCACGCGCACTAAGCATTGGCTGGAATTTATTCCGTTCCAGATGGCCCACACGCCGCTCAAGATGACCATCGCCGAAGCGCACGCAGAAGTGAAAAAGGGATGGGCTCAATCCTACAGCTCCGACGCGCTCGCTCACGCCGTCAGCTCGCTGAAAGACAAGCCTCTCGGCTATCGCATCAACATTTTCATCGCCCGAATTTGCTTCCGCGGAATCTACTTTCCGCAAATGGGCGTTTCCGCATGGCTGAAAGTGATCTACCAGAATCGCCGGACGATTTTCAGCCTGGTTCGCGAAGGCTTCGCCACATGGCGACGCCGCCCCGTTCCAGTTCCCGTTCCCGTCGCCTGACTCGCGCAGCTTTTTTGTGTACAGGTGTGTGCGATGGCTCACGACTTACTGGAACGCCGTCATCCTGAGCGAAGCGAAGGATCTCAGAGGTAAGCCCCAATGCGATCGCGCTCCCGTCCCACCAATCCATCGCATCTTCACCGAATCATCAGCAAATCCCGCTCGCCCGGTCTAAAATTCTTCCGGACGCAAAAGCGTCGCAACTCGTCGAAGGGCGGACTCAGTGAAACGCATTCTCGTCACCGGCGCGACCGGCAAAGTCGGCTCCAACTTCATTCGTCGCGTCCTCGATCACGATGACCTCGGCGATGTCACCGTTCGCGCCCTCTGCCACAATCGCTCGCTCGATCAACACGATCGCCTCGAAATCATCACCGGAAATATCTCCGACCGCGACGTCGTCCGCCGCGCCATGGCCGGCGTCACCCACGTCATCCATTGCGCCACCTGCAAAGAGACGCCCGACGAAATCATCGACGTCACCGTGAAGGGCCTCTTCTGGCTCCTCGAAGAGGCTCGCGCCAGCGAGACCTTCCGCCAATTTATTCTCATCGGTGGCGATTGCGCGGTTGGCCACTTCTTCTATCCGCACCCGCTCCCCATCACCGAGCAGCAGAAACACACCGCCTATCCCGGCTGTTACGCGCTCTCCAAAGTTTTGGAAGAAGTGATGCTCGAACAATATTTCGTTCAATACGATCTCATTGGCTGCTGCCTGCGCGCGCCGTGGATCATGGAGAAAGACGATTTCAAATATTCTCTATCTTTCGGAGAAGACGTCTTCGGCGGCCCGAAGTGGCGGACGCTCGTCGGCCCCGAAAGCGCCGACGAATACGCCAAACGCAACGCCGTGCCCTTGATGCTCGATCCCGCCGGCAAACCCGTGAAACGCAATTTCGTCCACGTCAGCGACCTGATCGAAAGCATCGTCCTCGCCCTCGATCATCCGAAAGCGCATCAACAAACTTTCAACATTTGCATGGACGAACCCGTCGACTATCTCCAAGTCGCCGACTACCTGCGCGAAACCCGCGGCATGTCCGCCGTCGAAATCAAAACGCCCTACTTCTCCACCTGGCTCGACAACACCAAAGCAAAATTCCTTCTAGCTTGGCGCCCCCGCTACGATCTCAAACGCTTGATCGACGAATCCTGGACCTACGAACGCCCCGCCTCCGACCCGCGCAAAGTCTGGTACCCCGGCTGAAATCCGGCTAAACCTCAGCGAAAACAAAGTCACCGCCCCGCCTCTCGAATCGCCGCAAAATCTGCCTCCAAATATCGCGTCGCATCCTCCAACCCCTCAAAGTGATGCACCCGCACCTTCCCACTTTCATCGATCACAAACGTATGCGGCACGTCCACCGCCCCATACTCATCAAAAAACTGCGCCGGCGCCTTCGAAATCCGTAGCGCACTCACATGCCGCTCCTTCAAGACATTCTGCAAATCCTTCGGCTCCGTGTCGTCCTTCACCACCGTCAGCACCACAATCTCCGGATGCTTCGCCTGAAATTCCTCCAACCCTTTCAACTCAAATACACAAGGCCCGCACCACGTCGCCCAGAAATTGAGGACCACCGGCTTCCCATGCAGCGACGCCGAAGTGAAATGCTCGCCGCCGGTCGTCGTCAAATCAAAGTCAGGCGCAGTCCGCGAAACCAGCTTCGGCTCATACGCCGTATGCTCAAACGCTTGCACGCTCTGTTGTTCTACGCGCACGCGTAATTGCTCTTTCGTCCCCACCTTGCTCTTGATCCAAAGCCGTTCCATCGCCTCATTCGCCTTCTGCTGATCCGGCCCGACGATAATCGTCGCCTTCATATACGCATCGATCGCGTCCCGACGTTTCCCCGTTTCCTCCAGCCCCATTCCCAGCACATAGAACGAGTGTCCTCGCCTAAATTCGCTTTTCCTCGGCAGTAGCACGGCTACCGCCTGCTTCGGTTTTCCCGTGCGAATCAACAATTCCGCCCGCATCACCTCAGCCGCGCCTTTGTCACCCCGCGCCGCTTGTTGCTGATAGGTGTTCGCAGCAGAACCCTTCAACGTCACATCGCACATCTTTTCCGCATCGTCGACGAGCGCCATCGCGATGCCATACCTTGTGCCCGCGTCGAGATAAGCCTGCGCCATCTGCAGTCGTAATGTCACCGAACTGCGATGCCTTTCTGAAGTTGAGAGTGATGCATACAAAATCTCGCGCTCTCCTAGGTTTTTCGATTCCCAAAACAGCCTCAACCGCGCGTCGTCTGTTTGAATGCTGTCCGGATCGCGCGCAATGAGTTCTCGCAGCTCACCAAGTCGCTTCTCTTGATCCTTTTCCGTCTCTGCTCGCGAAACCAACAGCTCCACGTGTGGGTCCTCAGACCATTTTTCTTTCTTCTCCACCACGTCCGCAATGTGTTCCGCAAACTCCATCGGCACCCAGTTCGCGCTTTCGACGAACCACAACGTCTCGATAAGTCCAAACCCATCCGCATCGTGGTCCCGCACAAACTGCCGTATCTCAGAAAGTAAAGCCGTTCGCGTCTCTGCGGTTTCGCCACCCAAACGATATTTGTAGATCCACCGGAGCAAAATCAGTGATTCACCCTTGTTAGGCGGGCGAATATGCTCTTCCAGAATCTGCAGTGCCTTAGAAGTGTTTGCTGGCCGGTCAAACCCGTGTGTTTCCAACCAACCGTCATAAGTGCGCGCCTGATATTCAATCGTTTTTTCGGGCCGCTCGCCGTGAACATCGCAGAACATTACTTCGAAATATTTTTCCCCATTGGTATCGGCCAGTTTCGTACCAGGTTCTTCCACCCAATAAATCGCATACTCGTTTTTCATCGCCCGCAACGTCACCTGCGCTTGCCATACCCCGTCGTCCCGCCGCGTAAACTCCGTCGTCCGGACATCATCGCTGTAACCGCCATCGTCAAAAGCGATGTGCAGCACGAGCGCCTTCGGCTCGCGGATCACCGCTCCCGTCGCCGTCGGAAAATACAAGACCCGCAACTCATTCGTAGTCGGTATTGGCGGGAGCCCCATCGTAACCGGACAAGCCGGATCAGTCAGCGACGCATAAAACGCCCGCTGCCCGCTCGCGCCCTTGTCCGACGCTCCGCTCGGAGGAATGCTCGATGCCGCGCTAGCGGCGTTCTCTGATGTCTGCTCCGAAGATCCATTCGGCGTCGCTTGTGCCGCGACCCGAGTTCCCGCCGCCAACAACGCCAACAGCAACACGAAAACCATCCGTATCCGCATCCCGGCCCCGTCCTTCCGACAAGCGAATCCGCCCCCAATTTTTCATGTATCCATCAGCTACGTATGCGTCGAACAACCAGAAAGGTTGCCCGCCCTCCAAAAGATCACATCTCCACCCCTGCTCCCCTCGAGCACGCTCTATATGGAGTGCGGCGCCCCCGCGCCGCTCTTACAACCGAATCCACCCCTCCTAATCAACCCGCACGCTCATCTCCCATAAAACAAAAAGGCGACCCCGAAAGGACGCCATCCAATCCCAACAAAAATCCAACGTCACCCCTACAGCTGCAAATTCCTCTGCACCAGCTTCCTCAACTTCTCCCGATCCTCATCCTTCATGTGCACAAACTCCACGCCATTCCCCTCAGGGCCAATATTCCTCACCACCGCCGTAAAATTCAATTTCCGAAATCCCGACCGAATCTCCAGCTTGATCGAATCTCCCACCGCCATTTTCTTCGGTGATTCCAGATACGCCCCGCCAAGACTGATCGTCTTCACACGCGCCATGTGCGCCGTCGGCTGGCTATCAATCTGCGCCCGCAACGGCGAATCCAGCGGCACGCGCACATACCGTCGCGGAATCACAAAATTCGCGCTCGCCTGCGCCGCAGCTTCAAATGTCGCGCGCGCACGTGCCGACGATGGCCGATCCTCAAACAATGCCAGCGCATCTTCCGCCGCCGCCCGCAAACCACCGGGCTCCACATACGTAATTCCTTCTCGCTTTTCCGCCAGCGACCTCAACAACTCCGTCGCCTCCACTGCCCGCATGCGTCCCAGCGCTTCGATCGCTTTGATTCTCACAAACTGATCGCACAACACTTCGTGCTCGCCCGACGCGATCTCCATCAGCTGTGGCACCGCCGTAATCTCCATCGCCAGGCCGATCTGATCGATCATCATCGGCACAACCAGTGGATGCGCATCCGCCAGCACGCGCGCAAACACGCTCGCCGCGCTGTGCGCCGACGCCGAATTCGACGGTCGCGAAAGCTCACTCACCGCGAGATCCTGCAGATTCCATTCCCACGCAGCAATCGCTCGGTCCACGCCACGCAGCAAGCGCTCCGAATCCGTCGCCGCCAATAACTTAATCGCTGCACTTACTCGCTGCTTGCGCGAATCGTAAAGCCGCGCTTCCAGCAAATTCAGCACCGGTACGCCGATCGTCCGCAACAACCGCGCCATTCCCGGCACCATCTCGTGGCTCAACGGCTCGGTCAACAATAACGACATCCGATCCAGCAATCGCTCCGGATCGCGCTGCAACAATCGCGGCAAAACCGGATCGAGCGCCCGATTCGCAAACGCCGCATCCACCAGCAACAACCACCGGTCCTGCGCCACCATGCGGCGCGCCAGATTCGTCATGTGGTCGTGCTCTTTGTCCTTCGGCGCCTTTTCCAATCCCGTCAGGATCGTTTCAAATCCCGCATAGTCCCCACGATTCACCGCGATGCGTCCCAGCGTCTCGAGGAAAGCTGCAAGCAGCGCCGCCGTTTCCGGTGAGCGCTCCTTCTCCAGCGCCGTCAGTGTTCCCCGGCTCAAATCCTCCGGAACCTGGTTCGGCCACAACGATTCGATCACCGCCGATAGCTCATTCAAGCCCGCCGCAACCGACCTTCGGCAGTGCGATTCTTCATGTTCGATGCGGCGCGCATAATTGAGCAAAATGCTGCGCGCTTCACGTCGCGGCGCATCTGCTCCCGCTTCCGCCAGCTGTCCCAGCGTCTGCCGAAGCGCCACGATGGGCACGCACCAAACATCCAGTCCCTTCAGCACTGTCGACTTCTCACGCGGCGGCATCTCTAGCCAAAATCTTTCGAGCAACTTCTCCCGATACATTTCGCTCGCCCACGTGCTCGCAAACGACGACAAATGCGACGACGCGTGCGGTCCGCTGTACTTTCCGGCTCCGACCAAAACTCCGCCCAATCGATGCAGCATCGGCCGCACCGTCGTCGGCGTCAGCGCGCCGGCCGAAAATTCCGGCCCCAGAAATTCAAAAATGAGATTTTCAGACAGCCGCAAAAGGTAAGGTTGCGGCTCTTCGCTTTCGCGCGGCGCATATTGCGAGATGCTGCTCAGCAGCAGCCGCACCGTCTCGCGGCTCGCCGCTTCCATTGCCGAATGAATCGCGCGCGCGCCTTCTTCCGGTGAAATCCCTCGCGCAGCTTCCAGTGGGGGAGTCAATCGTGCCAGCAGGCTGAGCGATGCGACCAGCTCATCGAATCCAGGCGCCTGGATCGGTTTGTCCCCGACCTCACGCGGAGTATTTCCCCCGTACGCCACCAGTGCCGCGATCATGCTCGCCAGCACCGAATCCACTCGTCGATCGGATTGTGTGTTGACCGTAATGCCTTCCACTCGATTTTCGGTAAGCAGCGCCGTCCACCGCTTCGTGGCGTCGTGTTTCGCGCTATCTTCCGATGTTAGCAGTGAACTTCTCACGAGTTGCGCCATCGTGTCGAGTTCGCCTACATGAAACTCGCGTCCAAACGTGATCGTGTGGATTCCCGCCCGCTCCAGCTCCCTCGCCAGCGCCTGCAACTCGCCGCGCGGATCGGCCAATGGCTCGTCCCCGTGTTTGGGCACAATGATCTGTCCGCGGACGACCTGGACTTCAAACCCTTTCAATCGCGAGGCAACGCCTCGAATCCCTTCGTAGGCGTCGTCCAGGCTTCGCAGCGTGTGTGGATGCGTCCGCTCGTAAAGCCGCGTCGCATTCAGCAGCACATGGAATCGCCGCAGCGCCCGCTCGGCTTCATCGGTCTTCGTCGTATTCGATTTCCCGGACGTATGCGCCAGAACGCCGACCGTCCCTCGGTCGCGCTTCCGTTCCGCAACCGCAGCCACGCTAGGGATCGAATCGTGATCCTCCCCGCCACCCTGCAACCCAATCTTTGGAATGCGATACGACAATGAGTCCTCTCAGAAATCGCGAACCGCATCACTGCCAGCACCACCGATTGCACCGCTGGCTGCACCGCTATCCGACAAGCGAACCGCCGCGTAACTCCGCGCAAAACAGGTGCCGAGCGTGGCCGTTCCAGCATCCCCGGCCCAACATTCAAATGAACGGATGTCGTCCTAGAGTAGAGAGCAACCCACCGACCGCCCCAAAACCCAAACAACCCCAATCTTTTCAATAGAGAAGCCGCCGCATCGCCTAGCGCGAGTCCGCCCCATGTAACAAAATGAAACAGTTCCGGCGCGCCCGGCCTTTTGAAAAAGACCATCCCGAACGAGTCCGTCCTAGAGCCAAGTGATCGGAGCCACCCTGTAGCCGCGATCGCTTCCCAGATCGCGGGATTTAGATTCAAACTCACCGAGGTCAACCGTTCTCCGCCCCAGATGTGTCGGATAATCCCCTCAAACCGGGATCAAGTTAGCCGCACTGGACCTCGCCTCGCCCGCCACCCCCTGCGTAAAATCCCCACTTTGCGAGGTTGCAAGCCACGAGAAACACTCGACTTATTCACTCTTACCCACTTCCCAAATCGAGAACGCCCTAACCCTTGTATTATCAGTGGATTCCACACTCTTCACTCTTTGCCGGGGGTATGGGGTACCCCCTCTCTTCAAAATTCCTCGCCTTAGTGCCGGCGAAGCAGCCCGCGAACCTCAATGGTCCCGCCATCGCTAACGTCAAATCCTCGCCGAATGTCCTTAAACCCTTCCAAATGAAGGGTTACCACGTGCACCCCGCTAGGAACCTGCACCCGCGCCGGCGTCGTCTGCCCCGTCGATCGGTCGTCCAAGAAAATCTCAGCTCCCACCGGGAAACTCTTCACATCCGCCCAAGCCACCTTGACCCCTGTCGGCTTAACAACTTCCGCGCCCAACGAATCCGAATTCCCAGCGCCTTTACTCGCCGCCGGAGCTGCACTCGTCGGTGCCGGAACTGCGCTAGTCGCCGGAGCTGCGCCAGAGGGTGCCGGCGTCGCACGGCTTGGCGCAGGTGCCGAGCTGTCATCTCCAATGTTGTCAACGATTCGCACGCCAGCAGGAACATCGTGCAAAAGATTCAGCAGCGCCGAATGCTGCTGCGGTCGCAATTTTCCTGTGATCGTCAGCGTGTTTCCAACTCCTTGCACACTCGCTTTTCCTGTAAGGCCGCGATCCGCCAACGCATCATCAATTGTTTGTTTCACTTGCGCCGCTTTCGCAGTCAGCACCGGCGCGGTTTTCGCTGCTTCAATTTTCTTGCTCGGCGCCACTTCAATTTTTTCCGTCAATTTTTCCGGCGCCTTTGCTATCGCGATTTTTTCGGACGCTGCAACTTGCGTCGGCTGAGTCGCTTTGGAATCTTTCTGGACAGTCGCAGTTTCCGTTGCGCTCGGCGCCGCGTTTTGCTGCGAGTCTGATTTTTCTGCTGCGCTTGATTCTGGCTGCGCATTCGCGCTTTGCGAATTCGCGTTCGTTGCGGCAGGAGCGTTCGCGTCTTGTGGCGGAGTTGCTGCGGATTGCGCGGAATCTTTCGTCGCGGTAGGTGCTTCCGCCGACGGCGTCGATGTTTCGACGGCGCTTGGAGCGGGTGCGTTTGCGGCGGCAGCGGCCGCACCAGCGGCTGCGCCGGCTGCGGAATTTGCTTCGTTGCGCACTTCGGGATGACGCATGTCGTAAAGAACAGGCTTGAGTTTGTACGCGCCGAAGCCGATCACTGCGACCATTACGATCGCGGCGAGCACAGTCCAGACGATGCTTTTTTCTTTTGGCGGTTCGTACGGAGGAATGTGATCCGTGCGGCGCAACACCGGGGTCTGCATCGGGCTCGCGTTAAAAGGCTCCGCGAAATTATCCGTGCTTCGTCGTCCCGGCGTTCTGCCTGGCGTCATTTGCGGGTTTTCCGCAGTGAGCCCGCGCAATCCTGGATTGATCGCGACAGTGGCATTCGGCGCGGCGTTGCGGTTGCCGAGCGACGCGACGGTTGCACGCGAATTCGCTTCCGACGAAATGCTTCGATAATTGCGCAAATCTTCAAGAAATTCGTGGCAGCTCTGGTAGCGATCTTCAGGTTCTTTCGCGAGCGCGCGCAATACGGAGGCGCTGATGCCGGGATGAATCGTGGGATCGATCGTGCGCGGCGGGACAGGCTCTTCATTCACAATTTTGTAGATGACAGTGGTGATGCTCTCGCCGGGGAAGGGTTTTTCACCGGTGATCATTTCGTAGAGCATGACGCCGAGCGAGAAAACGTCGGTGCGGCCATCGACAGCGCGGCCCTTCACCTGTTCCGGCGACATGTAGCTGGGCGTGCCCATTACGTGCGCCGTTTGCTGCACTGTCCCGAACTGAAGAATCTTCGCGGTGCCGAAGTCCGTGACTTTTACCGTGTCATCACCGGTGAGCATGATGTTCGCTGGCTTGATGTCGCGATGCACGATATTGTTTTCGTGCGCGAATTGAAGCGCATTGCACGCTTGCTCCATGATGCGCAGCACGCGGGGAAGCGGAAACGCATGACCCGCATCAATCAACGTCTGAAGGCTTTTGCCTTCGACCAATTCCATGGTGATGTAGAAGAGACCGTCTTCTTCGCCCGCGTCGTAAACAACGACAATGTTGTGATGGGTCAGAAGCCCGGCAGCGCGCGCTTCGGTTTGAAACCGCGCAATCAATTCGGCACGCGTGAGCCCGGTGCCTTGCTCGCTGAGTTTGATTGTTTTGACGGCGACGGGACGACCGATCACCGGGTCGGTCGCTTTATAGACGACACCCATAGCGCCGCGGCCAAGTTCGCCGACGATTTCGTAACGCCCCGCTTTGAGAATTGCCGTCATAAAAGCAGACACACGCCGCACGTACCCGGCGCGAAAGAATCCTTGGGTCGACTACCTACACGTGGACTAATCGGAGCGGTGTCCGGACACGCAACTGCCGCTGAAACTCCCATTCGCCCTGATAGCACGGTATCGATTGGGCTTCCGGTGCGGCAACGTGACTAAGGTACTAGTGTGGCCCATGGGATAAGGTGCGCGCACCTGTCCTAAGGGACGGGTCGATTGCGTTCTATGGCCGGGGCATTGCTTCGCCGGGGGACATGGTGCGTTCGGGTGCGGGGACGTTGGTTTCGCGGATGGGGCGGTCGACTTCGCCGGGGGCGGCGGGGGCTTCGAGGCCGTCGGTGAGCAGGTAGCCCTGGAGCGCGATGCCGTTGGTCCAGACGCCTTCGAGGGCGGCGATGTATTCGATTTGCAGTTCGAAGAGTTTGCGCTGGCTGTCGAGCACGCGCGGGTAGGATGCGAGCATGAGGCCGTATTTTTCGGTCATGAGTCCGTAGGATTTTTTCGCGCGTGGAAGGATTTCGTCGCGGTATTCGGTGGCCATGAGTCTGGCGTTGGCGTATTGATCGACGGCGCTGGCAGCGCGATCGCGAAGCGTCAATGCGATGCGACGTTTTTCCTGTTCGGCGCGATCGATCTCGGCGCGCGCCGCCGCAGTGTCGCCCTGATTGCGATTCCAGACAGGAATCGGGAGGCTGACCTCGGCGATGCCTTCCCAGCCTTTTGCGAAGGGAAGTCCTTCGAGCAATTCATTGTTGTATTCCATACCAGCGCGGACGGTTATGTCGGGAATCGGTTCTTTCAGCGAGCGCGCAAGGCGTGATTGCGCGTGCGCCGCCGCGGTCTCCGCGAGTTTTACGGCGGGGCTTTGATTCGTGATCGCTTCCACGGCCGCTTCTTCGTTGAGTTCGGGCCAGCCGGCTGCGAGTTCGCCGCTCACGGTGGCCATCGGGAGTTCGGGTTGGCCAATCACGCTGGAGAGTGAGCGCCATTCTTCGCGAAGCGTGTTTTCTTGCATGCGCGCGGCGATGC
Source organism: Candidatus Acidiferrum sp. (assembly GCA_036493835.1). Taxonomy (GTDB): domain Bacteria; phylum Acidobacteriota; class Terriglobia; order Acidiferrales; family UBA7541; genus Acidiferrum. Next base: position 93,965 of record DASXPD010000119.1, on the reverse strand, counting down.
GCGTGCGCTCGGCCATCACTTCGGCGTCGAGCAATTCGGTTTCGTCGGTCTGACCGGTGTTGAAGAGCCGGCGCTGTGTGTCGACATCGTCTTGCGAAATTTTGGCGAGGTCGCGTCGCGCGTCGAGCATTTCCTGCGCGGCGAGCACGCGGACGAATGCCATCTGCACGGCGGATTCCACGCGAATGCGTTGCTCGTCGGCTTCGATGGTCGCGAGTTGCGTTTGTTTGCCGAAGACTTCGCGGCTGAGGCGAAGCTTGCCGCCAGTAACGATGGTTTGCTCGACGAAGAAGCCTTGCTTGCCGCCGCCTACCGAGCCGCCGCGGATTTCGTCGCCGGTGTAGCCGACGGTGGGATTCGGGTACATGCCGGCTTGTTGTTGACGTCCTTTTGCGGCGCGGATTTCGGCTTCGGCCTGGCGGAGAGTGGGATTGTTTTGACGGGCGATGGATTGGACTTGGTCGAGGGTGACGAGAGGAGATTTGGCCTTGAGTTGGGCGCGGCCTAGTTCGGGGTAGTGGGGAGTTACGAGCGGGATGTCGCCGTGGTGATGTTCGTGAGATTGCGCGTCGTGGTGATGTTCTGATGAGGGCATGGGCATTTGCATGGGTTGGTCTTGGGCGCGGAGAATCCCAGCAAACAAGAGAAGAAGGGGCGCGAGTAGACCGAAATGCTTGCGGGCAAAGGGCGCAGCGTGGTGGGGCGCTGCTAGAGGTGCTCGTTGTGGGGAATTGGAATCGTGCTTCCGCCGGGCGGAGCAAGCCCCGCCCCTACAAACTTCGGAGATCGAGTTAGGAATTGTGTTCATGGTGCTCCTCGGGGCTTGCGGAGTTTTTTGGAGTGGAGTTTTTTTGTTCGTGTTGGAGACGCGTGATTTCGTTGTATTGGTCGTCGGGGAGGACGCGGATCAGGGTCATCATGCCCATCATTTCGGCGGACCAGTTGTCGGGGAGGCCGTGCGTTTCGGGTTTGGCGACGATGGAGTCCATGCCCATTTCCATGAAGGCGTCTTGGGGGAAGCCTTTTACGTTTTCGGCGTTGTTTGCGATCGGCGAATGGTGAACGTGTTCGAAGCCGACGGTTTTCGCGAGCGTCATCATCTGGCTGAGCGCCTGCGGATCAGTCTGCGCAGCGGTGGTGATCTGACGGTCGCGCAAGAGATCCATCATGCTGTTCATCATGTGATGGGGAAGATGGCAGTGGACCATCCACGAGCCGGGATATTTGGCGTCGAATTCGACGACGCGAGCCTGTGCGACGCCGACGAGAACTGTATTCATCGGGTACCAGCTTGACTCGGGTGCGCGGCCACCTTCGGTACCGGTTTGCACGAATTGATTTCCGTGCAAGTGGATCGGGTGATGGTCCATGCCGAGATTGACGATGCGCAGACGAACTCGGCTGCCGAGGCGCGCGATCATCGGCGTGATCGCCGGGGCGGAAACGCCATTGAAGGTGAGCCAATTGAATTCCATGCCGGCGCTGTTCGGCACGGAGTTGCTGGGAAGCACGGCCCACTCTTGCAACACGATCGCGTAGTCGTGATCGACGCGCGGCTTATACGCTTTTTCGGGATGCGCGATGAAGAGGCCGATCTGGCCCTGCATTTCCTGCATGGCGCTGTGCGCGTGATAGAAAAATGTGCCTTCCTGATGGACGGTGAATTCGTATGTGTATTTTTCGCCGGGCGGAATTGGTTTCTGGCTGATCCACGGGACGCCGTCCTGCTCGATGGGAATTTCGAGGCCGTGCCAATGGACGGTGGTGGATTCGGGCAGGCGATTTTCGAAGATGACGCGGACGCGGTCGCCCTGGTTGATTTGAATCGTCGGACCGGGACAGCTGCCGTTGTAGCCCCAGGCGTCGATCGTCTTGAACGGCGCGATTTTGCGTTTTACGACTTCGCTGGTTAGGCGGAAGACTTTCACGTTGCCGTCGAGTTCGAACGGGAGATCGGGGACGTCGGGCGTGATGACGGCGGGACCGGGCGACATGTCTTCGGCGTGCGTGTGGTGCGTGCGCGTGCTCGCGGTGGGCGGCGACTGCGCTTTGAGCTGGTCACTGAGGCCGAAGATCGCGGCGCTGAGAGCGGCGGCATTTTGGAAGAAGTTTCTACGGGTGCTGCTCATCGAGTCCTCCCGACGGATGCTTAGATCAATCGATTCAAGTTCTTGGCGAAAGATGCATTTGAATTTTTGCCGTCGAGCGCACGCGCGAACGCACGACTTCATGAGGCGCCGTTACAAAAGGATGTTACGGACTGAGGTGGACGATCAGATGCGAAGGACGGAGAGGTTTTCGAGCGGAATACTTTCTTGAGGCGATTCGTTCGAGGACAAAGACTCGGCCGAAATGTTTTTCGGTGTAGCGGTGTGGATTAACACGTTTGAAGAGAACGGTGCGGTTGCCGCGTTTATGGCGTTGAACTGAATCGTCGGGTCCGAGCCGCTCAGGATCGCCAGGAGCGGCGCTTTCTCACCACAGGAAGCTGGCGACGAGAGTGTCTTGGAGTCGGACTGCGCGGACATATCGGCGTGATGGCAGCTGTCTGAACTCGCCGAAGTCGCGCTCGTCGAGCAGTGATTCATTGCGGCGCACAGAGAACCGCATGCCGGCACGAGCAGCATCGCCAAAATCACAGCGATGGCGGTTGCGGAAGCGCGAAGATTGACGAGGGAGCGCATGAATCTTACTCAGTCTACCCGATTCAAGACGAGACGCCCATTTCTTCGCTTGGGTGACGCGAAGGAATGGGCGGATGAGTTTTCGATGTCGCAAACGTCTGAGATCCTTCTCCGCGCGACCTGAAGTGTTCGCACAGAAGCGAACGCGAGGAAAGTGCGCCCGCTCGCTTCGCTCAGGATGACAGCGTTACCGTGGTTGGCGATTCATCGGTCCGTGACTAGCTGCGAACCGCAGCATTTCTGACTCGGATTACCGCGACGGCGATGACGATGCGTTCGACGCTCCGCCGGAGCCATTGCCCAACTGGATCGACAGCCGCTTTCCGCTCGGATAAATCGCGGTCAGCTGCTTCGAACCGTTTGGCCCGTCAGTCGTCCCGATTGCGTCATCGGGATTGGCCGTCGGCTCCTGATTGATGCGAGCCGCAAAGGTGGCGACCGTCTCTTTACCGTGGTGGAGTGTTACTTGAACGTTTGAGCCTTCTCCGGTCCATTCGGCGGTGTACTTGCCCGAATCGATCATTTTGCCGTCAACGGTAACTTTTTGATCGAACCGAATTGTGGCCTTGTTGGATTCGCCCGCGATGGCTGCGGACGCGTAAAGCAGTGCTACGGATGCGAATGTCGCTGCAAGTCTTGAAAGTTTCATCAGGTGAAGCTCCTTTATTTTCCGCGTCCACGCCGATAGGGACACCCCACGCTGCTCGCGGAATCGTATTTTCTGTTCGTTACTGGGTTAGATGGGACGTATACCCGCCGCCGTTACTGAGGGAAATCCTGTATGTTCCTGTATAGAGCCGTCAGATGCGAGTCTTGACGGCTTAAAGCAGGGCATTCGCCGGAGCCTTTGTTCTGCAGACAGAGCTAGCCTTTGATGGCGGCTCGAATTTTTGGTGGGCCGGAGACCGATGTTTTCAGGTCGGGCGTGGATGCCAGCGAGTCGAGGATCGAGCGCGTGACGTTATCGTCGATTTCGGCGGCACGGCGGATGTCGACCGGATAGCGGACGACGAACTCGAGGCCGGCGGCGTCGGTGAATTGCAGGCGCGATTCGGGCTTCGGCGCTGCGAGCGAGACTTCAAGGCGACGTTCGGTGCCGCCGAGTTGATTTTCGATCACGCTGCGATATTTTTCGAAGATCGCATCGACGATGGTGGAAAGTTTGTCTTGAACGAGTTTGTAATTGCTGTCGGGCGTGAGCGAGACGGCGACTTCGTGCCACGCGTACTCAGTGCCGGGAATCTGTTTGAAGAGCGGCGTGCCGGCCTGGAAGAGGACGGAGTTGGAAAACATTACGACGCGGCCGGTGGGATAAAGCTCGATGCCGGTGCCGGCGAGTTCCATCAGATAGAAACGCACGAGGCCGATGTCGATGACGTCGCCAGTTACGCCCGCGATGCTAATGCGGTCACCGACGCGGATGCCGTAGCGGCCGACCACGAAGAAATACGCGGCGATCGAGAGAAGGATCGCCTGCAAGCCCACCGCGATGCCTGCGGTGACGAATCCGGCGAACGTCGCGAGCGAGCTGAACTCGCTGACGAATCCCATGATGAGCACGATGCCGATGAGAAAGCCGGTGACAAAGCGTCGCATCAGCAGGAATTGGCGGCGGCGGCGCGCTTCGTGGACGTAGCGAAATGTGAGGCGGCGCCAGACTTCGGAGAGGATGAAGACGGCGGCGAGAGCGAGCGCTAGGCCGACGACGCGCGTGATGAGGCCGCGCAGTTCGTACTGCGATTCGGTGCGGATCGATTTTTGCCACTCCTGGAAATTGGTGCGGCTTTCGTCGAGCAGCACGATTTCCTGAGACAGCGGCACCGTGGCCGACGCGAGTTCTTTAAATCGGGCGGTGATCGCTTGAAATTCCTGTGTTGTCGATTGCGAGGTAGCACCGGTGTCGCTTGACGCACTGGCTGACGCTGCCGGCGCCTGCGCTTGATTGGCGAGATCGCGGCCGTGCTGAATGGTTGCAACGAGCGTGTCGCGCAGCGGTTTGCGCAGCGTCTCCGATGTCGCGCGCATTTTCGTCGTCGCGTCGATCATCTGGTCGATCTGATGCATTGTTTGCATTTGATCGAAGAGCGCGAGCGACTGTCCGATCAAACCGGAAGAACTCTGAGCCACGGGCGGCTTCGGGGGCGCAGCGGCAGCGGCAGCGGTCGCGGCGGCGGTACCGGATTTCTTGGCATTATCGTTGCCGAGAACTTCGGGCACCGAATGTGCGAGATCGTCGATGTTGCCTTCGAGTCCTTGCGCGCCTTCCGTTGCGCCGCCAACGAACGATGCCATCTTCTGAATCGTGTCCTGCAAAGCTTTATTGAGTGTGAGCAGGCCCTGCAATCTGTCGCGGTGCGCGAGGAGCTCTTTTTGTTTGGCGCGCGAAGCGGAAGCTATTTGTTTGTTCACAGCGTCGAGTTTTGTTTGCGTGTCGTCGATTTGCGCGGAGATTCGAGCGGCGGTTTGCGCGAGGTTTTGCTGTTGCGTCGGTTGTGGCGGCTGCGCGCCGCCATTCGCTTGCGGCGTGCCGGCGGCTGCGTTCGCGCCAGATTTATCCGACTTGCTCATACCGCTGATGATTGCGGCTTCGGCTCGCGCGGATTGAAACGCAAGACGCACCGCGTCGGCAGCAAGCTCGCGCGTGTTGTCCTGATAAATCGCATCGCTTGGAAGCCCAACGGGTTTGATCTTCGTTGTGACGTCGCGATACCAGGTGATGACCGCGTTGAGGTGATGGAGGATTGCGTCGCGGTCGAGCTGCGCGGGCGCTGGTGTTGATGTAGATGTAGATGTGGATGCTGGTGCCTGCGGATTCGCGGGCGCGTTCGCCGCCGGCGCGGGCTTGGGAGTTTGGCTTCGCGATGAAGAAACCGTCGCCGCTCCGACTACAAACGACGCGGCGAGGATCAGCAGACTCCAATGCGCGACCCGATGACGAACGCGAAGGACGACGCTTTGCAACGTCTTCGACCCTTGTCCAACATTGCGCGCCACGTCGTCGCGATTCGATTTTGCGCTCTCGTGTGAGCCGACAGTTTCAGCAATTCGCCGCGTATCCATGCGCCTCTTTCTCTTAATAATGTTGAACCGGCCTCAGAACCGAATAGGTGGTCGAAGCGAAACCCGACCGGCCGGTGGTCGGGCAACAACTCAATAGATATGACGCCGAAACGGTCGAAAAGGCTACCTCGAAGCGTCGAATCCGTTACCAGGGATTCGTTGTAGAATGTCGAATATCGGGGCTGTAGCTCAGATGGATAGAGCGAAGGTTTCCTAAACCTTAGGTCGGGAGTTCGAACCTCCCCAGCCCCACCACTTCGAACCAGTGTTGTCTCTAACTTACAAAACCGCGATTTGTCTCGGTTGCTTTTCTCTGCGCCATTCCTTATGTTCTTGTCGCCACCGAAACTCTTTGAAGAGACGCGACCGAGAGAAACGACGCACGAAAGCCAGATGGACGCTCGTAAAGACGACCGCGACGACCCGCAGACAGAAGCCAGCCACACTCTAAATATCGATTGGTCCAGCGAAGTTGAGCGCAGCATCGGACAGTATCGCCTGGTGAAACTGCTTGGCGAAGGCGGCATGGGCGAAGTGTGGCTCGCTGAACAGAACGAGCCGATCCATCGCGCTGTCGCGCTCAAGCTGATCAAAGCGGGGATGGACACCAAAACCGTCGTCGCCCGTTTCGAATCCGAACGACAGGCGCTCGCGTTGATGGATCATCCGAACATCGCGCGAGTTTTTGACGGCGGCTCCACTCCCGAAGGCCGGCCCTACTTTGTGATGGAGTTTGTGCCGGGCATCGCGATCAATCGCTACTGCGACAAGCATGAACTGACGCTGCAACAGCGCCTCGAATTATTCATGGATGTTTGCGACGGCGTGCAGCACGCGCATCAGAAAGCCATCATCCACCGCGACCTCAAGCCCTCCAACATTCTGGTTCACGAGCGCGACGACAAGCCGATCGCCAAAATCATCGACTTCGGCCTGGCTAAAGCGATCGCAACGACTTCGCGCACCGACCAAACGATGTTCACGCAAGTCGGCGCCGTCGTCGGCACGCCCGAGTATATGAGCCCCGAACAAACCGACTTCACGGAAGGTGGCGTAGACACACGCACTGACGTGTATTCGCTCGGCGTGATCCTCTACGAATTGTTGACCGGCGTTCTTCCATTCGAAAACGAAACGCTGCACGGTTCGAGTCCGCAAGAAATTGTGCAGAAGCTTCGCGAAGTCGATCCGCCGCGGCCGAGCACCAGGATTCGATCCCTCGGTGACACTTCGAAGTCTCTCGCCGAACACCGAAAAATCGAGCCGCGCGCATTCGCGCATCGCCTGTCTGGAGAACTCGACTGGATCACCATGAAGGCGCTCGAAAAAGAGCGCAGCCGCCGCTATGGCTCCGCGAGCGAATTTTCGGCCGACATACAACGTTATTTGAACGATGAGCCCGTTCTCGCCGGACCGCCAAGCGCCACGTATCGCGCCAAGAAATTCGTTTTGCGTCATCGATTTGGAATGGCGATTGGTTCCATCTTGTTGGTATTCCTGGTCGCTTTCGCGGCTACCGTCGCATTTCAAGCGCGTCGCATCGCCAGAGAGCGCGACCGCGCGAATCGGGAAGCCGCGACATCGAAACGTGTCTCCGACTTCATGGTGAACATGTTTGGCGTTCCTGATCCCAGCGAAGCAAAGGGAAACGCCGTCACGGCGCGAGAACTCCTCGACAAAGCTTCAAAGGAAATTGAGACCGGGTTGGCGAACGACCCCGAAGTGCAGGCGCGCTTGATGTACACGATGGCGAAAACGTATGAAAACCTGGGCCTTGTAGCCGAGTCGCTGCCACTCAACCATCGTTCGCTCGAAATTCGCCGGCGGGTGCTGGGCCTGCGCGATCCACAAACGCTGAGTTCGATGAATGCGGTCGCTATCGATGAGTACATGCAGGGTCACTACGTTGAAGCGGAGAAGTTATTTCGCGAGGTCTTGCAACTAAGGCGAGAGGTCTCCGGGAACGAAGCCCGCGACACGCTAGGCGCACTGGGCAATCTCTCGGCGACGTACCAGGTTCAGGGACGCTATGCCGAAGCCGAGGTTTTACAGCGCGAACTGCTCGGCACGCGTCGCCGCGTTTTTGGGCCTGAGCATCCCGACACCATGGAATCGATGCAGCTGTTGGCGAACACACTGAACAGTCAGCATAAGGAAGCAGATTCTGAAAAGCTGCTAAAGGATGCGTTTGAGATTCAAAAGCGCAAACTGGGACCCGATCATCCCGACACCTTGATGGCCATGACGAATCTCGCCGCGACGCTGAAGGACGAAAAGCGATATGCGGAAGCTCGCGCCATGTACGAGGAAGCTTTGCCAATACAGCGCAAGGTTTTGGGCGACGAACATTTCATGACGCTCTCCACGCGTGTCGCGCTTGCCGAAATTCTCATGGGTGAGGGCGACTACGCGGGAGCCGAGAAAAGTTTTCGCGAACTGCGGGACCTCGACCAAAAGGTATTGGGCGCCGATCATCCGCGGACCATTGAACACATGGAAGATCTAGGCGTCACGCTCGCGCACGAGCGCAAGAATAAAGAGGCCGAGCAAATTTTGAATGAGGCGCTGCATTTGGCGGAGAAATCCAAGGTGGACAATCTCGCGCCCAACGCTTGGTATGCGCTGGCAACGGGCGCGGCCGCTGAAGGAAACCGGGATGAAGCGCTCGATCGTCTCGAGAAAACCTTCGAGCACGGTTACACCGATGTCGAAACCGTGCGCAACGACGACGATTGGAAGTCGTTCCGCGGCGACCCGCGTTTCGAGGCTATCTTGAACAAGGCGCCAAAACAGTGACTGAAAGCCACACAGCATGGTCAAAGTCACTTTCCAGGATAAGCGAGACGCTTTCACCGAAACTCTGTGGGCCACTCCGGTTGAATCGAACCTCTATCGACTCGACAATAGCCCATTCTTCGCCTACGAAGTGTCCTGGATGGACACGGTTGAGGCAGGACCGGGCGGAAACGGTGCTCTGGAGTTCGTTCGATGTGTAAAAAAGTCTGGCAATCGAACTGTCCGCATAATTTTTCAACAATATAAATCCACGGATCGGGAAGCTGAGGTGGTTTTACAGAGGCTTCGCGACCTCGGTTGCACCTACGAAGGGATGCCACCGAAGTTGATATCGATCAACGTGCCATCGCAAGTGCACCTGGGCGACGTGACAGATTTCCTGAAGCGACAAAACGGCTTGCAGTGGGAATACGCCGATCCCACATACGACCAAATCGCCGGCGCCGTGAACGAATCGAAGCGCGAGTAATCTACCGCATGTGCGATTCGATTTCCTTCGCGATATCCGCCGCCGTTTTCTTCACTGTCTTGTCCGGCGCATTCTTTTCCATCACAAATTTTGCAGCGGCGACGTACGGATTCATCGTGATCACCGCACCAATCTTCTTGCCACTGTTTTCGTTGTTGGCCACTTCGTAGAGTGGTTTCTGCGGCGCGGCGAGGTCGGCCAGTTTCACGTAGAGGTCCATCTTCGCTTCGCCTGAACCAAAGCCAACGATCGCGCGGCGACGGCGATTGCCTTCATCCACTTCGGTGAAGACGCCGGTAACCCACTCGCCCGTCGCAGGTTGAGCATCACCGGGCATCAGCCGTTCGGCTTTGTATCCGCCCTTTTGCAAGTCCTCCACGAGGCTCTTCGCCATCAGATCGACGATCTTTTTGGCTTGGTATTCCGGATCTTGCTCCCTCTTTTTTCGTGGCCGCTCCAGAATGCCCGGTCGCACCTCGCCGATGACGCCTCCTTTATCGGTCTTCACGTCGCCGGCGTCGAGCTCAAAATTGCTGACCCAAATTTTTGTATCCCTTGAAAAATTGTGTGTCGCTGCCGCGGATTCTTGCGAAAGAGATGATGTCGCCGCAGGCGCGGAACACACCAGTATCGCCGCCAAGCCGCACAACGCCAGAAATCCGACCACAAGAGGATGGATTCTCATCTTCTTCTCCGTAAAATAAATGCCGACCTTGCGGCACAGTTTATATCGATTTGCTCTGCGGTCGAAGTGCGGAGAAGTTTGAGCTGACTCTAACTAGAGGCTCGACATCTTTTCGGCCATCTGAAAGCGCCAGTCGTCGCGATCATTCAGGCTGTTGTGAACTCGGTCGTGCAATTGACACAGTTTGATAAACGGCTTTGCGAAACTTGCATCGGGAAACGCGTTCGTCGAATAGCCGCAGTAGATTTTTGTCGCGCCTTCGGCTACCAATCGATTTCCGTAACGCTCTACCGTCAACGCTGCTTCGGCATTTCCGAGTCGGCCGAGAAGTGCGTCCTCGAGTTCTCCGTAGATTCGAATGCGTTTGCTGGGCGCTTTTTGCAGAGCCGGTCTCACGCTCGCTTCGATGAAGTTCTCGACAATCGTGACTGCTGGTGTGCCGGCTTCGAAGGCTCGAAGCATATCTTCTACGTCGGTCACGTCCCATAGTCCCGCGGCGTGCAAAACGCGAATGCTGAAACCCAATTCTTCAATCTTCGCTTCGACTTTTGAGGCGTGATCCAGGGATGCCATCAAGATGGCGGCTTCGCCTTGATTGAGTCCTTGATGGAGAAAACCCGCGACTTCCGCAGCAGGGAATTGAGACGGTTCGAAGAAGTGAACGCTGTGAAACTGAGAATCAGGATCGGGTTGCGAGTCTTGCACGGGCAGCCTCAAGCGGGGATCTTACTCAAAAAGTTATAACTCACCGAAACGCTGCTGGCAAATAAGAGTTCGCTAATTCTTGCTGCACTACGTGCGTGGCGATATCACCTCAAATCATCAAAACCGCTTGAAATCCCCAATCTGGTTCGGAAAATCAATACAAGTCGTCAAAGAGGGAAGACGCCTAGCAACAGAGCCACAATTGCCATAAAAAGAGTGGCTCCAAACAGAAATGGGAAGCTGAATTTCTGATGATCTCTCAACTCCACTCCCGCCAGTCCAACAATCAAGAACGTCGCCGGCGTTAGCGGGCTGATCGGAAACCCCGTCGTCATTTGCCCCAGGATAGAAGCCTGCGCCATCTGCACGGCCGGCACGCCAAATCCACCGGCAACTTCCGAAAGCACCGGCAGCACACCGAAATAAAACGAATCAGGGTCGAACAGCAGGCTCAGCGGCATCGAAATCAGCGCCAGACCAAACGGCAAATGATGTGCCATTCTCACTGGCACCGCGTGAATCGCCGACGCCGCCATCGCGCTCAGCATTCCTGACTCTTTCATAATCCCGGTGAACGCGCCCGCCGCAAAAAGAATCGCCGCCATCATCAATGCCGCGCGCGCATGTGCGTCGATTCGCTCGCGTTGCATCGTCAGATCCGGATAATTCACCGCGATCGCGATCACGAACCCAACCATAAATACAACAAACGGATCGAGCCGAAACGCCACCATCCCTACTACGAGCGCAATCGTCAGCGCCACGTTGAACCAAAACAATCTCGGTCGCCGAAGCGCCAACTCTTCCGCTCGAATCTCGCGCGCAACGAAAGCCGCGTTCTCACCACCGGCGCCGAGGAGCCCAAGTCTCGCCGCCTCGCGCCTCCCCAGCCACCACGCGCTCCCAAACACAAACACCAACCCTGCAATCTGCACCGGCAGCAGCGGCCGAAAAATCGTGAGCACTGGAATATGCAACGCCGCCGACGCGCGAATCATCGGCCCCGTCCACGGCAGAAAATTGACACCCGCCGCCATCGACGCCGCGCACGCCAGCACCCGCTTGTCCATGCCCAGCCGGTCATACAGCGGCAGCATCGCGGGAATCGTGATCAGAAACGTCACCGCTCCCGAGCCATCCAGATGAACCAGCAGCGCCAGAAGCGCCGTGCCCACCACAATCCGCGGCGGATGGCTGCCGACCGCGCGCAAAATCCGATCAATGATCGGGTCAAGCATCCCGGCGTCGGTCATCACGCCAAAAAACAAAATCGCGAACACAAACATCCCCGCCACATTCGCCACGCTTTGGATTCCATGCACCATGAATCCGCCGGTGCGAACTCCGAATCCTCCCGCAATCGACGCGACAACCGGCACCACGACCAGCGCCGTCAGGGGAGAAACTCTCCGGCTGAGAATCGCGCCCAACAAAATTGCAATTGTGAGGAAACCCAACAGGGCTAGCATCGCGCTCGTAGACGTAAATGAGATCAGTGTTGCGGTTGGGAATAGGACACCACCCGCACCAAACTCGTCAAGCCGCGAATGTTTTTAAAAGAGGGACGCTGTAGTCAGACCAACAAATCCTAGTGAACAGAACCCTTCGGCTTGGACCCTTCGCCAGGATCGTCATCGCTGCCACGTTCGCGCCCAGCGACAATCCCATTAATAATGTCGATCAATTTCCAGGGTTCCGATTTCGAGATGACGTGCGTAAACCCCGCCTTACGCGCAGGCACTTCCAATCCCCACGGATCCGAAACCGTAAACAGGATCATCTGCGCTGTCGCGTTGATCGCTCGGATCTGGCGCCCGACTTCAAGCCCGTCGATATCGGGCATGCCGAGATCGAGTAGAACCAGATCCGGGCTAAGCTCGACAAACTTCTCCACCGCGGTCCTGCCGTTTTCCGCCGATCCACACACCGTCCACCGCGTCCCGACCAAGGCCGACACGACACGTCGCGTAGCTTCTGAGTCGTCGACCACCATGATCCTCAAACTCATCCTGAACCTCCTGCAGGGACCTTCGGGGCCTAACTAGTTTGGAGTATTAGACATAGCCGGCGAATACAGCGTTTCCATCAATTGCCTTCTAGGGGTAACGGTTACGCCACCCGATTCGCCACTGCCCCACCAAACCGTCCGCCCGCGTCGTAAGTTATGCGGAATCTGTAGTGTACGAGAAATTGACACCAGTTCCTCGCTGCCTTACAGTGCCGAGGCGTAATTAGCACTCCATTCTTTGCGAAGTTTCCGAGGCTGACTCAAAATGCTGAAATCGATCGCGATCGGAATCCTTTGTTTCGGTATGTGCGCAACTTTAGCGGGAGCGAAGACAACCGTGACAACACAGCCATTTGGAAAAATGCCCGACGGAACTCAAATCGAGTCCTACACGCTGACCGACGGAACCGTCGAAGCGACGATCATCACCTATGGCGGCATCCTCGTCTCGCTCAAGACGCCCGATCGCAACGGCAACTCCGCCGACATCGTGCTCGGCTTCGACGATCTCGACGGCTATTACAGCAACAGCAATGCGGCCAAAGGTGGCGCATTTTTTGGGGCGCTTATCGGACGCTACGCGAACCGCATCGCCAAAGGCCAGTTCTCGCTCGACGGCAAAACCTACAACCTGCCGATCAACAACGCGCCGAATTCGCTCCACGGCGGACCGCACGGCTTCAACAATCAAGTTTGGAAGGGCAAAGAAATCCCCGGTGGCGTCGAGCTGACCTACGTCAGCAAGAATGGCGAAGCCGGCTACCCCGGCACGCTCACCGCCGTTGTTCGCTACACGCTCGCAGGTGGCGAACTGAAACTCGACTACAACGCCACCACCGACAAAGACACCGTCGTCAATCTCACGAATCACTCCTATTTCAATCTCGCCGGCCAGGGCAAAGGCGACATTCTCGGCAACATGCTCACGCTGCAAGCGTCCAAGTTCACCCCGGTCGATGCTGGCTTGATTCCCACTGGCGAACTGAAGGCTGTAGCGGGCACGCCCTTTGATTTCACCAAGTCGACCGCAGTCGGCGCGCGCATCGAAGCTGACGACGAGCAAATCAAGCTCGGCCATGGCTACGATCACAACTGGGTGCTCGATTCGAAAGATGGAAAAGTCGCGCTAGCCGCCGAAGTTTTCGAGCCGACCACCGGCCGCGTCCTACAAGTCCTCACCGACCAGCCCGGCATCCAGTTCTACACCGGCAATTTTCTCGACGGCACCGTAAAAGGGAAGGGCGGCGTATCCTATGGCCACCGATCAGCCCTGTGCCTCGAAACGCAGCATTTCCCAGATTCGCCAAATCATCCCGACTTCCCAACCACCGAACTAAAACCAAAACAGAAATACCACACCGTCACAATCTTCAAATTCTCCGCCCGCTAACGAACGTCGAAAAACTCGCCGAAAATGAATAGGGGCGCAGCACGCTGCGCCCCATCTCGGCACGATCACTTGAATAGCACGATCATTTGAATAAAGCGTTGTCATCCTGAGCGCCGCCCAAAGGGAGGCCGAAGGATCTCAACTTTCAGTCCAAGTACTACTTATCCGTGCAGTCCGTCGCGCCTCGGCGCGTTGCACCGCCCGCGACGCCTTCACATCCCCCACTGCACCATCGTGTAACTCTTCGCCGGCACCTCAAACTTCGTCCTCCCGCCACTCGTCGTCGGCTTCGCAAACTCCGTCGGCACAACTTTCTTCGGCGCCTGAAAACTATTCACCGCCTTCAAGTCATCGCCCGTCAAAACCCAAGCCGCCTGCACCTTCGTCGGCGCCTTATCCTCCCAGACAATCTCAACCTCATGCGCTTTCGCCAAATCGCGATTCAAAATAAACGCCACCGCGGTCCCGCTCGCAGCGTCATACGACCCCGACACATCCAGATGCGGCACGCTCGTCGTCTTCTCATCGCGACTTCCATACAATCCCTTCACATCATACGAAGACGATTCCACCATCACATCCAGCGCCGCCCCACGCGCAAACTCCAACGCCCAGCTATACGGATAGAAAATCGTCTGCAAAAACACTCCATCCGCATTCGTCATGATCGGCGCAATCACGTTCACCAACTGCGCCAAACATCCAATCTTCACGCGATTCGAATTCCGAATCAGCGTATTCAGCAATCCGCCCACCAGCAGCGCATCTTCCAGGTTGTAAATCTCTTCGAGCAAATGCGGCGCCGACGTTTTGTGCCCGTCCACCGCATCGCCCCGCCGCTCGCGATACCACACATTCCACTCGTCGAACGAAAGCCAAAGTTGCTTCGGCGACCTCTTATGCCCGCGCACCAGATCGCACACCGCGAGCGACTCCGTAATCTGCCGGTCCATCGTCAGATTCATCGCCAGGAAATGCGCCGAATCTCCGCCCGTCGTATCCGAATTGTCGAAATACCGATGCAGCGACAGCCCATCGACATACTCGTAACACTGCTCCAGCACTTCGCGATCCCACTCGAGATACGTCGGCATACCCGAACTGGAAGATCCGCACGCAATCAGCTTCAGCGAATTATCGACATACCGCATCTGCCGCGCCGCATCCGCCGCCTTATATCCATACTCCGTCGCCGACATGTGGCCGATCTGCCATGGCCCATCCATTTCATTTCCCAGGCACCAGTGCTCCACCTTATATGGCTCGGCGTTGCCATTCTTCCGCCGCAGCTCGCTCCACTGCGTCCCCTTTTCGACGTTGCAATACTCCACCAGCGCCGCTGCCTGCTCCGGCGTGCCCGTGCCAAGATTCAGTCCCATCAGCGGCTTCGTCCCCGCCAGCTTGCACCACGTCATAAACTCGTCCGTGCCAAACTGATTCGAATTCAGCGAATTCCACGCCTTGTCCAGCGTCGTCGGCCGGTCCTTCTTCGGTCCGATGCCGTCCAGCCAGTTGTATCCCGACACAAAATTCCCGCCGGGATAACGAATAATCGGCACATTGATCTTCCGAATCTCCTCCAGCGTGTCTTTGCGAAATCCGTTCGAGTCCGACAGCTTCGATCCCGGATCGTAAATGCCCTCGTAAATCGCCCGCCCAAGATGCTCCAGAAACGACCCAAACAAATTCCGATCGATCGGCGAAATGCACCGCCGCGTATCGAGATAAACCCGCGCGGTCGCGTCAGCTCCCGCCTTCGACGCGCGTGCCCACGACGGCCCCCCCAACAAAACATTCGCCGATCCGGCCAACCCTGCTGCAGCAGTCGTTTTCAAAAATGAGCGTCGCGTCGAACGTGGCATAAGCGGAATCTCCTGAATGGAAATGCGCACTGCAAATCGAAGTAAGCGTTTACCAGCCGCCCGAAACGCTAGAGCCTACGCCTCTCTCTGTCAACTATTCTTTGCTGGATTCAACAGACCTTCTACTTCTTCGCCGCAGGCTCTGTCACCGGCGCTGCCGCCGCAGCATTCTTCCCCGCCGCCAATTTCCCATAATCCTTGATATACGCCCGCACCTGCGAACTCGTCGCAATCTTCAAATAACCCGCCGCCAGCTGCTCTTTGTACCTATCAAGAAAAAAATCCATCGGATCGCTCGGATCCATATCCATCATCACGATGTCGCAATCTTCCATCGCAAATTTCCCGACTTCCATCCGA
The DNA here is from genome assembly GCA_036493835.1 of Candidatus Acidiferrum sp. GTDB lineage: Bacteria > Acidobacteriota > Terriglobia > Acidiferrales > UBA7541 > Acidiferrum. The sequence continues at coordinate 77,946 of DASXPD010000119.1, read as the reverse complement.
TTCCCTCGAAACGACATATAGTTTCCCCGCAGCTTCGGCATCGCCTTCCGATTGTCCGCGCTCTCATCTCTCCCACTGCTCGGATCACTCGCGATCGTGTACACGATCGTATTCGGCTCGACGCGCACCTTCGTCACCTTGCCCTCGATCTGCGGCGACGGCAGCATCCGCTCCAGATCGAAAATCAAATCGTTTTCTTGCGCGTCGACTCCCGGCACCTTGCCTGACTTGATCAGGTTATCCACCTCCACGCCGAACGCTTCCATCAATCCCGAAATCGGAATCTTCAACGCCTTCATTTTGTCGGCGTGCAGCCGCAGCTTGCCGTCCGGAGTGGGAATCAGCGCTCCTTCCAGTTCAAACGGAATGTCGCCTTTATCCTTCAGTCGCCCTTTGATTTTCAGATGTCCTTCGTGCTTTCCATGTTGCGTATTCGTCGCCACAGAAATTCCAGAAAGCTGCGACCCCGGCCGCGAAAAAACAAATTGATTCAGCAGGTTCGCCACATCCTGCGGGCTGATTGCCACCTCCGCCGCATCGATGTGAACCTTGAACGAATCCTTATCGTCAAAAACCGGCATTTGATCACTGCCAATCGGCACAATCGCCCCTTTCAGCTCATTGATCTGTACCGATACATTTTCTGCGAACCGGTATTTCACGTTATGCATCGCCACCCGAACCCCTCGGTCCGCGGTCTGCTGCGGCTTCTTTTCTTGTGAATGAAGGATGGCAGGCAGCGCGATGCTGGCGATGAGCCCAGTCATGACCAACGCCATCTGCGCCATGACCACACTACTGCGTTGAAAACGCTTCGCGGGGCCGGCCGTTACTGTGTGCCGTTCCTTCATGCGAATCACTCGTTTCTGCAAAAACACAGTTTGCTAGTGCTGCGGTTCCTTCTGTGGAGGTGGTGCAGGCGGACCGACTTGCGGAGTCACCGTCCCGGGATCCGACCTCTCGGGCGGAATAATCTTGTTGATCCGCAAACTCTTGAAAATCGTCGGCCAGTATTCTTTCACCACGTTGTCCAGCGCGCTGAATCCGATGCGCACACCAAACCGCGTGAACGTTTTCCCGGCCGTTCGTTCGCTGTCCGGCAGGTAGCTGGTCGCCAGACCTTCCGCCATCAGCCCGCCCATCACGTTCGACCAATTGAATGTCGATCGCCCGTCGTCGGTCCGCGTGATGATTACACGCGTCATCGCGTAGAGGATGCGGCTCTTTGGGCTGCCGAATAGCTTCACGAAATAACGCGGATCTTCATGCGTCAGCGAAGGAATCAACCCCGTTCCGAACAAATGGCTCGAAGCGTTGCTCGCCACCGACGATCCGTATCGCTTTCCGTATCCTTCCCAGCCCTGTCCGTAGTCATGTAGCGAATCGCGCGCCTGGCCGATGCCCGCCGTGAATGCCGAGCCAAGAAATCGCGACGGCGCGATCGTCTCATCCACCGCCAGTTCAAATTTCTCTTTTGAAGTCAGCGGCCGCCGTTCGTGCGCCAGTTCCGGAAAGAAGATCGACCTCTTCCCCAGCACTTCAATCGAATGTTTTAGTTGAGATTGTGGCTGTTGCGCGGGCGCTTGCGCTGTTGGCGTGTCGGGAAGTGGAGCAGTCTGCGTCGCTTGCTCGTTGGTTTGAGCCCACGTCGTGGTTGCACTTCCAAGCGTCGCCGCCAATGTGCCCACTACAAACATCAAAATGCACAAAAACTTAGACCCTACGGTACGGAATCCCAGATACGCCAACGTTCCCCCAGAAGCGACATCCGCGCTGCTTTCACCCTACGCGGTCCGTGCGGTTTGCGATAAACGGATACTCGCCGATGTGGTACGGCGATTCAGCACTTAGATGCACCATGCGTGCATTCGGCTAGGCGAGTTCGCCTCACTCTTTTCGAGCCTATCAGGTTTCCCTCGTACATCGTCGCCCGAAAGGGTGTGCTATGATTTGCCACTCGACGGCTTCGTGTTTTCGATTCCCACCTTGTTCGGAGGTTCCCATGGGTCGCACACTCAAGATTATCGGGATTGTCATCGTCGTTCTCATTTTGATCGTCGTGATCGCCCCGTTCCTCATCCCGGTCAACCACTTCCGTCCGCAAATCGAAGAGCAGGCTTCTGCTGCCTTGGGCCGCAAAGTTGAAATTGGCAATCTGAGCCTCTCCCTGTTCAGTGGCTCGCTCGGTGCCGACAACCTCTCCATCGCCGACGACGCGAAATTCAGTTCCGCCCCGTTTCTCACCGCGAAATCGGTAAATGTCGGCGTCGATGTCATGCCTCTGATCATGTCCAAGACGCTCAACGTCACTGGCATCGTCATCGACAGCCCGCAAGTCTCGCTGATTCGCAACGCCAACGGTGACTGGAACTACTCGACGCTCGGCGCGTCTCCCACGAAAGCACAAGCGCAAGCCACTCCCGCCGCCGCGCCTTCGGCTCCGGCCGCTCCTGCCGGCAAGCCCGCGGCACAAGCCACGCCAGCGTCCGGTGCTCCGCCCGCCTTCACCGTTCAGAAGCTCGAACTCAAGAACGGCCAGATCACGGTCAGTTCCGTCGGCTCCGCAAAAAAGAGCAACTACAGCAACGTCAGCGTCGTAGCGACCAACGTTTCGCTCGTCTCCAAGTTCCCCGTAACGGTCACCGCCGATTTGCCCGGCGGTGGCAACTTCAAAATCGACGGCACCTGCGGCCCCGTGAATGCCACAAACTCCGTCCTCACACCTCTCGATGCGAAACTCACCGTAAATTCGCTCAACCTCGCTTCCACCGGTTTTGTCGATCCGTCCGCTGGCCTTGGCGGCATCCTCGATCTCACCGGCAACATTTCCTCGCAAAACGGTTCCGCATCCACAAAAGGCACCACCAAGCTCTCGAAAGCTCTGCTGGTCGCGGGTGGAACGCCGGCCAGCGAACCCGTCATGATCAATTTCGACACGAAATACGACCTGCTCAAGAATACCGGCGTGTTAAATCCGTCGGTCCTCAAGATTGGAACTGCAGCCCTCAATCTCTCCGGCACGTATGAAATTCCGGCAGCCGGCGCCGTTCTCCACATCAAGGTCGATGGCCAAAGTCTCCCGGTAAAGGATTTGCAAGCCTTTCTGCCCGCCCTCGGCGTCAATCTTCCAAAAGGCGCGTCACTCACACAGGGCACGCTCAACACCACCCTCAATCTCAACGGTCCCACCGACAAGCTCGTCACAAGCGGCAACGTCGGTCTCTTCGGCGCAAAACTCGCCGGCTTCGACCTCGGCTCCAAACTCTCGTCGGTCTCCGCTCTCACGGGCATAAAAACAGGTCAGGATCTCTCGATTGAGAAGATGACGTCCAATGTTCGAGTTGCGCCGGAAGGGATCCAGGCGGACAGCTTCAACGCTGTCATGCCCCAACTCGGAACGGTCGTCGGTGGCGGCACCATTAATGCGAAAAACCAGATGGACTTTAAAATGGCCGCAAACGTCTCGGACTCGTTGCTCACTGCAAGCCCAGTTGCAGGTGGTGCCGGAGCGCTTCTCGGCCAGGTGATGGGCGGCGGCGCAACCAAATGCAAAGGCGGCACGACCACCGTTCCATTTCAAATCCAAGGCACCACAAGCGATCCGAAATTCATCCCCGACGTAGGCGGCCTCGCCGCTGGACTGCTGAAGTCCCAACTTGGCGGCGGCTGCGCCGGCGGCGCTGCTCCCGGCGGACAAAACGCAATCGGCAACATCAAACAAAACCCCGCCGGCGCCATTCAACAACTCGGCGGCCTCTTCGGCAAAAAGAAGCCCAACTAAACCAAACTGCCCGAAACTTGGATGAGAGAGGATTTGTCACCCTGAGGCGACCGAAGGTCGCCGAAGGATCTCAACGTAAGCACGACCTCTACCTCTTGACACGAAAGTGCCTCTGTGGTAATATAACCGGCGTGGAATACCACGAGCGACGGCTAACCCCGCCGCTCGTTCCATTTTGGAACGGGTTCTAAGCCTCTGACGGCTTAGAGTTCGCGCATTCCGATCGACACGCGAACACCCGGCGAAACTCAACGCCGTGTAACCAACACAAAACAAATCCCCTACACACTCTTTGCAAAGTTCACGAGCTCCAAAACTCGTAACCCGAACAATCCAGACAATATATTCACTCTCAGCAAAACCAACCGGGGGGTATACCCAAAGCTTCCCGAAGCGGAACCGGCCAAGTGGGCCAGCAGCTAACTACTCGTATCGCAACGCCACCATCGGATCGACCCGCATCGCCCGACGCGCCGGAATGTAACTCGCCAGCAGCGCCGCCGCGAGCACAATCCCAATCACCGCCGCGTAAGTCGCCGGATCACTCGGCTTCACGCCAAACAACATGCTCGCCAGCAATCGCGTCACAGCCGCCGCTCCGGCGAACCCGATCACAATTCCCATTCCAGCGAGCACCAACGCCTGCCGCAACACGAGCCTCAAAATCTCACCGGGACTGGCACCTAGCGCCATGCGCAAGCCAATCTCGTTCGCCCGCTGCCCCACGACGTATGACATCACACCGTAAACTCCCGCCAGGGCCAGACAAACCGCCAGCCCCGCAAAAATCCCCAGCAACAGCGTCCGAAATCGCGGCGCCGCGATGTTTTCCGACAGCGCTTGTTCCATCGTTGAAAACTTCGCAGGCACGTCGGGCGAGATCACCCGCATCTTTTCTCGCATCGCCGCAGTGATCGCGCCGGGTTCCGCGTCTGTCCGCACAATTACGCGCATATTGGTCGCTGGCTGCGGGTGTTGCAGATACGGCATGTAGATTTCCGCTTCCGGTTCGCTCGTCGGCCCTTGCTGGCGAACGTTCCCGACCACTCCGACAATCTTCATCCCTTTGCCCGAGTCGAGCCCGCAAAAAATCATGCGCCCGATCGGATCCTGATTCGGAAACGTCCGTCGCGCGAGCGCGTCATTGATCACCGCTGTGAATGGCGCATCGTAAACGTCGCCATCGTTGAAATCGCGGCCCGTGCGCAACGGAATTCCCATCGTCGCGAATGCGGCGGGCGTCACAACCGTAAAGATCGCATTTGGGCCGGTGATGTCAAAGTTCGTCGGCAAATGATCTACGAAATAAATGCCGTTCGAGCTCGTGTAACCCGGAACCATCGTCGTGGCTGCCACATTGTGCACGCCGGGAAACGCGCGCAATTCCGGCTGCAGCTGTGAATAAAAACGAATTCCGCGCTTTGCAGTGTCTAAGTCGGTTGAAGGCACGCTGGTCTCGGCCATGACGATTCGTTCCGAAGTAATTCCAAGCTGCACATTTTGCAGCGCGAGCAGGCTCTTCACGAGCAATCCAGCTCCGGCAACGAGCACCACCGACAGCGCGATTTCAGCAACCACAAGCCCCTGACGCAATCGGTCAGCGAGCGTGCCCCCACCAGCTCGCCGCACGCTCTGTTTCAGCGCGGAATTTATGTCGACGCGCAGCACCTGAAGAGCCGGCGCAAGCCCAAACACGAGGCTCGCCAAAAGGGAAATCGCTAGCGCAAACAGCAAGACGCCGCCGTCGATGCCTGCTTCGGAAAGTCGGGGCACATCCGGCGGCGCGAGCGCCACCATCGTCTTCACGCCCCAATACGCGACGAGCACGCCCACAAGTGCGGCGAAGAGTGCCAGCGCAACACTCTCAGTTACCAGTTGTCTCACGATCCGTCCGCGTCCGGCTCCGATCGCGGTACGGATCGCGATTTCTCGTATCCGCCCCACGGCGCGCGCCAGCAACATATTCGCGAGGTTCGCGCACGCGATCAGCAACACGACACCAACCGCCGCCAGCATCACGAGCAGCGTCAATCGATAGTCGCTGACTAGAAAATCACGAAGCCGCGTGACCGCCACGCTCTTCGTCTTGTTGGAATCCGGATATTGCGCTTCCAGCCGCGACCCGATCGCGGTCATTTGCGTTTGCGCTTCCGCCAGATCGACTCCGTCCTTCAGCTTGCCGACGACGCGATAATTGTGCGCCGAGCGCGACGGCGTTTCTTCTCCGAAGATTCCCTCGGTGAGCCACACGTCGGTCTTTTCCGGGAAGCCGAACCCCGGCGGCATTACGCCGACGATGTCGAGCGATTTCCCGTCGGCCACGACTGCTTTGCCGATGGCGAGTTGCGGCTCGGCGAAACTGCGCACAGCGAATCCATAACTGACGATGACGGCTCCTGCGCCGCCGACTTTCAATTCGTCCGAAGTGAACTCGCGACCAATCGCCGGCGCGATGCCGAAACACTCGAAAAAGTCGGAAGAGATTGCCGTAGCCATCGGAAATTCCGCGATAGCGTTTGCGCCAGTGCCCACCGAGATGGGCATTTCGTAGTTGGCGTAAATCGCCATGTGTTCAAACGCGGTGCTCTGATCATGCCAATCGTGAAAATCTGGCGCGGAAACTTGTCCCTGGTGCCCCGATTTCGTCCAGAGAGTTGCGACGCGAACGATTCGATCGGGCTGCGAGTATGCGAGCGGCCGCAATAACACCGCGCGCACGACGCTGAACATCGCCGCATTGGCGCCGATTCCCAACGCGAGAATCAGAACCGCGGTGATCGTAAATCCCGGATTCTTCAACAGCATCCGGCTCGCAAAACGAAAGTCTTGCGCAAACGATTCCAGCCACGGCAGGCTCCGCCGGTCGCGCACCATCTCTTCAGTCTGCGCGATACCGCCGAGCCGCATCAGCGCTTCGCGCCGCGCCTCTTCGGCGCTCATTCCGCGGCGCAGATTTTCGTCGATGTGCAGTTGCAGATTGCTCTGCATCTCGGCCGCGAAGTCCTGTTCTGCGTTTTTTCCACCGCTAAAAAAATTCCGCAGCCGCAAGAACCATGCTCGAATTCCTCTCATGACTGCTCCTCACCCGGCGCCAGAAATCGCGCCAGAATCGCCGTCGTCTGTCCCCATTCTTTCGCTTCGCGCGCCAACTGCTTTCGCCCGGCGCGCGTCAGCCGGTAAAATTTTGCCTTTCGCTTGTTGTCGGAAACTCCCCACTCCGAATCGATATAGCCCTCTTGCTCCAGCTTGAGCAGGGCAGGGTAGAGCGTCCCGTAATTCACAGACAGCAGATCGCCGCTGGTCTGCTCGATGCGCCGCGCGATCCCGTAACCGTGCAGGGACCCGAGCATCTCCAATGTTTTCAGCACCATCAGCGCCAGCGTCCCCTGCCAGACGTCCGTTTTCTCGCCCATCCAACGCCTCCTATGGCTTGCCAATAGCACCCTGCCACCGTTCCTATTGGAATGCAATACGATGACTGGACGAACGAAGTTCCCTAAAAGTTTGGCCCTTGGGAAGAAATATTTGGGTTCAACCGCACGAAACCGATCGTTCGAGCTATCCGAGCGACGACCTCTCGTATCGCAACTCCGAAGTCCGCTCCATACTCCACTTCATAAAATTGCCGCCATCGCTCCCGCTTCTTGACACTCCCGTAACTTCCCACTAGCCTCATCCGTCTACCAAACCAACGTCAGGGTCCGCGTCCTCTACGCAACCCAACTGAGGGAGTTCCGAATGCATCGTGTCTTGCGTCGAAGTTTGTCGTTTGCCTCTGCGATCGTCTCCACACTTGCCCCCGCACTTGCCATCGTCTCGCTGCTGAGCGCCGCACTTCCGTATCGCGCCGCGGCACAGGGAGGCGAGCCGCAATCGTTCGCGATTCGCGGCGCCACGATCGTCCCGGTCTCTGGCCCACGCATCGAAAACGGCACGGTGATCGTGTCGCACGGCGTCATCACCGCTGTCGGCAAAGACGTGAACTTCCCGCAAGAAACCTGGGTGATCGACGGCAAAGGACTCACCGTCTATCCCGGCCTGATCGATTCCTTTACCGATGTCGGCTTGGTTTCGCCGCCGCCTCCCGAAGGTGGCGCGCGTTCATCGACGCCTCCAGCGCGCGGACCCGAAGACCGCCCCGCATCCACGCCGTGGCGCGACGCCGCCGGCGAAGCGACATTGAGCGACAAGCGCATCGAAACCTGGCGCAGCGGCGGTTTCACGACAGTTATTTCCGCGCACAAAGGCGGTGTTTTTCCAGGACAAGCCGCGCTGCTCGATCTCGGCGGCGAACGCAACGGCGATCTCGTGGTGAAATCTCCGGTGGCGATTCCAGTTTCACTGCAGCCGCCCGGCAGTTTCGCGAGCTTTCCAGGTTCGCTGATGGGCACCCTCGGTTACGTGCATCAGGTTTGGATCGATACCGAATGGAGCGGTCGCGCGGAATCGATCTACGACAAAAATCCGCACGGTATGGCTCGTCCTCGTTACGATCGCACCGATTCCGCACTCGCCGACGCGCTCGAAGACAAAGCGGTCGTCCTGATTCCAGCAAATACCACGATTCAGATTCGCCGCTCGTTCGAGCTGGTCGATCTCTGGCACGTACCCGCCGCGCTTTACGGTGGGCAGATGAGCTACGAAGTCGCCGGCGAAATCGCAGCAAAAAAATTGCCGGTGCTGGTCAATCTGAAATGGCCCGAAGCCGAGAAGGACGCGGACCCCGACAAAGGCCCGACGCTGGAGGCGCTGCGCTTCCGCGATCGCGCGCCGTCCTCGCCCGCCGCTCTCGCAAAAGCAAACGTTAAATTCGCGTTTTACTCCGGCGGCGCCACGAGCCCGAAAGACACGCTGAAAGCTGCGAAAAAAGCGATCGACGCCGGACTGGGCACGGACGCAGCCCTTCGCGCGCTTACATTATCTTCCGCTGAAATCTTCGGTGTCTCCGATCGCCTCGGCTCGATCGATACAGGCAAGATCGCCAACCTCGTCGTTGCCGACGGGGATATCTTCAACGAAAAAACGAAGATCAAATACGTCTTCGTCGACGGACGCAAATACACAATCCACGAGCCGGAAAAACCAAAGGACCCGCCCAAGGGCGATCTCACCGGCAAGTGGAAGCTCACATTCGCTTCGCCGGAAGGTCCGGACGAAGCGACCGCCGACATCTCAATGGCATCGGACGGCTCGCTTTCCGGCACGGTGCAGAGCAAGCACGGCAATTCCAGCATCATCGACGGCAATCTCAGCGCCGACAAATTCAGCTTCAAAATCAATCTTCCCATCGAAGATTCGCCCAGCGACGTGATTTTCTCTGGTACGTTCGACGGCAAAACATTGAAAGGAAACATTCACGTGGCCAGCGTCGGCGTGGACATTGATTTCACGGGAGCAAAGCCAAGCGACAAGTCGATCACGTCGGCGAATGCGGAAGCAAAAGTGGATGCGGGGAGCGTGCGATGAACAAGCGACTTGTCGTCACACTCACTGCAACGTCCGCTGCGATTTTGATGGCGGCGACGGCGTCAAAACTTTTCGCGGCGCAACCCGCGCCAGCTTCTGAAACGGCTCCGATCATCCTGATTCAAAACGCGACCATCCTCACCATTTCGCACGGGACCATCGAGCACGGCTCCATCCTTATTAAGGATGGCAAGATCGCCGAAATCGGCGCATCCGTGAAAGCGCCGAAAGACGCACAAGTCATCGACGCCAACGGTGAGTTCGTGATGCCCGGAATCATCGACTGCCACTCGCACATCGCCATCGACGGGAACGTCAACGAGGGCAGCATCGCGGTTTCGTCGATCGCAAACACTGCCGACGTCTTAAATCCAGAAGACATCGACATTTATCGCGACCTCGCCGGCGGCGTCACAACGGCGAACATCTTGCACGGAAGCGCGAACCCAATCGGCGGCCAAACGATTGTGATCAAGCTGCGTTGGGGCCAGCCCGCTTCCAAATTGCCGTTTGAGGGCGCGGTTCCCGGCATCAAGTTCGCGCTCGGCGAAAATCCGAAGCATTCCAATTTCGGCGGCCGCGGAACCGAAGCCCGCTATCCCGCTACGCGCATGGGCGTCGAAGAAACGATTCGCGGAGCGTTTTCCGAAGCGCGCGACTATAAAGCGAAATGGGACGACTACAACAAGCATGTCAACGCCGGCGAAAAGAATTTGATTCCGCCGCGCCGCGATTTGCGTCTCGATCCGTTAGTCGAAGTTTTGGAAGGGAAGCGCTACGTTCATTCGCACTGCTACCGCGAAGACGAAATCCTGATGCTGTTGCGCGTCGCGAAAGAATTCGGTTTCAAGGTCCGCACGCTGCAGCACGTACTCGAAGGTTACAAAGTTGCCGACGAACTCGCAGCCGCCGGTGTCGGAGCGTCGACGTTCTCCGATTGGTGGTCGTACAAGGAAGAAGCGTGGAACGCGATTCCGTACAACGCAGCGCTGATGACGCGCCGCGGCGTCGTTGTCTCGATCAACTCCGATGACGCCGAAGAAGCGACGCACCTGAATCAGGAAGCTGCGAAGACAATGAAGTTCGGCGGACTGTCGCACGACGAGGCGTTGAAGCTCGTCACCATCAATCCTGCGTTGCAGCTGGGCATCGACAAGCGCGTCGGCTCGATCGACACGGGCAAAGACGCGGACATCGTGATCTACAATCGCGATCCGCTCAGCGCTTACGCCGTTGTCCAGAAAACGATCGTCGATGGCCGCGTGTTGTTCGACCGGGAGAAAGACATTGCCGATCGGCCGAATCTCGAGAAGGAAAAGAAAGCGCTGATCGAAAAAGAAAAGAAGGAACAAAAAGACGAGAAAAAATCGGACGCGAAGCCTGGCGATAAGAAGCCGGAAGAAAAGCCAAAAATGCAAAATGATGCGGCTGTCGTCGGAGGTGCGCTGTGAAGCTCCGCCTCCTCTCACGCATCGCGATCGCGGCCGGCTTGACGCTCGTCGTTACCGGAGCCGCCTTCGCGCAACAAGAACCACCAGCCACCATCGCCATCACTCACGCGAAAATCTTCACGCTGGCCGGCGCGCCCATCGACGACGGCGTGTTGGTTATCAAAGACGGCAAGATCGCCGCCGTCGGCACAAACGTTGACGTCCCCGCCGGCGCGCAAGTCATCGATGGCAAAGGATTGCAGATTTATCCCGGACTGTTCGATTCGGTCACGCAAATGGGCTTGAGCGAAATCTCCGCCGTGAGTGCGACGGTCGACACCACCGAAACCGGCAAAATAAATCCAGACGCCGTCGCCGCCGACGCGATCTTGCCGTCGAGCGAGCACATTCCCGTGACGCGCGCGGCAGGCATCACCGAAGTTCTTGCCGTTCCCGCGAGTGGTGGCTTCGATTCGCGCGGCTCTGCAAATCTTTTCGGAGGCCAAGCCTCCGCGATTCACCTCGCCGGCTGGACGATCAACGACATGCTCATTAAAAAGAGCGTGGCGATGGTGATCGACTGGCCGACGATCGACACGGAGTCGTTTGATTTCGCGACGTTCTCGCGCAAACAGCGGCCGTACTCGGAAGCAAAGCAGGAATACGACAAGCAGGTCGATGAGCTTTCCGACTGGCTCGAAAACGCGCGGCATTATGCGGTCGCGTGGGGCCACGGTGGTCCCGCCGAATATCAACGCGATTTGAAGCTCGAAGCGCTGGTGCCCGTGATTCGCGGCGAACTTCCTGTGCTCGTTTTCGCAAGTCGTGTGCGCGAAATTCGCAGCGCCGTCGAATTCTGCGACAAACAGAAAATCAAAATGATCCTCGCGGGCGGCGCAGAGTCGTACAAAGTGAAAGATCTCCTTCGCTCGAAAAATATCCCGGTGATCTTGCAGCCCACGCTCACCGAGCCGCTCGACGACGACGATCCGTACGATCGTTCGATGACGACCGCGGCCGAGCTCGCAAATTCCCATGTGAAATTCGCGTTCGGCAGTTTCGACAATTCCTTCGCACGGCGCCTCGGCCAGCAAGCTGCTAACGCCGTCGCGCACGGGCTCGCTTACGACGAAGCGCTCAAGGCCGTCACGATTTATCCGGCGCAAATTTTCGGCCTGTCCGATCAGATCGGCACGCTTGAAAATGGAAAAATCGCCAACATCATCGTCACCAACGGCGATCCGCTCGAAATCACCACCGATGTCCGCTACCTTTTTATTAAGGGGCAGCTGACGTCGACCGACAACAAGCACAAGGCGCTTTACGAGAAGTATTTAAATCGGCCCAAGGCGAAGTAGATTTTCGGCGGAAGCGGAAACGTTCCGGTTGCTGGCGCGTCAAACGACCAAGGGTTTGTCCGCCCGGATGCCGTAAGCAGATGCAGGGCGCTGGACGCGTGACGCCGGGCCGAGTGGTTGCCTAAATCCAGGTTCGATCGAGGTTTCCCATGCAGACGCTTCTGCAAGACCTCCGGTATGCGCTTCGACTGCTGCTGAAGACTCCCACGTTCACCGCGATCGCCGTTCTCACGCTCGCGCTCGGGATCGGCGCGAACACTGCGATTTTTAGCGTCGTCAACGCGGTGCTGCTGCGGCCGCTCGCGTATAAGGATCCGTCGCGGTTGATTCTCGTCGCCGAAAAGGGCCCCTTTCCGATCATCAGCACGTCGTATCAAAACTATGTCGATTGGCGCGCGCAGAGTTCATCGTTTGAATCGCTCGAGGGAACACGAGCCGATACGATCACGCTGACCGGCGCCGGCGAGCCGCAACGCCTGAACGCGCGCATGGTTACGGCGCCGATGTTTCCGCTGCTCGGCGTCGACACGCATGTCGGGCGAAATTTCCGCGCCGATGAAGATCGCGCCGGCGCATCGCCTGTCGCGATTCTGAGCTACGGTTTGTGGCAGCGCCAGTTCGGAGGCGCGGTGGATGCGATCGGAAAATCGATTGATCTCGATTCGCGCCCGTACACAATTGTGGGCGTGATGCCCGCGGGATTCGAGTTGCTGCAGCCGGCCGATGTGTTTCTGCCGTTCACGCCGTGGGCGGTGACGCTGCCGGACGATCGCAACTGGCATCCGGGAATCATCGTGATCGGCCGGCTGAAGCCGAACGTCACGCGCGAACAGGCACGCACCGAAATGCTCGGCATCACCAAGCGCCTCGAGCAGCAGTATCCCGAGTACAACACGGGCACGAGCGCGGACGTGGTGCCGCTGCAATCGCAGATGGTGCAAAACGTGCGGCCGGCGTTGCTGTTGCTGCTTGGCGCGGTCACGTTCGTTCTGCTCATCTCGTGCGCGAACGTCGCAAATCTTTTGCTGGCGCGGGCTGCGGCGCGAGGCCGCGAAGTCGCGATACGAACATCGATGGGAGCCACTCGAGGGCGAGTGATCCGGCAGCTCTTAACCGAGAGCGTGCTTTTGTCGCTCGCGGGCGGCGTGCTCGGGTTGCTTTTTGCGCAGGCGTCGCTCGGGCCGTTGCTGAAAATCTCTGACGGATCAGTTCCGCAGGTTTTCGACGTGACGCTCGATCGCTCGGTTCTGATCTTCACGATCGCAGTCTCGGTGATCACTGGTCTCGTCTTTGGCATTGCGCCGGCGCTGCGCACCACGCGACTCGACTTGCGCGAAACACTCAACGAAGGATCGCGCGGCTCGACTAGCGGGCCAGGACATCACCGTCTGCGCGGCGCACTCATCTGCACGGAAATCGCGCTAGCGATGTTGCTGCTTGTCGGGTCCGGATTGCTGCTGCGTAGTTTCGAGCGCATGCAAGATACGCCGATCGGTTTCCAGTCCGACCATTTGTTCGTCGCTGACCTTCCCCTATCGGAGACTACGTACGCGCGGCCCGATCAGCGCTACAGCTTTTACGATCGGGTGATCGATCGCGCGCAAACGTTGCCGGGAGTTCGTTCCGCAGCAGCAGCGTCGTATCTGCCGGTCAGCGGCAGCGGCAGCATCATCCACTTCAACATCACCGGCCATCCGCCGAAGAGCCCGCACGAATACGTCGCCGCCGGGTATTGCACCGTGACTAAGAATTATTTCGAAACGCTGGGCATTCCGCTGCTGCAAGGCCGCTATCTTTCGCGCTCCGATACGGAGCATTCGCCGCCGGTTGTGGTGGTCAACTCCACGTTCGCGAAAACTTATTTCGCCAATGAAAATCCGCTCGGTCGCCGTATTCAACTTGGCGCGACGCCCGACAACACTGTTCCGACGATGGAAATCGTTGGCGTTGTCTCGAACGTCACGCAGGGGCTCGGACTCGACCCGAAGGCGGAAATGTTCGTGCCGTACAAGCAGGGGGATCAGCTTTTGCCGCAATTCGAGCTGTCGCTTGTGATGCGCACGGCGGCTGATCCGCATCAGGAGGCGTCGTCGCTGCGCAGCGCGGTGGCGGAGATCGACCCCAATCAGCCCATCGTGAAAATTCGCACGATGGAAGACAACATGGCGGCTACGGTCGCGCAGCCTCGATTTCGGACGTGGCTCATCGGCATCTTCGCGGCACTCGCGCTGCTGCTCGCCGCGGTCGGCATTTATGGCGTGATGTCGTACTCGGTGACGCAGCGCACTAACGAAATCGGCATCCGCGTTACGCTTGGCGCGCAGCCCGGCGATGTGTTTCGCACGGTGGTCGGCGAAGGGCTGCGCTATGCGCTGCTCGGAGTCGGCATTGGAGTTGCGGCGGGCTTGGTGCTGACGCGGCTCCTCGCCAGCTTCCTTTACGGCATCAGCGCGTCGGACCCGGTGACCTTTGTGGCGGTCGCGCTGATCCTGATCGCGGTATCTGCCGCCGCGTCATACTTCCCGGCGCGCCGGGCCACGCGGGTCGATCCGATCATCGCGCTGCGGTACGAGTAGCGACCGTCGCCCTAAGACTTCAAATATTGTTGGGCTGGACGAAACTTTTCTCTGAAATCTGCGTTCCTATGGGTGAGCCTTATGCGCACCCGACTGCCTACCAGCGCGATTCTCCTATTCCTGTTAACGGCGGCGTTCTCCGTCGTTTCTGCGCGCGCCCAAGATCCCGAAAAAATCATCGACCAATTCATCAAGGCCCAAGGCGGAGGTAAAAATCTCGCCAAGTCGCAAACGGTCTCCATCGAAGGCACGCTGACCAACGTCGCCGACGGCAAAATCGGCACGTACACATTCGACACCAAGCTGCCCAATCGGTATTACTCCGAACTCGTCATCGGCGACCAAAATGTGATCGAGGCGTACAACGGTAAATCGGCGTGGCGCGCACGACGAGCGGCGACATCACCACGCTTGTTGGAGTCGACGGCACGCAACTCGAAGCCGCCGGCCAGTACTACAATTCGCATCTCGTCAACGCCAAGAAAAACAAACTCGGCGTCGCGTTCATCGGCCACGCGCAAGTTCGCGGCAAAGATGCATTGCAAATCGAAGTCACCACTCCCGCCGGGCTGAAGCGCGAGGTGTTCTTCGACCCGCAATCGCATTTGATCGTGAAAGAAGTCGCCGCAATTGGCGGCATCGACGAACAAATCCTGTACGACGACTATCGCCCGACGGGTTCGCTCAAACTCCCGTACAAAATCGAGCTCCATCGTGGTTCAGATACCTACCAAATCGCCGTCACACGAGCGTCAGTGAATTCCACGATTGGCGAGCGCGTCTTCGACTTCCCAAAAAAATCTCAAGTCAAGCTCCCCGACTTGAAAGCCCTCTTCAAAGAAGTCGACGACAATCAAAAAGCTATCGACAAAATCAAAGAAAACTACGCCGGAACACGCAACGAAGAAGAAACGGAATACGACAAGACCGGCAAAGTCACCAAGAACGAACAAAAGGAATACAGCTTCTTCTATCTCGACGGCGACGAGATTTCGACGCTCACGAAAAAAGACGGAAAACCGCTGAGCGAAGACGAGCAAAAGAAGGAAAACGAGAAAACGCAGAAAGCCATCGAAGACATCCAGAAAAACAAAGAAAAGAAAGACGCGAAAGAAGAAAAGGCTAAAGAAGAAGAGAAGGACAAGAAAGACGACGATGACGACGTCGGCATTGAAGTTTTCATACGCGCGTGCCAGTTCGTCAATCCGCGACGCGAGCGCTTCCGCGGCGAGGACGTGCTCGTTTTCGACTTCGAGCCGAATCCCGAATTCAAGCCGCACAAACTCGTCGAAAAAATTGCTCACCAACTTGCCGGTGTGATCTGGATCGACGAAAAAGCACACGACGTCGCGCGCCTCGAGGCCTACTTCGTCGGCGACTTCCGATTCGCAGGCGGCCTCGTCGCGAATCTGCAAAAGGGAACCAGCTTCACGTTCGAGCAAGCCTATATCAACAACGAAGTCTGGCTGCCGACCTACGAAGAAGCGCACGTCGGCGTGCGCGTGCTGATGGTGAAGGGATTCAAAGTCAACGAGGTGACGCGCTACTCCGACTACAAAAAATTCAACGTCGAAAGCGTCGCCAGCATCAACAAACCAAAGGACTCCGCCGAAACGCCCGCGCCGCCCGCATCCGACCCGCCCAATCCATAACGCCTGTCGCGCAACAGAAACGCTCCTGCGCTCTTTCTCAAAAGTGTTAGCATCCAATCGCAATTGCAGCGGCGATTGCAGCCAGGAGCCGGCACATGTCCCGATTTCTCACGATCCCCCTCGCACTTGTTTTCTTCGCAGCGATCTCGACGAACGCCCAAAACTCTTCGGCTGCAACTCTCCACGTCGCAATGGCCGGCCTGGCTCACGGCCACGCCGACGGCTTCCTCAATCACATTAAAGATCGCCACGACGTCGAACTCGTCGGCATCGCCGAACCCGACAAAGCGATCTTCGATCGCTACGCCGCGAAATTTAATCTCGATCCCAAGCTCTATCACGCCGATCTCGACGAACTCCTCACCGCCACGAAGCCGCAAGCCGTGCTCGTCTACACCAATACGCACGATCACGTCCGTGCCGTCGAGATCTGCGCTAAGCACAAAGTCCCCGTCATGATGGAAAAGCCGCTTGCCATCAGCATCGCCGACGCTCACGCCATCGAGCGCGCCGCGAAATCCGCAAACATACCCGTCCTCGTCAACTACGAAACCACCTGGTATCGCAGCAATCGCGCCGCGTACGATCTCGTCCACGAAAATAAAATCGGCGACGTACGCAAAGTCGTCGTTCACGACGGCCATTCCGGCCCTGCAAAAATTCATGTTCAGCCTGAATTTTTCGCGTGGCTCAACGATGCAAAGTTAAACGGCGCCGGCGCTCTCTACGATTTCGGATGTTATGGAGCCGATCTGATGACCTGGCTCATGGACGGCAAGCGCCCCGACTCCGTCACCGCTGTCACGCAGCATTTCCAGCCCAACGTTTACAAAGTCGACGACGAAGGCACAATCATCCTCACTTATCCGAAAGCTCAGGCAATCCTGCAAGCTTCGTGGAATTGGCCGTTCGATCGCAAAGATATGGAAGTCTACGGCGAGACGGGTTACGCGATCACCGTGAAGCGCGACGACGTTCGCGTGCGCCTCCCAGGCGAGCAGCAAGAAAAACTAGTGAACGCAAATCCGGTTCCCGCACCGGAAGACGATTCGCTCAACTATCTTCGAGCGGTTGTCCTCGACAATCTAAAACCATCCGGCCTCGGTGCTCTCGACACAAACATCGTCGTAACCCAAATTCTGGACACAGCCCGCCAGTCCGCCGTCTCCGGTAAAACGATCCACCTGAAACCGTAACGCGTTCTACGGCGATCGTGTACGGGCGCAGCACCGCTGCGCCCCAAACGCTCAGGCGAAATCCAGCGCATCTTTTCTTTGTCTTTGAGAAACTTCGTTGAAGGAAACCCCTACCGCCCCGAAACCACCATATCCAAAACTTCTCGCACCTTCTCCACCAACGCACTCGGCGTAAACGGCTTCTGCAAAAACGCCACGCCCCGTTCCAACGTCCCATTCTCCGCAATCACGTTGTACGTATATCCCGACATATACAGCACGCGCACCGACGGCTGCCGCGCCACCACCCGCTTCGCCAATTCGCGACCGCTGACTCCTGGCATGATCACGTCGGTCAGCAGCAAATGAATCTTCGCGCCGTCTCTGCGGTCCGAAGCCAAACGTTCGGCGCCTTCCGCGCTCATCGCTTCGATGACGTTGTACCCGCGCCCCGCCAGCACCGTTCGCGTCAACTCGCGCAATTCCGGCTCGTCCTCGACCAGCAAAATCGTCTCGCGTCCCGACAGTTCCTTCGTCGCTACAGGCTCGGCTGGTTTCGCCGCCACTGCCGTCTCGACCGCCTCTTCCACGCGCGGCAGATAAACCTTAAACGTCGTCCCGTGATTCAGCTCGCTGTAAACCCAAATATATCCGCCACTCTGCTTCACAATGCCGTACACCGTCGACAATCCCAAACCCGTCCCGCGCCCATTCTCTTTCGTCGTGTAAAACGGCTCGAAAATATGCGCCACGGTATCGGCGCTCATTCCAATTCCCGTGTCGCTCACCGCGAGCATCACGTATTTTCCAGGCTTCACCGACGCATGGTCACGCGCATACGTTTCATCCAATTCCGCGTTCGACGTCTCCACCGTCAGCCGTCCGCCGCTCGGCATCGCGTCGCGCGCATTCACCACCAAATTCATGATGACCTGCTCGATCTGCCCCGGATCCGCCTTGATCGCTCCCACCGCTTCGTTCGCGACCGTCACCATCTGAATGTCTTCGTCCATCAATCGCCGCAGCAATTTATCCAGCCCAACGACAATCCCGTTCAAATCCAAAACCTTTGGCTGCATCACCTGTCGCCGGCTGAACGCGAGCAATTGCCGCACAAGCCCGGCCGCGCGCTCGGCCGCATCCTCGATGCGCTCGACGTCCGATCGCAACTCCGGCATTCCCTTCGCGCGAATCAGCGCCAGCTCCGTGTATCCCTTGATGATCGTCAGCAAATTGTTGAAGTCGTGCGCAATTCCGCCCGCCAGCCGACCCACCGCTTCCATGCGCCGCGACTGCTGCAGCTGCCCCTCGAGCTGCTTTTTATCCGTGATGTCGACGATGATGCCTTCCATCAGCGGATGCGAATCGCTCCCCGGCACAACCGCAGCCGTGTCGCTCACCCAAATGACGCGCCCATCTTTTCGAACGATTCGATACTCCGCCTGAAAGCGCTCGCTGCGCTTACTCGCGTCTTCGGCGATCTCAACGATCTTGTGATCTTCCGGATGAATGTGCTTCGTCCACTGCCGCGACTCCGCCAGCCATTCATCCGCAGTAAAGCCGAACATCGTCTCGACTTGCGGGCTGACATAAATCCACTGGCCATCCATGCCGAGTTCCGCGATGTAACTGATCGCAGCAACTTGCTCGACCAGCGTCTGATATTTCGTTTCTGCGTCTTTCCGAAACTTCTCGGCTTGGTCGCGCTCCGACACGTCGCGCCCGATCGTTACGACTCCGCCGTCAGGCAATTTCGTAATGCTGATTTCGGTCGGCACGGGCACGCCGTTGCGCCGGATCGTTACCGGCCCAAACCATCGCCCCTCTCGCCCTAAACCTTCTCGGATTTGCTTTTCCGCCGTTTTCACATCGCTCGGCGAATGCATCTCCACCCAATACTGTCCGACCATAGCCCGCGCGTTCGAGTGTCCCATTAGTTGCGCGTAGGCCGCGTTCACATACGTATATTTGCCTTCGGCAGAGACGATCGCCATTCCGTCCATCGCCGAATCCATCGCCAGCGTGTCGCGTCGCACCATTTCCGCGCTGCGTGCTTCGTGAAACTGGCTGACGGCAAGTCGTGCCGCATAGCATAGAACCGAAATACTCAGCAGCAGCAGTCCCATGCGCCGCCACTCGGCTCCCAACTGCGCTACGACGGAAAGCACGATCAGCGGCGCCACGCCCAGCATGACGTTGCGAAACGCGAGGGCGCCCAGCGACTTCTGTTTGGCTATCGCAATCTCTTGCGTCGACTGGACAGGCTCGTGCCACCACGCAGCCCAAATCGCGCACGCGAGAAAAGGGGTCGTCCATCCGAGGTCGTACCACGTTCCCGTCTGTACGTTGCGGACGCTCTGTACGTAGTCTGCAATTCCTGCGAGCACCGCGTTAATCGCCAGGAATGCTGCCAAGCCGCCGTACAGTGCGCGCAGCCGTTTCGTCCGCACCATGATCGTGACAATCACGGCCAGCACCACCAGGCTCACATTGATTACCTGATAGCTCCAGGTCATGAACGCGTCGGTGGCCGCGTTCGTTCCGCCGCTCATCACTTGCACGTAGTAGAGGCCGAAAAATCCCGAGAAAAACACGATGGCGATCTGCACGGAATCTAGCAGTGTCTCCACGTCAAACCGCGGCGAGTCTTTTTCTTTATCAAGGAAGAGCGCAATGGCGAAGAACACGCCCTGCGTATCGAACAGGATCCGAACAATGGATAGCGGGGGAACTACAAAGTGGAGAAGATTTTCGTAGTACATCCAGCCGAGATTCGCGACGCCCCAGGTTGCTAGCCCGAGCGCAACCATGCTCCAGAAGGGACGCGCCAATCCGCGCGCGCGTTGCGAAGCCTTGCACGCCATCGCGACGGCCAGACCGCAGGCAAAAAGCTGCAGCGTGTTCGCCACGAGCGAGCCCGTCGGCGACGTCCCCGATAGCAAGATCTCGCCGACGTGCAACACGACGAGAACCGCCGCTATGATTGCGACCTTACGATGCATCCCGCGTGTCTCTCCCCAGTAAGAGCCAGCAGAAGTTCTAGGTTCTGGTACCGATATCGTTAAGTCGCACCGACGTAAACGAATCCAGAGCGATCCGACGAAATTGGCCTATGCCGATGTTTGGGCTATTAAAGTTTAATATGGAAGGGAAGTATGCAAAGCGCGTTCAATGTGCGACTTACCGCAAGTCTAACCCGCGCCAATTCTTCAATTTGGACAGTTAAGACGGGCTCCAGCTCTAACTCTGGCTCTGGCTGGAGAACCTAAGCGCCGTTAACTCTTGGACTACCCGCGTACCCGTGTTGGTTCGAAATACAGCAAAATGGGGTCGTGGCCATCGCGGATCAAACCATTCGAAAGAACGCCTCGGACCCATCCGTGCGACAGAGCGTCTCGCTGCCGTCGCGCATCGCGAAGCGGGTTCGCGCCTTGGCGGAAACTCGGCATACGACTGCGAGCCGGGTGCTGGTCGACTTGATTGAGACCGGGCTTCAAACCAAACAAGCTCAGCACGACCGTTTTTTCGAAGTGACGGATCAGTTGGCAGAAACCAGTGATCCCATCGAACGCAAGCGCCTCCAGGAAGAACTCGCCCGCATCTCCTGCTGCAAATAGCCCTCATCGACTACTGAGCTCCCGTCTCACTTTCCTTCGAAGGGGTAGCGGTCTTGGGATTGGACGGCGGCTGCGACTTTGCGGCGGAGGCCGATGGTGTCGATTGCGCCGCGTTTGCCGAAACGCTTGAGAACGGCGATCTGCGTCGTGAGCATGTCGCCTTCGTGGACGGCTGCCAGCGCGCGTTTTGCTTCGTGGTCGACGCGCTCGGCTGCGTCGGCGATGAAGATGCGAGCGGCATCGATCATCACGCTTGCGGCGGATTCGCCCTTCGCGGCGGCGGCTTTCTGTGCGCGGAGTAGGCACGACTCCATCGCATAGACTTCCATCGCGATATTTGCGAGCGCACCGATGAGTTCCTGCTCTTCGGCGAGCTTCTCGCGGAATTTCTGGACTGCGCCGCCTGCAGCTTGCAGGAAGATTTTCTTCGCGTTGGCGATGATGCGCGCTTCGTCGGCGAGCACTCCTTCCGGCGCATCCTCGAACGATGGTCCGGCTAGAATTTCGTCGGCAAGTTTCATCGCGGCGGGAATCAACGGGAGCGAGCCGCCCATCGCACGCTTCAGCAGCATCTGGATGATAAGCATGCGATTGATTTCGTTGGTGCCCTCGAAGATGCGATTGACGCGCGAATCGCGATAGGCGCGGCAGACCGGATAGTCTTCGTGGAATCCGTAACCGCCGAAGATTTGTACGGCTTCGTCGACGACGAAATCGAGCATTTCGCTGCCGTAGACTTTCGCGATCGAACTTTCGATTGCGTATTCTTCGAGAACTTTCATCGTGGTCGCGACTTTGTCTGCGCTGCCAGCTGCCTCGGCGGCCGACATCGCTGCGTCCATGTTGCCGGCGCTGCGAAACACCATCGATTCCACGGCAAAAAGCTGAATCGCCATCTCGGCCAGCTTTTCTTTCATCAAGCCAAAGTCGCCGATCTGCTTTCCGAATGCCTTGCGCTCTTTCGTGTATTTCGACGAGGTCATCAATACATATTTCGAGCCACCGACCGCTGAAGCCCCTAGAGTGAATCGCCCTGCGTTCAAGACGTTGAAGGCGACGATGTGTCCGCGACCGATTTCATGAAGCACGTTTTCTTTGGGCACTTTGCAGTTTTCGAGAAAGATCGGCGTCGTCGAACTGCCGTGGATGCCCATCTTGTGTTCTTCGTTTCCAGGTTTGCAGCCGGGGAACGCGCGCTCGACGATAAATGCGGTGAACTTCTCGCCACCCACCTTGGCAAACACGACGTAGAGATCGGCGAACCCACCGTTCGTGATCCACATCTTTTGCCCGTTCAAAATGTAGTGCGTGCCTTCTTTATTGAGCTCGGCGCGGGTGAGGGAATTCTGCGCGTCCGATCCCGCTTGCGGCTCCGACAGGCAATACGCGCCGATCAGTTCCGCCGAGGCAAGCTTTGGCAAGTATTTCTTCTTCTGCTCTTCGGTTCCGAAATAGACGATGGGCAGCGTGCCGATTCCTGCGTGCGCACCGTGCGTCACCGCAAAACCACCGTAAATGGAAAGCTTTTCCGTCAGGACGGTCGTTGCGATTTTGTCGAGACCCGCGCCGCCGAATTCTTCGGGAATGCCGCCGCTGACCAAACCAACTTCGGCCGCTTTGCGGACCAATTGCGGCATCAAGCCTGGCTTTTTGTTCTCGAGGTCTTTCACGAGGGGGAGAACTTCTTTGACCACAAACTCTTCGGCCGTCTGGCCGATCAATTTCTGATCGTCGGTAAGATCCGCGGGAGTGAACACGTCCGCCGGTGCGGGTGACTCCAATAGAAAGCTTCCGCCCTTTGCCGCTGTTCGATTCAAAGTAGTCGTGGCCATCGTTTTCCTCCTTGAATCTCGCTACTGAATCCGCTGACCTTCTGGGACGCACACTCCAATGATACGCGCTTGGAAGAATGATTCGGAGTCGCAGTGCCCTCAAGCGCAGTGAACGAAAGTACAGTTATGCGCCAGCGCTGCCAATCAGGCTGTAGAGCAAAAGTCCCAGCACAATCGCGGTGAACACGACGTATTTCCAATCTTTCTGATAGAGAAAAGCGAACAGGGAAAACATGACGCGCGCTACCGGCGTCGCAATCAGCACGAGCAGACCCAATTGGATCAGCCCGCGCGCGCGGAATGCCTTCACGTCCGCGAAAATTCCGGAGATCGAGCGCAGGTCGGATGGCTCACCGTTGAAGATGTGATAGTCGGTAACAGGAGTTTTGTGGCGCGTCAAAAATAATATTCCGCCGACGAGCACAATCGCCGCAGCCAGAATCACACCCGAACGCAGCAGGATGCCCATGATGGCATCCATCTTCTGATCTGCCTGTAAGTGTTCAGCCGCCGCGTTGTTTGTTTGTGCGTCACTCATTGCGTCAGATTTTTCCTGTGAGTCCGCTGTAGATCATTTCCAACGCCAGCGCACCGATCACAGTGCTAAACACAATTCGCAGAATCCGCACGTTCGCGCCGGCCAGAATGCGAGCGCCGGCGAGTGAGCCGATCAAAACACCCAGCATCACAGGCATCGCCAATCCTGGATCGATGTATCCGCGGCTCAGGTAGATGCCCGCGCTGGCGGCTGCGGTCACGCCAATCATGAAGTTTGATGTCGTCGTCGACACTTTGAATGGCAGCTTCATCGCTTTGTCCATCGCAAGGACTTTCACCGCGCCGGAGCCGATGCCGAGCAAACCGGAAAGAACTCCGGCGACATACATGAGTACGAAACCGAGTGGGATGCCGCTGACGTGATAGCTCTGGAGTCCGTGCTCCGTGGGATAAGTGCTGTCCATGCGGAGCCAGGTGGCGATGCGATCCGGTTTCTGTTCGGTCGAGTCGTGGGGTTGTGCGCGAATCGAGGTATAAGCGGAATAAATCAAAACCAGTCCAAATATAACTGCGATTACAGAGGCCTTGAGATAGAGGGCGAGACCTGCACCGGAGAGCGCTCCGATCGTCGTCGCGATTTCTAAAAACATTCCGACGCGAACGTTGGAGTAGCCTTCTTTTACGTAAGCGGCGGCGGCTCCGCTTGAGGTGGCGATCACGGAGACGAGCGCGGCACCAATCGCGTATTTCAAATCGACGTGAAAAACGAGAGTGAGGAGCGGGACGATTACGACGCCGCCACCCAAACCCGTCAACGCGCCGAGAAATCCTGCCAGCAGCGATCCGACCCAGACCACTGCGGTGAACTCAACGGTGTTCAATCATCGCTCCTGAAGTCACGCTCGGTGCGTTCTAACAGGTTTCCGTCAGACTCGTTCAAAAATTCCTGCGGCGCCCATTCCGCCGCCGATGCACATGGTCACCATACCGTATCGGGCATTTTTTCTCTGTAAATCTCGCGCGAGAGTCGCGGTCAACTTTGCTCCAGTGCAGCCGAGGGGATGACCGAGAGCAATTGCGCCGCCGTTTGGATTTACGCGCGATGCGTCGAGTCCGGCTTGCTGAATGACGGCGAGGGACTGGGCAGCGAATGCTTCGTTCAACTCGATCACTGCGATGTCGCTGAGCGAAAGCCCCGACAGTTTCAATGCCTTCGGTATCGCGGCCACCGGGCCCATGCCGAATTCTTCGGGGGGAACGCCGCCGGTTGCGTAGGAAACAAATCGCAGCAAAGGTTTCAGTCCGAGTGCTTTTGCACGCGTGTCACTCATGACCACGCAGGCGGCTGCGCCGTCGCTCATCGGGGAGCTGTTTCCTGCGGTCACTGTGCCCGCTACGTGAAATGCAGGTTTCAGTTTCGCGAGGATCTCCATCGACGTGTCTGCGCGGGGCAATTCGTCGGCGCCGAAGACAAATGTTTGCGTCGATGCTTTTACTGGCTTCGATTTTCCGTGCGCTGCGCCATTTCCGTTGGTCGGCACGGAAGTTACTTTCACCTCGACAGGGATCGTTTCGTCTTTGAATTTTCCTTCGGCGATTGCGGCGATGGCTTTGCGATGCGACTCCGCCGCGAACAGATCGGCTTGCTCGCGCGTGATGCCGTACTTTTTCGCGATGTTTTCGGTACCGAGGCCCATGTTGATGTAGGCGTCGGGATAATGGTCGACGAGCCAGGGGTTCGGCGAAATTTTGTTTCCGCCCATGGGGACCATCGACATCGATTCGGTTCCGCCGGCGACGATGACGTCGGAGGAACTGCCGCGAATGCGCTCGGCGGCGAGCGCGATGGCTTGAAGTCCGGATGAGCAAAAGCGATTGATGGTCATCGCGGAGGTTTCGACGGGCAATCCGGCACGAAGAGCGGCGATTCGGGCGACGTTCATGCCTTGTTCGCCTTCGGGCATGGCGCAGCCGAGGATTACGTCGTCGATTTCCTTGGCGTCGAGTCCGGGGACGCGGGCGAGGGCTTCCTTGATGGCGAGAGCGGCGAGGTCGTCGGGGCGCGTGGAGCGGAGAGAACCTTTGTAGGCGCGGCCAACGGGTGTGCGAACGGCGGAGACGATTACGGCTTCAGGCATGGGTACCTCGGGAGTTCTCCACGATGATACGGCAAGTCGGGTGGGGAGAACGAAGGGGGAGATTCCCGTTTTGGGAATAGTGGGGGACCCCACCCCCTATCCTTTTGCGTAAGAATGTGATTCTGCGAGGGTTATTTCGCTGCGACGCGCAAGAATGTGATTCCAGGGGGCTTAGCTGCGGGTGGGTGCGATTTGTAAGGGTATTTAGAGACCGGGAAGAGGGGACGCGAGGGTGACGAAGCAGGATCACATCGGAGAATAGCACAGACTGTTTACTTTGTCAATAGCGATAACGTTCCAGTACTTTCGAACGGCGGGTTATCGACGGCAAAAACGCCGGCAGGGATACCGGTGCTTACCGCTAGATGCGCGACGACCCTTTCGGCCTGGCGGAAGGCGTAAGTGTCGACGTCAATGGCGGAATTGAAGGTTCGGGTGGGGTGGATTACGCCGTAAAGGCGGCGCGGGGGCGCCGCACTCCATATTAATCGCGGCGTCGTTTAGGTCGCTTTCTTCCCCAGTGAAGCGGGGGTGGTGAACGGGTTAGGGTTTCTTTTGTTGTTGTTGCTGTTGTTTTTCGGTTTCTTCGACGGCTTTGCGGAAGTCGGAGACGGCGGGGAGGTCGGGGGACTTGAGGATGTTTTTTCCCATGGAGCGCCAGCCGATGTTGCGGGCGGATATTTGAGAGCCGGGGCTGGAACCCATGTCGGGGCCGGCGCCGATGCCGGGACCGTAGACGAGGAACGAATCGAGAGCGATGGCGGTGCCGACTTCGGTTTGTTGCTCGGGGCGCGTGTCTTGCGGCAGGGTCTGGTCTGGGGAACCGGGGGCGCGGCCTTTCTGGCCGCCGATGCGGATGGCGTTGTCGGTCTGCTGAACGGTGCCGGGACGGTCGTTGGTAGGGAGATTGCCGATGGTGCGGTCGACGGGTTTGCCTGCGCCTTTACGGATGACGATGACGAGGTCGGCGCGGCCGGGTTCTTGCACAAGCTGAAAGCGGTTCCAGGTCATGAGTGCTTTTTCGACTTCGTCCTGGGCGGTTTTGTTACCGAGGGGATCGGAGAGGGAAGTGCCGGCGTCAGGGTCGATGATGACGCAGACGGTGTGAGCTTTGAGGATGTAGTCGGGGACTTGA
Source organism: Candidatus Acidiferrum sp. (assembly GCA_036493835.1). Classification (GTDB taxonomy): domain Bacteria; phylum Acidobacteriota; class Terriglobia; order Acidiferrales; family UBA7541; genus Acidiferrum. Next base: position 51,288 of record DASXPD010000119.1, on the reverse strand, counting down.
GCTTTCTTTTTTGCGATGGCGAGAGAGATGGAGAGCGAGAGAAGAATTACGAGGAGCGCTACGCGCTTGCGAACGGTCATAGAACCTCCGTGCGATCGACTGTCAGGGGGGCGGGGGAAGTATACGACGTTTGGACGTGCGTGGGGGTGAATGGGTGTGAATCGCACCGAATTTTGTGGAGGCTACATCAAGCCAAGGTCCCTCCACTGCGCGAGCCGGAAGAAAAAGCGTCGGCTCGCTTCGGTTGGGATGACACCAGTTTTTTCTCGCCGAGCGCTCAGTAATGAAACGAGGGAACGGCTTGTTTCCGGGGGCGGAAGGGGCTACAACGGAAGAACGCGCTCGGACGATTGAGTGCGAACGATGAGGGAGAGGGAATGCGGAAAAACAGCGTAGCGAGTTTGTTGCTTGCGGCGAGCCTCGGGCTGCCGATGGCGGCGTGCCAGGATACGAAGGCTCGACAGGAAAACGAACAACTCAAGACGCAGCTGGCGGATATACAGAAGCAGAACACGGATTTGTCGGGGCGGGTCGACGCGCTTGCTAAGGAAAATTCCGATTTGTCGGCTGAGAATGAAAAGTTGAAGGCGCAGATTCCGCATACGAAGAAGAAGGCTGCGGCAAAGAAGAAGGGGCATAAGCACGCGCGCAGCAGCTAGGCTGCAAACAACGCGCCTGCCGGGCGCATCGAATTGGCAGCACCCATGAGCCTCACCACCGAACCCGTATTTCTGGAGCCGCTTCCACCGTTGCCGGAGCTGCCGCCACCGCGGCGCTCAACCGGAGCGTGGATTCTCGGCATTCTGCTCGGAGCGACACTCGCGGTCATTTTGATCGGGGCATTTGTGTGGATGACGACAGGGCTCGGCTTACTGCATGTCCTGACTACGTTGCGCGAAGGCAGCAAGACTACTACGCAAATCAATGTCGATCAGCCGACCGTCGTGCGGCAGATTCAGCAACTGCAACGGCTCGAGACGGTGAATTACTCGCTGGACAAGATTATTTCGGGCGAGCGTTCGAATCCGTATTTTCCGAAATTTCTGGTGGGAGATCGGTTGCTGCTGGTCATGCATGGACAGGTTGTTGCCGGAATCGATCTTGCGGGAGTGCATCCTGAAGATGTGACGGTGGCGGGCGATAAGGTTTCGATTACGCTGCCGCCTGCGGAAGTTTTCACGACGAGCCTCGATAATTCGAAGACGCGGGTTTATTCACGCGAAACCGGGCTGCTTTCCTCGACCGATCCTTTTCTTGAAAGCGAAGTGCGGCAGGAAGCGGAGCGACAGTTGACCGAGGCGGCGTTGCAGGACGGGATTCTTGCAATGGCTTCGCAGAATGGGAAGACGACGATCGCGGGTTTGTTGAGAGGAATTGGGTTTCACGACGTCAGCGTTCAGTAAGTCACAACAGATTCGTTCCTACAGTCAAAAGAAAAAGGGCGCGACGAATCGCGCCCTTTTCTTTTTGTTGAGAGAATCGGTTATTTTGCGCCAGCCTTGCGGATATAAATCTGACCGTTGAAGTTGGTGAATTGCATTTCTGGACCGCCGCCGTTGATCGTGCCGCGGACGGTTTTATCCATCTTCACTTTGTATTTGCCGCCATGGGTGCAGCCGTCTTCGACGACGGGCTGCGATGCTTGCGGAAGCATTTTCACATCGAAATCACTGAATACGTCGCCGTTATCGGAGCGGAGGCTGACGTTGGCTTTGAGGTCGGCGGGAAAAGTGACGTCGACGTCGCCGTTGAGCGAACTGAAGGCCATCGGCTTTTGATTTATGCGCGTAAAGGATGCGGTGAGTTTGCCGTTGAGCGCGTGCGCGACGGCACTGCCAGCGATGTTCGTAAGCGTGACCGAACCGTTGACGTCGTCGATGTCGAGTTCGCCGTCGACGCCGCTCACCGTGATGTCGCCATCGTTGACGGCGCGCAGGTGAAGCGAGGTGTGAACCGGCACCTGGACCACGAGATCGACGGCGCGGTTAGGAGATTCCGTGCCAATGTTGACCTGATTGTTTTCCTCTTCGACGTTCAGGCCAGTGGACGCGATGCTAAGCCGCTTCGGGCCGGAATGATCGTCGTCGTCTTCATCGCGATTGCGCGCGTGCGCTTCGACGATGATGTCTTTGCCCTCGTGGGCCTTGACGGTGATGCCGCCAGTGATCAGCGAGACTTTTACGTTCGAGGGTCGCGACGGATCGCTGAGCGTGACAACGACGCGATCGCCGGAACGCTGCTTGCCCTGTTCTTCGGCTGACGCGCTGAGTTTGCTCGTAGCGGCGGCGTGAACTCGCGGTGTGGTGAGGCCGAGCGCGAGGAACGCGGCGCAGATTGCGCATCCCTTCAAGAATTGTTTGCCCGCTGTGTTGCTGATCGTATGTGTGCCCATCGTTTTCTCTCTCATTGTAGATTCGATTCCCTGGATTTTGTATGTCATTGGGTTTTTCGGAAAGTTATTCATGGTTTTCGAGGATGCGGATGTCTCCATTCAGATTTTCGATTTTGATTTCGGGCCCGCCGTTGCTGATGCGCGCGGCGGTGAAGCGATCGGCGCGGAAGACGACTTTGCCGCCGTGTTCTTCACGCGTTGGCGCATTTACCGGCATGGTGGTGACGGGAAAATCGCTGTAGATGCCGCCGTTGAACGTCTTGAAGCGGAAGTCGGCGGAGAGGCCGCGGGCGAAGAAGAGATCGATGTTGCCGTTGACGGACTGAAAGCTGGAGTCTTCCAGCGGATTCCGGCGGAACGTGACTTTTACCGGGCCGTTCACGGTGTGTGCGAGGCCGGAGCCGGCCATGCCGTCGAGCTCGATGTCGCCGTTGACGTTGCGTGCGACGAAGTGTCCGTCAACATTGCGGACGACGATGCGGCCTTCGTTCACGGTGCGCACGTTGACGTCGACATTGTTGGGAACATGGAGGACGAAATCCATTTTGACGATGTAGCCGTCGCCGTGGTGGCGGCGCTCGCCGCGGCAGCCGTCTTCGCAATTGCAACGGAACGGGCCGTCGACGTAGAGCTTGAGGCCGCCGTCGGGTTGCGTGATGTCGAGCGAGACTTCTTTGTGCGCGAGCGCCATGGCGTCTTTCGATTCGGCGCGGGTGTTTTCGTCGACGACGAGCTCGACCTGATTGCCGGTGCCGCCGACGACTTCGATCGAGCCGAAGACGTTGTCAACTTCGATGGAGCGATGCTCGCCGGTGGTCAGCGGGAAGGATTTCTGGATCACCTCGTGATCGTGGAGAGGGAGGCCGGAGTCGTCGTCGCGCACGGCGGCGTAGGCGCGGCGAATCTGGATTGCGTGCGCGACGAACGAGACGGCTTTCTTGGTCGACTGCATGGCGCGATGGTGCAGTGTTAGGAACAGAGCCAGCACCGTGAGCGCTGCGATGTAGATGGCGAGAATCCGTCGAAATGGCGTGCGGTTCATCGTTGCCTCCTTTGGTCAAATGCGAAACTCGAAATTCGAAAGTCGTTACAACTGCGCACACATCGGGCGTCGCGGTGATCGGCATGCGATCACTGGCTGTTGTGAACGGCTACTGTGTCGATTCCTGCAGCTTGGCGATGGCCCACGCGGCGCGTTGCTTCACGGCCGGATTCAAATTTGGCGTTTGTTCAAATTTGAGCAGACGCTGTGCGGCGTCGGGATCGCGCCACTCGGTTAGCTGATCGATCATGGCGACCTGGACGAGCGGCGATTGTTGTTCGGGCAAGGATTCGAGAACCCCCTTGCGAACGAGAGGTTGCGCGGCGTGGCGGCTGAGCGCGTCGAGTGCGGCGAGGCGGACGTCGACGCTGCCGTCGGAGCGCAGCGTGCGCATCAGCGCCAACTGTACTTGCGGGTCGAGATGATCTTCGCGGGTGCTCCAGCTGACGCCTTGCAGGCGCTCGCTGGCGGATTGCTGCTGGAGCATCGAGAGCGCGACGAGCTGGCGCATGCTAGTGACTTCGGCGTGCAGCGAGGCGATTTCGTCGGGATGCTCGGACGATGTGCGATTGCGAAGGTTGGTGCCGATTAGGAGGCCGAAGAGGATAAGCGCGGCGCTCCAGGCGACGGCGCCGAACGGGGAACGAAGCCATTCGAGGAAATTCCACGCGGGTTTTGCATCGGCGTGTTGGGGGATGCGCGCGTTCGAATGGGTTGGCGCGGTTGTTGGGCTCGTTGCTACGTAGGAGTGCAACATTGCTTCGAATCGCTCGCGGGATTCGGTACTTGGCTTTTCTTGCGGCAGCGTCGCGAGTTGCTTCCACATCACGATGTCTTGCGCGCAGCTTGTGCAGTGCTCGCTGTGTTGTTCCACTTCCGCGGCTCGCGCGGGCGCGAGTGCGCCCTGGAGATAGTCGGGCAACAACTCTTCGATTTGTTGGCAATTCATTTTGCTCATTGCACCCTCCGGGTGGGAGGCACGGAATCTGTTGTGGCGCGGCGCGGGTCTTGCGCTTGGGCGGCCGGATTGTTTTCGAGGCCCAAGTAAACTTCGCGAAGCTGCTGCAACGCCCGATGCACGCGGACTTTGACGGCGCCGGTTTCGCATCCGAGAAGGCGCGCGATCTCTTCGTACTTCAATTCCTGGAAGCGGCTGAGGACGAGAATTTCGCGCTTGTCTTCGGGAAGTTGCATCAGCGCGCGCTGGAGAAGTTGGGCTTCCTGCTGACGCTCGGCATCGTCGCTCGGGTGGGTCGGCGCGAGCGGTTCGGCGACGAGCGGCGATTCGGAGCGCACTTTGCGAACTTGGTCGATACGCGTGTTGCGGGCGATCTGGTACATCCAGGTGCGGAATGTCGTGCCGGGACGATAAGTCTGGCGATAGCGAAGTATGCGGAGGAAAACTTCCTGGACGAGGTCTTCGCTGACGGTGCGGTCTTGCGTCATTTTTGTGTAGAAGTTGAAGAGCGGCGCCTGGTAGCGGTCGAACAACACACCCAGCATCTGCACTTCACCGTCGCGTACTTGCAGCATCACGTCCTCGTCGGGAACCGAGATCATTCGGAGTCGGTCATTTCTGCGTGGCCGGTTCTTAGCGGGAATCGGCTTTGCGAACATGAATACCGAGGTGCGGGAGAAAGGTTACATGGAATAGGAGGAGATGGAGAGCGGGTTTGAGGCTGGTGGCGCTCAAACCCGCTAAGCCTCTCTAGTTGAGCAGCTTATCGATTCTTGCTCAGCTGGTGAAGACTTCGGCGAGAAAGGATTCGATTGCGCGCCAGGAGCGGGCGTCGCTGGGGGCGTGGTAGGCGACGCCAGGGACGTTCCACTTATCTTCGTGGGTGAAGCCGTGCATGGCGTTGCCGTAAATGATGAGTTGCCAGTCGGCGTTGGCGGTCTTCATTTCGTCGGCGAAGGTGGTGATTTGAGTGAGCGGGACGTGCGGGTCGAGGGCGCCGTGACAGACGAGGATTTTCGCTTTGAGGACGTCTGGAGCGGCGGGGTGTTTCGTGTCGAGGCTGCCGTGGACGCTGACGATGCCGGCGATCGCTGCGCCGCTGCGTGCGAGTTCGAGGACGGTCATGCCACCGAAGCAGTAGCCGACGGCAGCGACTTGGCTGTTTGTCAGTGGGTGCGATTTTAGTGCGTCGATTCCGGCAGTGGCGCGGCGGGGGATGCGGTCGGGCTCAGCGCGAAGTTCGCCGATTGTGGCCATGATGCGTTCGCGATTGCCGGCGACGCCTTCGCCGTACATGTCGCAGGCGAAGGCGACGTAGCCGAGTTCGGCGAAATGCTTGGCGCGATTTTTGGCGTGATCGTCGAGGCCGGCGCCGCCGTGGACTACGAGGATGCCGGGGCGCTTTGTGGCGAGGGATTCGTTCCAGAAGAAGACGCCGTTGAGCGTTGTGCCGGCGTCTCGGTATTCGGCTGGCTTCGTTGCGATTTGCATTTTGTCCTCTCGAAGATGGTTTTTTGACGTCTGTTGATCGCACACCACTGCGCGAGCCTGCGAAACCGGGGAGTTGGCGAAGACGGACGCCTACAGCCGGTCCGGGAGGCTTACTACATGTAACTACGTTACATAATTATAACACACATTGGGGCTAAATGTCAATCGCCGCGAGGACGCACGGTCGCACAAATTCGACGCAGGCGCGGCGAGTAGACGCAAAGCGACGGAATCTAGCTGGAATCAAACGGTTTTTTGGAATTGTGAGTTAGTGCTTGCCGGGTTTCGGAGTGGTGATGGGCGTGTGCTTGGTCGGGATGTAAAGCGTGCCGGGGACTTCGACGTTGAACTTTTTGGAGTAGTTGCCTTGGTTGATGGCGATGCCGACGCGGCCGCGCGAGTCGATGTAGATAAGTGGCTCACCGACCGGAACGTCCATGAAGGTTTTGCCGAAGGGCAAGGTCACAGACTTTTTGTTGATTTGCAGAGGCACCTTGTCGCCGACGACGTAGCCGAGCTTCGTGAACTCGTCGCGCGAGATGTCGGTGATGAGCGAGCCGAATGGATCGTCGAGGCCGATGAGGTCTCCGGTGATGCCTTTGTCGGTGATGGCGGGAGCTTTTGGCGTCAGGCGAACCAGTTGCGGGACTACGGGGCCGACGAGGTTGTAGTCCCATCCGGCGGCGAGGTGCGCGGCGGCGGGGGAAAAAATGTCGCGGCCGTGGAAGGTCGAGGAGACGGCGGCCTGGATCATCCAGTTTGGATTTGTGATTTCGCGGGCGGAGTCGAATCCGTCGCGATCGAGCACGGGGGTGAGAACGCCATTGTCGGGGGCGACGAAGTATTGTCCCTTTTTCGATTTGGCGATGATGGCTTTGCGCGAAGTGCCTACGCCGGGATCGACGACGATGAGGAACACCGTGTTCGCGGGATAGTAAGGAGTGACGCCGAAGAGAAAGCGCGAGCCTTCTTCGATCGAAAACGGAGTGACCTGGTGCGTGATGTCGGTTAGCCGCACGTCGGGCGCGATTCCGTAGATGACGGCGCGGCAGATCGCGACGGCGTCGTTGGCGACGCCAAAATCGGTCATGAAGACGATTGTGGGGCGCGCTGTCGTGGCTGGCGTCGTTGCGGGAGTGGCGGCTTGTTTCGGGGCGGGCTGTGAACATCCGCCGATTCCGACAGCGAATAGCAGCGACAACCCAACGAAAAGGCGAACGCGCACGGTGATCTCCGAAGTAAGTGACATAGACATAGCCAAGAATCGCAGTCCCTAGTGAATTTGACAGTATACATGAAGGCATAACTCGGTGATTTACGCGCGAAAATATTGACGATGAAACGCAGATTCCCATGGACGACGTCGAAGAATTGAGTAAGCTAGATGCGCTCCTCCCAGCGAAGTTGGGAGCGTAAGGGTGTGTCATCGCGCTAAACCGCGCCGCTGAGCCGGACTCAGCGTATCAATCCGCAGTCCTGAGTTATCCGTACGGGACGTAGTACTCGAGTAGGGGTTCGTCGAAGCCTGCTTTAGACCAAACATTGTAGACAAAACATAAGGAGAACTACTGTGCGCCGAAGTGTCTTCATCTTCGTGGCTTTGTGCTTACTGGGGGTAAGCGCGCGGGCCGATCAAATCGTATTGAAAAATGGCGATCGGATTACGGGGACCATCGTGAAGTCCGACGTAAGTGCGGACGACAAAACCAAAACGGTTTTGATTATCAAGACCGATTTTGCCGGTGATATTCCGGTGCTGTGGGACTCTGTGGCGTCGGTGGTATCGGCGGCACCGCTGCATCTGCAGTTGAAGGATGGGCAGACGATCGTGGGTCCTGTGACGACGTCGAATGACAATCTGGACGTCGCGACGGCGACGACCGGTGAAGTAGCGACGCCGAAGGACGCGATTGTTGCGGTCCGAAACGACGCCGAGCAGAAGACCTACGACGACACGGTCCAGCGGTTGCAGCATCCGCATCTGACCGATTTCTGGAGCGGCCTGCTCGACACCGGGCTGAGCGTAACGCGTGGAAATTCGTCCACGCTGAACTTTACGCTCGCCGGCAAAGCGGTGCGCCAGACCGATCGCGATAAAATTTCGGTCTACACGACCGCGGTGTACACGACCGACAACACGACTCCGCCGAGCAGGACCACTGCGCACGCGATTCAGGGCGGAATCCGCGGTGATTTGAATATTAGCGACAAGTGGTTTGTCTTTGGCTTCACCGACAACCAATACGACGAATTCCAACACCTCGACCTGCGAAATACGCTGGGCGGCGGCGCTGGTTATCACCTCATCAAAAACGAGAACACCACGTTTGATGTCTTCGGCGGCGGCGACTTCCAGCAGGAATATTTTTCGCCGAATCCACCGGACGAGCTGACCAGCGTGACCCGGAAGACGGGTGAAATTGTGCTCGGCGAAGAGTACGACACGAAACTCAATGGGCGGACCACGATCAGCGAAACTGCGTCGTTCTTCCCGAACATCAGCGACACCGGACAGTATCGCTTCCAGTTCAATGCGACCTCGGCCACCAAACTGAAGTCGTTCCTCAGTTGGCAGATCACGTTCAGCGACATCTACATCAGCAACCCGCTAGCCGGTCTGAAGGGCAACGATCTGTTGCTGTCGACCGGTTTGCGTCTTACGTTCGGCAAGCAGACGTTCTAAACGAGCGTCCGCCGGACGGAATGAAGTCGGAATAAAAAAGAGGGCGCGGAGAAATCCGCGCCCTCAAATTTTTGTTTGGTTGCGTTTTTATTCAGCGGCAGAGGCTGTCGTTGCGGGCGTCGCCTTCGAAGCGGAATGCGTCGAGATGTACCATTCGACGGTCGGAGCGCGCTGATATTTCAACCGCGTTCGAATCGTTTGCGCCTCGGCGCCGGCATTCAATTTGTCATACGCCGACGCGAGCTGCTGTAACGCGATCGGTGAATGCGGATCGGTGGTGAGTTCATCCGCTGCGTTTGCGAAATCGCCTTGTGCAAATAGCGCGAATCCGCGAGCCGATTCGTAGTTGTTCTCGATAATTAAATCGCGCGTGAGCGCCGCATAGCGCTCCAGTTTTGAAATCGCTTCCTGCGCGACTTCCGGTTGTCCGTTCGCCGCGGCGTACCGCGCCTCTTCCCGCAAAACTTGTCCCAGCGAGACATTGCGATCGGGCTCGCTCATACCGGCGACGGGCTTCTGGATCGAGGTTTCGACGGCCTTCAGCTGTTCGAGCGCGACCGTATTGCTCTCCGACAACTGTGCGAGCGCGAGTCCGACTTCAAACTGTCCGTAGGGTTCGTTCTGCTGCTGCGCCAACTCCAGCGTTGCTCGCAGAGCCTTTCGGCCTTCTTCCGGCTGGCCCTCCCAGAAATAGACAAGCGCCTTCTGAGATTGAGCATGCAGCTTGTCGCGAGGATTCGTCGCCGTCGCAATCACTTTGTCATACTGCTCGCGTGCCGCAGCGTAATCGCCCATCAAGATGCGCGTGTCCGCGATGCCGAGCTTCGAACTGTAGAAATTTGGTGTGATCTTCAGCGCTGCGGAATAGTGTTCGATCGAGCCCGCGTCGTCGCCGGCAAATCGCAGCACTTCGCCCAGCGAATCTTCAGGATTCGGCTGATCACCTTCGAGCGCCGCGTAGCGCTTCAAATAGTTCACAGCCTTCGCCGGATCCGGATCGCCGGTTTCCACATACGAATAGCCGAGCATATTCAGTGCCGGCGGGAAATTCGGATCGATGTCCAGAATGCGCTCCATCATTTTTTTCGAACGTCCGTAGACTTGCTGAAAGTAAAGCCACTCCGAAGTGAGATACAAAACATGTTTGTCGGCCGGATAGCGGGCAATCAGGTCGTTCATCGAGTTGATCGCGGCAAGGTTGTCTGCTTCCTGTACGTTGATCAGCCAGTTGACGAGCAGTTGCTCATCGGGAGTCGCGGTCTTCGCTAGCGCGCGGGCGCGCTTGATCGTTTCGGGAGCGGGCTGCGTCCGATTCGCGGCGTAACCCCAGATGGCATAGGCGAGAGCGAAGTGTGGGTCGCGAACCGTCGCTTGCTTTGCGGTGGCGACAGAATTGTCGAGCAGGACGTTTTCGTACTCATCGATCGATTTTTCGAGAAGCTTGCGGGCTTCATCGGAACGTGTGGCAACCGGAATGACGCCAAATAACGCGCGAGGCGTCGATGGCACTACCTTTGCGTGATGCGCGGCAGCTTTCTTTGCAGCAGGCACGGGCTCTTTGTGCGCGGCTTCCTCGATGCGAGACGCGGGGGCCTGCTGCGACCAGACCTGCGTGGCCATCAATACCGGCAGCGCCAAAACACCAAGGCGCAGGACGAAGCGGTTCATGAGTAGGCTCCTCAAAAGGATTCCCAGGGACTGGAGCCACCGTAGCGTCCCGGCGCGTCGAACCGATACTGGCCTCAAGGGCAGGTGTGCGACTTGGTAAATGAGAGGTGGCAGATACGCGACAAATGCGCTTCCGACGCATGGTTGGGCACATGTGACAAAAACTATACTTGCCGCGTTTCGGTCAGGTGCCGATACTTCAAGGTAACGCTCGCGAAAGGTGTGGTAGACCATGAAAAAGACTGCATGGAGCCGGCGGAGTTGTGTGGCGGCGTTGGCGTTTGCACTGACGGCCTTGCTTGCGCCGCGTCCCGTGTCGCCTGCGATCAAAAACATCGCGTTGGTGATGTCCGCGGGCACAAAGATTGAGGATGTACAGCTCTTGGAGCTGACGAAACTCTGTAAGGGCACCCAGAAGACTTTGGTCGAAGGCAAAAACTTCACGTTGGTGATGACCGACCCAGCCAGCCCCGATCTGCACGCCACCATTCAGAAGCTGTTCAACATGAACGCGGTTGACCTGAAGACGGCACTGCCCAAGCTGAATGAGACCCGCACGATAGTTCAAATCGTAGACACGGATAACGATCTTCTCCGCACGGTTGGCGCGACTCCCGGTGCCGTGGGCATCGTGGACGTATACGCGATCAATAGTTCGGTCAAAGTGATTCGCATCGATGGGAAGTTGCCGTTTGACGTCGGCTACGCGCTGAAGGGCAACTAGGCGTTTTGTCCGTCGGGCGATTTCAACGCTCGAAGCGCAGCGTAGCCCAACGCTGCAACTGCAAATAGAAACGCAATCCACAAAACATAGGGATGCCGCTCGGTAAACGGGCGCGTGTCGACGAAATTCGCCGTTGCGGCTTCGCTCGCCAGGGTCGCCGGCATTGCCTGCGGCCACGTGTGCGGATCGAACGTTCGCGCCAGATCATAGGTGGGCTGCTTGGCGGATGTATTTCCGTAAATGATTCGATAGGTGTGCCCTGTCTGTGGATAAAACAACAGCACCCGCGGTGTGGCGAGCAACGTCGCGGTGACGCCAGTAAGTGGAGCGTCGTTCGCGTTCAAGATTTCGATCCGCCAGTAGCGCGGCTTCCAATACACGAACGGCGTGGTTAGTTGCAGCGATTCAGTTTGTTTCTCGGCTTGCTTATAGCGATAAATTTCGCCGTCGCAATACTCAACCCAATTCTCGTTGTCGTCGCTGCTCTGAAGCCGCATGACGCGGAAAAATTGCGGCTGCGTGGTTGTGAAGCGGACTCCATCGACGGGGACGTTGTTTTGACCGAGGTCCACCGTCCATCGAGTCGACGTCTTTGCTGCGTTCGAAGATGCGTTCGAATCGAGTTGCAGAGCGATCGGGAGCGTTTCCTGCGGCGTTTCTTTCGGCTCTTGCACGAACAAAACGCTCGCGGAAGAGACAGGGAAACGATGCGCGGGTTCGAAAATGCGTTCGCGAATGTAGCGCGCGTTCGTGTCGGGATAGCGAACCAGCCGGCTGCCGGCGATATTTTCCCTTACGAAACTCGAGATTGGCGCTCGATCCTTGACGATGCGCCACGTCTGGGCGTCGTCGCTGACGGCAATTTCGACCCAGTTGATGAAATTTGTGTCCGACGTTCGAATCTCGACTCCGTTGTGGAACACGGTTGTTGGTCCGAGGTCGACTACGAGTTGAGTGTATTCATTTGGCAGGAAGCTTTGCTCGCGCAGCGTCGCGGCGCGGTTCTCCGTGGGCGGTTGAAATTGTGGACCGTAGAAGAGGAACGGAGTTTCGGCGCCGTTCTCGTCGATGATTCGAAGATCGGAGAGGTCATGCTCGGAATGGCGATAAAGGTCGAACGGAATCTCGATGCGTGCAGCCGCCGAGGGATTTGCCGCGTCGACCGGCACTTCGATCGCTCGCGAGTAACGCCATGCGCGCCATGCGTCGGCCACGCTTGAGTCGGCAAAGACGGATGCGAAGGTTGCGGCGCTTGCGATGATGATCAGAACCGCCAGAGCGAAGGCTCGCTTCATGACGGAGCGTGGTCCCGCGTGGTTTTTCGCTGATACAGGAAAGAAACCACCATCAGCACAATTCCAAGAATGAAGAACGATAAGATGCGATAGAAGCGTTCCAGGAACGAGCTGTCGTAAAGGAACACTTTCAGCACAGCCGTGCCAAACAAGATGAGCGCCTGCCAACGTAGCATTTGCGAGTGGCGTTTCATTCCGACGATCAAGAGCACGCTCGCATATGCGGTCCACAGCACGGACAGCGCGAGATGTTGCGCCAGGCCGCGGTCGATGCCGATTGTCGCCGAGCGGCCAAAGTAATCCCAAAGCTCGAGAGACAAAGCGACGAGCGCGTAGAAATTGATGAGGACCGACAGGCCGGCAAGGGCGGTTAGGTCTGCGGAGTCGTGAATGGCCGCGTCCGAGTTCGAGTTCGATAGTTGCTGCTGCGCGGAATATAAGACAAAAGCCATGCAAGCGATCACGCCGAGAAAAGTGGCGAAGCGTTCGTTGAAAAGAAACTGCGCGGCCGGCAACGGAATGAAAAGGACGCGCAGCGCGGCGACCGCAAGCAGGAGAAAGCCCGCCAATCGCAACAACGGGGCCAGCGAACGATAGCCCATTCGAATCAACAGCGCCGCCTCAACGGCGAGCGCGAGGGTGATCCACTTGCCATCGAGCCGGATGGGAATCGCAATCGTGACAAATGTAAGAGCGAGTCCGGCGAGCAGTTGCTGCGAAGGAGACCACTCGCCCGGTTTGTCGGAACGGACGAAACGTGCGATGCCCAGATGCAAGGCCGAGAGCAGCAGGACAGCCAGCGTCAGCGGCCAGCGATACCCCGGCCACAACATGGTGTACAACGCGGCCATAAACGCGAAGGAGTTCAACAAAATCACGAACAGTTCGGCCGTATCGAGTGTTGCTTTGCGCGCCGCTCGAAGCGCGGGCAACGTCATGAATAAGAGGAAAAACAGCGTCGCAAACGTCAGCGTGATTGACAGCTTCGCGGGACGATAAAATTCGGAGTAGTAGCCCCAGAAATAGAGCTGCGTCATGACAAACGAGAGGGGAGCCAGGGTTGGCCATTCTCGAAGTGAAGCCATGACGAGAAAACCTGCGCCGAGAATCAGCAGATATACGAAGAGCGCAAATTCCTGGTCGCGGCCGGTGCTCAGCAGCATCGGCGTTAGAAATCCGCCGACCAACGACAGCACCGCGATTCTCTCGGAATTGCGTCCGATCGCGACAGCGGCCATCACCGCCGTGACAACGATCATCGCGGCGAAGCCGACGTCCAGGGAAAACAGTGTGTAGTAGCGGCAGCCCGCCCAAATCGACAGGAGCAAAGTGGCTTGACCGAGCGCGGCGATGCCTTCGGAGAAATACGCGTAGCCTCGGGTCAGGAGCCATTGACTCCAGGGCAGCATGGCGGCGCCGAGGAATAGGCCGATCGCGATGCGACCTGTGGGACCGATCCAGTTGTTGTCGAAGGCGTATTTGAGGAACAGGCAGACAGCGACAATGAGCGCCAGAATGCCCAGCCGATTGAACCAGCTGCCACCGATCAAGGATTCGAGGTCGCGCGCGTCGGCTCCCGAAGCGTGGCCGGGCGTGACGAATTTCGGTGCGCTCAATGTCGCTTTGGGTGCCGACGCGGACGTTGAAAGCGGGGGCGCGGGCCACGGAGGCGGAACTGACGCGGCGTGCGGCGGAGCGGACGGTTTGGCACCACCGGGTCCAGCGTGCAGCGCGGCAGGGATAGGCTCGACGGTTGATATCTTTGGTGCAGCTTGGGGCGCGCTCGGCTCGACGGTGATAGCAGGTTGGGCTGGAACCGGCCGAGCCTGAACGAGCTTCTCCAGCCGATTCAGCTTCTGCTCCAGCGCGTAGATCCTGCCAATAAGGTCCTGGGGCCTGAAGCCGTCCAAATTCTCCGCCATCTTCTGGACACGGATAATCGCCAGGAGCGCAAGTACAGGCGTTCCAACAACAAGCAGGACGGCGATTAAAATTAGTACAGGCATTGTTGCGATTATGTCCCCCTTGTACTCCTTTCAAAACACGATTTAGTCCCCGAATCGCCGAGTTAGCAACCTCTGAGATCGAGGCTCCTGCGCGAAAGTGACAAAAAGTGTCAGTTCGTAGAGCTAGGTAGAACAGGAAACGGGCTAAGTGCGAGCTAATCCTCCTGTCCTTTGGTGCAGGTCCCTAGGGCGAGGTCAGGCGAAATCCTGACGAAAGTCTGACGAAGGTCGAATGGCAATATAAGTCGTTACATAAGAATGAGATACGGCGTATCAAATCGAAACAAAAACGTACTAGGCCGCCAGTTTCGAGTCAAAAATGTGTCTGCCGTACCATCGAATTCGCTGCCCGAATCGTGTCAAATGGTACAGGTAAGGCGACGAGAGGCCAGTAGGGCAGGCGGCCTTAGGGAAGCAAAACCCGGCAGGCAAGGCAGCACGAGCCGGACACAGGAAGGGTTCACAGCAGCAAGCAGTCAGGACCGAGGCCCAGAATGAAAAACCCCAGCATGAAGAAGACAGACAGCAGCCGCAAATGGATGTGGTGGTTCCTGGCAGTCGTGGCAGCCATGCAGCTCTACTTCGTTCAGGAACTCTTGGCGGCGTTCGCCCTATTCGCGGTGGTATTTGCGGTGATCGGCTCAATGGTGGCCGGTGGATATCTGTTGCACAAGGGTTGGGTGGTTGCCGTCGAGCGCGTGGCCGAAAGCGGTCATCCGCTGGTTTCGATGGTCAAGCGCGGAGCCGTCGCGGTCGAAGATATCGCGCGACGCCCGTTGCGACGCCCTGGAGCGGAAGCGCCAGCGCAGCAATTCGACGCAGCCTGAGCTATACTTCGCCCTCGTTTTGAGTTTGCGGTTGGTTTCAGCAGAGCACACGCGGACTGGACCTGAGAGACCCAATCCGCGGCACAGATAAAAGGGCCAATCGGACTTGAGACCGATTGGCCCTTCTTCTTTTTACTGCAGGTTGTTCCGCCAATTCGCCCCTTCGCGTTTCCATCTCTTCACCTCTCCGTCGCCCCGTCGCGAAAATGCTCCAGCCTGGTTTCGCTGTGGTACTCTTTGCGCCCGTCGGGGGCAAAAATCACCATGAAGCGTAATTCTGGCGTGTTGTTGGCTGTGTCGGTCGCCGCGATTTCTCTTGTAACTGGGTTTGTGGCTCGCGGCGGCCAAACCGCGAAGAAAGACGCGCCGCCGCCGAAACGCATCGCGATTCGCGCTGGACGGCTCATCGATGGCAAGAGCGACTCGGCAATCCAGAACGCCGTGATCGTGGTGCAAGGCGACACGATTGTTTCGGTGACGCAAAGCGGGTCAATTCCAGCGGGCGTCGAGACGATCGATCTTTCGCGCGCCACAGTGATGCCCGGTTTCGCAGATGTGCACACGCACGTCGTGCTCAACGGCGACATCACCGCCGAAGACTACGACGCGCAGCTGCTGAAGCAGTCGATCCCGTACCGCGCCATCCTCGGCGCGCGCAACGCCAAGATCGCGCTCGACCACGGCTTTACATCGATTCGAGATCTCGAAACCGAAGGCGCGATGTACGCCGACGTCGATGTGAAAACGGCAATCGCCAACGGCGAAGTGCCCGGGCCGCGCATGCAAGTCGCAACGCGCGCGATGACTCCGACCGGCATGTATCCGTTGCTCGGATATTCGTGGGAGCTCAAGGTTCCCACCGGTGTCGAATACGTCGACGGCGTCGAAGGCGCCCGCAAAGCGGTGCGCGAGCAAATCATGTACGGCGCCGATTGGATCAAGTATTACTCCGACCGCAAATATCATTTCGAATCCGACGGCGTGCTGCACAGTATGGTGAATTTCACCGACGAGGAAGCGAAAGCAATCGTCGATGAAACGCATCGGCTCGGACACAAAGTCGCGGCGCACTGCATCGGCAGCGACGGGATCGCGGCGGCATTGCGCGCCGGAGTAGATACTGTCGAACATGGTGACGGACTCACCGACGCCGAAATCGACGAGATCTCAAGACGCGGAATCTACTGGGTGCCGACGATTACAGTCGGCGCCTACGTCGCGCCGGGTCGCGGCGGCAACTGGGCGAGAATGGTCGAGCTCGAAAAAGTGGCGTTCCAGAAAGCGCTGAAGAAAAACGTAAAGATCGCGCTCGGCACCGACGCCGGCGGCTTCGATTGGAAGGAAATAAATCAAGCCAAGGAATTCGAATACTACGTCGACTACGGCATGACGCCAATGCAGGCGCTTCGCACAGGCACAACTGTAGCTGCCGAACTCCTCGGCTGGAGCGACAAAGTCGGCACCATCGAGGCAGGGAAGTGGGCCGACCTCGTCGCAGTAAGCGGCGATCCGCTCAAAGACATCGCCGAGGTCGAGCGCGTTAAGTTCGTAATGAAAGCCGGCGTCGTCTACAAAAATGAGCTGCGCTAGGGTCGCAACCGCGAGCGCAAACTACACGATCGTGAACGCGCACGTCGACTTATCACCAAAAATTAACCGCCGATGTGAATGGTGCCACCGCCCCCGCCACCAGCGTGTCCCGCGCTGCGTATGACTAATTTAGGCGCCTTCGAACCATTCGCAGAATCGGCATCAACGTCAGTCGCGTTTTCGGCCAGAGCTCTAGCTTCCATTACTTGTACTCGCAACTTCTCGATCATCTCTGCCGTAAACCCTCTGCCAACGGTATCGGGAGGGGTCCTTTCCAGATCGTAGTCGCACTGACCTATCCAAACATGCTGGTCGGCCAGCATGGTTGCGGACCCATAGGCAGGCAGAAAAAGATCGATGTCCGCGTGCAGAGCAAACGGATTGGTACGGACCTCACCGTATACAAGAAAAGTAATTGTGTAACTCCACGGATCAAAATTCGAAAACTTAACGATCGCGCCCGGAATGACGTAAACAACCTTGTCGTCCGGTATCACGTCGCCGTTCTCGATCGTAATCGTTTTGTGTGCAGCATATGGATGTAGCATTGCTGTTGCACTCCCTGAAGCCATATTTTCTCCTTCCGACCTCTGCTATTTTCCCCGGGGGTGGAAACTCGGATCTTCTAAAACACCTTGCAAACGAGCCTGGGCCTGTAACTCCGTGAGTAAACCGCCATGGTCGATACTTTCATGCGCATACCGGATGGCCTGCTTGCGATCGCCTAGCGCTTCAACGGTCACCGCGGCGTCGGACAGTACGTTCGGATCTTTAGGGCTCAAGGCAAGAGCGGTATGAAGCTGAGAAATGGCTTTCTCCTTGTCCTGAGTCGCGTACAGCGTCGCCAGCATGGAATGCATGTGCGCATCCTGCGGTGTGGTCACGACGGCTTGTTCAAGCCGTTCGATGGTTTTCAAGCGAGCCTGTTCGATATTCGTTTCGTCTTTCAACCATTCGTAGCAGACGAACAGATTTGCCCACACCCGCCAGTCCTTATCGTTGAGGGTCAGCGCCTGCTTGTATGCCTCAATTGCTTCTGGGTAGCGCTTCTGCAGGTAATACAAATAACCGAGATTCGCGTTTGCTCCGTAAGTCGGTGAAATTTGCAAAGAGTGCTTGAGCGCCACTTCGGCCGCCGGATATTGCTTCTCATCGGCCGAGTCGATGTATTCGGCGCCGAGATTGGTGTACGCCGTCGCATTGTCGGGAGTCAGTTCGATGACGTGTTTCAGTTGCGCAATCGCTTCGGGTCCTCGGCCCTGACGATTGTAAAAAAGCGCCAGCATCACGTAGCTATTCCAATAGTCGGGCCGCAGTGCAATCGCATTTTTGAGATTTTTTTCGGCTTCTTCGGGGCGATTGAGTTTCTCATTGACCCGAGAAAGGCCGATCAGTGTGTCGACGTCTCGGGGATTCATATTCATCGCCTTTTCGTACTGTTGCAAAGCGATATCATTCTTTCCGACTGTCGTATTCAGCTGTGCCAGCCTGACGTAGACCGCCGGCAACTTGTCGTTTAGCTGCAATGCCCTCATACAATTGCTCTCGGCTTGGGGGATGCTAGCCGGATCGTTTTCGTTCACGTATTTCAGTCGGTACGCATTGCACAGGGTCGCAAAACCCAATGCGAATCGTGGGTCGGATTTCACAGCCGCGTCGAGCGCGGTAATCGCTTGATCCACGTTGCCCGGCTTGTCGTAGCGTTCCAGCAGCCCGAGCGCTTTCAGATACGATTCGTATGCGCTGGTGGTCGTGCTGGGTCGTTGGTCGAGCACTTCTTCCGGCACTCGGAGTTTCATCAATCGAGCCAAATGTGAAATGGCTTCGTTCTCGATCTCCGCCAAATCACCTGTATCATTCTGCAAATCGATGGCGCCAATTTGTCGTACCCGCTTTGAATCAATCAGCGCCATAGTCACATGCACGCCGCCCTTGATCTCGTTCACCGTTCCTTCGACAACCATCGTCGCTCCGAGTATCCGAAGCGCTGACGGTACGTCCGCAACGTGGTGACTGCGAACCTCGCTGGCGGGCACGACCCAAAGTGTCTGTTGCGCTGCGTCCAAGTTCGATAAGCGATTGGTCAGCGAGCCGCTAAACCCTTCGGCGACGGGTTCGAATTCCGGATCTCCGACGTACTGGAAAGGCAACACCGCGATATGTTTCTCCGTGCTGGCATACACAAGCCCCGCGATTTCTTCGCGCACCGGTGGCACAAACAAAATCCCAGTCAGTACAAGGAGCAGGATCATCGCCACCAGCGCCGCCCGCGTCATCCATTGCGGTGAGCTGTCGTTCCAACGCGGCGTCGACGCGTTCTCCATAATCTTTTTCAGCTCGCGTGGAGTCAGGCTCCGCGTTATGGTCGGCTGCTCTTGCGACACTGGTGACGCCGTGATTTGTGTTCGCGCCTCCTCCAAATCCTTCAATACTTCCGACGCGTTCGCTTGCCGGTGCTCCGGTTTCTTCGACAGCGTTCGATAAATCAGCGGCTGCACCGCGTCCGGCACCGCATCGAGCGCCGACGGCGCCTGATTCAAAATCGCAAACGTCATCGCCGCCGTGTTGGGGCGGACGAACGGATGGCTGCCCGTGATCATCTGCACCAGCACGACGCCCAGCGCCCACACATCCGAGCGTTGGTCGACCGGCTCGCCCAGAATCTGCTCCGGCGCCATGTACGGCAGCGTTCCCGTCAGCGACATCGACTGCGTCGCGCTCGCCGATGCCACCACGCGCGCCAAGCCAAAATCCACGATCTTCACCGTGTTGTCGGGCGTGATGATCACATTCGACGGCTTGATATCGCGATGGACGATGTTGCGAGCATGCGCCGCGCTCAACCCGCGTGCGATCTGAATCGCCAGATCGAGCGCCTCGCGAATCGGCACGACGCCGCGGTCAAGCCGTTCGGCGAGCGTCATCCCATCGTAATAGCCCATCACGATGAAGAATTGCCGGTCTTCCGACTCTTCCAGCCCGTGAATCACGCCGATATTTGGATGGTCGAGCGTCGAAGCCGCGCGCGCCTCGCGCAGCATTCGCTCGCGGTCCACGCTGGTTACGACCATGTCTGGCGGAAGGAATTTGAGCGCGACCGTTCGCTCGAGTTTCAGGTCGATTGCTTTGTAGACCACACCCATGCCGCCCGCACCCAGCTTATGGGTGATACGGTAGTGCGATATGGTTTGGCCGAGCATGGTAGTGCCAATCTGCAGCGACTAAAGCGTTTGCGGAAATTCTAGGGTGACACAGCAGGCAAGTCAACGAATCGGTTAGCCCTTGGGCCGACTGAAACCGGTCAAAGTACTGGCGGGGTAAGAGTCGGTATTGTTACTTAAGAATAATTAAAACACAGATCGCAAAAAAATCGCGCGGAGAACTCGTCCCCCGCGCGACACAAATCCTCACAACACTCTAAGAATTTAGAATCGAAACACCGGTCCGAACGCAACCCGCAAGTTGTGATGCGACCCATTGTTAAAATAAATCTCGTCGCCCACATCGAGCCGCAAACCGATCGGCCCGAGGTGTCCCTGCAAGCCCCCGCCTGGATACAACACCGGGCTCACATCGTTCCCTCGCAAATTGCTCACGCTGCTGATGAACGTTCCCACCGTCGCCGGTGCGCCATCGATCCGAAAATTGATGAAGCCCCCCTTCACAAACACAAACGGCTGAATCGCGTGATGCCCGATATTCAACTTCGGTCCAAATTCACCGTGCAATGTCCGCAAATTCGTTCGTACGAACGTTACCGATCCCGTGCCCGTGTCGGTAAACCCTTCCGTGAACGTCTGATTGAAGTCGTAGCTCATTTCGCCTTCGAGCTTCAGTTCTTTATAAAACTGAAAACCCGCCCGCGCTCCGACTCCCCCAAAATTCGAATCCGTCTCGCCTAGCCGCAGATAGTCCGCGAACACGCCCACCTGCACGTGCTCGTTATCTTGCGCCGACGCAAACGGCACGACACACCCCGCCAATAAAAGTAAAATTGCGAAACGCTTCATGGTCCCTGTCTCCTTACTGATGTTTTGCCACTATTTATGAGGAATGGAGAGTTCGCCGCGGTTCCCGGGGTCCGACGGAAAGTCTTCCAAACACTTCCATTTCGATGCCGAGATTTTTGCCGTCGTTGCCGCGCCGGGAATCCTCGCTGGCAATATCCCAATATTTACGAATTAATCTACATGCATTCCACGACCGTCTATACGGTCTTTCCTGTAGTCGCTTTTTCCGAATCGCCTTGTATCCGCTTCATTTCGTGCACCTTGACTCTGATTTCTCTCAGCGCCTGAGTGATAATGCCTTCTACTTGTTCGCTTGGCGTCCCAGCCATGGGAGCGAAGATTCGACCATTCCCAATTAGTGGAGGAACTACGCGTTGGCAACGTCGAGAGTGCGGCACAGCGAGAATGCAAAGCCCCTTCCCAAGCTTGAAAAAGCGCTGACCGGAATTACAGGTTTCGATCAGATCACCAACGGCGGCCTTCCCAAAGGTCGCCCCACGATCGTTTGCGGCGGTCCTGGCTGCGGCAAAACTATGTTCGCGATGGAGTTCCTCGTTCGCGGCGCCACAGAATTCAACGAGCCCGGCGTCCTGATGACCTTCGAGGAAACCGGCGACGAAATGACGAAAAACGTTTCGTCCCTCGGCTTCGACCTCAAAGCGCTCGCTGCCCGCAAAAAGCTCATCATGGATTACGTCAAGATCGAGCCCGCCGAGATTCAGGAAACCGGCGCTTACGATCTCGAAGGCCTCTTCGTCCGTCTCCAGTACGCCGTTGATAGGATCGGAGCCAAACGCGTCGTGCTCGACACGCTCGAAGCCGTCTTCTCCGGCTTCGCGAACTCCGGCATGCTCCGCGCCGAAATCCGCCGTCTCTTCCGCTGGCTCAAAGATCGCGGCCTCACCACCGTCGTCACCGCCGAGCGCGGCGACGGCTCACTCACGCGCTACGGTCTCGAAGAATACGTCTCCGACTGCGTCATCTTCCTCGATCATCGCGTCAACGAGCAGGTCTCCACGCGCCGCATGCGCATCATCAAATACCGCGGCACTTCCCACGGCGCCGACGAATATCCCTTCCTTATCGATGAAGAGGGCTTCTCGGTTCTGCCCAGCACCTCCCTGCGGCTCAACCATCAGGTTTCGAACCAGCGTGTATCCAGTGGTGTTGCCGATCTCGACGTCATGCTCGAAGGCAAGGGCTTCTACAAAGGCAGCTCGATTCTCGTATCCGGCACTGCCGGTTCCGGCAAATCTACGCTCGCAGCCCACCTCGCGGCTCGTACCTGCGAAGATGGAAAACGCTGCCTCTACGTTGCGTTTGAAGAATCGGCCGATCAGGCGACTCGCAACATGCGATCGGTCGGTCTCGATCTATCCAAGCACCTCAAGAAGGGCTTGCTCCGCTTCGAAGCATGGCGCCCGACGCAGAGCGGCCTAGAGATGCACCTGCTTCAAATCCACAAGCTCATCGAAAGCTTCAAGCCCGAAGTCGTCGTCATCGATCCGATTTCCAACCTGATGATCGGCAACGACTATGAAGTCCGCTCGATGCTCATGCGTCTCATCGATTTCCTCAAGATGCGCCAGATCACCGCCATGTTCACCGCGCTCATCGCCGGCTCTCAGAAAGATTTCGAACAGACCGAAGTCGGCGTCTCCTCTCTTACCGACACCTGGATTCTCGTTCGCGATCTCGAACTTAATGGCGAGCGCAACCGCTGCGTCTATGTCCTCAAGTCACGCGGCATGGCGCATTCCAATCAGGTGCGTGAGTTCGTTCTTTCGCGTCGCGGTATCCGGCTGCTTCCGGTCTACGTCGGCGCCGGCACCGTCCTCACCGGTTCAGCGCGGCTCAGTCAAGAGGCGCGTGAAACAGCCGACGCCATGGCCCGCCAGCAAACCGCCGAAGAAAAACTTCGATCTCGCGACCGCCGTCGCAAAGCGGTCGAAGCTCAAATTGCGGCTTTACGTGCGGAATTATCAGTGGACGAGACGGAATCAAACCTGCTCGCTTCGGAGGAGTTGAAGAACGAGCAACGCCTGGAGCAGGATATAGTGGATAGGTCGGCACTTCGAGGGGGAAAGTCCGCGCATGCCGGTCGGGCAAAGCGCGCGGGTAAATCATGAAACGCAAACCATCCACTAAAAAATCGAAACGAAAAAAGGCAGCAGCCGGGAAAGCGAATGCCAAAAACGGTGACTCCGGATTGGTCGAACTCCGGTTATATGTCGCCGGGCAAACGCCTAAATCACTCGCGGCTCTGTCCAATCTGAAAAAAATCTGCGACGAACATCTGACGGGGCGTTACAAGCTGCACGTCATCGACTTGGTCAAGACACCGCAGCTCGCGCAGGGCGACCAGATTCTTGCCATTCCGACGCTGGTGCGCAATCTGCCCGTCCCGATTCGCAAAATCATCGGTGACCTGTCGGATCTGGAAAAGGTTTTGGTAGGACTGAATCTTCGAGGGACTGGAATCGTGAATTGAAAAAGCGGAGGATCTCGGCGGCGCGGAAGCCTCGCGCGAAGCGTAAGCAAAAGCGCGCTGGAGTGGCGCCTAAGTACCTCCTTCGCCTCTACGTCACCGGTCAAACACCCCGTTCGCTTCAGTCCGTCGAGAGTCTTCAGCGGCTGTGTGAAAAGCACTTGGCCGGGCGTTTTTCGCTGGAAGTGATCGACATTTACCAGCAGCCCGCGCTTGCCGCGGAAGGGCAGATCATTGCCGCTCCAACATTAATCAAGGCAATGCCGCTGCCACTGCGTCGCCTGGTCGGTGATTTTTCCGACTCGGAACGCGTTGTGCTGGGCCTCGATTTGAAACGGGCCTAGGAGCTTTTTTATGAAGAGCAAACGGACCAAAACCACAAAGCACGCCAAAGTCGCAAAGCGTTTCAAGCCTCAGGTCGCCAAAACGAGAGGAATGGGCGAGTTGCGGGAACGCGTCGTGGAGCTCGAAGAAACTCTCCGCGCCATTCGTGCCGGTGAAGTCGACGCCGTCGTCGTCAGCGCCCCCAAGGGCGACCAGGTTTTCACTCTCCAAGGCGCCGAGCATCCGTACCGCCTCCTCGTCGAAACGATCGACGAAGGCGCCGCTACACTCTCCAACGACGGCACGGTTCTCTACTCCAATCGCAGTTTCGCCAATATCTTTGACGCTCAACTCGAGCGCTTCATTGGCAGCCCGATCGAAAATTTCGTCTCCGGCGAGTACGTAAACGCTCTTCGCGCCTTGATCAGCAGCGCCGCCACTGGCGACGGCAGCGCGCGCGGTGAAATCCGTCTCCTCGATCGTGCCGGCCGCGCCCGCACCGTTCGCCTCACGCTCACCCGCAGCACACAGTTTGGTATGGAAGCTTTGTGCGCCGTCGCCACTGAGCTCACCGAACTCGTCGAAACCAACGAAGCCCTTCGCGTCACCGAATCTTCTCTGCGCCAATTGTCCGGCCGTCTATTGCAGCTTCAGGACGAAGAGCGCCGCCGCATCGCCCGCGATCTCCACGACACCACCGGGCAAAAAATCGCAGCGCTCTCGATGTCGCTCGATCGCGTCGCGCGTCTCCTCGATACCCGCAAGCCCGAGCGTCAGGAAGCCCTCAACGAAGGCCGCGACATCGTTCGCATGATCGGCGAAGAAATTCGCACGCTCTCGTATTTGCTCCATCCTCCTCTGCTCGACGAATCGGGTCTCGGCTCCGCCATTCGTTGGTACGCCGAAGGCTTCCAGAAACGCAGCGGCATCCAGCTCACTGTCGACATCGCTCCCGATCTCGGCCGGCTCACCACCGAAGTTGAAATGGCGCTCTTCCGCGTCGTTCAGGAAAGCCTCACCAACGTTCATCGCTATTCCGGCAGCCCTAACGCCGAAATCAAAATTTCTGGCGAAGAAGACGCCGTGAAGCTCGAAGTCGTCGATCACGGAAAGGGAATCGAAGTGGGTGCAGCCCGCGTGAAGGTCGAAGGCATCGCGGCGCTCGGCGTCGGCATTCCCGGCATGCGCGAACGCCTGCGTCAGCTTGGCGGACAGCTCGAAGTCGATTTCGGCCGCGATGGCACGCGCGTCAGCGCCAGCGTTCCGCTGAAGAAAGCTAAGTCGGCCGTGCCCGCCGAGGAAGATTTCGATGTCGCACCCGCCGCCTCGACCAACGGCAACTCCAACGGAGAAGGTATCGCGACATCGTCCGACATGCGTCGCCGCATCCTCATCGCCGACGATCACGAAGTGATGCGCCGCGGCGTGCGCGGCTTGCTCGAAAGTCACGATGAGTGGGCGGTCTGCGGGGAAGCGTTCGAAGGCAGGGAAGTCGTCGTCAAGTCGCGCGAATTGCGCCCCGATCTCATCATCATGGACATCAATATGCCCGGCTTGACCGGCATCGATGCCGCGCAACAAATCCGCAAGGAAAATCCGTCTGCGAAAATTCTATTTTTCTCGGTGCACGAATCCGCGCAGACCGTGCGCGAAGTCCTCAACGTCGGCGCCCAGGGTTACGTAGCAAAATCCCGCGCCGGCCACGACTTGGTCGACGCCGTCCGCAACGTCCTCGACGGCGGCACATTCTTCCCCAGCTTCGCCCGCACCGCGTAATAGTGCGGCGACGAAGTTTGCTCAGCGTCGGCCATCGACAGCTCGACGAACTTTGCCAACGCTCGCCCGATCCTTCTCAATCTCCTCCAACACGCCCGCAATCCGACCCAACGCCTTCGCCGTTTCCGCAGGCGTCTTCACTCGATACCGCGCCTTCGTAGGCCGCGGCTTCCCCACATGCACCGAGGCACCGCGCCCGACCGCCACAAATCCCGACTCATCCGAATAGTCGTCGCCAAAATAAAACGCCAGCGATTTCTTCCCCGCGTTCGCCCGCAAAAAATCCTTCACCGCGAGCCCCTTGCCCGGTATCGATCGCGGCAATATCTCCACATCGCGAATATTTCCAACCGCGTGCAGCTTCTTCTGAAACGGTTGCAGCACCGCAATCAGCTCCGCGCGCAATTTCCCGTGCAAAGCCTTCGGCACGTGTAGCAAATGCACCGACAAGCTGCTGTTCTTATCCTCGATCCATAGATTCGGATATTTCTTCAGCAGCGGCTCAAGCGCTTCACGCACCTCGCGCAGCGCCTTCTGCGCGTCCAGCGGCAACGTGCAATGGTCGTCGCGCTCCCAGCCATATAATCCAAAATAATGAATATCCGGCACGCCGATATGTTCGAGCAACTCCGCGCGCTTTCGGCCACTCACAATGACCACTGTCGCCAGCGGATGCTTCGACAATCGACGCAAAACCTCCTGCGCCTCTGCCTTCAGATGCACCAATTCCGGCCGCGGCGCGATATCGACCAGCGTCCCGTCGAAATCCAGAAATATCGTCACGCGCCCGCGCTTGCGAATCTGCGCCGCGATACCGTCCCAGCTTTTCAGCAGATCCGGAACCACACTTTTCTCTTTTGATTTGCTTCTTCGTGCAGAACGACTGGAACGGGCAGCGCGGGTCGCAAGCGTCATTGCACTTCGACGCGCTCCGGAGTGTCGATCCGAATTTCCGTCAGATCGGAAAGCAAATTCGCGGCCCAACGATAAATGTTGTATTCGCGCACATTTGTCCGCATGTGCTGCATGCGCGTGATCTGCTCTTCGGTCGGCATTTCCAGCGCGCGCAGAATCGCTCCAGCCACCTGCTGCACATCATATGGATTCACCAGCAGCGCATCGCTCAGTTCCAGCGCCGCGCCCGCAAACGTGCTCAACACCAGCACGCCGCGATCGTCGTCGCGCGACGCCACGAATTCCTTCGCCACCAGATTCATCCCGTCGTGCAGCGCCGTCACCAGGCACACCGAAGCCGCTTTGTAAAAGCGCGCAATCTCTTTGTGCGAGTGATGCTTTTTCAGCAGCACAATCGGCGACCATCGTCCCGCCTGGAATCGCGCATTGATGCGCGCCGCTTCCTGATCCACTTCTTCCAATAATTTTTGATAGCGATCGATCGCCGTACGGCTCGGCGCGCCGATTTGAATAAAAGTAAATCGTCGCTGGTACGACGGATTCATCTCCAGGAATTTTTCGATCCCGCGAAAGCGCTCCAAAATCCCCTTGGTGTAATCGACGCGATCGACGCCAACGCCCAGCACGCTCGCCTGAATGTTCAGATCGTTGCAGATTTGCGTAACCAATTCGTTCGGGCTCTTCGCATCGTTTGCGGAATGCCCGTTTTCAGACATCGACACGCTGATCGGATAAGGCCGCACGCGCGTCAAGTGGCCCTTCCGATTCACTTCGAACCGATCCCACGCCGTCAGCGCTTCCACCGATCGATCCACCGACGACAAAAAGTTGTTGCAGTGCGACTGAATGTGAAATCCGATCAGGTCCGCGCCCAGCAATCCGTCGATCAAGTCGCGTCCCCACGGGCAAATCCCAAACACTTCCGGATTCGGCCACGGAATGTGCCAGAAAATCGCAACGCGCGCATCGGGTCGCGCCTCTTTCACCATCCGCGGCAGCAGCGCGAAGTGATAATCCTGCGCCAAAACAATCGGCGACTCCACGCCTTCCATCTCTTGCAGCACCGCGTCGGCGAATCGTCGATTCACTTCCTGATACGACAGCCAGTCGTCTGGACGAAAAATCGGACGCGTATGTGCGATGTGGCACAGCGGCCACAAGCCCTCGTTCGAAAATCCCTCGTAGTAGCCTTTTTCTTCTTCCTTGCTCAGCCACACACGCCGCAGCGTGTACGCCGGATTCTCAGGCGGAACGCGAATTCGGTCTCGCGCATCGACGGTATCGCGGTCCGCATTTCCCGATCCATCCGCCACCCACGTCCCGTTCGACGCCAGCAGCACCGGCTCCAGCGCGGTCACCAGACCGCTCGCCGGCACGATCACCTGAATCGAGCCGTCATTTTTCCGCTCGTGCATGTACGGCTCGCGGTTCGACACCACAAACAGCGGCTTGTTCTGCAATTTGCTGCTCAGGCTCACGCGCAGCCGCTCCGCCGTCCACAGTGACACGTTCGACTCGCGCAGCCGCGCTTCCTCTTCCGCCGTCGCGCGCGCCGCGTTCAAGTCGCGCGCCAGGTGTGTCACCTCGCGATGAATCTGATCGAAAAGTTCGCCTTGCGGCAGCGCCGGCGGCGGATCGAGTTGCCCGTTTTGTCCCGTGCGCAAGCCGCGCAGCCACGTAGCCGTGCGCGTGAGCGGCCCGGTCAGCGTCCACCGCACCAATATCAGCGCCAAGCCCGAGATGAACAACGTCTGCACCAGCGCCGTGAGCAGGGAACGGCGTAGCGTTTGCGAAACCTGCGTGTCGATGTAGCTCGCATCGTGTGCGAGCACGAGCGTCCCGACAGCCTGCCCGTTGCGGTGCAGCGGCATGGCGTAAAGCTGCATCGGCACATCACCGATCGGCAGAAACTCGCCCAGTCCCGCGTCGCGCAATGCTGCGCGCGTCGCGGTCGGTGGACGCGTCTGAAATCCCTGCGGCAGGCCTGGTGTCAGTGCCAGCAGCGCGCCGTTCGCGTTGTAAACCGCGATGCCCTTCAGGTGTTCGCGTTGTCCAAACCGATCCACGATCCGCTGCAAACTCTTGTCGGGCAGCGCGCGGTCAAATAACGGTTCAATATTTTCCTGAAGGCTCTCCGCCAGAACCTCCGCGCGACGCGACAATTCGCCGCGCTCCATCCGCTTTTCAGTGCGCACCTGATACACCGCAAACAGCAGCGACACCACCACGACGCTGATGATCAACGGCAGCACAATTTTTAAAGTCGTGCGCATTCAGGCTTTACCCTTGGGGACCATTCCAACCAGAAACACTCCAACGTGGGACGAAAACTTAACACTCCTAGGTTCCATTCGCTACGTATTTGAATTTCGATAATTTCGATTCGCCGCTGCCGAAAATCGCCCGGCACTTCCGTGGCCGCCTGAGATATCAGCCGTTGCGTGAACCGCTACTAGCCTTGATGCAGTGCATGCCCTGAATGAACGACGGGCGCGGTATCCGCGACGGACATCTGCACGTGTTGTCTTGCTCGGGCCGCCCGGTAAGGAGGTCTGCTCAGAGGTTGGGTGGCTGGACAACCCGACCAACCGGGAACCGTGAAGCTGAAAGGGACCACCAATGACGCAGAAGCGTCCGCTGACGGCGCGACTACAAAAAGTAGGCGTCTCTTGGAACAGCCTCCATTGTATCGCATGACCAACAATTAGATGGCATCACTCCGCCGAAGGTCGCGCCGCCCCGTCCAAAAAATTCGCGTAACCTCATTCGCCTCAATGCTCTATCGCGCTTCACGCACCATATCGTTCGCCGTAAATCTTCCCCGCTCCGCCTCCACCCAAATCCCCGGAGGCACCGACAATATGGAGTGCGCCGCCCCGGCGCCGCCTTTGCGGTGCAAGCGACTTCACAAATCTCACATAGATACGTGATCGATCCGTTCGAACCTGTTAACCCTGCCACCAGCCAAACTCATCTTGCAGGCACCCGAAAATCCATTCGAAATCAAAATCGCCATTGACAAAGTTACCAATCCGTAATATACTCGGAACTGTCGAAATTCACGCCCACCGAGGCGTCCAGTTGAAACTTGGTAGCGTCGGCATCCCGCCGGCGTTTTTGTTTTGCGCTCAAGCAGCACTGATCTTTAAGGGGCCGCTGCGTTCCAACGTGCGGGGCCTCAATGAGTTAGCGAGCAAGCCTCACTCGCCTACCCCGCAAGAAAGCGAATCAAACGCGAATACTGGACGCGTCGTAATCCACTCCATCCATGAGACTTGCGCACTCTAAAAAACGGCGCTCCGCAACCGACTCTATTCAAACGCTTTACACGCTCTTACAAAAACATAGGGGGAGGGTGCCTGAGCCCCCTCCCCCAAATCAAACTCAAAAAAATCAGCGCTACTTCACTTCCCAGGTGTCGCCACCGTGCAGCAGCTTGTCGAGGTTGCCCGGACCGCGCTTGGCGATGACGGCTTTGACCTGATCATTCATCACGTCTTCATAGCGCGGAACATCGGGCCACGAGCGGAAAACGCCAATCGGTGTAGGGAATCCCGGCCGCAACTCCATATGCGCCAAAGTGAACGCATAATACGGTCGCGGATGATGCATGTCGTGCACGAGCAAATCCGCCTCGGTGATGCCGTTGCCGAGCTGCACGACCTCGACGTCGCCGTCGGATTTGCGGCGAATGCCCTTGTCGCGGTTCTTGCCGAAGACCATCGGCTTGCCATGCTCGAGTTGCAGCACTTGCTCGCTGCGCGCCTCGCGCTCGGTCAGCGAAAACCACGCGCCATCGTTAAAAATATTGCAGTTCTGCAAAATTTCAATGAACGCCGAACCCCTGTGCGCCGCCGCAGCCTTCAGCGTGTCTTTCAGGTGACCTTGAAACACGTCGACGGAGCGCGCCACAAACGTAGCCTCGGCTCCAATCGCCAGCGACACCGGATTGAACGGACGATCGAGCGAGCCGAACGGCGTCGATTTCGTCTTCTTGTTCACTTCTGAGGTCGGCGAATACTGCCCCTTCGTCAATCCATAAATCCGATTGTTGAAGAGCAGCACCTTCAGCCCGACGTTGCGGCGCAGCATGTGAATCGTGTGATTGCCACCGATCGACAGCGCATCGCCATCGCCGGTCGCAACCCAAACTTCCAAATCCGGCCGCACCGCTTTCAATCCCGTCGCAACCGCCGGCGCGCGTCCGTGAATGGTGTGAAACCCGAACGTGTTCATGTAATACGGAAACCGGCTCGAGCATCCGATTCCGGAAATCACGACGAAGTTCTCTCGCTTGATCCCCAGCTCCGGGAACACCGACTGCACAGCCGAAAGAATCGCGTAGTCGCCGCAGCCCGGACACCAGCGCACTTCCTGGTCGGTCTGAAAATCCTTCTTCGTAAGCGGCGTGATTGGCGGCAGCGTAGCCGTAGACATTTCCCTAGACTCCCAACACTTCTTCGATTTTTTGTTCGACTTCAGCTTGCTTGAACGGCCGGCCCTGAATTTTGTTCAGTCCGATGGCATCGACGAGATACTTCGCGCGCAGCAGCCACAGCAGTTGGCCCATGTTGAGCTCCGGCACCAGCACTTGCTTGTAGCGCTTGATCACATCGCCGAGATTCGCGGGCAGCGGATTGAGATGACGCAGGTGCACGTGCCCAATCTTGCGGCCCAACGCGCGCTGTGCGTTCATTGCAGCCGTAATCGCTCCATGCGTCGAGCCCCACGCCACGATCAGCAAGTCGCCATGATCGTCACCCGCGGGAACGACGTCGGGAATGTCTTGCACGATTCCCGCAACCTTCGCGGCGCGAATGCGAACCATGTGCTCGTGGTTCAGCGGCTCGTAGTTGATGTTTCCGGTGACGTCCTGCTTTTCCAGGCCGCCAACGCGATGCTCGAGTCCCGGCGTGCCGGGGACGGCCCAAGGGCGCGCCAGCGTGTCGGGATTGCGCTTGTACGGCAGATACGCGTTCGGAGAATTTTTCTCCGTCGCAAACTGCACTTTGAATTCGGGAATGTCTTCGACGTTCGGGATCTTCCAAGGCTCCGCGCCATTGGCAAGATACCCGTCCGACAAAATGATCACGGGGATCATGTACTTCACAGCGATGCGGCACGCTTCCACCGCGGCCCAGAAGCAATCGCTCGGCGTTGCTGGAGCGACGATGGGCACGGGAGCTTCGGAGTTTCGGCCATACAAGGCTTGCAGCAAGTCGGCCTGTTCGGTCTTCGTCGGCAAACCTGTCGAAGGGCCGCCACGCTGCACGTCGCAGATCACCAGCGGAATCTCGACCGCGATCGCGAGCCCGATCGCCTCCGTCTTCAAAGCCATACCCGGACCGGAAGTCGTCGTGATCGCGAGCGCGCCGCCGTAAGCAGCGCCAATCGCCGAAGTCACCGCGGCGATTTCGTCTTCTGCCTGAAACGTGGTGACGCCAAAATCTTTGTACTGCGAAAGCTCGTGCAAAATATCGGAAGCCGGTGTGATCGGATAGCTGCCCTGAAACAAACGCAGTCCCGATTTCTGCGACGCCGTCACAAATCCTAGGGCCAGCGCCTGGTTGCCGCTCAAATTGCGGTAAACACCGGGAGCCAATTTCGCCGGCGGAATTTCGTAGCTGATCTGGAATGCTTCCGTGGCTTCGCAATACGAGTAGCCAGCCTTCATCGAAAGCTTGTTCGCTTCCACCAGCAACGGCTTGTTCTTGAATTTTTCTTCGATCCACCGCTGAGTCGAATCCATCGAGCGGTTGTAGAGCCAGTAGCACATTCCCAGCGCGAAGAAGTTTTTGCAGCGGTCCATCGACTTCGCGTCGAGACCGAGATGCTCGAGAGCTGCGCGGGTCAGGCGTTCGAGTTCCACCGAGAAGAGCCGGAACTTATCGAGCGAGCCGTCTTCGAGTGGGTTGACGGTGACCTGCGCCTTGCGAAGATCGTTTTCCTTGAAGCTGTCCGAATTGACGATCAGGATGCCGTTGGCTTTCAGGTCGGCAATGTTGACCTTGAGCGCCGCCGGATTCATCGCGATCAGCACATCGACCGAATCGCCCGGTGTGAAGACGTCGTTCGACGCGAAGTGAAGTTGGTATCCGCTGACGCCCGGCAGCGTGCCTGCAGGGGCGCGAATTTCGGCAGGGAAGTCGGGGAACGTCGCGATATCGTTGCCATACAGCGCAACGGTATTCGTGAACTGGCTGCCGGTAATCTGCATGCCGTCGCCGGAGTCTCCGGCGAATCGGATCACCGCCTGTTCGATTTTCTCGGGCTTAACGCGCGATACCGGTGTTTCAAATGCTGTCGACATGGACTCCTGACCCTAACGCCCCGTATTCGCGGGCCCGATTGCGCGGACCCTTTCACGGGATGAATTTAGATAAGCTCCTCGCAATAGCCCCAAGGAGGAGCTCGACTCCACCGTCATGCCCAATCAGCGGGGACATAGACAGACGGCGCGGTACCGAACTGGAGTGCTGGAACAGCCGACCGCCGGGAGCCGACTCAAGAAGAATACCATACCGGCCCGAGCGCGGCGGGGAGAGAGTCCGCCGCGCAGCAACTATGTTCTTAACGAGAAAGACGCCCCCCGTTGCCGACAGGTTACACCCGCGTTTCAGAATCTTGTTTCAGGATGAATACGGGCGTTCTAGGCGAGAGGTTGAACGCTTTCAGAAGGTGACGGCGTTGAGGAATTCGTTTGCTTTGATCGTTTGGACGCGCAGGCTTCCAGGAATTGCGGGCGGTAGTAGGCGAGCATGCCGAGGATTGCGAGCGGGAAGATCAATCCGAAGAAAGAGAAGCCGCGCAGGTGCGCCAGGCTGGTCATCTCGTACGCCTCGACCGACGGCACCCTCATCGTCGACATCGCCTGACGCATCACGTGGTCGAAATTCGGGCTCAGCACCGTCATGATGCCGCTGATGATGCTGAGAATCTGAACCCCGATGGCGATCGAATAGGCCCACGAAACGCGCTTCAGCATTCCGGCGCCTGCGATTGCATAGAGTAAGCACCACGTCGCGTAGATCACACTGCCGGTCAGGCCGGTGTACGCGTGGCCGAACACCATCGCCGGCATGTGCATGAAGAAAATAAAAAAGATGCTCAGCGAGCTGATTAGGAAGAAACACGCGAGAACAATGATGGGAATCGGAACGCTCGACGCGGGAAGCGGCGCAGGCACCGCGTACGACCGAGGCGCTGCGCCGAATCCATCGGGCAGCGGGACAGGAATCGCGGTGAACGGATCGCCAGAGACTCCAGCAGCCGCAGGCCTGAACTGCGCCACAATGTGCGGTCGCGTAAACAGGATGAGCCACCAGACGGCGATGGCGAGGGGCGCGCCGTAGAAAGCAATGATGAAGAATCGGAGGAGTGTGCTTGTGAGTTGCTGGTCCGGCATCGTCGGAAGCGGAATCCATGCCATGACCGCGATGACGAGCAGGCAAATCGGAGCCGTGATTCCCGCCCAAACCAAAATTGAGATGCGCGCCCAGTTTCGGAAGCGGATCACTCCTACTCCGCTAAAAGCGCCCCAAATGGCGACGGCGAGGAAAAACACCATCATCGCCCCAGTGATCGCGCGGACGCCTGGGATCGTCGCTGCCGGATTTGAATAGCCAAACGAAACGAGTAAGCCCATCAGCCCAATCAGAACGCCGATCGCTGTAAACAGGCTTCCAAGTATGGCGATCACGCCGGAAGCAGTGACCGCAGCGGAACGTTGGCCGACTTTATTCATGGAAGCAATTCATGGACGCTGTTCGTGGTCGTATTCATAGAGGGCGACACGATTCATTGGAGTTGCTCTCATTCTGAACGAATCGACGCACTGCCATTTGACGGTAGTTGCAAACGCGATACGAAGAAGCAACATTGCGCTTTCTTTTCGCTTGACGTTCGCTTTCTTTTCGCCTAACTTTGTGCCCACGGACGGTTTGCCGCACGCAGCGCCCGCGTCACCGCCGAGCTCACTGTCAAAGCGAGGTCCCCCTTTTATGGCCCTGACCAAGCGACAAAAAGAAGTGCTCGACTATTTGGTGTCGTTCGAGACCAAGCACGGCTACGCCCCCAGTTTTGAGGAAATCGGCAAAGGTTTGAAGCTCACTTCGCTCGCGACCGTGCATAAGCACATCACGACGCTGGAGAAGAAAGGCTTTATCCGCCGCGGATACAACCAGAGCCGCTCGATCGAGATTTTGCAGCTTCCGAAGTCTCCCAAGGAACAAGTCATCGACCGCAAGGTGCAGGAGCTGCCGCTGGTGGGCCGCATCGCTGCCGGCCGGCCGCTGGAAGCCGTGGAAGAGCGCGAGACGCTCTCTCTTGGCGACTTTACCCATGGCGGCAACTCCTTTGCCCTCAAGGTGAAGGGCAGCTCGATGATTGAAGACCATATTATGGATGGCGATTACGTGGTCTGCGAACAGACGCAGGTCGCAAATCAGGGAGACATCGTCGTTGCCCTGGTGCAGGGCGAAGAGGCCACGCTGAAGCGCTTCTATCGCGAGGGCCCAGGCAAGATTCGCTTGCAGCCCGCGAACGCGGACATCCAGCCATTCATCTATAACGCCAACGATGTAAAGATTCAGGGGCGCGTCATCGGCGTCCTTCGTAAATACGAACGCGCCTAAGCTGCGCTTGTTTCGTGAGCCGGCTAATTCGTTGTAGGGGCGGACTTTAGCACGCCCTTTGGTGCGCTACGCGGATCGATCCACGGCTCGCGACCTCTGCGCGACTCGCTTCTCTCTCTCCGGCATCGCAACCAACATCCCCAAGCGTGAGTCTATCTACAGGTACTGGTAGACTCTTTTTGAGGGGATTTTCGCCGGATGAGGCAAAAGGTCGGGAGGCGTGTGCTGCGCCAAGTCGGTGCGGTGTTAATGGCGGCAGCGCTGCTGGCCGCGTGGCCGCAGCCCACCCCGGCTTACTCGATCCTCGCGCATGAAGCCATCATCGATGCTGCCTGGACCACCGGTCTGCGGGCGCTCCTGCTTCAGCGATTTCCCGACGCCACCAAAGAACAACTGAAAGACGCACATGCGTACGCTTATGGCGGCGCCATCATTCAGGATCTCGGCTATTATCCGCACGGCAGTCATTTCTTCAGCGATCTCACGCACTATTGCCGTAGCGGTGATTTCATTCTCGCGCTGCTGCACGACTCGAAAGATTTGAACGGCTACGCCTTCGCGCTCGGTGCGCTCTCGCATTACGCTGCCGACAACGACGGACACGCAATCGGCACCAATCCGTCGGTGCCGATTCTTTATCCGAAGCTGGAAAAGAAATACGGTCCCGTGGTGACCTACGAGCAAAATCCGCTCGCGCATGTGAAAACCGAATTCGGCTTCGATGTGCTGGAAGTCGCGAAGCAGCGCTACGCGCCCGATACTTACCACGATTTCATTGGTTTCGAGGTCGATGCGCCGCTGCTCGAGCAGGCATTCCACGAAACCTACGGCCTCGATCTGAAGGCAGCTCTGCCGGACGAAGAAAAAGCTCTCGGGTCCTATCGCCGTTCCGTCAGCAAGCTGATTCCGAAGGCGACGCGCATCGCCTGGACGCTCAAGCAAAGCGACATCCAGAAAGATCAGCCCAGCATGTCGAAGCGAAAGTTTCTCTACAATCTTTCGCGCGCCAGCTATGAAAAAAATTGGGGTAAGGATTACCAGAAGCCGACGGTTTTCGAGCGCTTCATCGCGCTGATATATCGGATTCTGCCGAAGTTCGGTCCGCTGAAAGTGCTGCAGCTCCGTACTCCAACGCCGGCGACGGAAACGAAATTCGAGGACAGTTTCAACAAAGCGCTCGACCGCTACAAAATCGGCTTGCGCCAGGTGCGCGACGGCCGGCCGCCCGACGTGCCGAACGATAATTTCGATACCGGCAAGCCCGATCCGCCGGGTGTCTACTTCATGAACGACGACGTGCACGCCGAACTCGTCGAAGAGCTCGCGAAGACCAATTTCAAATCGATGAGTCCGGCGTTGCGCGCTGAATTGACGCAGTTTTATTCCGATCCCAACGCGCCCTACGCGACCAAGCGCAAGCCGAAAGAGTGGGTGAAGCTGCAAGTCGCGCTGCAATTGCTGAAATCGGCGCCGGCGGCTCCGGTCGAGGCGCAAACCTTGCCCGCGTATGGCGGCATGCCGTCGGCGCCCGCGGAATAGCGCCCAGCGCGGTTTTCGGTCGGCACTCGGCGGCGGTTCTGTGCGTCGACCCGCGATGAATTTTGTTTTTCCTCTGAATCGAATAAACTGTGCTGCATCGGCGCCGCGCACATGAAACAATCTACAGTTTCGCGGCGCACGTAAACCGCTGCTGTTAGCAAGCTCCCAGGGATGACGAAGACCAAACCGATCAAAAAACTGCTTGCCGCCAATCGCAGCGAGATCGCGATTCGTATCTTCCGCGCGGCCACCGAACTGGGCCTGCGCACTGTCGCAATCTACTCTGAGGAAGATCGCCTGGCGCTCCATCGCTTCAAGGCCGACGAAGCCTACCAGGTCGGCATCGGCAAGGGCCCCGTCCAGGCGTATCTCGACATCGATGGAATCATCGCCGTCGCGAAAGAGCACGATGTCGACGCGATTCACCCCGGCTACGGATTTCTTTCTGAGAATCCGGCGTTCGCCCGCGCCTGCGAAAAGGCGGGCATCACTTTTGTTGGCCCGACGCCGAATCTCCTCGAACTCCTCGGCGACAAAACCGCCGCGCGAAAATTAGCTGCGTCGGCCGGCGTTCCGACGCTGCCCGGCACCGAAGATCCCGTTAAATCGCCCGAAGAAGCCAAGCGCATCGCGAAAGACATCGGCTATCCGATCATCGTGAAAGCCGCGATGGGCGGCGGCGGACGCGGAATGCGCGTCGTTCGCGACGAAGCGCAACTCGCTGCATCGCTCGAAGAAGCGCAAGGCGAAGCGAAATCCGCGTTCGGCGATGCCAGCTGCTTCCTCGAAAAATATTTGCCGCGCGCGCGCCATCTCGAAGTCCAGATTCTCGGCGACACGCACGGAAATTTGCTCCATTTGTATGAGCGTGATTGCTCGGTGCAGCGCCGCCACCAAAAAGTGGTCGAGGTCGCGCCCGCGGCGAACTTGCCCTCGCACGTGCGCGACGAACTTTGCAACGCCGCGGTAAAACTCGCGCGCAAAGCGAACTATCGCAACGCCGGCACCGTCGAGTTCCTCTACGACGTCGACGCACAGAAGGTTTACTTCATCGAGGTCAATCCGCGCATTCAGGTGGAGCACACCGTCACCGAAATGGTGACCGGCATCGACCTTGTCCAGTCGCAGATTCTCGTCGCGCAAGGCCACAAGCTGCACGAGGCTCCGATGTCGCTCCCGCGTCAGGAGAATGTTCCTCTCTATGGCGCCGCGCTCCAATGCCGCGTCACCACCGAAGATCCGCAAAACAATTTCGCGCCCGACTACGGAAAAATTTCCACCTATCGCTCGCCGGCCGGCTTCGGCATCCGCCTCGACGGCGGCACCGCCTACGCCGGAGCCGTTCTCGCCGCCTATTACGACTCGCTGCTCGTCAAAGTCACCGCGTGGGGCAAGAATCTCAACGAAGCGTGCAGCCGCATGGATCGCGCCTTGCGCGAATTCCGCATCCGCGGCGTCACCACCAACATTCCGTTCGTCGAAAACGTCGTCAATCATCCAAAATTTCGCGGCGGCGAAATCACGACTGCGTTTCTCGATCACTCGCCCGAACTATTCCAGTTCCCGAGCCGCGGCGATCGCGCCACCAAGGTGCTTTCGTATCTCGGCGATGTGATTCTCAACGGGAATCCCGAAGTAAAAGGGAAGTCCGTCCCTGGCAAACTCGAAACCGCGGTGCTTCCGAAAAATCCGGGCATCGAGCCGCCCGCCGGCACGCGCCAGATGCTGCAAAAGCTCGGCCCGAAAAAATTCGCCGCGTGGGCGCGCAAAGAAAAGCGCCTGCTCATCACCGACACGACGTTTCGCGACGCGCACCAGTCGCTGATGGCCACGCGCGTCCGCACCTACGACATTCTAGCGACTGCATCGACGGTCGCGCAGCGCCTGCCGAATCTCTTCAGCCTTGAAATGTGGGGCGGTGCAACGTTCGATACGTCTCTGCGCTTTCTCCACGAAGATCCGTGGGCGCGCCTTCGCGAATTGCGTGAACTTGTCCCCAACATCTGCTTCCAGATGCTTCTGCGCGGGGCGAATGCCGTCGGTTACGCCTCGTATCCCGACAACGTCATCCACGAATTCGTCCGCGAATCGTTCAAGCAGGGCATCGATATCTTCCGCATCTTCGATTCGCTCAACTCCATCGACAACATGCGCGTCTCGATCGATGCCGCGCTCGAATCCGGCGGCGTCTGCGAAGCCGCGATCTGCTACACCGGAGACATTCTCGACGACGCGCGCCCGAAATATTCGCTGAAGTATTACGTCACGATGGCGAAGCAGCTCGAAAAACTCGGCGCGCATTTTCTCGCCATCAAAGACATGGCCGGACTCTGCAAGCCGTACGCCGCTTACGAACTCGTCAAAGTGCTCAAAGAGGAAATCGAAATCCCGATTCACTTTCACACGCACGACACCAGCGGCCTCAACGCCGCCAGCGTGCTCAAAGCCAGCGAAGCCGGCGTCGACATCGCCGACGCTGCGATGGCCTCGATGAGCGGCGGCACGAGCCAGCCGAATCTCAACTCGATCGCCGAAGCTCTGCGCCATACACCGCGCGATACCAAGCTCGACATCGCGACGCTCAACGAGTGCTCCGATTATTGGGAAGTTGTGCGCACCTACTACACGCCGTTCGATTCCGGACCGAAAGCCGGCTCCGCGCGCCTCTATCAGCACGAAATTCCCGGCGGCCAGTACACAAATTTGCGCGAACAAGCCGTCGCAATGGGTCTCGGTCACCGCTGGCGCGAAGTCGAAACCACTTACGCCGAGGTCAACCAACTTTTCGGCGACATCGTAAAAGTGACGCCCTCCAGCAAAGTCGTCGGCGACATGACGTTGTTCCTCATGGCGAAAGATATGCGCCCCGACGACATTCTCAAGCTCGACGAGAAGCACGATCTCGCGCTGCCAAACTCCGTCGTCGAAATGTTTACGGGAGTTCTCGGCGTCCCTCCGGGTGGCTGGCCGAAAAAACTGCAGAAAATTATTTTGCGCGGCGCAGAACCGATCAAAGGCCGCTCAAGCGCCAGCATGCCACCGGCCGATTTCGACAAAGAACAAAGCGCGCTCGAGAAAAAAGTCGGCCACAAGATTCGCCACGACGATCTACTCAGCTACCTGCTTTATCCCGAAGTCTTCCTCAAGTACGACAAATTCCGCCAGGACTACGCCGACGTCAGCGTCCTCCCCACGCCGCCATTTTTCTACGGCTTGAAATCCGGCGAAGAAATCACCGTCGACATCGAAGCCGGCAAAACGCTCATCATAAAATTTCTCACCGCCAGCGATCCGCATCCCGACGGCACGCGCACTCTGTTCTTCGAACTCAACGGCCAGCCGCGCGAAGTTAACGTCCGCGACCGTGCCCTTCGCGTCGAAGAGCGCTCGCATCCAAAGGCCGACGCATCCGATCCCGGACAAATCGGCGCGCCGACAGCAGCCGTCGTTTCCGGCGTTGCCGTGCAGATCAATCAAAAAGTCGAGCGCGGAACGAAACTCCTCACGCTCGAAGCGATGAAAATGCAATCCAACATTTACGCGACGATTTCAGGAAAAGTCGCGAAACTTCTCGTCACGCACGGACAGCACGTCGACGCCAAAGACTTGCTGGTGCAGATCGTTCCGTGATCTCGTGAATCCGACAAACGACAACGACATCTCGTGAGCAACGGCCAGCTCCGCAAACACGATAATTTCCGCTCGCGCTTTCTCCGCAATCGGCGCGACCTCGTCGTCTATCTCCCGCCCGGGTACGACGAGCAACCCACTCGCCGCTTTCCCGTCCTCTATCTTCACGACGGGCAAAATCTTTTTGATCGCGCCACGTCGTTCGCCGGACAAGACTGGAACGTCCAAGGCGCCGCCGATCAAACAATCTGCGCCGGCAAAGTTGCGCCGCTCATCGTCGTCGGCATCTACAACACCGGCAAATCACGCATCTTCGAATACACACCGACCAAGGCGCCAAAACTCGGCGGCGGCCGCGCCGATCGCTACGCAAAATTTCTGCTGCAAGAAGTGATGCCGTTCATCCAGTCGCAATATCGCGTCGACGTCGATCCGCGCCTCACCGGCATCGGCGGCTCATCGCTCGGCGGCCTCGTCTCGCTTTACCTCGGCCTCAAACTCCCGCACTCGTTCGGAAAAATCGCCGCGCTCTCGCCATCCGTCTGGTGGAATCAGCGCGTCATTCATCGCTTCGCCGCCGCCGCGCGCATCGATCCGCATCCCGCCATCTGGCTCGACATCGGCACCAAAGAAGGCCCGCGCATTGTTCCCGACGTCGAACAATTCCGCGACATCCTCATTCAAAAAGGTTGGGCGCTCGGCCACGATCTCCACTACGAGCGCATTGAAGGCGGCGAACACAACGAATTCGCCTGGTCGCAACGCATCGGCCGCGTACTCGAATTTCTGTATCCCGCGTATAGTTCTTGACCTCGCCGTTCCCCTGCGGCATCTTGTCCGTCCGATGCCGGACCGCCAACAAACCATCCTCTGCGTCAGCTCTTACGAAAAAGGCACAGAGTTCTTCCGCACATGCAAACAAATGGGTTGGCGCGTCCTGCTGCTCACCGTAGAAAAACTCCGCAATGGGGACTGGCCGTGCGAAGCCATCGACGAATTTTTCTACATGCCCGAAGACATTCTTCTCGAACATTTGATCTACACCGTCAGCTACATGGCGCGCTTGCAGCACATCGATCGCATCGTCGCGCTCGACGAATTCGACATGGAAAATGTTTCCGCGCTGCGCGAGCACATGCGCATCCCCGGCATGGGCCTCACCACGGTCCGCTATTTCCGCGACAAGCTCGCCATGCGCGCCCGCGCCAAAGAAGTCGGCATCCTCGCCCCCGAATTCGCGCACGTCCTGAATTACGACGATCTCCGCCACTTCATGGCCAACGTCCCCGGACCGTGGCTGCTCAAGCCGCGCTCGCAAGCCTCGGGCGTCGGCATGAAAAAAATCCACACGCAAAACGATTTGTGGCCGTGGCTCGATCAACTCGGCGATAAGCAATCGTTTTACCTGCTCGAACAATTCATTCCCGGCAGTGTTTTCCATGTCGATAGCGTGGTCTCCGAACGCGAAGTTGTCTTCGCCCAGCCGCACGCTTACGGCTCGCCGCCGCTCGACGTTTCGCACAAAGGCGGCGTCTTCACCACGAGCACGCTGCCGTATGATTCCGACGACACCAACACGCTGCTCGCCGCCAATCGCCAAGTCATCGAAGGACTCGGCGGCGTCCGCGGCGTAACTCACGGCGAATTTCTCCGCTCCGACGCCGACGGCAAATGTTATTTCCTGGAAATCGCAGCGCGCGTCGGTGGCGCCTATATCGCCGACGTCGTCGAAGCTGCAAGCGGCATCAACCTGTGGCGCGAATGGGCGCGCCTCGAACTCGGAGCAGGGAAGCAGCCCTACACTCTTCCGCCCACCAGAAAAGATCACGCCGGCGTCATCCTCTGTCTGGCGCGCCAGGAACATCCCGACACAAATTCCTACAGCGATCCCGAAATTGCCTATCGCGTCCACAAATACCACCACGCCGGCTTCGTGCTAAAGAGCTCAAGCCGCGAACGCGTCCAGGAATTGCTCGATTCCTACGCCGTCCGCTTCCAGCACGATTTCCTGGCGTACCAGCCGGTTCCCGACAAGCCTACCGCTTGAAGGAGGTCACGAAACTCAGTCATTACTTTAAAATCAACTAACCGCACGGTACCAAACGAAAAGCGAAGACCTGTACCTCGGTCCAAGTAACCGTCTGGACGACCCTTTATAAGACGCCATTTGCCTCGTCCACTCCGAGGGTCTACAGTTTGCAGTGCCCCAGCCGATACATATAAACGTTGGGTGCGAGTTTTTGGGGGAGTTTTAGCATGTGGGGAAATAAGAAGCCGGATACGCCGCAGCAGCAGCCTCAAGCTGCTCCGCAGCCGGGGCCCGTGGCAGTGAATCCAATAAATAATCAGTCGCCGAAGCCTGCTCCGGCGTCTTGGGAGGAAAAACCCGCGATGAGTACAGATTCTATGCGTCCACTAGGTGCAACGTCGGACCGCGCCAGCGCGCGGCTCGGATCGAGCCTGCATGTGAAGGGCGAGATCTCCGGCAGCGAAGACTTGTTGATCGACGGTTCGGTCGAAGGACTGATCCAGCTCGACGAGCGCAAGCTGACCGTCGGCGCCACCGCTAAAGTTACTGCCGATATCATTGCCCGCGAAGTTGTGGTCTATGGCACGGTGAAGGGCAATCTCCGCGCAAAAGATCGGATTGAGATCAAGAAAGACGGCTCGGTCAACGGCGACCTCACCACGTCGCGCATCATGATCGAAGACGGCGCCTACTTCAAAGGCTCGATCGAAATCGACAAGACCGCCGACAAGGATTCCAGCCACAGTGCGTTTTCGAAGAAGGATTCGCCCGCGACGGCCGGCAAAACGATCTAAGCAAGGTTTGATAATCGCCGGGTGCGTACCTGCATTCGGCCGCCGACATGCCACAAAGCATTCGGCGGAGAATTTCTCCTGGAGAGTCACACCGCGGCGCGGGCAGCTTCCCCGCGCCGTTTTTCTTTTCGCGAGCCTCCACTAGTACCCGTCAGCAGTCAGCCCTGACTCCCACTCGGCCGCCAAGGGCGGTCCTTGCGGATAAATCCCCGCGGTGATCCTCGTCTAACTCTTGCAGAGATATTTATCAACTTTACATATACACAAATAGGTCTGTAATATAACCGCCTGTTCCATCGACCCAGCGAAGGGGCACCGCAGTGCGCAAGTCCGTCAGGTTCCCAGCATTCGTCGTACTGTCCGCAGTCACCTTGTTCCTCGCCGCATGCGGTGGCGGCACAACAACTCAACTAGCCCCGGTATCAACGCCCCCACCAACCGCCGCAGCAACCCCCGACTTCACCCTCTCAATCAACCCTGCGACCATCACTCTGACCCAAGGCGGCATCCCACAACTCGTCACAATTTCGGTCATCCCGAAAAACAATTTCGTCGTAACCGTGCAAGTCACGCTCTCAGGTCTGCCGTCAGGAGTCGCAACCAATCCCGCGAGCCCATTCAGCATCGCGATCGGAGCGAGTTCGACCGCCACCCTACTCATCGGCGCCAGCATCGCCACGATACCCGGCTCCGCACCGATCACCGCCCAAGCAACGAGCGGCTCGCTCTCTCACTCCGCCACACTTTCGCTAACCGTCCAGCCATCCATCGTTGCAAGCCTTCCCCGCTCGGCCTACGCGCGCACCGACTCGACATTCGCGGGTAACGACCCTCCAAGCGAACCGCGCCATCGCCACATCGCTTACGACGCTGCAAGTAAGCGCGTGTTCATCGCCAACCGCGCGATGAATTGTGTCGACGTTTTCTCCACGTCAAATCAACCGCCGTCGACCGGAATCGCCACGCGCGTCGCTCGCATCGACATTCCAGCCGCCAGCAGCGCCGATATTTCCACCGATGGCGGCACCGTGTGGATCGGAACGGTGACGCAGCAAGCCGTCGCCATCGATAGGTCGACCTTGCAGATAAAAGCTCGATACGCAATTCCCGCGCAGGTTGCTGGACCGTCCACGACGTTCGATCGTCCGGAGGAGTTGGTCGCGCTCAGTGGCGGAAATCTATTGATGCGGCTGCGGCAATCGTCCTCGAGTCATTCGATGCTGATGCTCTGGAATCCAGTGACGTCGGCGCTCACGAATCTCAATTCCATCGCACCGAAC
This sequence comes from Candidatus Acidiferrum sp., assembly GCA_036493835.1. GTDB lineage: Bacteria > Acidobacteriota > Terriglobia > Acidiferrales > UBA7541 > Acidiferrum. The sequence goes on along the minus strand of DASXPD010000119.1, from coordinate 7,194 downwards.
GGAGTCGGCCCGATGGCTCACACGGAAGATCACTCGAAAGTGTTGGTGGCGGCGGGCGACGAAAGCGGTCAGGTCGTTCTGCTCGATTCCAACGGCAACGTGATCGCCGGCCCGATAAGGTCGGCGCAAGGAATGGTGACGCTCGCTGCCGCGAATCCGAATGGTACGGCGTTTGCCGTTGCGGTCGCGACGCCTGGCGCAACGCAGATTGTCTTGCTGGATGGTCAGCTCAATCCGACTACAACGCTCTCTACTGTTTCATTGGCAGGGCTGGCGTTTTCGCGCGACGGAAGCGTTTTATATGCCAGTCGCAATGCAGCGACGTTCCCAGCGATCGAAGTCCTCGACGGTCATACGCTGCAATTCATCGGCGACGTTCCCGATCTATCAGTGCAAGGACTGCAATCCGAAATCGAAGACGCTGACGAAACCGGACTACTGTTTGGTATCGCCAACCGCGGCGTGAGTTTTATCGACGCATCGAAACCGGGCGCCCTGCCGGCCAGCGTTCCATCGTTTGCGTTTCCGCCGGCGGCGCAGCCATTCGTTGGTTCCGGAAAAGGCGGGACTTCGCTGATGCTCTCTGGGCAGAACTTCGAGTCGAGCGCGATCGTCGTCTTTGGCGGGCAGACGGCGAAAAATGTCTCCATATCGAACGGAAACCAGATCCAACTCACATCTCCCGCAAACATCGCGAGCGGCGCTGTAAATGTCGCGGCGTATTTTCCTAGCGGCTGGATCGCCATTGCGCCCGACGCTTTCAGTTACGGTCCGCAAATTCTCAAGACGCTGCCAAACGCTGGAAATAACGCCGGCGGCGACATCGTGCAGATTTACGGTTACGGATTTGGATCCGACGCGAATCGCCCCACCGTAACAATCGGCGGCACTGCCGCAACAATTCAAAAAATCGAAAATCTCGGTGCGATCGAGCCAACGCTCGGGCTCGACACGTCGTACCCGTTCGGTTTGCAGCGCATCACGCTGCAAACACCGCCCGGCGCGGCGGGCGCAGCCGACGTTGTCGTGAAGTCCGATGCAGGCACGGCAGCTGTAGCCGGAGGATTTCAGTTCGCGAAAAGCATGCAAGTAAACGGGAATCCGCGTCTTCACAAATTTCTCCTCTACGACAAAGTCCGACAATCTCTCTACGCGAGCTACAGCGCCGGTATCGACGCGTTTCCGCTGCCAGGCGACGCGCCCATTGCAGGATCGGTGACACTTTTTTGTCCGAGCTTGATGGAGGCCGGTCCGTGTCCCGATGCCGATGTGCGAGGGCTTGCTCTGACTCCCGACGGCTCGCAGCTGATTGCCGCCGATTTCGGTTCGCAGAATATTTTTCTGATCTTTCCCGATGTGCCGGGCGACATTTCGTGGGTGCCGCTCAATATGCCTGCATTCGGGCCGGCTCGCGTCACTGCTACGAGCGATCAAACCGTTTTCGTGTCGCTGCAAAGCGTCCCGAGTTCGACCGGACCGTGCAACGGCTGCCTGGCGCAGCTGAATCTTTCTTCGGCGACGATTGCGGCGGCGCCGCAACCGCAGGTCGGAGCGATGACCACAACGCCGTTGCTGCAATCCGACGCCGAGGGCGATCGCATCTTCGCGTCGTTCCAAGCGAACGCCTCCGGAACTGAAGCGCTGTGGTCCGCAAACAATCCGTCGAATTTCGCGCCGTCGCCAGCGAACGAACCGATCACCGACATTGCAACGGCGGCCGATGGAACGATGTTTGCAACTTCCTCGAACAATTCTTCGGGCGGCGCGTCGGCGAATAAAACGGGGGCTACCGGCATCGAAATCCGCGACGCGTCGCTAAATTTAATCTGCGCGCGCGCCGCTCGGGAACTCGAACAATTTGCTGCCGGTACAAACGCACCCGGCATCGCGATGCATCCGAGCGGAGCGCTCACATATCAACCCTGGCTCGATGGGCCAGCGCCAGCGGAGGAGCCGAATGGGCCGCCGCCGGCTTCGCTGCACGGAGGAGTCGATATTTTCGATGCGCACAGCGGGCAGCTGAAATTGCGCGTCGCGCTTCCAGAACCGCTCGCAACGCATTCAGACGATGTCGACGCGCTGCACGCGCAATTTTTGGCGCTGGACGAAACGGGGCAGCGCTTCTTTGCGATCACGAAGTCCGGCGTGACCGTAGTGCAATTGGCTGGGCTGCCGCTGGCGATTGGCACAGTCAGCGCGAGCAAGATCGTTGCGAGCGGCGGAACGGTTATCACTGTTCGCGGCAGCGGATTCGTCTCCGGAACTACTGCGAACGTCGGTGGCAAGAACGCTGCGGTTACGTTCATCGACCCGATTACGATTACGATCACGATGCCTGCTGTGACGGCTGGTCCTCAGCGGCTTGCGCTCACGAATCCAAACGGCGAGGCGACTTCGCTCGACGCCGCGCTCGTCGCAGATTGAAGATTACTTACGAACAGTTGATTCTCGTTGTCCTTCCAACGAAATTGGATCCATCTTGCCAAGATGGGGCGCAGCATGCTGCGCCCTTACAAAGCTTGCGGTAACCACACACAGCATCGGCGAACGACTTACGTCAGCGGACGGCCATGGCGGCGGCTTTGCCTTCGATTTGAGCTAGGTCTTGGCCGGTTAGTTTGAGTTCGCCGGCCTTCATTACGCCTTCGGCTTGTTTGGCACTGCGTGAACCGACGATCGCGCCGGTGACGGCGGGATTGTGCAGCGTCCATGCGATGGCGATTTCGCCGGGACTTCGGCCGTAACGTTCGCCGATGGCGCGGAGGCGTTCGACGAGTTCGAGATTTTGCGAGAGTTTTGGCTCGCTGAATTCGGGCTTATTGCGGCGCCAGTCGTCGGCGGGGAGATTGAGTGCGCGTTCGCGCGTCATACCGCCGGTCAACATGCCGGAGAGCATCGGAGAATAGACGATCAATCCGACGTTGTGATCCTTGCAGTACGGTGCGACGCTCGCTTCGATCTTGCGGCGCAGCATCGAGTAGGGAGGTTGGTCGCTTGTGACCGGCGCGATTTTGGCGCAGCGGTCCATTTGTTCGGCGCTGTAGTTCGATACGCCGATCCAGCGAACCTTGCCGGCTTTTTGCAGATCGACCATCGCCTGCCACGATTCTTCGACGGCCGGGCCGTTGTCTTCGGGCGGCCAGTGAAGTTGGTAGAGATCGATGACGTCGGTCTCTAAACGCTTGAGACTGTCTTCGCATTCTTGTTTGATCGAAGCGGCGCTGTGAACGCTGATGACAGCGCCCTTGTCGTCCCAGCGCCTCGTGCACTTCGTGAAGACGTACGGTCGCTGGCCTTTCCATTGTTTCAGAGCCTTCGCCACCATTTGTTCCGAGTGGCCGAGTCCGTACACGGCGGCGGTATCGATCCAGTTGACGCCGAGTTCGAGAGCGCGATGAATCGCGGCGATGGAATCGCTTTCTTCCTGAGCACCCCAGGCGAAGGCCCATCCGCCGCCGCCGATGGCCCAGGCGCCAAAGCCTACGGGAGTAATCATCAAATCGGAATTTCCAAGCTTACGGGTCTGCATCCTTCCTCCAGCTTTCTATGATGAAATTTTAGAGTCCGCGGTTTCGCGGTGCACAGATGACTTCACATGGACGAACTGCGGCGCGGGCATCGAATGCGCTCATCGTGGGAACCCTACGCGCGCACATTGTCGGGCTTCCATACTTTGATGAGTTGCTTGATGGTTTTGCGTTCGTTGATTTTTTCGTCGAGCACCTTTCGGGCGAGCGCGGGGAGTTCCGCATCGCTGGCGAAACGCAATGAGACGATCTGATCGATGGTGAAATCGTCGAAGCGTGCTTGCAGGTCGGCGGGGAGCAGCCGCTGGTAGCGGAGCCGCTCTTCGAGCCGGATCACGCGATCCTGGACTTTCAACGCCATGACGCGCGCGACGAGAAGAGTCATAACGAGAGCAGCGGCGAAGAATACGTAGAAAATCGAATAAGCCGAATAACCCATGGGTTTCAGCCGGAAGAACGACCATATAAAGTTGGCGATGAGAATCGGCGCGGCGAAAAAGTGGAATGGCGGGAAAAACTTGACGTGATTCGAGTAATTCTGCTGCTCTGCCATGCGAATCCTCCGAAGTGAGCGCGACGCGTTTTGGGAGTGAACGCCGCGGTGAACGCTAGCCCTTAGCCCGTACGTTTGTGCGGGAAAGAATGTATCAAATTCAGGCGAAGAGCATCCAAAAGAGCGTAAGAGTCGTAGAATGAGTGGGACGAGACTTGGCGGTGGATCATCCCAAGTCGCGCCGCAGGATCGGGAACGAACATGTGGAAGTTTGGCAAGAACCGGAGAGACGGAATGGCGAAAGCGACTTGGGGTGGAAAAGTGATCGCGGAAAGCAACGCGACCAAGGAAGTAGAAGGGAATCAGTATTTCCCGGCCGACTCGGTGAAGAAGGAATTTTTGAAGCCGAGTTCGCATACGTCGGAGTGCCCGTGGAAGGGCACCGCGCATTACTACACCTTGGAAGTGAACGGGATGCGGAACGACAATGCGGCTTGGTTTTATCCCGCGCCAAAGTCCGCTGCGGCGGAGATCAAGGATCACGTCGCGTTTTGGAAGGGCGTTCACGTCGAAGAGTAGTTGCGTCGCGTCGTTGCCGCTGATTCGGCAATGATTTTGGAGTGAGTTTGTCATTTTTTATGCGAGGGGCGCGGCGAATCCGCGCCCCTTTTGTTTTTTTTCAAGCGGTTCAGCGCTATTTGGGCAGTTCGTTTTTGTAGACGGAGCCGTTGTGCATTACGAAGGGGACGCGCTCCAGGGTGCTGATGTCCTTTAGCGGGTCGCCGGTGACGGCGATGATGTCGGCGTAGGCGCCGGCGGCGACGACTCCGATTTCACCTTTCATATCGAGCATTTCGGCGGGGCGCGAGGTTGCGGCTTGAATCGCGTCCATCGGTGACATTCCGAGGTTTACCATGCGCGGAAATTCGCGCGCGATCGATGCGGTCCACGGCATTCCGCCGATGTCGGTGCCGAAAATAATTTTCAGATGCGCTTGCAGTGCTCGCTTGTAGGAACTTTCGTGCGCGGCGGCGCGTGCGCGATCGCGCTTGCCTGCAGGCGTGTCTTCGGGCGCCCAGTCTGTGTAATAGATTTCGAGTGTCGGGCAATACCACGTGCCCTGCGCGGCCATTTGTTTGATCTGGGCGTCGGTCATGTCGAGGCCATGCTCGATGGAATCGCAGCCGCCGTCGAGCGCGCGCTGCAGGCCGATGCCGTTGTAGGCGTGGCAAGCGACTTTCTTTCCCCAGCCGTGGGCTTCATCGACGATCGCTTTTAATTCTTCGACAATCAGTGTGGGCTGCGAGACGAGGCGGCCTTGCTTGTCGACCCAGGAGCGATGGGTCATGTAGACCTTGATCCAGTCGGCGCCGTGATCGAGTTGCTGGCGTGCGGCTTTGCGGGATTCGATTGGGCCGTCGATGATCTGCACGCCTTTGGGCATGTCGAGTTCGGGGGCGTAGCCTTCGAGGTTGTAGCCGCCGGTGGAAGAGATGCCGCGTGTCGCGCAGAAGAGGCGCGGGCCGGGGATGGTGCCTTCGGCGATGGCTTCCCTGATCTCGACGTCGCCGTAGCCGGCGCCTTCGGTTTCGAGATCACGCAGCGTTGTAAAACCCTGTTCGAGAGCGCGGCGGCAGGCGAAGGTTGCGCGAGCGGCGCGGAGGGCGATGCCGGCTTTCAGAATGTTGGCGTCGTAGCCGCCTTTGGCAGGGTCTTCGCCCCAGAGAAAGATGTGCGTGTGGGAATCGATGAGGCCTGGGAGAACGGTAGCGTGGGAAAGATCGATCACGTTGAAGCCGGTCAGAGTTCCGGTGTCTCCCGAGACTTTAACGATTCGGTCGTCCTTGATGAAGATGACTTGGTTCTTGATTGGCTTGTCGGAGATGCCGTCGATGAGGGTGCCGGCGCGGATGATGGTGAATCCGGCGGTGTCGTTCGAGGTGTTTTGTGCATGCGAAGGGTGAAGCGAGGCGGCGAGCGGGATAGTGACGCAGATCGAGAGGAGTGCGAGTTTCAGAGAGCGCATGAAATTTCTCCGGAAGGCGGCGGTAGCTTGCCGCAGTCGATGGGCGTTTTGCAAGATTGGCGAGTCCGTTTTGGGAATTTAGGTGGATGGAGGGGCCCCCCCGGGGGTTTTTTGCGTAAGGATGTGAAAAGGAAGAGGTTGCGCGATCCGTGGTGCTAAGAATGTGAAAGTAGGGGAGTTTGTTGGTGCGGAGCGGGGAATGAGGGGCGATTCACGGGGTAGTATAGCAGTTGTTGGCTAGTTTGTCAGAGTAAGTTATGGGTATCATTCGAATCAGGGCGTGCGGGTCCGGACCGAGGTCTGTCCGAGGGGCACCTGTCCGGTAATCCGACTTATCGGGACCTACGCTATCCAAGGATCGGCGTAAGTGGGCTGTCGCTGTGGTGAAGTGGTGACATGGGCGGTCTATTCTCAAGTGTTCCGAGAAGTTTGATTATCCACCCGAGGGTAGCCGCTCGCGGGCATCCTTAAGAGGACATCCACAGCGGCAAAGAATGCCACTCCCATGACTGCGGCTTTCACGTAATCAATGGCGGTTGCCGCAGACGCTGAAACTAGAATTTGGATTAAACCAAGGAAGATACCTCCAAACGCGCCAACAACTAAAAAGCGCTCCTTGCCCTGGGCAGTCCGGTAAAGCATTACTCCACACCAGAGTAGGCATGCGTAGAACCCCAGATTAACTCCTACTACGGCCCAGGCTGGCAGAGTAGTATGCCAAAGAACAAGCCAATCAAAGTCAAGAAGCCAATGGTGTTGGGAATGCGAGAACACATTCCGAAAAGTCAAGGCCGCGAGATAGCCGGTACAGCACAGTGCAATTACCGCTCCGCGCTTGCTGTGGATGAGTCGAGGCTTGAATTCTGACTGTCCCATGTGAGCGGGATTATACGATGATGAAGTTCCATTGACTATTGATGGAAACTGTTCAGGAGTGAACCTCCCCATCCACAATAACCCCTAGATCCTGGTAAACGCCGTTACCGGAGAAGTGAACGCTCCCGCCAGCGACTTCCATGATAGGTCTTTGTCAAGAGGGCAAAGGCTCTCCCGACGCGCTACGGAGGAGCGCGGGTGTAAATCTTTTTGATTCTCCACCGCGTGTGTTTGGCTTCTCAGCCGCGGTTCCTATTCGAGATAGAACCAGA
>DASXPD010000118.1:0-12587 GCA_036493835.1 Candidatus Acidiferrum sp. | reverse complement strand
CACCGCGTCTCACCTGCGTTGGATGCAAGAGGCCCGTAGAGAAAGGCTCCCGTGATCGCGGACTCCGAGGTCAATCTCACTACAACGTACGATGCAGTCGTTATCGGCTCCGGTGCCGCGGGTGGCATGGCTTGCCACGTTCTGACGTCTCACGGCATGAAAGTCCTGCTCCTCGAAGCCGGGAAAAAACTCCCCATCGAAAAAGAACTCCGCTCGATGGAGTGGCCGTACGACAACAAGTACCGTGGATTCAATCCGCCCGACTACCACTCGCTCAACTACAACGAATACACTATTCGACGCCCGCCCTACGGTCCCGGTTTCGAAAGCGCCAAACACCTCAAGAGCTACATCGGCAGCGATGACTACGTAAAAAACATCACCGTCAATGAACGCGACAATCCCTACACCGGCACGAACTACGCCTGGGTCCGCGCGCGCTGCCTCGGCGGCAAGACCAACATCTGGGGCCGCCTCTCGCTTCGTCTCTCTGACTACGACTTCAAGGCCCATGATCGCGACGGCTTCGGCGAAAATTGGCCGATCAGCTACAGCGACATCTCGCCTTACTACGACAAGGTCGACCTCTACCTCGGCGTCACCGGCGTCAAGGAAGGCCTCGAGTGGCTTCCCGACAGCAATTTCCAGCGCCCCACAAGGTTGAACTGCGCCGAAGTCACGCTGCAGCAAGCCCTCAAAACGAAAATGGGCCGCACGGTCACGCAATATCGTGCCGGCGTCACCACCGACGGCCTCAAGCACAACAAATATCGCAGCCGCTGCTTCGGCCGCGGCGCCTGCGAACGCAAGGGCGGTTGCGACATTCACGCCGCGTTCGATTCGCCGACGGGACTCATCTATCCCGCCGCCGACACCGGCAACCTCACCATCCGCACCAATGCCGTCGTCCGCGAAATCACTACCGATCCCACAACCGGGAAAGCCACCGGCGCTCACTTCGTCGACAACGAAACGTTGAAGGATTATCACGTCAAGGCGAAGGTCGTCGTTCTCGCCGCTTCGACGCTCGAATCCGCACGCCTTCTTCTGCTTTCGAAATCCCAGATGCATCCGAACGGTCTGGCCAACTCCAGCACGCACGTCGGCCACAACTTCTGCGAACACATGATGGGTCCGGGCATTTCCGGTCGCGCCAAAAATCAGATCGGCAAGACGCCAACGCTCGACGACGGTCGTCCCGGCGGTTTCTATCTCGCCCGCTTCCGCAACCTGAAAGAAAAGAACCCCAATTTCATCCGCGGCTACGGTTTCGAAGGCGGCGCCGGTTCGACAATGTTCCCGGCCGGCACCGAAGTCCACGGCTTCGGCGCCAGCTACAAGGAAGAAGTCCGCAAGAATCAGGGCGCGTTCATCGGCATGGGTGCGTTCGGCGAAGTTCTCGCCCGCTACGAAAATTTCGTCGATCTCGACCCAGTCGTGAAAGACAAGTGGGGCGTTCCTGCGCTTCGCTTCCATTACAAGTTCGGCGAAAACGAACACGCCATGGCGAAAGACATGGCCGAGACCGGCCAGGAAATGTTCGAAGCCGCTGGCTTCGAGATCATGCACGTCAGCAAGCGCGTTCTCACCGAAGGCTGGTCGATCCACGAACTCGGCACCGCGCGCATGGGCACCGATCCGAAAAAATCCGTCCTCAATCAATTCGAACAAGCCCACGACGTTAAAAATCTCTTCGTCGTCGACGGCAGCGCTTTCGTCAACGCCAGTTGCCAGAATCCGACGTGGTCCATCATGGCCCTCTGCTGGCGCTCGATGGATTACCTCGCCGACGAAATGAAGAAAGGGAACCTCTAGGGAGCCGCCATGTCGAACATATCCGACGATTCGAAGAAAAATCCCATCGACTTCCGGCAAGATCGGCGTTCGTGGCTAAAAACTTCCGCCACCGCGATCGGCGCATCCTTTCTGACGCTCCCGGCCGCGACAATCGCCGGCGCGCAAGAAGCTCCGCCGCCCGCCGCGAAGGAAGCCAAAGCTGCAGCCGTCGCCGCCGAAAAATCCGCCGGCCCCTTCTTCACTCCGGCTCAGCACAAACTCGTCGACGAACTCAGCGACACGATCATCCCCAAAGACAGCCACTCCGGCGGCGCCAAAGATGCGAAAGTTGTCGACTTTATCGACCAGCAAGTCGGTCAGGGTGGCGACAAGCAGCAGCAAGAACTCTGGCGCGAAGGTCTCCGCCTGATCGATTCGATGAGCCAGCACTACACCGGCAAATCATTCCTCGACGGCAGCCCCGAAGATCGCGTCGCCGTCCTCACAGTGCTCTCCGACAACGAGAAGATGGATGACTTGCTCGAAGTCCGCTTCTACAAAGATCTCAAGCACCTCACCGTGCGCGGCTACTACACCTCCAGCGTGGGCATTCACGACGACATGGAATACAAAGGCAACCGCTACCTCCAGGAATTCGTCGGCTGCGACGACCCAACTCCAAAGTAGCTACCCCGAGCAAGCTCATGTACGGGCGCAGCACCGCTGCGCCCCAGCTTGGCGAGATCAAAAAAGTTTTCGCACGCCCGTTTTTCTTCGCCCAATCAAGGACCCTCCAATGACCACCACCTCCAAAGTGAAAATCGGCATCATCGGCTCGCAATTCCAAGCCGACATCCACGCCGACTCCCTCCGCATCATGCCGCACGAAGCCGAAGTCGTCGCCGTCGCCTCCCCAACCCCCGGTAACGCCGCTCACTTCGCCAAGAAATACAACATCCGGCGCGTCTTCACCGACTACCGCGAAATGTTGAAAGAGTCCGACATCGAACTGGTCAGCATCTGCGCTCCCAACAGTCTCCACGCGCAAATGACCAAAGACATCGCCGCCGCAGGGAAGCACATCGTCTGTGAAAAGCCTCTCGCCATGACCATCGCCGAAGGCGAAGAAATGATCGCCGTCGCCAAAAAACACGGCGTGCTCCTGATGTACGGCGAAGAACTCCTCTTCACTCCGAAATATCTCAAGGTCAAAGAAATGGCCGACGCTGGCGCGTTCGGCAAAATTTATCTCGTCAAGCAGAGCGAAAAACACTTCGGCCCACACAGCGATTGGTTCTGGGACGTCAATCGCAGCGGTGGCGGCGCGCTCATGGACCTCGGCTGCCACGGCATCGCCTTCACTTACTGGTTCCTCGGCCGCTCGCCCATAAAATCCGTCTATTGCCAGATGGGCACCTACGTCCACGGCGCCAAAACCAAAGCCGAAGACGACGCTCTCTGCATTCTCGAATTCGAAAACGGCGCCACCGCGCTCATCGAAAACAGCTGGGCGCGCCGCGGCGGCATGGACGACAAGATCGAAGTTTTCGGCGAAGCCGGCGTCAGCTACGCAAATCTCCACATGGGCAACGCGATGCCGACCTACAGCGAAAATGGCTACGGCTACGCCGTCGAAAAAGCTCCCACCACAAAGGGCTGGACGTATCCCGTTTTCGAAGAGCTCTGGAATTACGGCACGCCGCAAGAGCTGACGCACTTCGCTCGCTGCGTCCGTGGCAAAGAAAAGCCGCAATCCACCGGCGAAGACGGCCTCGTCGTCCTCAAAGCGATGTACGCCGGCTACGCCTCCGCCGGCGAAGGCCGCAAAATCGCGCTTCCGTATCAGCCGCCCGCTGGCACCAAGCGCCCCATCGATCTCTGGCTCAACGGCCCCGCCTACCGCCAGCCAACAAAATCGTGAACGCCCGCACATCCCGATCGACGTTGGCGACGCATGCATGACCGTCGAGGCACGCCGCGCCCTGCCCGTCTTGTAGTCCCACCGCGAAAAATGCACAATGCCTGCATCCAAGTTTCAAGCGAAGTTTCAATCGAAGTGGTGACTCAGCTCTCGAAGAGGTGATTGCGTGAACCTGCAGATACGCCTGCGGCTGTCCACAATGATGTTCCTCGAATATTTTATTTGGGGAGCATGGTACGTCACGCTAGGAACTTGGCTCGGCCAAGGCATCCACTTTTCAGGAGAACAAGTCGGCCTCATCTTCGGTACAAACGCCTTGGGCGCCGTGCTCTCGCCATTTTTCGTCGGCCTGATGGCGGATGAGCTTTTTGCCAATCAATACCTGCTCGCAGCTCTCCACGCGATCGGCGGCGTCCTTCTGTGGATCGCATCGACGCAAACTGGTTTCAGCGCGATGTACGTGATCCTCCTCGCCTATTCGCTCTGCTACATGCCCACGATCGCGCTCAGCAACGCCGTCGCCTTTCGCCAGATGAAAGACACCAAGAAAGATTTCGGATCAATTCGCGTCCTCGGCACCGCTGGTTGGATCGTTGCCGGACTCGTCGTCATCGGCTGGGCAATTCCTAAATACTTCGTCGGTCACTCTGTCGAAGCGACCGCCATTCCAGTTCGCGTCGCCGCAGTCACCTCGATCATCATGGCCATTTACAGCATCACGCTTCCAGATACGCCTCCGCTTCGCAAAGGCCACGGCTTCAAGCTCAGCAATATTTTCCCCGCCGAAGCGTTCGCGCTTTTCAAGGATCGAAATTTCGCGGTCTTCGCCGCAGCTTCATTCCTGATCTGCATCCCGCTTCAGTTTTACTACGCCTTCACGAATCCTTTTCTCAACGAAATTGGATTTCAAAACGCCGTCGGCAAAATGACCTTCGGCCAGTTTTCCGAGCTGGCATTCATGATCACCTTGCCGTTCTTCTTCAAGAAAATCGGCGTCAAATACACGCTCGTGTTGGGCATGCTCGCTTGGGTCATCCGCTATCTTTGCTTTGGTTTCGGCAACGTCGATTCCTTGGTCTGGATGCTCTACCTCGGCATCGTCATGCACGGCATCTGCTACGACTTCTTCTTCGTCACCGGCCAGGTCTACGTCGACATGAAAGCGCCGATCGCCCTGCGCTCCGCCGCGCAAGGCCTCATCGTCTTCCTCACCTACGGCATCGGAATGTTCGTCGGCAGCTGGATCTGCGGCAAAGTCGTCGACATGCACGCCGTCACCCTGCCCACCGGCGGCATCATCCACGATTGGCGCGCTATCTGGATGGTCCCCGCCGTCTTCGCCCTTTTCGTCATGATCTTCTTCTTAGTCGGCTTCCGCGACGAAAAAAACCCCGCCACCACCACCTAACTCGATCGGATCACCTTGTAGGGGCGGGGTTCACTCCGCCCGGCGCCAACACGACCCGGGTTTCTCTAATAGAGCGGCTTCAGCCGTTGAAGAAAGTTTCTACCGAGCAGCATGCGTGCGCCCCTCTAAAACGCCACCTCATCCGTCGTAACCTGCCCCGTATGCCGAAACTTCCCAATCTCCAAGCCCTTCACAAACGCAAACCTCATCGCCGCAATCTGAACCGGAATAATCTCCAGCAACGGCAGCACCGCGTCCGCCACCTTCGGAATCGCAATCAACGAGACGCCACTTAAATCCCCGCCCGCCGCTCCAATCACTCGAATCCGCCCGCCCCGCTTCGCCAACTCCCGCGCCAGCGCCAAATTAATTCCGCGCGTCGCACTAGGCCCCGCAAAAATCACCGCCCGATAATTCTCATCCACAACCTCCACCGGCCCATGACGAAAGCTCGCCGCCGCCATGCCAATCGCCGCCTCTTTCGCCGTCTCCCCAACCAACAACGACGCCTCCAGCGCCGACGCATACGAATCCCCGCGTCCCAAAAAATAAATCGCAGCCCCCGCTTTGACGAACGAATCCCACTCCGCCACTCGCTCCAGCGATTCCTTGACTAACGCGGTCATCCGCGGCCCGCAAGCCGAAACCTCTTCAACCCTCGCATCAAACCCCTCACCCACCGCCCCCGCCAGCAACAATCCCGCTGCAACCGCCCCCGTATAGCTCTGCACCGCCACAATCTCGTCCGGCAAACTATCCACAAAAATCGTCACGTCCGCGCGTTTCGCCAGCGTGCTCTCCGGCTCATTCGTAACCGCAATCACGCGCGCCGCAATCGGCTTAATCTTCTCCAACAACTTCACCACCTCGATCGACTCACCCGATCGCGAAAACACCACCACCATCGCTCCCGCACAAATCCGTTCCTGATAGTGCAGCAGCTCCGCAATCTCCACGATCGAGCAATTCATCCCGCGCCCCGCCAGCGCATAATGCAGCGGATACGCCGAATGCAGCGAAGCCCCAATCGCCGTAATCACAATCTTCGACGCTTCGCGCAAGGACCAGCCGGCCTCGAGCATCGCCGCGCGCCCCGCCCCCGTCTGCCGCTCCAACACCCGCGCCAGCGACTTCTCCTGCCCCCAAATGTTCTGCATCAATCTGGAATCCTTCATCAATCCTCACAGTAGTCCGCGATGTGACTCACACTACGCCACATCGTGTATATTCACCGCATTCACGCCGATCAATCTTATTTCGAATGGTGTAGCAATCGGGAGGGACAAATCATGAAAAAACAACTCAAGACCATCGCCATCGCGGCACTGACGATCGCAACCGCGCTGTTATCGTTCAAAGTCTACGCCGCATCACCCAAGCCGCAACCACCCCAACCTCAAGTCTGGACCCCGGGCTGCATCGCCAGCGTCCCCAGATCGTGGGGCACCTACCGTGGCGCCTCCGCTCAATCCGGCCTCGCCTTCGAAGACCCCTCCGGCACCATCCGCTTCCTCACCAACATCCCCTGCGACGGCATCCCCGCCGTCTCCCTAGAAATCCACCGCACCGCCGCCCCACCCCAACAATGACGCAACGAACTGTATTCCGAAACGGATTGACCGCCCTTCCGCTCGATGCGACCGCGTTTCTTGTAGGGGCGGGGTTCACTCCGCCCGGCGTCAACACAACTACGATGTTATGGATCGAGGTCACTTCATCACCACATCAAAAACAAAAAAGGGCGCGACCTCAACAGTCGCGCCCTTTCCTATATTCGTTGTAGCTAATCCCGCCCCTACTTCTCCTTCGCCGGATATTTCGGCGGAATCGTCGCATACCCCGGCGCCGCCTTCGCAATATTCTTCGTCAAATTCGCCTTCACATCCCCAATCGCCCACCGCAACCCGCCGCCCAGCAAATTCACAAAAAATGGAATCTCCCAGTTCTCCGCGAGGTCCCCGATCGCCGTATAAAAAACGCGCCCCTTCCCATGCATCCGCGCCCACGTCATCGGATACGGCGGCCGCTGATACGGTTCACCTTTCATCCCCTTCGTATCCAGCGTCAAGATCACATGAAGGTCAGGCTGAAAATCCTTCAACGAATACCATTCGTCCGTAAATTTCACCGGCGACGTCACGCCTTCCAACCCCGGAAACTTCGGATCGTCGATAGTCACATCCGTCGTCTGCACCCGCGGATCCCGCCCGTGCAAAATAAACTCGCCGCCGATCATCTTCAGATAAGGATCGCTCTGCTCGCCGTGAGCAATGTACCGGTTCGCCAGATCTTCCGAATCCGGCTCCGTGTGAAACGTGTCGCTCGCCGCGTGCGATCCCACAAATCCCATTCCGCCCTTGACCGCATCCAGCATCGTCTGCTTCCCGGCCTTCGACATCGGCGGATTCTTATCCGTGCCTTCGGTCGTCAGATCGCCCGTCGTGAAAAAGAACATCGCCGAATAATCATGAAACTCTTTCGAATCGAAAACTCGCCCATCCTTTGTCGCAGTCACATCAAACCCGTACTTCTCCCCAAGCGCGCGCACCGTCTTCTCCGCCACGCTCGGCTGCCCATCCTTCACTTTCACCACCGCGTGTTCGAACCCCGACGACTTCGTGAACACCAACACCGACTTCTTCTTCCCCGCGGCCTCAGCCATCGGCAACTTGCTTGCCAACGCCAACCCCGCCCCTCCGATCGTCACCGTCCGAATAAATCCACGCCGCCCCGAAGCATCATTCATCATGTCCATTGTTCTCCTGAACAAAACTCTTTGCTGCCACAGCTCAAGACCTTGTCATTCCGACCGAAGCGAGCCGACGCTGCTTCTTCGCGTTCAGTTCCTCTGAACGCGTCGGCTCGCGTAGTGGAGGAACCTTGGCTTGATTTCAGCCCACCTACCAACGAGGGGTGATCTTGGGCGCCAACTCCCACCCGCTAGCGGATGCGGGTTTCCCCAACAGCAGCTCTACGACCGCCCCTCAACCTGCTCGCACTCTGGATACTTCTCAAACGCAAAATTCCCATCCCACCCCAACTCTTTCATCCCTTGTTCCGACGAATAATACGCCCCAACAATCCACTCCTTCAAATTCGCAAACGCCTCTTTGTGCTTCTGCGAAAGGGAAGTAATCGCCTTCTCGCGATCCCCCGCACTCAATTCCGCAAACCCATGCTGGAACGCGCCACGCGCCTCATCGTCCGCCGCCGTAAGCGACGCCAAAAACGCCTTCTGCCTATCCGCCGAATCCACACTCAACAACAAATCAATAAACCGATCCACCTGCGCGCCGTTCGACCCCGGCACCACCGTCTCCGAAACCGCCACCAGCAACTCATCCTGCTTCGCATTCAGAAAAATCGGCTTCCATTCCGCAGCCCCAAGCGCCTCTTCTCCACCAGAAACCCCAGCACCATCGTCCATCAACCGCCGATAAAGCTCGACAGGATGCGCGCTCGCAATCGCCGGCGCAACAGCCCCCGCCGCAATCCCCGCCATCAACTTCAACATCGCCTCTCGCCGGCTAATCATCCATGTCCCTTGGAGTGCGGCGCTTCAGCGCCGCCTTTGACCAATTTCACCGCACCGCACAACTTTCCGTCTACCTGTCGACCAACTTCGAACGCTCAACCCATTCACCGCATCAATCAACCCCACATATCCACGATAAACGCCCAATTCCGCCGCCGATGGTACCACTCACTCCACCCGTCCAACAAAACTTTCGCTCCCCTAAAATTCGTTTTCTTCCTTTGACGACTTCCACTCCGCTTGTTAGCATCCATCTCGTAGAAACCTGCGTCCGATCCTCGACGATCGCGACTGCTCCGCAAAATGCCCACTCCCGACTCCCCCACAAATTTCGACGTTCTGGTAGTTGGCTCCGGCGCTTCCGGCGGATGGGCCGCCAAACGCCTCTCCGAAGCCGGCCTCAACGTCGCCATCGTCGAAGCCGGCCGCCCGCAGTCCGACGAAAATTTCAGCGAGCACAAGCCCGCCTTCGAGCTGAAATATCGCAACATGGCGGATTCCGTCGTCGCAAAAAAGCACCCGATTCAATCCAAGTTCGACGTCTGCAACGAATATACGCAGGATTGGTTCGTCAACGATCACGACGAGCCTTACACCACGCCCGCCGACAAGCCGTTCAACTGGATGGGCCGCCTCCGCATGACCGGTGGCCGCACCAACGTCTGGGGCCGCGTCAGCCTCCGCTTCAGCGATCAGGACTTCAAATCCGCCTCCCACGATGGCTACGGCGAAGACTGGCCCATCAGCTACAGCGACATCGCTCCCTATTACGACATCGTCGAAAAATATGTCGGCATCACCGGCATGGCCGAAGGCCTCGAGCACTTACCCGACGGCCAGTTCCAGCCACCAATGCCGCTCACTTGCCAGGAAACAGTCTTCCGCGACCACGTCAAAGCAAAATTCGGCCGCACCGTCACGCTCGCCCGTTCCGCCAATCTCACCAAGCCCATCAACGGCCGCGGCCCGTGCCACTATTGCGGCCCGTGCGAACGCGGCTGCATCACGCATTCCTATTTCAACTCCGCGTTCACCACCGTTCCCGACGCCCTCAAAACCGGCAAGTGCAAACTCATCTCTAACGCGATGGTCCACAAAGTCCTCCTCGACCCCGCCACCAATCGCGCCCGCGGCCTCCTCTACGTCGACCGCATCACAAAAAAATCGCACGAACTCACCGCTCGCGCCGTAATCCTCTGCGCCCAATCGCAAGAGTCCACGCGCATCCTCCTCAACTCCGGTACGCGCGAGCATCCCACAGGCCTCGGCAATTCCAGCGGCGCGCTCGGCCACTATCTGACCGCCCACGTCCGCAGCGGCGGCGGCCGCGGCGAATTTCCAAATCTCAGCCGCAAGCACAGCCTCGCCGGCCCCAACAAGCCCGTCGGCATCTACGTCGCCCGTTTCCGCAATCTAAAAAACGATCCGCCCTACAAAAAATTCCTCCGCGGCTACGGCTACGAAGGCGAATCTGCCTCCAACTTCAATTTCCACGCCCCCGGCTTCGGCAACGCTTTCAAACGGTCCGTTCTCCAATCGCGCGAGTCCTTCGAGATCACTGGCTTCGGCGAAGTCCTCCCGCGCTTCGATAATTTCGTCGAGATCGACGCCGAGAAAAAAGACATCTTCGGCATCCCCGTCTTAAGAATTCACATGTCTGATGGTGAAAACGAACGCGCCATGATCAAAGACATGGGCGATTCCGCAGGAGAAATGCTCGAAGCCGCCGGCGCAAAAAACATCCGCACTTACGCCAACCCATCCGCCCCCCGATGGGCCCTGCACGAAGCCGGCATCGCGCGCATGGGCGCCGACCCAAAAAAATCCGTCCTGAATCAATTCCAGCAAACCCACGACGTAAAAAACGTCTTCGTCATGGACGCTTCTGGCTTCACCACCAACCCGTGCCAGAATCCCACCCTAACAATCATGTCCCTAACCGTCCGCTCCTGCGACCACCTCATGGATGAAATGAAGCACCAAAATTTGTAGCGCACGTCACCAGACAAGATTCGCGTTGTAGGGGCGGGGCTTGCTCCGCCCGGCGCTGCCGACACTCAAAACCGTTCCGCCGCGCGACACGTTAACTTGTTCCACTTGCAGGAGTTACGAACTTGAAGTTTGGGCCCAGCGAACCTAACCCGTTTAGTTTCACATTCTTGAATCAACTCGCGAAATAACCCCCAAAGAATCACATTCTTATAAAAAATAGGTAGGGGGGTAGGGGGCCAGTTCTCCCCCATCTTCACTTCACCCGATACAACAAACACCCATGCGGCGCAACCGCACTCGAAATCGCCGCCGCCGCTGGCAAATCCCTGCCAGCCCACAAATCCCGTACGCCATGCGACCCCGCCGCAATCCCCAAATCGCTCCACGAATAATGCAAACTCTGCGGCGCATCCTCCAAATTAAAAACCGCCACATACCACCCGTCGCCATCCTCCGGCCTCGCAGTCCAAACGACCGACGAGTCCGTCGACACCGCGACGCGATTCTCCTTCGACTTCTGATCCACCGCGATCACTTCCGCATTCGACAGCAGCGAAATCGTCCACTGATCGCTCTTCGGCAAATTCGCACCAACCATCAACGGCGACCGAAACATGCTCCACAACGTCACAAACGTCCGCTGCTCATCATGCGTCAACCGCGACACGCGCGCCTTGCCCCAACCCGGCGCCGGCCCCAAATATCCCAGCGGCAACATATCCGCGTCCGGCCATCCACTCGCCAGTCCCATGCCCGCCCACTTCGCCACGCGCGGAAATTGATCGCCCAGTCCCTGCGGATATTCCACCTTGCTGTGCCACAAATCCCAAACATCATCCGAAATCCGCCACAAATTCGCATACTTCCGCATCTCATCGATCTTCTCGATCGGCGCCGCTCCCGGCGACAAGCTCAACACAATCGGCCGCCCCGTTTTTCGCAGCGCCGTGCTTAACATCCGAATATCGTCGCCCTTGTACGGACGGCTGCTGATGCAGTCCACCTTGATAAAATCCACGCCCCAGCTCGCATACAACAACGCGATCGAATCGTAATAAGCCTGCGCCGCCGCGCCACCGTCGCCCGTCGTTTTCATCCCGTAGTTGTCGTAATTCCACTTGCACGTATCCGAAGTTTCCGCCGCATCCGCCGCATGAAATTTCGACGCATCGATCGCCAAATTTTTCTCGACCGCTCGCTTCGGAATCCCCTGCAAAATGTGAACCCCAAATTTCAATCCCAGCGAATGCGTCCAGTCCGCCAGCGGTTTAAAACCCGCGCCCCCAACCGAAGAAGGGAATCGCTTCGGCGCCGGAACATATCGCCCGTAGTCATCAAACGCATATTCCGATGTTTTTGAATTTCCCTCAGGCGTCGGATTCGTGACAAACCACTCCATGTCCACGACCGCGTACTGCCATCCAAATTGTTTTAGGTGATCGGCGAGAAACTTCGCGTTCTCTCGGAAGTCCGCTTCCGAGACAGTCGTCCCAAACGAATCCCAGCTGTTCCATCCCATCGGCGGAGTCGGCGCCAACGCCACGTTCGACGCCGCGCTCACCGGCGTCGCAATCGGAATCTCAACGACCGGCCGCCGGAACCCTGCCACAAAAATCCACGTCACTGCGCCAACAAAAAACGCAACGCAAACTGCCACAACCAAAAATACGCGTTCTTTCATCGATTCCCCCAGCCGACCTGGGAATCTTACTCGAAATCCGCCTCGGGAATCGGCAGCTTATCTCCATCCTTCGCCACCCACACATAAAGCGTCGGCAAAAGGAATATGCTCAGCAGCAGTGCGCCAACCAATCCGCCCACAATCACAATCGCAAACGGCCGCTGCGAATCCGACCCAATCCCTCGCGACAGCGCGGCGGGCAACAATCCCAAAATCGCCACCAGCATCGTCATCAAAATCGGACGAAACCGCAGCACCGCTCCCTCGATCGCCG
>DASXPD010000117.1:0-53823 GCA_036493835.1 Candidatus Acidiferrum sp. | reverse complement strand
CGCTTCGGTCGGGATGACAGTTTGGTGTGTCCCTCGCGTTGCTCGGGATGAAATCGCGAGAGACGCGATTTCACGCGACTTTCAGCGGCGTGGCAGGGAAGGGTGATCGGGTTGAGGGCGCAGTCCCTCGCTTTGCTCGGGATGAAATCGCTGGAGGCGATTTCAGGCGACTTTCACGATTTTCACATTGGGTAGGGGGAGTTGGGTTGGACGATGCGGATGCGGTGGTCGAAGAAGGTGGCGTGGACTGTGGGGACTTCGACCTGGGGCATGTGGCAGGTGATGCAGTTGGTTTTGCTGACGGGGCAGATTTTCGTGGAAATTGCGACGTGTGAGTTTACGGTCGCGGATTTTTCGGTGGCTGAATCTATGGCGACAAAATTTTCTGTGAATGATTTCACGGCGGATTTTTCGGCGAGGGAATTCGGAGCGATAGAATTTGCGGCGACAGATTGAGTGACGACAAAATTTGCGGTGACAGATTTAGTGGCGGCGGAGTTTGCGGCGGCGCCGATTGTTGTGGCGTGGTTCGATCCGGTTGGCGGCTGCGTGTGGCAGGTGAGGCATTTTGCGTCGTAGGAGCTGGCTTGCTGATTGAGCGGTTCGTGGGGGTTGTGGCAGGTGGTGCAGGCGAGGCGCGGGTCGGCGTTGGAGGCGCGCCAGCATTTGCTGTCTTCGAGGCGGTAGGGTTGGAAGCGGACGTTCATGACGTTTTCGGTGCCGGGGCGTAATTTTTGTTCGCCGAGGATGACGTCGGCCCAGGTGCGGTGACAGGCGCCGCAGAAATCGACGGACGCGGTGGCGTCGAGCCGGCGCGGATTAAAAATCGCGGCGCGGCCCTGCTCAATTTTTCCCGACTTCATTGCGGCGACGTGATTGGCTCCGGGGCCATGGCAGGATTCGCACTGCACGCCGGGAGTGAGATGCGAAGTGTTGAAGTGTCCGCCGACATTGGAAGCGGTGGTGTGGCAGCCGAAGCAGCGGCGGGCTTCGTCGGCGTCGAGCCAGCGGCCCATGGCGGATTTGAGATCGTCGGGATTGGCGGCGTCGTGGCCGGTGGTGAGGTCGAGCGCCTGAAGCGATTTGTAAAAGCTGAGATGGCTTTCGTAGAAGCCGCCGTCGCGTTCGTAGATATAGGTCTGGCCTTTGTGGCCGAGGCCGAAGGCCCACTCGATTGTGGAGGAGAGGGATTGCGCGCCGTCGGTGACGGAAAAATTTACGGCTTGTTGTGTAGTGGAGATTTCGTAGTGATAGGCGGCGCGTTGCTCGTTGAGATCACTGTGCGATTTTAAAATTTCGGAGTTGGCAGCGGGCGTCGCGGCTTGCGCCATGGGCGTGGTTTTTTGTGTGGTGGCGATTTGCGTGTGGCACTTGGCGCACTCGGCGGTGCCGACGAATTTGTCGAGGGAAGCGGCGGATTTTGTGGGCCAGAAGCCGGGGGAGTCGATGCGGTCTTCGGTGGCGAGGGAGATTTTTGTGGCGGGGGCGTTCGACGAATGTGCGCTGGACGAATGCGCGCCAGGCGATGCATGCGCGGCGAGATGAGCGCAAAAGAATAGCGCAGCCGCGAAGAGAAAAGCAGCGAACGAGAGAAGGGCCCGGGGCCTGTCGAGCGACACACTGTAGGGACGAAGAGGGTTTTAGAGCGGGTACGCAACTTTGTTGAATTTGTGTAACGTTGAAGAACAATTATTCGCGGTGGGTGAGAGCTATGGAGATGTGGATATGGTTGCGCGGATTTTATGATTGCGTGGAGAAATTTATGGATTGTGGGAGAGGAAATTTTCGATTGCGGGATTTTTTGCGAAATTGGGAATATGAAAAACGGGCGAGTGAGTGGGCGTGGAATATGGATTAGCGGATTTGGCGAATACCTTTATAGGGGAGCGGGACATCTGAGTGGAGGTTGATCGTTGAGAGGAAGACCCAGCCTCAAACTACGAGGGTGGGGCACCCGATGAGTTCGCGGAAAGGAATGGTCGATATGGCGGCGGAAAATGTGGCGGTGGTGGTGGCGCTGAGTCAGTGGAAGCAGGTGCTGGGGCAGGTGGACAAAACGCTGAGCCCGTTTGGCGATGAGGAGTTGCAGCGCGAAGTGGCGCCGGGGAGAAATCGGCTCTACTACCTGCTGGGACATTTGACGGCGGTGCATGATCGGCTTTTTACACTGTTGCGGGTGGGCGAGCGGCTGCATTCGGAACTGGATGATGCGTTCATCGTGAAGGCGGATAAGACGGATCTGGACGATGAGGTGCCGGCGGGGGAGTTGCGCGCCGCTTGGCGCGAGGTGAATGAGAAGCTGACGGCGGCGATGGAGAAGTTGTCGCCGGCGGAATGGCTGGAGCGGCATGGGTCGGTGTCGGCGGAGGATTTTGCGAAGGAGCCGCAGAGGAATCGGTTGGCGGTGCTGCTGAGTCGGACGAGTCATGCGGCGATGCATGAGGGGCAGATGAGGCTGGTGGCGAAGGGGTAGGGAGGCAGGCGGGGAAAGGCGAAGACCCACCCTCGAAAAACGAGGGTGGGGCACCCGGCTGCGTCGCTCCTCCGAACCCGGGCGACTGGCCGAAGGGCCGGGGCGGCCGGCTCACGACGATGTCTGATGGTGGAAAAACGCAGCTCGGATCTCGACAAAGTCTATTGTTTTCATGCGATTAGGAGCACCGTGATTTCCCGTGAGGATATCGGGTGTGGGCGGTAGGGACACTTAGAGGCGCGGGTGGCACAGTCGGCTTCAGCTGGCAGCTCTCGAAAACTGCCATAAAACGGAGGCTGAATGACATACGCGAAGAAGTATCTGGTTCGGCTGGGCGGGGGGCTGCTGTTGGCGGCGAGCCTCGTTCCGATGATTGTGCCGACTGTTCAGGCGCAGTCGGTTGATGTGCGGGTGTATGACTCGCACCATCGCGACTACCACAATTGGAATGATCGGGAGAATGAGTCTTACCGGCGGTATTTGGCCGAGCAGCATTGGAAATATAAGGAGTATCAGCGGCAGAGTCACCGGAGGCAGGAGGCGTATTGGGAGTGGCGGCATTCGCATCCGGATTGATTGTTAGCTGGAGATTCGGTACTTGACGGAACGGGCGGCGCTTTTGCGCCGCCCGTTCTGTTTTGGGACGCGGCTGAGACTGGGGAAGCGTTTGGGCGTGGTTGTTTCGACCGTAAAGGCCGCGCAGGGGCGCCGCACTCCAAAGATGTTGCGCCAAGGTGCAGCGGTTTTCGCGCTCTGCGTTCCATTTTGGGGCGGTTTGGGCGCGCTGCTGGATGTCCGGGGACGCCATTCGGGGGCGGAATATCGCCGTTCGGGGGCGACTCTAAGCCATTGGAAATGTGTGAATTGATTCTCCTCGTGGGCGATGTTAGCCTTGTTCGGTCCTCTTTTTTGCCAGCTCACTGAGCGATTAGGCGGGGCTTGTGTCCCGCACCCTACGAAGGAGATTTAGTTTTGAGCGAAGGATTACGGAATTTCCTGTTTACCTCCGAATCGGTTACGGAAGGTCACCCCGACAAGATTGCCGATCAGATTTCCGATGCGGTGTTGGACGAAGTGTTGCGCCAGGATCCGAAAGGGCGCGTAGGTTGCGAGACGCTGGTTACGACGGGATTGGCGGTTGTGTCCGGCGAAATCACGACGACGGCAACGCTTGATTACGACACGCTCGTGCGCGAGACGATCAAGGGAGTTGGTTACGATCGCGCGAAGTATGGATACGATTGCGAAACGTGCGCGGTGATGAGCACGGTGAAGAAGCAGTCGCCCGACATCGCAATGGGCGTCGATACGGGCGGCGCGGGCGACCAGGGATTGATGTTTGGGTTCGCGTGCGATGAAACCGACGAGCTGATGCCGATGCCGATTCAGTTGGCGCACCGGCTGGCGCAGAAGTTGTCGGAAGTTCGCAAGAGCAAGAAAGTTCCTCACCTTCGTCCTGATGGAAAATCCCAGGTTTCAATCGAATATCGCGGTGGGCGGCCGGTTCGCGTCGACACCGTTGTGATTTCGACGCAGCACGGCGAAAAGATTTCGTCGAAGGATTTGCACGACGGGATTTTGGAGCACGTGATCAAGCCGATCGTTCCGGCGAACATGCTGGATAAGAGCACGAAGTATCACATCAATCCGACGGGGCGCTTTGTGATTGGCGGTCCGATGGGTGATGCGGGACTGACGGGGCGGAAGATTATCGTCGACACGTATGGTGGCTACAGCCGGCATGGCGGCGGTGCGTTCTCGGGTAAGGATCCGTCGAAGGTGGATCGCTCGGCGTGCTACATGGCACGTTATATTGCGAAGAACGTTGTCGCGGCTGGATTGGCGCGCAAGGCGGAAGTGCAACTTGCTTACGCGATCGGCGTGGCTGAGCCGGTGTCGGTGATGATCGATGCGTTCGGAACCGAGACGGTGGACGAAGAGAAAATCAATTCGCTGGTGCGCGAGACGTTCAAGCTGACGCCGAAGGCGATCATCGAGACGCTCGATCTGCGCCGGCCGATTTATAAGCCGACCGCGGCATACGGGCACTTCGGCCGCACGGGCGCGGGATTCACTTGGGAAAAGACGGATCGCGCGGATGCTCTGCGTAAGGCTGCGGGGCTCGGTGCGGTTGCCGGGGCTGAGGTTGGCGCTCGCTAGTTTTTTCGAGGGCGGGCTGGGCGCGCCCTCGAATTTTATCCATAACAGTTGATTGGTAGTTACGACGAGTTTCTGCGTAGGTCCCCTTCGCGAGCTTCTTCGCTGGAAAAAGTTCGACGGAAAAATTCAAAAGAGGAGCAACACTTGGCTACAGCTGAACTGAAATCGGGCGATGTGAAAGACATCAAGCTCGCGGATGCGGGCAAGCGCAAGATCGAATGGGCCGGGAATCAAATGCCGGTACTGGAGTCGATCCGGAAGCGCTTTCTGAAAGAGAAGCCGCTGAAGGGATTGCGCGTTTCGGCTTGTTTGCACGTCACGAGCGAAACCGCGAACTTGATGATCGCGTTGCGTGATGGAGGAGCGGACGCAGTACTTTGCGCGTCGAACCCGCTGTCGACGCAGGACGAGGTTGCCGCATCCCTGAACCGCGATTACAACATTCCGACCTACGCGATCAAGGGCGAGGACAACGATACCTATTATTCGCACCTGCGCGCCGCGTTGGATCACAAGCCGCAGATGACGATGGACGACGGCGCGGACCTGGTGACGATGTTGCTCACCAAGCGCACGGATTTGGTGCCGAACGTGATTGCGGGCACGGAAGAGACCACCACCGGCGTCATCCGCCTGCGCGCGATGGCCAAGGACGGCACGTTGAAGTATCCGATCATCGCGGTAAATGATGCGATGACGAAGCACTTCTTCGACAATCGCTATGGCACGGGCCAGTCGACGCTCGACGGCGTGATTCGCGCGACGAATATATTGCTCGCGGGACTGAAAGTCGTCGTGGCCGGCTACGGCTGGTGCGGACGCGGCGTTGCGATGCGCGCGAAGGGACTCGGCGCGGACGTGATCGTCACCGAAATCGATCCGGTGAAGGGCATCGAAGCCGTGATGGACGGTTTCCGCGTGATGCCGATGGAGCAAGCGGTGAAGGAAGGCGACGTCTACATCACGGTCACAGGCAACAAGAGCGTGATTCGCAGCGAGCATTTTGCGGCGATGAAGAGCGGCGCGGTGGTCTGCAACTCCGGCCACTTCAACGTCGAGATCGACATCCCCGCGCTCGAAAAGCTTTCGAGCGGCAAGCGTGAAGCGCGGCCGCTGGTCGACGAATACACGCTGAAGGGCGACAAGAAAGTTTATCTGCTCGGCGAAGGCCGTCTCGTGAACCTCGCCACTGCCGAAGGCCACCCGGCTTCGGTAATGGACATGAGCTTCGCAAACCAGTCGCTGTCGGCGGAGTATTTGATGAAGAATCACAAGACGATGAAGCCTGAAGTCTACGTCGTGCCCGAGCACCTCGATCGCGAAATTGCGCGGTTGAAGCTCGAGTCGATGGGCCACAAGCTCGACGTGCTGACACCTGAGCAAGAGCACTATCTCGCTTCGTGGAACGAAGGCACGTAAAGTTCGGCGCGCTCAGCGCGACGAACTTTCACGCTGAAACGAAGCATTCACATTCGAAAATGGGATGAAGCGAAATCGCTTCATCCCATTTTTCTTTTCGCTAAAACTCCTGTAACGTGATTGCGGATAATTTATGTGGGATCTCGCCTCACACTGTCTCGACACTGCAAAGCTCCGCGGAGCGAAGTACGCCGACGTGCGCGTGATGCACATGCGCCAACGCGACCTCACGACGAAGAATGGGCAGGTCGGCACGCTCGCGCAATCCGAATCGATCGGCCTCGGTGTCCGCGTTCTCGCCAGCGGCGGCTGGGGTTTTGCTTCGACTGATAAGCTGACTCGCGATGGCGTCTCCGCCTGCGCCGCGCAAGCCGTCTCGATCGCAAAAGCCTCGGCGCTCGCGAAACGCAAAGAAGTCGTGATGGCGCACGAAGACGCTTACGTCGACAGCTGGGTGAGCCCATTTCGCAAAGATCCGTTCGAAATCCCACTCGAAAAGCAGCTCGACCTGCTGCTCGCCGCCGATTCCGAAATGCGCCGCATCAAAGGCGTCACGCTGACTGAAACCGATCTTCAATTTCGCAAAATCGATTCCTGGTTCGCCTCCAGCATCGGCTCGCGCATTCACCAGCGCAAAGTGATTTCCGGCTGCGGCATCGGTGCCACGTCTTTCAAAGGCGAGGAGATTCAGAAGCGCTCGTATCCAAATAGTTTCGGCGGCCAGCACTCGCTTCAGGGCTACGAACTTGTCGAGCAAATGGAGCTGATCAAAAACGCGCCACGCATCGGCGAAGAAGCCGTCGCGTTGCACTCCGCGGCGCATTGCCCCGAAACCACCGGCACATTAATTCTCGGCGGAAGCCAGCTCGGGCTGCAGATTCACGAATCCGTCGGCCACCCGATCGAACTCGATCGCGTGCTCGGCGAAGAAGCAAATTTCGCCGGCACCAGCTTTCTCACCCTCGACAAGCTCAACAAACTTCGCTACGGCTCCGACATCGTGAACGTCGTCGCCGACGCGCGCCTCGATCACGGCCCCGGCCTCGGCAGCTTTGCATACGATGACGAAGGCGTCCCCGCGCAGTGCACCGACATCATCAAGGGCGGCGAATTCCGCGGCTATCTTTCGAATCGCGAAACCGCGCACCTCATCGGCCTCAAGCGTTCGTCGGGCACCATGCGCACCGAAAGCTGGAATCGCCTCCCGATCATTCGCATGACCAACATCAGTCTTCTTCCCGGCACGTGGAAGTACGACGACCTCATCGCCGACACCGACGACGCGATCCTCATGGAGACGAATCGTTCGTGGTCGATCGACGATCGCCGCTACCAATTTCAGTTTTCTACCGAGGTTGGCTGGGAAATCAAGGGCGGCAAACGCGGCCGCATCCTCAAGAATCCCAGCTACAGCGGCATCACCACTGAGTTCTGGAATTCGTGCGACGCGATTTGTGGCGCCGACGAATGGGTTTTGTGGGGCACGCCGAATTGTGGCAAGGGCCAGCCGATGCAAACGATGGGCACCGGCCACGGTGCGTCGCCATCGCGTTTCCGTAACGTGCGCATCGGAACGGCGTTCGCCAAGTCATGAGCGTAATGGCATGAGCCCCTCACGCGAAGTCATCAAGCGCGGACGAAAAGCCGCCGTAGCCACGACCGGCGCCGCCGGCCCGCTCCCCGAACGCGAACTGCGCGCCATCGTCGACAACGTTCTGCGTCTCGCAAAATCCACCGCAGCCGACGAAACCGAAGTCCACGTCGACGAAGTCGACGACTCGCTCACCCGCTTCGCCAACAACGCCATCCACCAAAACGTCGCCGAGCGCGGCCTCACCGTTTCCATCCGCACCGTCGTCGACGGCCGCACCGCTCGCGCCACCACGAATCGCATCGACGAAGACTCGCTGCGCGCCGCGATCGAGTCTTCGCTGTCGCTCGCGCACAGCCAGCCAAAAGATCCGCGCCTCCTGCCGATGCCCGGCAAACAGAAATATCGCCCGCTAAAAAGATTCGCTGCGCCGACTGCCGCGCTCACTCCCGAAGACCGCGCCCGCGCCGTCAAACGCGCCTGCGATCACGCCATCAGTCAAAGGCAGGTCGCCGCCGGAATCTTCGCCAGCGGCATGTCGCAATCCGCGATGGGCAATTCGCGCGGACTTTTCGCCCCCTATCGCGAAACGCACGCCGAATTTTCGATCACCATGCAGGAATCGCCTGCGGCAAGCTGGGCAAAAGCGAACGCTTCCAACGTTCGCGACTTCGATCCGCAAAAACTCGCCGCGATCGCGAGCGACAAAGCGCATCGCGCGCTCAACGCGCAGGAACTCGCGCCCGGCAAATACACCGTGATCCTCGAGCCGTCCGCCGTTCTCGACGTCGTCGGATTCCTCTTCTACGATTTTTCCGCCACCGCGCTCGCCGACAAACGTTCCTGCCTCAACGACCGCATGGGCAAGCTCATCTTCGGCAAAAATATCAGCGTCACCGACGACGCCTACCACCCGCTGCAGCTTGGCTCACCATTCGACGGCGAAGGAATGCCGCGTGAAAAAGTGACGCTCGTCGAGAATGGTGTGCCGAAAAATCTCGTCTACTCGCGCGTGTCCGCAAAAGCCGCGAAGAAAAAGCCCACTGGCCATGGCTTCGCGCTGCCAAACGAATATGGCGAAGCCCCGATGAACCTGGTCTTCTCTGGTGGCACTGATTCGATCGAAAAGATGATCGCCTCCACCGACCGCGGCTTGCTGGTCACGCGCCTCTGGTACATCCGCGAAGTCGACCCCTACGAAAAAATCATGACCGGCATGACCCGCGACGGCCTATTCCTCGTCGAAAACGGAAAAGTCACCTCCGCCGTCCGAAATTTTCGCTTCAATCAGTCCCTACTCGACATGCTGAAGAACGTCGAAATGATGAGTCCCGCCATCCGCGCGACCGGCGAAGAGGCGTTCGAAATGGTCGTCCCGGCGATGAAGGTCCGCGACTTCCACTTCTCGGAAGTCACCAAGTTCTAGCCCAGACCCGCCACGTCGATCGACCCAAGAAAATTTTAATCTGTGAGTAACCTGAGACGATCATCCTAGCCGCACTCCAATCCGGCAAAAACCCTTTGTTTATGCACTATTCCGCGTGATGCAAACCTCTCCCTCCAAAAAATCGTTTTGCCAAATGAAAAATCTGAGTTGTACAACATGGGCACACCTGAATCATAAAGACTTATGTCTTTGTGCCACGAGGGGCAACAGAGAGGTCGGCGCAAGCACCCCAACTGGGGCCACCCGGACCACGACGCCTGTGGAACGGGATTTATTGCGCAACTCGCCAGCCCACCAAGCCACGACATCGTTCAGTACGCGCTAAACGCGCTGGAGCGCCTGACCCACCGCGGCGGCGTCGATGCCGATGGCGCCAGCGGCGATGGCGCGGGCCTGCTCACCTCGATCCCGCAAGCTTTCTTCCGCGCGCGTGCCGCCGAGCAGTCCATCGATCTTCCCGAGCACTTCGGCCTGGGCTTCGCATTTTTTCCAACCGGCACCGTTGACGAAGCGCGTCGCGCCGTCGAAGCTGCCGCCGACACCGAGCGCCTGCGCGTTCTCGGATGGCGCCGCGTCCCGGTCAATGCCGCCGTTCTCGGACCGCGCTCGCTCGAAACGATGCCCGAGGCGTGGCAGTTCTACGTTTCTCCGTTTCACGCGACGCGCGAGCCCGCGAAATTTGAGTTTCGCCTCGCGCTCCTGCGCAAACGCGCCGAGTCGATGCTGCCGGAGCGCTGTTACATCTGTTCGCTATCGTCGCTGACAGTCGTCTATAAGGGCCTGCTCACGCCGTGGCAATTTCCGCAGTTCTACGAAGATCTGCGCGATACGCAATTCGCAACAACGTTCGCCGTTTTTCACCAGCGCTATTCCACCAACACTTCGCCGTCGTGGCATCTCGCGCAGCCGTTCCGCTATTCCGCGCACAACGGCGAGATCAACACGATCATCTCGAATCGCCGCTGGCTTCGCGCGAAAGATCGCGAATTGCGCGCAAAGCTCACCGTTGGCACTTGGTACGACATTCTCGAAGAGAACGTCAGCGACTCAGCGAGTTTCGACAACGCGTTCGAGCAGAAGCTTCTCGAAGGCTATTCGCCGGAAGCCGCGATGCTCTCGATGGTGCCGCCCGCGTTTGAGAACGATCCGCTGCTTTCGCGCGACGTTCGGGGTGCGCTCGCGTCGCTCTCGCAAGACAGCGAGCCGTGGGACGGCCCAGCTGCACTCGTTTTCTCCGACGGCAATTTTGTTGGCGCAAAACTCGATCGCAACGGGCTTCGTCCGCTGCGCTACACGCTGACACACGACGGATTGCTCATCGCTGGCTCGGAAACCGGCCTCGTCGATCTGCCTGAATCGCGCATCGCCGAACGCCAGCGCCTCGGCCCCGGCGAAATGATTCTCGCCAACCCCGTCACCGGCACGGTTTTTCGGTGGCGCGAAATTCTGAAGCGTCTTGCTACGCAGCAATCGCGGAATTCGCTGCCGCAGGTTCGTCCGCTTGGCGAAAAAGCCGCGCCTGCACCGCCAGCCAGCATCGATCAGCCGAAGCGTGTCGCCGCCGCCGCCGGTTGGACCGAAGACCAATTCAAAATTTTGTTTTCCGCGCTCCCGCACGGCAAAGAGGCCGACTGGAGCATGGGCGACGATGCGCCGCCGGCGTTTCTCTCCACGCTGCCGCGCACGCTGTGGGATTACTGCAAGCAGCGTTTCGCGCAGGTCACGAATCCGCCGATCGATCCGCTGCGTGAATCGCAAGTTATGTCGCTCGCCGTTCATTTGCCGCACGGCGTTGTGCTTCCCAGTCCGATCATCAGCGCGGGCCAGCTCGCCGAACTGTCGGCCACGTTTGGTCCCGTGCAAAAAGTGGATTTCACGTTTCCTACCCCAATGGGAGTCTCGGGCGCGCGCAGTTGCATTACTCAGTTGACTACCCCTCTGAGTGACAGCGGGCGCCCGGGCCTCCTCCTCCTTTCTGATCGCGGCATTAGCAGCGAGCGCGGCGGTTTGCCGGCGCTGCTCGCGACTGCGACTGTTTGGAAAGCGATGGTTCGCGACGGACTCTGGGATGTGCCGCTCATCGTTGAGTCGGCGCAGGTTTACGACACGCATCATGTCGCGTTGCTCGTTGCCGCGGGTGCGAGCGCCGTCGTGCCGTATCTCGCTGATCAGTTTGCCGAATCGCTCGAAGAAGGCGGCGCTGAACGCATGCGCGCGGCGATCAACGCGGGACTGCGCAAAGTTTTGGCGCGCATGGGCGTTTCGACGTTGGCAAGCTATCGCAACAGCCATTTGTTTGAGATCGTCGGTCTTAACGAAGATTTTTGCTCCGAGTTTTTTGAAGACGTTTCGGATTTCCCTGGGCAAAAGAGTCTTGACGACCTGCTCAAAGATTATTTGCGCATGCACGAGCATGGCTTTTTGGGCGCGATGGATGATATGGGCGATTCCGGCCTGTATCGCTTCCGCAAAGGCGCGGAGTTGCACGCCAATTCGCCGGAGATTGTTCGCCGTCTCCATGCGCATGTGAAAAATCCAGCGGCAGGGAAGTACGCTGCGTTTGAAGAGCTGGCGGAATCGCAGGGCACCGTGTTCCTGCGCGATTTGCTTGAAACCGTGAGTGCAACGGCGATTCCCTTGGAAGAGGTCGAATCCGTCGACGAAATCGTCAAGAATTTCAGCACACAGGCGATGTCGCTCGGCTCGCTTGGCCTCGAAGCGCACCGGACGCTGGCACTCGCGATGAATCAGCTCGGCGGCCGCAGCAACACGGGTGAGGGTGGCGAAGATCCCAAGCTCTACACCGACGAGCCGCACGCCGCGAACAAGATCAAGCAGGTCGCGTCGGGACGCTTCGGTGTCACCGCGAATTACCTCGTCCACGCACAAGAGCTCGAAATCAAGATGGCGCAAGGCTCGAAGCCGGGTGAAGGCGGTCAGCTGCCGGCGAAGAAAGTCACCGAGTACATCGCGAAGATTCGCCACGCGACGCCTGGCACGCCGCTGATTTCTCCGCCTCCGCATCACGATATTTACAGCATCGAAGATCTCGCGCAGCTTATTCACGATTTGCGTGCTGTGAATCCGCGCGCACGCGTCGGCGTAAAGCTGGTCTCCAGCACTGGCGTCGGCATCATCGCGGCAGGCGTTGCAAAAGCCGGCGCAAATGTCATTACCATCAGCGGTCACAATGGCGGCACGGGCTCTTCGCCGCTGACTTCGATCAAGAATACTGGCCTGCCCTGGGAAATCGGTCTGCGCGAAACGCACGAAACGTTGGTGCGAGCCGGCCTGCGCTCTCGAATCTCTCTGCGCGTTGACGGTGGATTGAAATTCTCGCGCGACATCATCATTGCGGCGATCTTGGGTGCGGATGAGTTTGGCTTCGGCACCGCTGCGCTACTGGCGATCGGTTGCGTGATGGCGCGTCAATGCCATCTCAACACCTGCCCGGTCGGCATCGCGACGCAGGACGAAACTTTGCGCATGCGTTTCACCGGCAAACCCGAGATGATCGTCGCGTACTTCCGCTCGCTCGCCGAAGAAGTACGCGGGAAGCTCGCGAAGCTTGGCGTTAAATCGCTCGACGAACTGCGTGGCTGGTACGATTTGCTCGACACGCGATCGGGTATGGACGCCTTCATGGTCGTGCCGGTGTCCGAAGCGCGCCGCGTTGCGCCGCGACAAGTGCCCGTCGAGCACACGGGTGCCGCGGATGACTCCTATTACTTCGACAAGCCCGCCGAAGAGCGCGCGTTGCCTCAGGCGATTCACAATTACGACCGCAGCGTGGGCGCAGGTTTGAGCGGCGAATTGATGCGCCGCCGGATTCATAACACTAGCAACGACGACGGCGAAATCGTCCAGGCGTTTGAAGGAGCCGCGGGGCAGAGCTTCGGCGCGTTTCTTGCGGACGGCGTCACCTTGAAATTGAATGGCGAAGCCAACGACTATGTCGGCAAAGGATTGTCGGGCGGCACGATCGCGTTGTCTTCGGGCTCGGCGGCGTCGCGTCGCGGTGATGTGCTCGCGGGCAACACGGTGTTGTATGGCGCGACTTCGGGGCAGCTCTTTGTTGCGGGTCGCGCGGGTGAGCGATTTGCGGTTCGCAACAGCGGCGCGCTTGCCGTCGTTGAAGGCGTCGGCCAGCACGGCTGCGAATACATGACGGGCGGCGTTGCTCTCGTGCTTGGCCCGCTCGGATTAAATTTCGGCTCCGGCATGACCGGCGGTCTCGCTTATGTTTTGCGCGCCGAGGTCGAAGATGTGCTGAATCGCGATTTCGTCGGCGTTCACGAGGTCGAAGCCGAAGAAGAGGCATGGCTGCGCCGCGTGCTCGAAGAGCATGTGCAGTTCACTGCGAGCCCTCGTGCGAGTCGCTTGCTGTCTCGCCGCAACGGCCTCCCGTTTGTTCGTGTGCAACCCGTCCATTTGCAAGCCACGGTTGCTGACACGTGGAAGCCTGTTTTGGCGCGTTTGACGCGCACCGACAATTTGCTTGTGGGCCATGACTCGCAAGATCCACAAGCTGCTTTGCACGCCTAGACGCTGCACGCGTGCCACGTCCGCACGCCATTCATAATCCGTTCATGTGGTAATGTTTCTCTATCCTCCGGAGGATTTGCCGCCCTCGTCAGTGCGATTCCGATATAATGCACGGCGAACGGTTCAACTATGGATTTCGACCAACTTGCCACTTTCGTATACGTCGCCAAACTGAAAAGTTTTTCTCGCGCCGGACAAAAAGTTTTTCGCTCGCAGTCCGCTGTCAGCGCGCAGATTCGTCAGTTGGAGCAGGCCTACCGCGCCAAGTTGCTCGATCGCTCGGCAAAATCCGTGGAATTGACGCCCGCCGGCGAAGTGCTTTTCGATTACGCCGAACGATTGCTGCGCTTGCGCGACGAATCGGTTCAAGTTGTCGCCGATCGGGGAAATGTTGTGCAGGGCCCGGTGCTTTTTGGCGCGAACGAAGCGACGTGCTTGTATTTATTGCCCGATATTTTTGCGGAATTTCAGCGGCGATTCCCACAAGTTCACATCAGCATCTATCGCAATTTCAGCCACAAGATTTTGCAGCGCATCGAAGACGGCTCCGTCGACGTCGGCATCGTGACCCTGCCGACGAAATCGCCGAACCTGCGCGTGCATCATATTCACAAGGATCGGTTGCGCTTCATGGTCAGCACGCGGAATCCGCTGGCCCACCGCACCAAGATCACTCTCGAAGAAGTTGCCGGGCAGCCGCTGATTTTTCCGAAGACGGGTTTTACGCGCCAGGTGCTCGACAAATTGTTTCGGCCCTATCGCTCGCGCATTCGCATCAGCATGGAACTGCCCAGCATCGGCATGATCAAGCGCTTCGTCGCCGCCGACGCAGGCGTTTCTTTCATCAGCGAAAGCTT
Source organism: Candidatus Acidiferrum sp. (assembly GCA_036493835.1). GTDB lineage: Bacteria > Acidobacteriota > Terriglobia > Acidiferrales > UBA7541 > Acidiferrum. The sequence continues at coordinate 39,331 of DASXPD010000117.1, read as the reverse complement.
CGCGAAGGATTACGTCAAAGCCGGTGAAGTAAAACTTCTCACAGTAGAAGGCGTCGATCTCTGGCGCGAACTCGGTTTGGTCTACCGTCGCGATCGCAGCCTCCCGCGCGCCGCCCAAGCCTTGATAGCGTTGATTCGCGAACACAAAAAGCCCGCCGAACCCGCAAGCGCTTCTAGCGCGGACTAACTCTCAAACTCTGTGAAATCGTTTTCGTCGTCGAGCGTGAGACGCTCGATGTTAGCGGACGTTGAAGTCGAGGCTGGAGATCGCTTTGGCGATCACGTTTTCCTGAATCTGAATTAAATCTGTGTTGGCGAAGGTCATGCCGAGCGCGGTGAAAATGTCGCTGCCGCGCGCAACGACGACGAGCGTGCCCGACCAATCGTGATCGTCGGCTTTGCCGCGATAGCGATACTCGATCGCAGGCAGTCCGCCGATCGTCGTTCTGCGTTGTGAAATTTTCTGATAGTCGTCGTAAACGTCTTGCAGACGCTTTTCGACCGTGTTCGCGGCGGCGTCAAGAGCCTGCTTCGTTTTTTCTCGCCCAACGACGAGCAGCGTCGACTGATTTTCCGTGCCCATCGCAACGATTGCGTTCGGCAATTCCGTCGAGTCTTCGATCAATTGCCAACTCGGAGCTTTGTACATGCGGAAGCCATAAACGTGATTCGTGTACGTGTTGCCTTGCACTTCTTCCGGAATTTGCGGCGTCTCGTTCGCGGGCGAAGCCAGCGGCGCCGCGGACGTCCCCGCGGTGAGCGCGACGGCGGCGCTCGGCGGCGCCGACTTGATCGATGGGGCGACCGCGCGCGATTTTGGCGAAATCGTAGGCAGTTGCGGACGCACCGCAGCGCTCGAAACACGCGGCGCGGGCGGCTCTGCAATCGTTTCCACCGCCGGCTCAGCTGTTGGCTGCACGGCCTTCGCTTTCACAGATGAGGCTTCTGGTTGCGCCGTTCGCTGCGCTGTACCATCGCCAAGCCCAGCTTGTTTGTTTGCGCTCGCATTGCTGTTTGCTCCGCTGACATTCGCGCCTTTGCTTGGGGCGCCGTTTGCCGCGGCTGGTTGCGAGGCTTCAGTTTTGTTGGGAATGATCGAGGCGATCTTGTCTTTTTCGACGTAGATGAATCCAAAATCGGTTTTGATTTTGAACATCTTGTTGTCGTAGCCGACGATCGTGCCGTAGAAAGTTTTTCCGTCTTTCAGCTGGATTTCATCGGCGAGCGCAGGACGAGCCAAGGCGCTGAGCGCGAGCAGGCACAGTGCGCGCGTTAGAAGTTTCATATTTCAAAGTATGCAACCGGCCCGACAACCCGCGCAACGTTTGCGATTTCACAGTGTCCGCTTCGTTACGCCTCCGATGCGGCGACCGCTTCGTTGCTCTCTGCGCGACGACCACTTCGACTACGCCTCGGTTGCAGAGGATCTACGCAACGCAAGTGAGCGGCGCGTTAGCCGGGGCGGGCTCGACGGCGTGTGGCTCCGCGCAAGGCGGCGTAGCGGTGAGGTCAAGTTTCAGGGAGACGAAAGCGTCGGAGCGCATGGCACGAATCGCCAAGCGGGCTGCGGCTTCCAGCGCGTCGGCGTCGTTCGCGGATTGCAGTAGCAGGCGGCGAACAGTTTCCGATCGGCCATCGGAATATTGCGCGGTCAACGAAATCGAGTTCGCGAGCCGGTTGCGTTCGTGCAGCATCGTGGCGGCCTCAGTGCAAAGGTAGCGCAACATTCCACTGCGAATTTCTGAGTCGGGAATTTGTTGCGGCTCGGCGAACTGTTTCGCCGATGGCGTGGAGCTAGAAAGTTTTCCTGCGGATGAGCCATTAGAGCTTTTCGCCGGCTGTGCGTTGGCAGAAAGTCTTGCTGGCGGAGCGACAGCGGCGACTTTGGGTGCGAGGCGATTCAGTTGCCAGAGGCGCGTTCCCATCAGTTTGCCGAAGACCTGGCGCAGGGCGGCTTTGGGGACTCCGCACAGTTCCTTGGCGAGTTCGTTGCGATCCGCTGCGGCCGGGCGAGCGATTCGGATGGTCCATGCTGGCGCCGCGTCGACCGAAGGAGGTGGCGCAGAATCGCCGAGCGGCAGCGTCGCCGATTGAAACAGCGGCAGCGATGTGGAATCGAGCCGCGGCGTGCAGGCAGATTCGAGTAGCGGCAGGGAATCGTTTTCGAGGCAGGCTTGCATGGGTTACTCCTCAGTAGCCGAATTATTGGCGCAGGATGTGGACGTCCGGCGCTGCGGTCGAATTCGTCGGACGGCTTCGGCGAAATCGGCACCCAGTGGCGGAAACTGACGGCGGGCGGCCTTGGAGAGCCTAGGGAGGCAATGGGGTCGCCCGCCGTTTCCCGTTTCCTCTACGAAGGCGAATATAGCGAACAAAATACGAAAGTCAAGCGAATCTTTGGCGAAGGGGAAATGAGAGGAGGGTGTACCCCCCTATGTTTCGCCTCAGAGCGTACAAGTTGCTTGCTTACAGAGGGTTGGCATGGGGGCGAAAGTCGCGAGTGTGTAGGTCATTCATTTTGAAGGGGTTGGGATAGCCTCGTGAGGCCGAAAAAAAGGTGTTTAAGTCGGCGCGTGGAGATTTCGCGGGGAAGGCACGCTATACGGCGGAGGTTGGGACTGCTTCGCTCGTGGTCGGTTCGATTGCTTCGCTGGCGAGCAGACCGACGTGAAAGTCGCCGATGTTTTCGTCGAGGATGCTGGAATAGATGACGAACAGCGCCATGCCCGCTCCAACCACGAACCCGAGTGCCATTCCGAACAGCCTCATCACCGCGGGCGAGGGCGCAAATATGCCTACCATCATGCTCATCGGATATCCCACGACCACCACGCCTACAGCGGAGTAGATCAGGGTCCTCCAGGAGTATGCCCACCATACTCGAATCGTGCGGTCCCACGAAGGCTTTTCATGCGGCGCCGACATTTGGCCGTCCTGCGACCACAAGGCGATGCGAAAGCTGTTAAATCGCTTGTGCAGCACGAATCGCATCACAGGAATCACGGCAGCGTAAGTAAGGATGTAAGTAGACAGTCTTGAGCCCCATATGACGACGCTTGCCGAGATCAAGGCGTGCTCATACATCGCTTTCAGGGCGAGACTCGTAAGCCCTATGAGGACGATTGAGATGGCGGTTGTCCGCCAATAGAGCGCCCACCATATGCGCAGCGCATACCCGAGCGTGGGTTGTATGTAGTCGGTCCGCAGTGACGGGTGAACCTGACGAGTTTCGGCGGGAGACGCGGCTGGGTCGGTCATAGCGTCGCGGATTCTGCGCCCGCATATCGCCTAAGTCAAGTACCTGCGGCCTACTGTCCGGCCGGTCCGAAGGTGCGGGCACTATCAGTACGCGAGTCGCGGGTTCAGTTTGTGGGATTACCGCTGCTTAGGTTTACTACGGTAAGCGATTTCAACATGCGGACCCAGCGGGCTTGGCGTTTGTCGGCGGGGACTATGAGGCGGAGGGGGCCTTGGTCTGCGCCGAGCGGTTGGCCGTCGGAGGAGTCTACGATGAGGACGGTTTCGGCGGCGAAGTCGTCGTCGAGTTCGGCCAGGGAGAAGACGGCTTTGTAGCCGTCGGAGCCTTCGGCGATCACTGTGAGAGCCATGCTTTTGCCTCGCAGGGCTGCGCCTTGGGGGACGCCTGCTTTGGCGAGCAGGGCGCCGATTGGGACGCCGTCGTATTGATGCATCTGGTCGTCGTGGCCCTTTGTGCTGACGGATTGGCGCGGCAGTTTTTTGAGGTCGTCGAGGCTTAGTTTCAAGTCTTGGGCTACGGCTCCGGTGACGAGCAGAGCGAGGCTGGAAGGTGCGGCGACGGCGCGCGTTGGCGTCTGGGCGAGCGTCCTAGTCGGGAATTTCAGCGCTCCCAGTAGAAGTATTGCGACAAAGACCCCAAGTACACTCGGCCGTGTCGAGATCCTATTCATTCGGCTCATCCTAATCATAAAATTCGTCCCATTTTTCGTTCTGCTTTTCGTTTGCGCGGCGCATCGCTTCGCGCCATGATCTTCCGCTCGTTGATCTGCGGTCGAGCCAAAGGTTATCCGACAAATATTATGGACCTGAATCTGTTTTTCGCGATGTTGGGCGGTTTGCTGGTGCTGGCCTTCATTGCGAACCGGCTGGTGCGGTTCACGGGCGTGCCGGACGTGATCCTCTTGATGTTTACGGGGGTGCTGATCGGGCCGGTGCTGCACTGGATCGATCCGGACATTTTTCGCGGGGCGACGCATGGGTTTGGATCGCTGGCGTTGATGCTGATCCTGTTTGAAGGCGGACTCGATCTGAAATTGCGCGAAATCCTGAGCCACTTTGCCGGGGGATTCTTTCTGGCGTTGGTGAGTTTTCTGATGGCGGGCGTGAGTGTGGCGAGTGTCTGCCATTTTGCGATGCATTTCGAATGGCTGCCAGCGCTGCTGGTGGGGGCGGTGCTGGGTTGTATCAGCAGCTCGATCATTTTGCCCGTACTACAGCAGGTGAGCTTGCGGCGCGAGGTGAAGGTGACGCTGCTGGTCGAGGCTTCGCTGGGTGACGCGCTGGCGGTGCTGGCGGTGACGTCGCTGCTGGATGTAGCTGCTGGCGGACGTGCGCAGCCGCAGGCCATCGCTTGGAGCCTGGTGTCGAGCCTGATTCTATCGATCTGCTGCGGCGTGCTGGCGGGGATGCTGTGGTCGTATTTGCTGCCGGTGTTGACGGAGGAGCGATTCTGGCATGTGCTGACTTTTGCGGCGGTGCTGCTGGTTTATTCGGGGACGCATGCGTTGAAGGGGAATGAGCTGGTGGCGGTGCTGGTGTTTGGCCTGACGCTTTCGAACTTGGCGGTGGTGAGACGCAGATTGCATATCGACGAGGCACCGGATGCGACGGGGTGGTTTTCGCAGACGTCGATACGCGCCGCGCAGCGCGGCGTCGAGCAGCAACACGAACAGATGCTTACGTTTCATGGCGAGCTGGCGTTTTTGCTGCGGACGTTTTTCTTCGTGTTGTTGGGTGCGTTGGTGGAGTTTGCGGGGCTGCGGAAGAATTTGTTGTTCGCACTTGGATGTTTTGGGGCGTTGCTGGTTGCGCGATGGATCGCGGTGGAGGCGGGGCGTCCGATCTGGCGGGATTTTTCGCGGCGGGAACGGGAGATCATGGTTTGGTTTTTGCCGCGCGGGTTGATCACGGCGGTGCTGGGGATTGATGTGTTGGAGAAGAGGGGCGACGCGTTTGATTTTTTGCCGTCGCTGGCATTTGCGGTGATTTTGCTGAGTAATTTGGTGTTGTTGATTGGGACGTTTCGGGCGAGAGGGATGGCGCCGGAGGAACGGGAGAGCGCGGAGGTTGTGGCGGAATCGGCGTAAGCGAAAAAGCACGAGGGGCGTGAATTTTGGGTGGGTCTCATCGAGTTGTGTGAGGGTTAGATTGAGCCAAGGTCCCTCCACTGCGCGAGCCCACGGGTTCACAGGAAGTGAGCGCGAAGAGTAAGGCGTGGGCTCGCTTCGGTCGGGAGGACAAGTATTTTTGTTGGGTGTTTCCGCTCGGGCCGAGTTTCTTCTTGACGAAGTTTTTAGTGGGGCTGGGATTGCAGTGATATTTTACTGTATACTTAATCTAATGGTATACAACGTTTACATTTTGGCGAGTGCTAATGGGGTGTTGTATGTCGGAGTTACGCGGGATTTGGAGAGGCGGATTGGGGAGCATCGGCGGGGGGATTTGGCGGGGTTCACTCGGGAGCACGGTGTTTATCGGCTGGTCTATTTTGAGGGGTTTCGCGATGTGAGGAGTGCTATTGAGCGGGAGAAGCAGTTGAAGGGGTGGCGGAGGGAGAAGAAGAATTGGTTGATACGGCGGGAGAATCCGGGGTTTGTGGATTTGAGTGGAGGGATGGGAGTGAGTCTCATCGAGTTTTGTGAGGCTGACATCAAGCCAAGGTCCCTCCACTGCGCGAGCCCACGCGTTCACAGGAAGTGAACGCGAAGAAAAGGCGTGGGCTCGCTTCGGTCGGGATGACACGTGGTTGTGGTTTGCGATTCAACGGATCGATAGGTGGAGGGGAGCGGAAAACCGGCACCCTGAAAATCGCGGGGTGCGGCACCCAGGCGGAATTTGGGCGGACGGATGAGTAAAAAAGAAAGGGCACGGGTTGAGCCGTGCCCTTCGATCGTTTGGCTGGGTTGTTGATTTGGCGGAGCGTCGTTCGTTGGAATGAAGCTCCGGTGAAGTTGGTCCGCTTTAGAAGATGCCGCGGAAGGCCCAGAAGAGGAAGCCGGAGAGCATCATGGCGACGGGGAGGGTGAGGACCCATGCCATGAGGAGGTTGCGGACGGTGGCCCACTGGAGGCCGGAGTGATTTGCCATCATTGTGCCGGCGATGCCGGATGACAAAACGTGGGTTGTACTGACGGGCAAGCCGAACCAGTCGGCTGCACCGATGGTGGCCATCGCGGTGATTTCGGCGGCGGCGCCTTGTCCGTAGGTGAGGTGGTTTTTGCCGATTTTTTCGCCGACGGTGACGACGATGCGCTTCCAGCCGACCATGGTGCCGAGGCCGAGAGCCAGAGCGGTGGCCACTTTGACCCAGAGCGGGATGAAGCGGGTAGCCTTATCGACGTGACCCTTGTAGTTCTTCAAGATTGCGACGTCGTTGGCAGCGAGTACGGGCTTGCCGGATTTCTGCATCAGGCGAAGCGCTTCGCTGGCGAGATACATGTCGTTACGGAAGTTACGCACCTTGTCCTGGGGCACTGCCTTGAGATCCCCGAACTGCGCCATTTCGGTGCCGATGCCGTTAACCAACTCGCGGAGGGCGAGCATGGTGTTGGGCTTGAAGTCCTTCGTGCGAATGTAGTCGGTCACGTCTTCGCGCGGGTCGCCGATGGCAGCCGCGGGGATGACGTATTTGTTCAAGGTGTCGGCGGCGGTTCTGGATACGGCGACGAAGTCCTGTGATTCGCGCGCGGTAACCGCGTGGTTCAAGGCGTAGGTCGTCGGAACGGTGCCGATCAGGATGAGCATGATCAGGCCCATGCCTTTTTGGCCGTCGTTGGAGCCGTGGAAGAAGCTGACGCCGGTGCAGGTGAGGATGAGGAGGCTGCGAATCCAGAATGGCGGTGGTTCGGTGCCTTCGGGAGCTTCGTAGAGCTTCTTATTCTTCACGACGGCGCGCAGAACCATGAATAGGGTGGCCGCGAGAGCGAATCCGAAAATTGGCGAGAGAAGCAGAGACTTACCGATATTGCCTGCCTGAGCCCAGTCGACGCCGCTGGTTCCGCTGCGAGCGTTCATCAACTGGTTGGCGATGCCGACACCGATGATGGAGCCGATGAGAGTGTGCGAGCTGGAAGCGGGAAGACCGAACCACCAAGTGCCGAGGTTCCAGAGGATCGCAGCGGTGAGGAGGGCGAAGACCATGGCGAAGCCTGCGCCGGAACCGACCTGCAAAATCAATTCGACCGGGAGAAGCGAAACGATGCCGAAGGCGACCGCACCGGTGGAAGTGACGACGCCGGCGAAATTCCAGAAGCCGGACCAGACGACGGCGATCTGGGGATCCATCGAGTGGGTGTAGATGACGGTGGCGACGGCGTTCGCGGTGTCGTGGAAACCGTTGACGAACTCGAAGCCGAGTGCGACGAGAAGCGCGAGTCCCAATAGAACGTAGGGCCACGCGGCGGTGACGTGCGGGCCGGATACGAGGTCGCGCGCGATGCTGGAGCCGATGAAGACGATGCCGCCGACAAGTACGCCGGCGAAAACCAACATCCCGACCTTACTGGGCTTTTTCGAAAGCTTCTCGTGTACGGAGTGCCCCTTGGGCGATGCGGGCGCTACCGGTGGAGGTGGCGCGGCTACTGTTGCTCTGGCGGTTGCTGCTGAAGCCATAAGACTCCTGTCCGTCATAGAAATTTTGGGCCTCTGCGGAAGTTGGACCACATTGGGATGGCTGGGTTTATACGCAACAATTGTTACAGTCGAATGAATGTTGGAGGCGCGGCGGTTGAAGGTGCGAGTGGGCGAGGACGGTTGACAAAAGTGTGGGTTCGGAGGAGGCTGGCGGCCTTATGAATCACCCGCATGTACTGTTGTTTGTGTTTCTTATTGGCGTTGTGACGGGGCTGAGGTCGTTGACCGGGCCGGCGGTGACGTCGTGGGCGGCGCATCTCGGCTGGCTGAGTTTGATCGGGACGCCGATGAGATTTATGTCGTCGATTATTACGGTGACGATTTTTACGCTGCTGGCTGTGGTGGAGTTGGTGGCGGATCAATTGCCGTCGACGCCAGCGCGGACGGCGCCTGTTGGATTGAGCGCGCGCGTGTTGATGGGTGCGCTGTGCGGGGCGACGGTGGCGGTCGCGGGTGGGGAAGCGATCGCGCTGGGAATTGTGCTTGGAGTGGTAGGTGCGATTGTGGGGACTTACGGCGGGTATCAGGCGCGGACGAGACTGGTGAAGGCGCTGGGCGTGCCGGACGTGGTGATCGCAGTGGCGGAGGATGTTGTGGCGATTGGCGGCGGGTTGTTGATACTGGCGCGGGTGTAGCCGGGAATTCACCACAGAGTTCGCAGAGGGCGCGGAGATAGGAAGAGGAACGAACGTTTCGGTCGACCTTCCGTCGTAGAAATTAGCTGGCCAGTTGTTCTTCGGTTGCATCCAAACTTTGAAATTGGGTTTTTGCGTTCATCGGAGAGTGGCATGCCTGACGTCGAAAAATATCGAGCGATTGTGATTGGGTCGGGGCAGGGCGGGACGCCGCTGTCGCAGGCGCTGGCGAAGGCTGGATGGCAGACGGCGTTGGTGGAGCGCGAGCATGTCGGTGGAACCTGCATCAACGAAGGGTGCACGCCGACGAAGACGATGGTGGCGAGCGGGCGCGTGGCGTATCTGGCGCGACGTGGGGCGGACTACGGAGTGCACACGGGTGCGGTGAAGATTGATATGAAGCGGGTGCGGAAGCGGAAGCGCGACATTGTGAATTTGTTTCGCGGGGGACAACAGAAGGGAGTCGAGGGGACGAAGAATCTCGATCTGATTTTTGGCGAGGCGGCGTTTACGTCGGCGAAGTCGATTGAGGTGACGGACAAGAAGGGGAAGAAGCGGACGCTGAGCGCGGATTATTTTTTTGTGAATGCGGGATGCCGGCCGACGGCGCCTGCGATTGATGGGCTTGCGGATGTGCCGTATCTCGACAGCACATCGATTATGGAGTTGGCCGAAGTTCCGAAGCATCTTTTGGTGGTCGGCGGCGGTTACATCGGTCTGGAATTTGGGCAGCTGTTTCGACGGCTTGGCGCCGAGGTGACGATTGTTGGGTCGGGCGGGCAGTTGCTAGGGCATGAGGATAAGGATGTTGCGGAGGAAGTGGCGAAGATTTTGAAGCAGGACGGAATCAAGATTTTATTTGATGTGACGGACGAACGAGTGAAGCGAGTTGGAAAGCAGATTGTGATGACGGCGCGGGTTGGGAAGAGTTCGCGGACGATCAAGGCGTCGCATTTACTTGTTGCAACGGGGAGAAAGCCGAATACGGATTCGCTGCGTCCGGCGGCGGCGGGGATCGCGCTCGATGAGCGCGGATTTATCAAGGCGAATGATCGGCTCGAGACGAACGTGGCGAATATTTTTGCGATCGGCGACATCAAGGGCGGGCCGGCGTTTACGCATATTTCGTATGATGATTTTCGGATTTTGCGGACGAATCTGCTTGAGAAGGGTGGGGCGTCGATTGCGGGGCGGCTGGTGCCGTACACGGTGTTTATCGATCCGCAGCTTGGGCGCGTGGGGATGACTGAGACGGAGGCGCGGGCGACGGGGCGCAAGATTCGCGTGGCGAAGATGCAGATGACGAGCGTGGCGCGGGCGCTGGAGATCGACGAGTCGCGCGGATTTATGAAGGCGATTGTGGATGCGGAGAGTGGGCAGATTTTGGGCGCGGCGGTGCTGGGAATTGAGGGCGGGGAAGTGGTGTCGCAGATACAGATTGCGATGTGGGGGAAGCTGCCGTTTACGGTGCTGAGGGATGGAGTGTTTGCGCATCCGACGTTGTCGGAGGCGTTGAATAATTTGTTTACGTCACATTTTCAAGATTAGTTGGGGCTTACCACAAGAGAGAAAAGGCTAACGCAGAGTTCGCGGAGCAGATTTCAGGATTGAGCGGGGTCGTAGCTTAGTGCGGCGTTTGCTTCTTCGCCGGCGTCGCGACCGCGATTGGCTAGGCCAACACCTAGCAGGACCAATACACCACCTAACAGTAAAGATGTCGTGAGTCGCTCGTGGAGGAGCCATGCGGCGAGAACCGCGGTGAGCGGGCCTTGCGCGAGAAGCGTCACGGCTGTGACTGTTGCGGGAAGGTGGCCGAGCGCGTAGGTCAACGCGATGTAGCCTCCTAGTTGGGAGACGAGGCCGAGTCCGATCAGCGCCGCAAGAGAGCGCTGATTGGGAATGGCGAATGGTTCACGCAAGAGAAGATTAATCACGAAGAGGAAGAAAGTGCCGGAGAGCGTCGCGAGACGCAGGAATACGAGTGTGCCCGTGTGTGCGCGGACATTTTCCGTGGCGAGGAGATAGACGGCGAAACAGGCGGAGGCGGTCAGAGCCATGAGATCGCCGGCGCCGAGATGAAGATGACGCGTGAGGTCGGTCCAGATGATGACGAGGGATCCGGAGAAAGCGAGTGCGAGGCCGGTCCAAAAGGCGACGGAGGGGCGGCGCTTGAAGGCGAGCCAGGTGATGAGGCCGACGAAGATGGGCGTCTGGTTGCCGAGGAGCGTGGCGTTCGCGGCGGACGTGCGGATGATGGAGGTGTTGTAAAAGGCGAGGTCGAGCGCGAAGAAAAGGCCACCTGCCGAGATGATTGCGAGTGTGCGGAGGCTGACGCGTGGCGTGCGCCAGTCGTACAGGAAGGTTGGGATGAGGAGGAGCGACGGGAGCAGCATGCGATAGAAGGCGGAAGCGGGGCCGGGGATGTCGGTCCAGCGGACGAAAATGGCGGACCAGGAGATGCAGATGACGCCGGCGACGAGCGCGAGGTACGGGATGATGCCGTGAGAGGCGCGCGGTGAGGTCGATTGCGTGATTTTTGATGCTCCCTGAAATTTCTCGCGCGGATTGGATCGGGCGCTCGCGGGCGAGGGATGACGTTGTGAGAATTAGTATCGCATGCGCAGGGAAGTTCGATGGAACGCGGGGCGCGTTCGAATGCGCGAGTGGTTCAACCAAATTGTCTTAAGGAATTTCTGAGTTGCGTTTCAGGGTTTGTCGGGGCTTTCGACTCCGCCGCCGGTACCGCCGCCGTTGTTAGTGTCGCCGGATTTGGAGCCGCTGCCGCGTGCCAAGAAGAGAACTGCTGCGGCTGCGCCAGCGCCGGCTACGATGCCGATTTTTGCGAATTGGCTCATTCCTTTGGATTGGCGCGGTGTGGTGCAGGTTTTGTGGGTGTGGGACTGGTGATAGGCGGGGTCGTCGGGAGAGATGAAACTTGCCGTCGCGATAACGGATTGTTGCGGGAGAACTTCGTACGATTCCTTTTCCGCGACGATGTGCGTTTCGGCGCCGGCGGTGACCATGAGCTCACCGGTGAGGGCGGTGACGCTGATTTTGCAGGGCGAGAAGATGGTGACTTGTCCGGTGGCGGGAGCGTCGCCTTGGGGGACGACTCGAACATCGGACGCGACGATTTCGATGGTGTCGGCGTTGTCGCGGCGGAAGGTCAGCGTACCGTTGGTGAGTTCGGCGACGGAGCCTTTTGCAGAGTGAGCCGGATAGAATCGGCCCTGACTGTTCGCGGCGAGCCCATAGCGGGAGTTCGTGATTCGAATGTCGGCGGAACCGCTGACGTCGGTGCTGATTTCTTCGCCTGCGAAGATGCTGGCGCCTTCGGTGAGCGCGCTCTGGCGGACATGGGCGAGACTCGCCTGGAGTACGACGCCAAGCGGCGTGTCCTGCGCGGGTGATAGAGGGGCGAAGGTCAGAGATGCGATAGCGAGAATGCATCCAAGCCTTGTCCCCAGGGTGCTCCTCAAGGCCGACTCCGTTGGGACAAAGTAGATAAGCACTAGAATCCGATGATTTGGGCGCGCGCGACAGCGTTGTTCAGCGAAGGTGTGTCGAAGAGCGAACAGGGTTTCTCAGGAGCTACTTGTAAGTGGCGACGACTTCGCCGTTGACGATTTTGAGGTCGGACATGTCGGAGGGGAGTTTGAATTTTTCGCGATTCTCGGGATTTTCCATGATGTGGCGCATTGCGGATTGGAGCGCGGATGGGGGCAGCGGCAGGGAACCGATCGAGCCGGAGACGGGTTCGAAATTGAGGTAGCCGTCCTGGGCGCCGAGTTTGCCTTCGAGTTGCAGGGTTACGTCTTTGCCGTGCATGTCGAAGACGACGTAGGCGCGGACGTGATCGTCGACTAATTCCACTTTTACGTCTTTTACTTGGGAGCGGACCTGGTCGATTTGTTCGGCGGATGTGCCTGCTGGAACGGCCATGTCGAGGCCGTTGGCAGGACTCGCGGTTGATGATGTTGTTGCCGAGGCGGCGGGCGATGCGGCTTGCACGGAGCTTGGCGTTGCTGGCGCGGATGTGGCGTGCGCCTGGGTCGAGTCCGGGTTTGCGGCGATGTCGAGGTGCGAGATGAGGTAGGAGTTCAGCTCGGTTTGATCCATGCGCATCTCGGCGGGCTGGCCGGCGGAGACGGCTTGCTGGACTTGTTCGAATTTTTGTTCGGCGCGGGCGGCGGCTTGAGGATTGGTTTCGACGAGCGGCGGCGGCGCTTTGTGCAGCACCATCGCGAGTGTAATCGCGGCGGAAATGTAGGTCGACCAGCGAATGACGCGGAAAATCGTGCGCCACGGGACGGTATTGGGCGGCGTGTGTGCCGGGGTCCAGTCGGGGCCGTTGTTGGTGCCAGGCATAGGTCGCTCCTGATGGTAACGTAGCGGTTGGAAGCGAGTTGCGGCAATAGAACTGAGGGGCAGGTGGGGCGAAAGCGTGATTAGCGAGTGATTTGCGGACACGGACGCACGTTCTGGGTTAAAGGCTAAAGACTACTTGGGGCGATCGATTTTGGTGAGGTAGGGGAAAAACCGCACCCTCCAGATTCAGGAGGGTGCGGCACCCAGGATCAGTCCTCGATCTCGAACAGGTCTGCGAAGGGCTAGAGTTCGCGGAGGGCTACGGCGACCGGCCGGGCGGCGGCGCGGATTGCCGGGGGTAGGCCGCCGATTACTCCCATCACGAGCGCGAAGATGATGCCGCCGATAAGCAGGCTGCCCGTGATTTTGAAGGCGAAGGCCATGTTCGAGAAGGTCTGCCAGTTCATGGTGGCGGTCGTCAGGCCGTTCAGAGGCAGGACGGCGAGACAACCGACGGCTCCGCCAACGAAGGATATGATCAGCGCTTCGATGACGAAGGAGAAGACGACGGCGGCGGCTCCGAATCCCAGCGCGCGCATGGTGGCGATTTCGCGGCCGCGTTCGGCAACGGCGGAGTACATCGTATTGAGCGCACCGAAGATCGCGCCGATGGCCATCACGCCGGCGACGAGCCCGCCAAGAATGGTGATGAGCTGTGTCATGCGTGTCGACTGCTTGGAGTAGTAGTCGATTTCACGGCTGACGTCGACGCTGAGGCGCGGGTCGGCCGTGACCGCATCCTTGAATTGCTGCAACGCACTCGCGGACGTCAGGTGAACGGTGGCGGACTGGAAGACATTTGTCGGCCGCTTGTATACGTCGTCTAGCACCCGCGCGTCGGTCCAGACCTCGGAGTCAAAGGCGCTGCCGCCTGCGTCGAACACGCCGACAACTTGCCAGTGACCACCGCCGAAATTTACGGTATTGCCCACCGTCAAGCCGGAGTAGGTGCTGTTAGCGTTTTTGCCGACGACCAATTCCGACAAGCCCGGGTTAAACATTCGGCCTTCGACGATTTTCACGTTGCGCCGGATTGCGAGGACGTTGGAAGAAACGCCACGCACCTGCACGTTCGCGTCGGTCCCGGTTGATTTGAGAGCGAAAGGTGCGACGACCACGACTTCGGAAGTGACCAGCGGAGCGCCGTCGGTGCCGCGTGCCACACCTGGGGCGTCCTGCAAGATCTTTACCTGATCGAGCGCGACGCCGGACATCATTTCGGACGTGGCACCGGCGCGCATGATGATTGCGTTGTCTTCGGAGCCCGAGGCGACGAGCGTCGCCTTGAATCCGCGAGCGAGCGATAACATCGCGACGAAGACGCCAACCGTTCCGGCGATGCCCAGGACGGCGACGATCGCCGACGTCCAACGGGCTTTCACGCTGCGAACGTTGTAGATGACAGGAATCGCCATGTCAGACCCTCCGCAATGCGTTGACTACGCGCATTCGCATCGCACCAATGCCGGGTAGCAAGCCGCTGACGAGGCCAACCAAAAGCGCCGTCCCCAGCCCGACACTCAGAATGGCGGGCGAGAGAATCAGCGACGGCAGCAGCCCGTTCAAGGCGTTGGCCAGCACGGGAATCGCAGCGGCCGCGAGGCCGAGACCAATCAGGCCACCGAAGAGCGAAATCAGGAGCGACTCGGCGAGAACGAAAAACAGAATGGTGCGATCGCTGAAGCCGATCGCTTTGAGTGTGCCGAGTTCGCCGAAACGCTCTCGGACCGAGATCGCCATCGTGTTTCCGGTGACGAGAAGCAGCGTGAAGAACACGACTCCACCAATCGTCAGAATGAGGAACTCGATGTTGCCGAACTGTTTTACCCAGCCGGCGGCAAAGGCGGATTCGGTTTCGGTTTTGGTCTCGAAATCGGAGTTCGAGAACATGTCGTCGATCGCTTTGGCGATTCGTGGAGCGTCGTCGGGGTTTTCAATCTTCAAAACGTACCAACCAACGCGGTCTTTGAAAGTTTTAGGTACGCCTTCTTCAAAGGCATCCCACTGGAACCAGAACTGGCTCTCGTCGCCGCCGACGCGTTCGCTGTGATAAATGCCGACGAGGTTGAAATCCCACGTGGCTGCTCCGCCGAAAATGGTGGTCTTGATCGGGATTTTGTCGCCGATTTTCCAACCGAAGCGAGCTGCCGTTTTTGCACCGGCGATGGCGCCCTGGCGATCCTTCAGGAAAGCCGCCCACTGGTCGTCGGGCACTTTCAGTTCGGGCAGCACCTTGCGCTGATTTTCGGGATCGATGGCGAATTGCGGGAAGAAATTCTTTTCGTCCTGATAGACGCCGCCAAACCAGTTGTTATGCGTGATTGCGACAACGCCCGGAACGCGCATGATCTTGTCTTTATAGTTCAGCGGAAGCGGCTGAATGATCGAGACTTTATTGATGATGACGAGCCGGTCCGCGCCGGCGATGTCGGCGCCGCGGCCGAACGCGCCCTTCACCACGGCGAGAAACGAGAACAGGAAAAGCGCGACAGCGAAGGAACCAACGGTCAGGAGCAGGCGAATCTTTTTGCGGAAGAGATTCGCGAAGATGAGTCCTCGGAATTTCACGCGGCACCTCCAGCATAGGCGTTTTGCTGTACCTGGCCGGCCTCGACGAGCAATCCTTTTTCGAGATGGAGCTCGAGGTCGGCGAGCTTGGCGACGACGGGATCGTGAGTGACCATCAGCACGGTTTTGCCGAATTCCTTCACCAGGCGAATGATCAAGTTCATGATTTCATCGGCGCTCTTGCGGTCGAGGTCGCCGGTTGGCTCGTCGCAGAGCAGGAATGTTGGGTCGGCGACGATGGCGCGAGCGATGGCGACGCGTTGTTCCTGTCCGCCGGAAAGCTGGCGGGGATAGTGATTCATGCGTTCGGAGAGACCGACGACGCCGAGCGCGGTTTCGACGTGACGGCGGCGTTCGGATTTCGAGAGTTTCGTGAGCAAGAGCGGCAGCTCGACGTTTTGAAACGCGGTGAGCACGGGAATCAGGTTGTACATCTGGAAGATGAAACCGACGTGGCGCGCGCGCCATTGCGTAAGCTTTGCGGCGGACATGCTGGTGACTTCGTCGCCGGCGACGCTGATGCTGCCGCGCGTGGGAACGTCGAGACCGCCGAGCAGGTTCAGCAACGTCGTTTTGCCCGAGCCGCTGGGGCCCATGAAGGCAACGAAGTCGCCCTTGTCGACGTCGAGGTTCAATCCCTGTAGAACGTGGATTTCTTCGCCGCCGCGCTTGTAAGTTTTGTCGAGGCCACGAACCTGAATGAGGCTATTCGATCTGCCGGTGCTGTCCACTCGAACCATTGTGAGAGCTCCTGTGATGCGTGTAACTGGTTTACGTTTCTAAGAGCGAAATAATTTCGATTCCGTGAAGAATTCCGACGAATGATTGCGCGTTACTTTTTGACGGCGACACTCTGGCCATCGCGCAGATCGGTCGGGCCGCTGACGACAACGGTGTCGCCGATGGCGAGGCCGCCCATAATTTCGGTGTCGGAGCCTCGATTTTCGCCCAGCGTCACGGCGCGGCGTTCCAGCTTGTCGTCCTTGACGAGAAAGACGATCTTCTTTCCCGCGTCGTCGTGAATTGCGCTTTGCGGCACGAGAGCGGCGGCTTGAACGGCCTTCGCGTCGGGCGCCTTGGCTGCTTCGCCGAGGAACGTCACCTTTATGCCCATGTCGGGAAGGATGCGCGGGTCGAGGGCGTCGAACGAGATGCGCACCTTGACCGTGGCTTTTTGGCGATCGGCGGTCGGGATGATCGTGCGCACGTGGCTCGGAATTTCCCAGTCGGGATACGCGTCGAGAATCGCAGTGACTTTTTGGCCGTCGTGGACGCGTGCGATGTAGGACTCATTAACGTCGACTTCGATTTCGTTCGATTTCATGTCGACGACTGTGGCGATGCCGGTGCGGGTGAAGCCGCCACCGGCGGAAATCGGCGAGACCATTTCGCCGACCTGCGCGTCTTTCGAGACGACGATTCCGGCGAACGGAGCGCGAATGGTGCAGTTGTCGACGGCTTGCTGCGCTTCGACGATGCGCGACTGTGAAGCTGCGACCTGCGATTTTGCGAGGTCGATTTTGGCCTTGAGGCTGTCGGCGTTCATGCTCGCGATGTCGAGCTGCTCTTGCGTCTGCACTCCGGCTTTTTGCAACTGGTCGGCGCGGTGTAACTCGATGTTCGCGTTTTTGAGTTGAACCTGAAGGTCGGCGATACCCGCTTCGCTTGCGTCCTTGTCGGCTTTCGCGGCGGAGAGGGCTTTTTGCACGTCGGAATCGTCGAGCGTGGCGAGGAGTTGATTTTCTTTCACGACGGTGCCTTCGTCGAAGAAGACCCCCGTGACGCGGCCGGTGATTTTCGCGGCAATCGTGGCGCGGCGGCGCGGCGTGACGTAGCCGCTGGCGTTGAGAAGCGCTTCACGTCCACCGGCGCCGACCGGCTTGTGCACTGTGGCGACCTGAACGACGGGCTTGTTGTTCCAGAAGGCGTAGACGCCGCCGGCGATGCCGGCGAGGATGATCAAGCCACCGAAGAAGATAGCGAGTCCTTTGCCGACCTTGCTGCCCTTGCGCTGTCCGTCGTGGATGCGCAGAGATCCCAGGTCGTGTTGCGAAGAACCGAGTGGTGTGGCCATTAACCAGATTTCCTTCGAAGAGGGGTTCACACTGTTCACACTGAGATTACGCAGTGAGCGAGCCGGAAATTTCACGAAATCTCGTGTGAGGGAACGGCTGGGAGTAGTTTAGCCGAAAAGCTGGGAAAAATACGTGGTGAAGTGGAGGCGCTTTGAGTGGAGCGGGCAGGGAGCACGACGAAATGGCTGTTCGGTTCTTGACGGCGGGAAACGTTATCTGTATGAATGACTCGAATTAAAACGGTTTAAAGATTGTGAAGGGCGGGACGAAGATGGCTCGAGTTTGGCGAGTGGTCATATCGATTGCGTTCTTATTCGCGATAAGTGGCATTTGCGTTTGCGAGTTGCGTGCCCAGACCATTCATGTGGACGCGGCGAGTGGACATGCGACGAATACGATTGTGCCGACGCAGGCTTTGGGAGCGGGCATCGACCGGTTGCCGTACGGCGCGTCGGACAAGTTGCTGACCGACGAAAATATCGAGAAGGTGCTGTCGGCGGGATGGCAGACGGTGACCTATCGGCAGAACACCGAGTTGCACATGGAGGCGTGGCACTGGAATCCGGAAGGGAAGTGGAGCGATCCGGCGGGGCGCGGATATTTTGTCGGGAACGCGGAGCCGGGGGCGGCGCCGATTCGGCATTCGTATGGGTATCCGTTGCCGCATCGCGGAGTGACGCGTGACGACGGCACGGATACGGAAGGATATTCGCGGCTGACGGATGGGAGTCTCGATTCGTACTGGAAGAGCAATCCGTATTTGACGCAGACGTACACGGGCGAAAGTGACGCAGCGCATCCGCAATGGGTGTTTCTCGATTTGGCGAATGCGCTGCCGGTGAGTGCGATTCGAATCGCGTGGGCTGAGCCGTATGCGGTGAATTACGAAGTGCAGTATTGGACGGGCGAAGATCCGATCAAGAAGCCGACGCTCGGTGTGTGGCAGACGTTTCCTGGCGGAGCGGTGCGCGAAGGGAAGGGCGGGGCGGTGACGCTGCAACTTGCCGATCAACCGGTCGCGGCGCAGTGGGTGCGAATTTTGATGCGGCAGTCGTCGAACACCTGCGACACGCATGGGTCGGCAGACAAACGCAATTGCGTCGGGTATGCGATTCGGGAGTTGTATTTGGGCACGACGACAGCGGACGGAAAATTTCACGATTTGATTCGACACACGGCGGATCAGGATCAGACAGCCACGTATTGTTCGTCGGTCGATCCGTGGCACACGCCGGAAGATTTGGACGAGAAGGCCGGCGAGCAGCTTGGGCTGGATTTCTTTTTCACCAGCGCGGTGACGCGGAAGCTGCCGGCGATGATTCCGATCGCGATGATTTACAACACGCCGGAGGATGCCGCGGCAGAGCTTGCGTATGTCGAGAAGCGTGGCTATGCGGTTTCGTACGTGGAGATGGGCGAAGAGCCGGACGGGCATTACACGCCGCCGGAAGATGACGCGGCGCTCTATATCCAATTTGCGGCGGCGCTGCATCGTGTCGATCCGAAATTGAAATTGGGCGGGCCGGTTTTCACCGGGCAGAATAAAGACATCGAGACGTGGATTGACGCGGAGGGAAGAACGTCGTGGACGCGGCGATTTGTCGACTACCTGAAGGCGCACGGAAAACTGGATGAGCTGGCGTTTTTTCCCTACGAGCACTATCCGATCGAGCCGGGAAAAATTGCTTGGAGCAGCTTGTACGACGAGCCGTATCTCGTGACGCACATCATGGACGTGTGGCGGCAGGACGGTGTGCCGGCGAACGTGCCGCAGATGATCACGGAGTCGAACATTTCTTGGGTGCACTCGGAAGCGTTTGTGGATGTGTGGGGCGCGTTGTGGCTGGCCGACTACGTCGGCTCGTATTTGAGCGGCGGCGGGCAAGCGATCTACTACTTTCACTATTTGCCGCTCGGGATTGGACGCGGTCACAACGGTTCGCAAGGCACGTTCGGGATGTTTTCTGCGGATCGGGAGACGCGGAAGATCATTCAGCCGTTGTCGCAATATTTTGCGAGCCAGTTAATCAATCTCGAGTGGGTGCAGCCGGGAAATGGCGAACACAAATTGTTCGCGGCATCGAGCGATGTGATGGACGGCGCGGGGCACACGCTGGTGACTGCGTATGCGGCGTTGCGGCCGGACGGGCAGTGGTCGTTGATGGTGGTGAACAAAGATCAGGAAAATGCACACGAGGTGAAGATCGCGTTCGACGGCGCCAAAGCCGTTGCAAACAGCGGGAGCGGATCCACGAATGGATTCGCGGGACCGGTGGACGTGGTCACATTTGGCGCGGCGCAATACCAGTGGCACCCGGGACCAAACGGAGGCAGCGCCGATCCGGACGGGCCGGCGGCGCGCTCGACCGTGAATGCGAATGCTGCGACCAAGTTTACGTTGCCGGCGGCGTCGGTCACGGTGCTACGAGGCAAAATCGCGAAATAGCGGGCGATTCGGCGAATTCGAACTCCCACATCTGCCCCGGTAGACGCCTCCTGGGCGCGGGGAGGGCACAAGTGTGCTATCGTGCTTTGCAGTTTTCGGGAGCGTGGGATGAAGAGTCTGTTTGTCGGGAATCTGAATTTTCAAACGACCGAAGGTGAATTGCGCGGGCTGTTCGAACCGTTTGGCGCGGTGACGCGCGTGCACATGGCGATGGATCGCGAAACGGGACGAGCGCGCGGCTTTGCGTTCATCGAGATGCCGAACGATGACGAAGCAGCGAAAGCGATCACGGGTCTGGATGGAACGATGGTCGGCGGCCGCCAGCTGAAAGTGAATGAAGCGCGACCGCGAGGCGAAGGCGGCGGACCTCCGCGCGGTGGGAATCGCGGCGGCGGTGGCGGATACGGCGGCGGGAATCAAGGCGGTGGTGGTGGCGGCGGTAAGGGCAAGGGCGGCGGCGGGCGAGGCCGCGATCGGTATTCGACCGAAGACTACAGTGACTCCGTGCGACAGCCGCGCGAACCGCGCTGGTAAGCGGCTGCGCTCTGACAATTCCCGAGAGACGTGATGGCACGACGCCCCTGCGGGGGCTAGCTATGCTTGCGCCAATTTGAGTCTTGAGGCATACATCGGCGGAAAATGGCTGGTTGCAATTTCCGTAACGGCGGGTGCGTTGCGCGGTTGCGCGCCTTACACCACCACGAAGACTCGTACGACAAAAACGAACGATTGACTTCTTTAACTTCAACAACTGAGCCTGACGAACCGACGAACGTTCGATGATCGCAATCCGGTTCGCTTTAGCGAGTCGGAGCGATTTCGAGTTGGTCGCCGATTTTGGTGCCCGAGCGATAGATCGTATGTGCGGGAAGCTCGAGCACGCTCGTCGCTTTCAGTGACACTTTTGAGATACGGAATGGGCGAACATATTCCTCAACGTAGACAACTTCTCTGTCTTTTCCGATGAAGATGAGGTCGATCGGAAACAACATTCCGATCGTATGAACGCCGCGCGAGGGAACAATCCACAGGCCCCGGCCAAGCTGAGCCCAGCGTCGCGTCTTGCCGAGAAGCCCAACAAGCCGAGTAAGGTAGCTATCGGCAAGAAGAGCCTCCGTTGCGACGAAGGTCTCACGCGTCTTGTTATAAACGTACAACGAATTGGAATGACCGTTTGTCGTGGCCATGGATCAACCGCCCTGCTCCCGTACTTCAGATGTCTACTGAAACTATGATTCCTATTCGATCGACTTGCGTTTACGGCGCCAGATAATGACGAACAGCACGAGAACGGCAAGCGCTCCCGCAACGACTCGAATCAGAGTTACGTTGTCCATTGCACTTCTCCTTTCCAGCTTCTCGTCCTACGAATTCGGTAGGTACGAGTTCGCCGCGATCAATGCGCCAAAGCAGGCAACAGCTGCCGCATCAGCGTGATCACAGCAGGGCCCAAAATCACCACCATCAGAGCGGGGAAAATGAAAAAGATGAGCGGCGGGACCATCTTGACGGTGGTCTTGGCGCTCATTTCCTCGGCGCGCTGCCGGCGCTTGGTGCGCAGGTCGTCCGAAAAGACGCGCAACGACTGGGCAACGCTGGTGCCGAACCGATCGGTCTGTACCAACATTGCCACCAAGCTTTTGATGTCTTCGAGTCCGGTGCGGCGGGCAAGTTCGCGCAGCGCTTCGATACGCGTTTTGCCGATGCGCATCTCGAGATTGACGAGTTGAAGTTCCTCGCTCAGTTCGTGGTGCGTGATGCGCAGCTCTTGCGAAACCTTCATGAGCGCCTGGTCAAGTCCAAGCCCCGATTCCACGCAGATAACCAGCAGATCGAGACCGTCGGGCAATCCGCGGCGAAGTCTGCCTTGGCGTGCGTTCACCCGCCAGGTCAGGTACATGTCGGGGAAGAGATAGCCCAATGCGAGCGCGATCAGTGGAATCATGAAAGGGTTCCACTTGTAAGCGCCGGTGACGAACACCAAAGTGACGAGCGCGATTGGCGTCAGGATTTTGAATCCACGCATCGCGGCGAGCGCCTGGTTGCTTCGGTAGCCCGCGCGAATCAAGAGCAGTTGAGTGCGTGGTGTGGCGGTGCCGTCACCGCCGGGAACCAACTTGCTCAGTCCAGCGAGTGTGTTGCGGACGTTGTCTCGCTGTTTTTCGAAGAAGCTGGCTTCGTCGATAACAGGCGCTGCAGTGTTCGCCATGCGCGACAGGCGATTGGCGACGGCGGCTCCCTGCGACGAGAAAGCGTAGAACAGTGCGGCCAGCACACCGAAGGTGGCGAGGAAGGTCAGCGCTGTGATGGCCCAAAGCATGTTGCAAGGCTCCTAAGAAACTCGAAACTCGAAACTCGAAACTCGAAACTCGTCAGACTTCGATGTGAATAATCTTCCAAATCACCATCGAGCCGATGACCTGCATGATTCCGGCGACGGTCAAGGCGAGCAGCCCCTTGGGATCGTGAAAGAGGATGCCGATGTAGTTCGGGTTCATCACCATCAACAGCAACATCATGAAAACCGGAAGCGCGATCAGGATGCCCGCCGTCAGGCGGCCCTGCGCGGTGCGAACGCGAACCTCGCGATAAATTCGGAAGCGATCGCGGATGACGCGTGAAAGTCCGTCGAGAATTTCAGCAAGATTGCCGCCCGTCTCTTTCTGAATCAGCAATGCCGTGACAAAGAACCGAACGTCGATCGATGGAATGCGCTCGGTCATGTTCAGCAACGCGTCGCGCAGCGGAAGACCGAAGTTCTGCTCCTCGAAGGTGGTTCGGAATTCACTCGCGATCGGGTCAGGGGATTCCTTGGCGATCATTTCGAGACCGGTAGTGAACGCATGGCCCGCGCGAACAGCGCGACCCAGCAAATCGAGCGCTTCGGGGAAACGCTCCTCGAAAGCCTGGAGCCGCTTTTGGCGCAAATACATGACGACACCGTAGGGAATCGCGCCGACGCAAAGTCCAATCAATATGCCGAGCGGAAAGACCGGGATGAATATCCCGGTAACGACCATTCCACCGAGGAAAAGGCAGCCGCTGATCAAAATCAGCTTGCCGGCTTTCATCGTGAGCCCGGCCTGCAAGATTCGCTCCTGCAGCCGCACCGACCACGACCAATGCAACATCAATCGATGAACGGCGGGCACGCTGCTCAACATTTCGTCGCGCGCGAGCTTAAGGCCCATCGAAACATCGCCGCGGCGCTCCGCCTTGCGCACCGCTTCCATGCGGCGACGCACGACTTCCTGCTTGCTGTCGCCGCCGATCATCATCCAAATGCCAAGGAAGACGACGATGACGATCAGGAATGTGAGTGCGAATACGAGTAAGCCCATAGCGAATCCTCTAGAGCGAGTAGCCTTTCACCGCGCGATCGAAATTTAAACGTGCTTCCATCAGAACTCCGCCTGCTGGAAATCGAACATCGAGATCGGCAAATTGATGCCGGAAACTTGTAACTTTTCCGCAAATTTTGGACGAATCCCCGTCGGCACAAATTCGCCGGAAACCTCGCCGTTGTCGCGAATACCGCGCTTGCGAAAGAGGAAGATGTCCTGCATCGAGACGATGTCGCCTTCCATGCCGGTGATTTCGGAAAGCGCGATCACTTTACGGGTGCCGTCGCTGAGACGGCTGACCTGCACAACCACGTCAATCGCGGACGCGATCTGCCGGCGAAGCGCGCTTTCGGGAATGTTGAGGCTGCCCATCGCCACCATGGTTTCAAGGCGGCTCAAAGCGTCGCGGGGAGTGTTGGCGTGAATCGTGGTGAGCGATCCATCGTGGCCCGTGTTCATGGCCTGGAGCATGTCGAGTGCTTCTTCGCCGCGTACCTCACCGACGATGATGCGGTCGGGGCGCATACGCAAAGAGTTGATTACCAGTTGCCGCTGTTGAATGGCGCCTTTGCCTTCGATGTTAGCGGGGCGCGTTTCCAGCCGAACGACGTGATCCTGGTGAAGCTGCAATTCGGCCGCGTCTTCGACGGTTACGATGCGTTCGCGATTCGAGATGTACGACGACAGCACATTTAGGAATGTCGTCTTACCGGCGCCGGTACCGCCCGATACGAGAATATTCAGCCGCGCCTTCACGCAGCCCCGCAGAAGTTCGAGCATCGGTTCGGTCAGCGTGTTGTTTTGCAGCAAGTCTTCGGAGGTCAGCGGATCGCGGCCGAAACGCCGGATCGAGAGGCACGGACCGTCCACCGCCAGCGGCGGAATGATCGCATTGACGCGCGAGCCGTCTGCGAGACGCGCATCCACCATCGGCGACGACTCGTCGACGCGGCGGCCGACCGCCGAAACGATGCGGTCGATGATGCTCATCAAGTGGATGTCGTCGCGAAACTGAATCGACGTCATCTCGAGCATGCCCCTGCGCTCCACATACACACGCTTGTGCGTATTGACCAGTATGTCGGAGACGGTCGGATCAGCGAGAAGCGGCTCCAGCGGTCCCAAGCCGAACACTTCGTCGAGTACTTCCGTTGCGAGACGTTCGCGCTCTTGCAGGTTCATCGGCGTTGATTCGCCGACCACGAGCGCTTCCAGAATTTGCGTGACTTCGCGGCGTACATCGTCGCGATTCACTTCCGTCAGCCGGTCGAGATTCAGCTTCTGAATCAGCTTGCGGTGAATCGCAGCCTTAACGGCACCAAAGTCGGTTCGTGTGACCTGTGCGGGTAGCGGTTGGGGCATGGGCTACGTCACCGTTTCGCCGGGAACGAGAAGAGTCCGCCCAGCGAGCCTTTCTTTGGAGGTCCCGCGACGTCGAGACCCGCGAGTTGCCCCGCGATCTGACGGTAGCGGCCGCCGAGCGCGTTGTTCCCGTTTTCGTTCATCGGCGTGCCGAGATTGACGGCGTTGCTCGCCATCCGGAAATCATTGGGAAGGCATGCAAAGACGGGACGATTGATGTCCTTCTGAATGCCCTTGAGCACTTCTTCGTCGCCCTTGTGCCAGCGATTGATGATGACGCGCGCGCGATCGAGTTCGATACCGAAGCCCTTCAACGCCAGCAAACGCCGCTCGAGCGTCCAGAGCGCCGGGACGTTGGCCTCAGCCACGAGCAGGATCATCCGCGCCATGCGCAGGATCGAGCTCCACTCGGACGAAAATTGCGAGCCCATGTCGATGAGGACCATGTCGAAGTTGTTCTGCGCGACGTTGACGACCCGATCGAGCATCGGAATCGGAATGTTCTGCCACTCTTCCGGCTGCGTCGCGCCGCCAAGCACTTCGAGCTTTGTCTTGTGACGCGTCATCAAGCCCGCAAAGAAGTGGCTGTCGAGACGATCGAGGTTGTCGACTGCGTCGCGCACGGTAAATTTCGGGTGCAGGTCGAGCAGCAAATGCGCGTTGCCGAGCGGGTTCGCGAAATCGAGCAGCGCAACATGCTTGCGCGCGTAATTGGCGAGTTGCACGCCGACGTTGACCGCGACCGTCGTTGCTCCCACTCCGCCTTTGGAGCCCATCACCACGATCAATCGGTCAAACGAAGACCGCTCATCGTTGCCCTCGAGATCCTTCGAGAAACGCGCCAGGATATCTTTGAGCGAGCGAGGATCGACGGGCTTCGGCAAAAAGTCCTGCACGCCGCATCGCATGGCTTCCAGCAACAGCTGATGGTTTGGCGGTACGACGGAAGAGCACGCGATCAGCTTGACCGCTGGCCGTGCCCGATGAATGAGCGCGCCCAACTGAAAATATGGCTCCGGGTCGCGCGCGAGGTCCAGGAACACAACATCCGGCAATGCGTCTACGGGTTCGGGCAGCTTATCGGCGGGGACCGACCATTGCTTGACCGTTCTCACGAGACCTGTTTGTTCGAGACACGCCAGCAATTGCGCGGAACTGGCCGAGTCGCCGCTAGCTATTGCTACTGTCAGCATCAACCGTTCTTTCTGACTCCCCTATGAGATTGTGCAGCCCTCAGCGCTACAAAAAAGTGCTACGAAAAATCGCTTGGCTTGTCTTACTTGTGTGCGCCGTTTGCACCAGGTGTTCCCGGTACCGACTCATCCTTTGCCGGCTTGCCGACCGTCGGATTCAAGAACGGATCCGGATACTTCAGGTTCGGAGTCGGCTCACCCGCAGGCGTCGGATGAATGATGTGCGGCGTGACCACGACGACGAGTTCATTCTTGCTGCGATTCAGGGTTTTGCTCGTGAATAATTTCCCAAGAACCGGAATGTCTCCAATCCACGGAATTTTTTGCAATTGCTCGGTGACGCGATTGTCCATCAGGCCCGCAATCGCAAAGCTCTGGCCATCGCTCAGGCTCATGTCGGACTCGACGCGATTGGTCGCCAGCGCGGGAATCACGAAACCTTGCAACGTGAGCGCGTTGGTGAAATCCAGCGAGCTGACTTCCGGTTTGACCTTGAGGTGAATCAGTCCGTCGGGCGTTAGCGTCGGAGTGAAATTCAGCCGCACGCCAAATTCTTTGAATTGAATCGTGATGCCCGCGAAGCCTCCGCCTCCACCGGTCGACTGCAAAATCGGGAAGGGAAATTCGCCGCCGGCGAGGAAGCTGGCGTCCTTGCCGGACTCGGTCATCAGGTTCGGTTCGGCCAAAATTTCCAGAACGTTTTGCTCTTGCAGCGCTTTGATCGTCGCTGCCAGGTTGATGTCCGGCCGGAAGATAAAGATGTTGAGAAGGTCGCTGAGGCCGATCGCGCTTCCCGCCGACGGTGTCGTGCCGACGCCGTTCGACGTTGTGAGCTGCGGCGGCGAGAACTGCTGCGTCGACACCGTGCCAATATTTTTCGATCCCGGCAGGCTCAAGAGGTTGATGCCGAACTGATTGATCAGCGCGCGGTTGACTTCCGCGAAGCGCACCTGCAACAGAATTTCGCCCGACGGCGTCGTCGGCACCTCCATCAGACTGGTGACCTTTGGCGTCACGCCCTTCACAATTTCCAGAATCTTGTCCGCAATTGCTTTCGACGAAATTTTCCCCGAAAGCATCACGACGTCGCGCGATGTGTCGAGGTGTATGTCTTCGTTCGGGAAGACTTCGCGAATCTTCTGGCTCAATCCCAGCACATCGATATCGACCGACACCTCAAATGACTGGCTCTGGTCCGTTTCATCCCAGACGATCAACGAAACGCCGCCCGGAGTTTTTCCGTTCACCAAAACTTGATTGGGACTCACCACAATGGCTTCGGCGACCGTGGGATCGGCGATTGACACGCGCCGGATGCGCGCGGGCGAGGTGATGACGATGGATCGGCCAACGAGCAAGTGCAGCGTCTGCGGCGCTTCGGTTTCCATCGGCACGTTCGCCGGAACCGGCGTCGGCGCCTGCGGTGGAGGCGTTGCACTCTGCGCAGGAGCAGCCGTCTGGGCGGGTTGTTGCGCCGAAGTCGGCATCGCCGTGAGCGTGATCATCCCGGTGGCGACGAGCATCGCGGTCGACGCGAGCCGAGCAAAAGCCGCTCTCCGGCGGTTCAACGAATTCTGTGCGGGCGGGTGTTCGAACATTCGTCGTCCTCGAGGCTTTCTCATTGGTTGGGAAAGCTCTTGTTTTCGCGCTTGCTGCCAGTAATGACTTCAATCGTGTACGGCGAAGGCGCAGCGGGAGCGGCTTTCACTGCCTTCTTGGGAGCAGGCGCGGCTGGCGCGGTGCCCGTTCCAGAAAACAGGTTCGCCTCAAGCACCGCGGCCGGCTCAACGCGCTTCGTGTCGATTGTGTTGCGCAGCGCGAGCTGAATCTTGCCCTGCGTGCTCGCCATCGCAAGTCGCGCCGCATCTTCCGGCGAAACCAACAGCGTAATTACCGGCACGGTCTGCGGCTTGCCCTCGCGGTCTTGCTCGATCTTCTGTCCCGCCGCGAGCACGCGCACATTCTCGAGAATCGTCCGCGTAATCGTGTCGTCGTCGCCGTGATTCGTGCCAACAAGCTTCCCGGTCACGAGCACATCCACCATCGTTCCTGGCGTCACGAAGCCCGCTACGCCGATCACGTCATTCACCGCGACCGACATCGCGCGCATTCCTTCCGGAATGACCGCCGGCAGCCCCGCGCCCGACTCTTTCGGCGCGAGCTTGCCGTCCAGAATCATTTCGTTCGCAGCAACCGGAGTAATCAGCGCGCGGTTCGCGCATTCCTGAATGCTCGTAAACATGCCCGCCACCGGATGTCCCGCAGGCCACGGAATCAGCTTCAGATTGCTCGCATCCACCCGCGTTCCCAGTTGCATGGGCGACGACGCGACCACCACATGCTCGTTGTCAACCGGCTTGACGGCGCTGGCCTTCTGAAATTGCTTGTACACGAACGTGCTGAGCACGAACGCGACGACAAGCGCGATCGCCAGCCCGACGATCATGCGGTTCTGGTTCATAAAATCTGTCTCCTCGCCTCAGAACAGCTAAAAGAACAGCTCAAACACGAAAACGCGGTCCCGTTTAGGACCGCGCTGCGCAGCAATCACAGTCCCCAACGAGCCGCGCAATAACAACCAACCGTCGCAATCGCCACCGCGACGCCGAAAGGCAGCTTCAACAGTTCCGGATTGTCGAGCGAGATTTGCGGATGTGCCCGCAACCCAAACGAGAAAAATCCCTGCACGAGCACGTAGAGGTTATGAAACGTTTCCCGGATCTTCCGCGTACGCGCCATCTCGACCACCGCCATGATTCCCGACACCAGAATGCTGCCCAGCAATACAAACAAAAACATGAGCGGGCCAAGGCACGCCCCAACCGCGCCCATCAATTTCCAGTCACCCGCGCCAAGCGCCCGCATCAACACCAGCGGCAACAGCAGCACCAGCGCCAGTCCCGTCCCCTCGAGAGCCGACTTCGCCCCCGGCCAGCCCAGCAGCGCCGTCCGCAGCGTCAATCCCGCCACAAACGCCGGCACCGTCAGCCAGTTTGGTATCTTCCGCGTGCGGAAATCCACAAACGCCGCCACCGCTGTGAGCAGAATCGTGAGTGCCCAGATCATTTGCGGTGCTTTCATGGGTTGGGAAGTCTTCTAACGAATTACAGCTAGCTTCTCGCCGATACGCTTACGTGCTGGTCGTCAGATTCGCCGTAACGCTCGCAAACACGCCGTTGATCGCGTCGGCCAGAGCGGTCAGTGACGTAACTGCCGCCAACACCAGGAGGACCAGCAGTAACGCGTACTCGGTCAGATCCTGTCCTTCTTCTTCAATCCAAAGCCGACGCAGCAACCCCCTCATGAGTCCTCTTTTCCCTTGGGGACCGAGACACAATCTACAAACACACCCCGACCCGTTCGCGACTTACGAGCCGGGAACATCCGCATCCTCGGACTACGTGGACGTCTGGAGGTGCGTCGAAGCATTAGCAAATACGCTGTTGACGGCGGTCGCCAAGGCCGATAGCGAGCCGACGGCAGCCAAAGTCAGCAGGACGAGCAACAACGCGTACTCGGTAAGGTCCTGCCCTTCTTCTTCTTTCCACAACCGCAGCAGCAAGTTCTTCATGATTCCCCTCTCCTCTTGAATCGAAATCGATCACGCAATATGAATGGGACGCCTGTTCTTGGAATTATCTGCACCTTTTGCGCCAATGAGTAACTTTTTCGGAATTCGGTCTAAGCTCTTTAGAATCAGACTCAACATGATCCGACCTGGCTTTGCACAAGCACTGGCGCTCCGTTCCTCGTTCTTCTTTGTTGACACTCGCACGAGCGCCGCCAACGAATTGGTGACGCCTAGTCCCTGCACCCGAGTGCCCGGTAGAGAGCGTTCGAATCGCGGCGGCACCAGTACCGTGACTAATCCCGCGAGAGCCAGCCCGCCGATCACGTCCAAGACGAAATGCCACTCAAGCAAAATCACTGTGGCGACGATCAATACATCGATCGCCAGCAGCGCGTAAAACACGCGCTTCCACCGTTTCAGATAGATCGCCACGATCGTTGGGATGGCTATGTGCAGCGACGGAAAAGCGATGTAGTAGTCCAGGCCAATGGTGCCAATTCCGTGCCCCGCCCACAGCGACGCCACCTTCCCCGAAATGGCTTGCTGAACCTCGTGCGTCCCAAGGCTCGATGGGAAATCACCGAAGTGGCTTGGACAAATGAAAAAGGGGCCTTGGGTCGGCCAAATCCAGAATATTCCGATCGCTATGTAGTATGCGGTTAGAACCGCCATCGTGAGCCGGAACGTCTCTCTCCGGCCGCACCTGAACGCGAGGAGCAGGAGCGCGGCGCCAATCTGCGGAAACATGCAGAAGTAATAGACGAATTCGACCGCTTTATAGAACCACCCCGGCAGACTGTGAACAGCTCCGTGTGCTAACCGGGATACCGTCATCCCGTGCATGAGCCAGGTATCCATGCGATTGAGGGCTGAGTCGTAGGTTACGTTTGGCCGCGACGCGACCGCGATATCGTTGTACGTCGAGACCAGGATCAAACCCCAAAACAGATAGAACGCTGCCGGCGCAAGCGCCGTCACGACTGCGGACGAGTGCAACACGCCTTTGCTTTGCGTTCGATCGATCCATTCCAACGCCGCGACCGAAAACACCGCCAGGAATGGCCACACCGTGACGGATGCCAACGCAACGCACAGCCCGTACAGAATCAGCAGGAAGGGCGCGAGTAACAGAATTCGCCGCTGGTCCGCCTGGAGCCGCCCGACGATCGGACCGACTGTTTCCTTTGGACTGAATCCGACGACGTACAACAGAATGGCGGCCACCGTCCCTTGAAAAGCGAACGTCACCCAGTAGATTTGAAAAAAGTCCGCCCAGGCAAATCGAATCGGTAGGTGGTTCACCCGTAGCAGTGGCAAGACCGCCAGTGTCAGCACGAGCGTCACAACCACGTGAATGTGCTCCGCCGAAATTCTGCCAAGGCCGCGAGTTCGCGCAGATGTGCCGCAGAATTCCTCAACCGTTCGTACGGAAACTTGGCTCATGCGAATATCTGCTTGCTTATTTGCTTCGGAGTGAGAGCTCACCGTTTCCGCTGCGCATCCCGCTCCGAGTCCGTGGCAGGCAACTCCGTAGCGGCCTGACG
This sequence comes from Candidatus Acidiferrum sp., assembly GCA_036493835.1. Classification (GTDB taxonomy): domain Bacteria; phylum Acidobacteriota; class Terriglobia; order Acidiferrales; family UBA7541; genus Acidiferrum. Next base: position 8,335 of record DASXPD010000117.1, on the reverse strand, counting down.
CCGCACAAACAGCGCGCTCGAGCCGTCGGTGTATCGCAGCTCCCAGCCAGGCATCGCCGCCAGCGCTGTCGCGAGGGGCTCCTTCCGCTCCACTAAACAAGCCTCGATGTTGTGCTGGTCAAGTATCCTAAACGCCGCCGGTTTCATGTCCGATACTTCGATATACTCGCCAAAAATTCCGCCCCGTTCGTACAAATCGCCGCGCCCGTCGATGAATACCGGTTGCTCCGGCAGCTTGTCGACGAGATATCCGCCGAAAACATAGGCATTGAAGACCGGCCCCCGAACAGGATGCTGCCGCAAATACTCGACGGCCCGAACGGGATACAGCCTCGCCGTAGCTTTTTCAAGATCGCTGGTCTTCGGGAAATACCAGACCATTCCCACGACTGCAGCCGCCGTAATCGCGGCGTTGAGATAGAAGTGGTCTTTCTTCCGATCGTAGGGCGGCAGCCACCGTGCCAGAATCGACGCCGCAAGTGGCGCAAAAAACGGCACAAACAGCAGCAAAAACCGCCGGTGCAAACATGCCATCGCGAACCCGCCCAGGAACAACGCGACGTCGCCGACCTCCATGGTCATGCGCGTCAGCATCTGCGCCACAATCAACGCGATCACGACTGCGAGAAATAATTTTCCGCCGCCCAAATCGAACGGCATCGGCAGCCACTCTTGGATGTTGGCCACGTTGATCGGCTGCCCGAACGCCATATCAAACGGGTATACCGCGAGCTGCACGCCATAAGGAGTAAGGGGCAAAATCGCGAGCGAGAGCAGAAGCGCCAGTTCCAGCCGCACACGTTGTTGCGCCGTCCATTTGCGCCCTTCGATGCTCCCTACGCGGAATTCCCAAAGCCCCGCAATCAACGCGAAAGTCAGCACTCCGATCCCGATGATGAACGACCCGTGTGTGTTCACCCAGAGCAGGAAAATTGGCGGCAGAAACCAAAGCGCATTGTTTTTGCCCTGCCGAAATTTCTCCAAGATGATCAGAACCAAAATCAAAAAGAGATATCCGAACATCTGCGGTCGCAGGTTAAACGACGCGAAAGCCAGTGAGCACAACAGCGTCGCAACGACAAAACCTGCCTTCGAATTCCCGGATTTCAGCGTTGCATAGCCATAAAGCGCCAGCATTACGACGCTCGAAAGCGCAAACAACAAAGTGCCAAGTCCCAGCAATCCGCCCGTCTTCGCGACCCAGGCGAGCAGAACCTCGCCCAGCCACTCGTAGGCGATCCACGGCTGCCCAGCTACCGTGAACGAATAGGGATCAACCGTAGGCCAGCGATGCGTGGCCAATATGTCTTGGCCTACCTTGATGTGCCACCAAAGATCGGGATCGACGAAAAAAACGCGCGCCTGGTAGAAGACCCGGCCCACCAGCGCGATCGCCAGCATCGCAGGAAACGAAAACACATTTTGTAAAAGGGAAATGCTTCCAGCCTTGAGTCGCGAGTCCGCAGCCGTCGTCTCAATTGAATCGGCTCGTCCCGCCGTCGGCGAGACCGAAGGTAGCGTTCCCGATTTCAGTGTGATGTCCACTTCGCTCATGGATTGAATCGTTCGAACCGACTGATTTGCTCGGGGTAGGGAAACCCCTCGACGCGCAGCGATAGCGTCCTCATTCGGAGACACTTTCGCCGCAAACCCTATGAAGTTCTGTGTTTTAAACGCAGGTGACCTTCCAAACCCATCCCAAAACCCAACCCGTTACGCCACCAGCCGGTGAAAGGCAGGCAACACTTGAAAGCTTTGCCGCACGTCCTCGATTTTCTCGCCAACCTGCTGAATCTTATCGACTTGCAGGTGGCCCAGAAGAGTCCCGGCTTGCTCTAGGTACTTCACCAGTTCCGGCCGCAGCTCCATCACCCGGCAGCATGTAGCGTCAACTGCTACCGGATCGTTGCCGAAAACGAGTACTCCGCTAGCCTTCGGCTGACCTTGGATCGGTCCATTGCCTTCCATCCCCACGATCCCGTCAACGATCGCAAAGTCAGGCCGCGCCGCCGCGTTGATATCGAGAATCGCCCGATCGATCCCCGCCCAATGGAGCACGTTCTTCGGCCATCCGTAGCACGCGCCGGGAACGATCCCAAACATGTTCTTCATCGACAGTGTCACGCCAGCCCAGTGGTGCGTCTTCAGCTTCGGCATCGACACCACCAGATCGACTCCCATGCAAGTCTTGGGCAGATACAGCTCGCGCAGTCGCGAAGCGCGCGTCGGAAGCGTCACCCGTTGCACTTCATCCAAATTGAGATCGACAAACTTGCCTTTGAGCGGACCCAGATGCTCTCGCATCCGAACCGACTCAAGTACCGCCTCAGTATCGCGGTCAAGCGCCGGCCCGTCCCCGACCAACACCTGTGCCGCGCCCATTCGCAGGAAGCATTCCCGCGCCGCCGCAATCACCGCTGGATGCGTGTTGATGAATCCCTGAGGATCGAGCCCGACAAGATTCGGCTTAAGCAAGATCGACTTGCCTTTCACCTGCAATCCGAACGCGGACACGCTTTCGAACAGCACCGATGCAATCTCATGTTGATAGCTGCTAACCCGGCGTATCACCACCTGTGACCGCGGCCGCTGAAAGGGAGGAATGAGCGATTGATTGCGCACGGTCAGGCCGCCGCCCGCCCAACATGCGATTTCCCCAGCCAGAAATCCGACCCAGACGCCAACACTGACCAAGCCGCCACCACGGTATTTTCCAGGAACTCGCTCTTCTGCAGTTGGTCGCTCAAGCTAGGCGCGCCGGACGGCCAAGCCCGGCCATATGTTCTGAGGCAGACTCGAGCAAGGGCCGCCGATCCGGGGCTCTCAATGGTGGCCACCGCCCGCTCCAGCCATTGAAGACTGAGCGTCGTTTCCCGCTGCGGTGGCATATTTCGCAGCGCAAGCAGCGACCACACAGTAGGCATCACCGTGGGAACTCCTGCCGCCCCGTAAACCATGGGATTGCCCGCATTCCACCCGCCGCCCGGACACATCCGATCAAACAGCAGGGAAGTCGCCAGTGAACGCCTCTGTTTTGCTTTCGCGGCCAAGTCAGGCGACGCAACCCGCTCCAACGCCAACAGCGCAAACGAGGTCGGCTCGACCCAGCTGCTCGTCCCCGGCGTCCAGCCCCACCCTCGATAGCTGTAATTGATCGGCGCCACATCGCCCCGCGCCGAAAGCCGCGACAGGAATCGCCGCCAAGGAGTCGAATCGCTCGGCCAATCGTCACAAATCCACTGCAACCCCGCCTCAGTCGCGGAGTTCGGCGTCTGTCCGCCGACTGCCGCCAGTACAAGGCAGCACAGCGAAGTCACCCAGCACCCCGTCTCTTCCCCTTGCGCAGCCGGCCACGCACCATCCGCAAGCTGAGCGTCTTGCAAGAAGCTGAGCGCATTTTGAACTCGAACCTGATCCTCCGCCGCTTGTTGCGCGGGCTCCCACAACGCAAGCAGCGCCCAGCATGTCGCTTCCACTCGGCTCGGAGTCCCAGGCCGAAATCCCCAACCCCCATCCGGATTTTGGGCTTCGCGCAAAAAAGGCAGGCAAATGCGACCAACGTCTGAATTTTCGATTCCAGAATCCATTGCTTGAAAACTAATCGAGCCGCTGAGGCAAGTCCAGCGCTCTCATAGCGTAGGTTCCTTCAGAGGTTTTTGTTTGAAGTGTTTGAAAAAGAAAACTGAATTCGAAAAGCGCGACGACGAACCTACATCACCGGCCCAAGCGGATAATCCTCACGCCGCTCAGGAGCCGGATCGCCTTCGCCTTCTTGAATTCCGAGCTGATTGATCAGCCTATGCAAGTATCCTCGCGCCACGCCCAGCGTTCGTGCGCATTCCGCTTTGCGCCAGCCGCACTCGCGCAACGCACGCAAGACAAGCGCGCGTTTGAAGCGCTTCACTTCGTCTTCGTACGACCGGCTAAGATTCGCGTTCTCCGCAATCGCGCCGCCGGTTGCAATCCCAAGCGTCATCGTCGCGCCGCGCATCGACGATGGCAGCGCGTCCACGTCCACCATTTGATCTTCCGAAAGCACTACCGCGCGCTGCACCACATTTTCCAATTCGCGCACGTTGCCCGGCCAGTTGTGTTGTTCGAGCGCGTTCAACGCCTGCGGCGAGAATCGCCGTGCCTTCTTCTTGAATTGCACCGCCGACTTGGTCAGAAATTGCTGCGCCAGCAGCGGAATGTCGTCGCGCCGCTCACGCAACGGAGGCAAATGCAGCTGCACAACGTTCAGCCGGTAGAAGAGATCCTCGCGGAATTTTCCCTGCGGAACCATTTCCGCTAGATTGCGATTTGTCGCGCAAATCAAACGAATATCCACCGCAATCGTCTTGTTGCTGCCCAGCCGTTCGAAATTGCGTTCCTGCAAAACGCGCAGCAACTTCGGCTGCAGCCCGACTCCCAGATCGCCAATCTCATCCAGAAAAAGCGTGCCGTGATCCGCGGCTTCCACGCGTCCGCGCCGCGCCATCATCGCGCCGGTGAAGGCGCCCTTTTCGTGGCCAAACAATTCGTCTTCCACAAGATTTTCGGGAAGGTTGGCGCAAGAGAACGCCACCAATGGACCAGTGTTCCGCCCGCTAAAATGGTGAATCGCGCGCGCCAGCAGCTCTTTTCCAGTTCCGGTTTCGCCGGTCACCAGCACGTTCACATCGCATGGAGCGATTTTCCGCGCAAGGTTAAACAACTCTTGCATCGGCGCCGACGTCCCAAGCAACTCATGCAGCCTGCCGGTCGGCCGAATCTCATTTGCGCGAAGACGCTGTACTTCCCGCTCCGCCGCATGAAACCGATACGCGCGCCGCAGGATCAGCCGCACTTCCGTCATGTTCGGTGGATTGGTGATGCTGTCGTCCGCGCCGTGGTTGATCGCGCGGAATAGCGATTCTCGATTTTCTTCCTCGAACAGCACAACCATCGGCGGGTGCGTCGGCAATTTCCCGACGGCGTCCATCAAGCGCAGCATCGCTTCGTCGTCGCCCTGAGTGCTCGCAACGCGCAGGTCCAGCAAGATCACGTCGCAGGCATCGCTAACCGATGCGGCCTGCTCTAAATCCCATTCACTGATTGTTCGTGTTGAAAAGTCTTCGCCCAGCGCACGCGCTATGGCGTCGCCGAGGCCTGAATCGTGCGTCAGAAAGCTAACTCGGATCACTTCTCTGTCCAACGTTTCGCTCCCGGAAGCCCATCAGAGACCAGCAACCAAAGCTCAGCTCTGATCAGGCCCTTGCTCGGGTTCCGAACCACAGCTCCCAAGCGACTGACTTTTCGTGCGCGACAACGGTGTCGATTTCAACCGACCACGGTAGGCAGCCGAGTGCTGTCCGGGACTGGATAGAACAGCAATGTGCCTTACATACAAGCATGAGTGCATGCCAACGGCCAAGCGTCGGAATATTCCCGCCTGAGGAAATTTCGACTAACCTGTCGCGAATCAATCGACTGAGTTGTGGATAGAAATCGCCTGTGTTAATGCGGCTTTCGCGCACACGGCGAATATGTGCAAACTTCTTCTTCTGATGTAAAGGTTTTACCTCACATCAGTCTTATACGTACTGGAACTACTAAAACTATTACTCTGTTGGCACGCCAACCAGAATGTCCACCGACACCGGCTTTCCGTCCTTCAGTGCCGGCTTGAATGTCCACTTGCTGAAGGCCACCCGTGCCGCGTCGTCCATCCCGGCGACCACGCCCTGATAAACCTTGATCTCGGAAACGCTTCCATCTTCGGAGATCGAGCCCTTCAACACGATCGGCTTGTTTTTCTTCTCAAACGGCACCGTCTGCTTCTTGAAGTCAAACCTCGTCAGCACATCCGGAGGCAACACGCCCTGCTCCATGTGCACCACGTTCGAACGCACCTGCTGAGCAGGCGCAGCACCGCTCGACGAAGCGCAATATTGCAAAGTCCACGGTTTCCCCGGCATCGCCAAAAACACCGTCCAAATCTTGCCGCAGTGCAACGCACCGTAAACCTGCAACCCGCCTCCGCCCATCGGCCCCGACGACACAACCAGCGCGTTCTTCCGCAAAACGACGTTCGCCGGAATCGGGTAAACCATCTCTTTGAAAATCGTAGCGTCCAGCGTCGCCGAACCCTTGCCACCCGGGTCCCCGTTAATGCTCAAACTCCCGTTCGAACCAGTGTTCCCACCGCCGCCACCCGCGAATCCTTTTCCGACGCCCGGCACCAAATCCCCGCCACCGCCAGTCGCGTGACTCCCCGCGTTCGGCACGCCGTTTTCGCTGCCGTTCACAGCGCCCGCCTGACCGCCATTCGGCGCCACCGTGAAATCGCCCCACCGATTACCCGGCGGCAGTTTCGCCAAAGCCGCCACTTCCGCTGGATCGACGCTCACCACAACCATTCCCTTGCCGTCCCCAGCCGTCTGGACTGCCTCATCCTTCGTCGGCTTGCCGCCAGCGTTCGAACTCTCCGCAGTCGGCGCCGCCGGAGCCTCCGGCGCATTCGGCTGCCCCGCCCGATACGAATCGCTCAAATTATTCGCTGTCGCCAAGCCCGTCTCCGAAAACGTCGGCGCATTCGCCTGTCCAATCTCCACTTGCGCCTGTTTTGGCCGCGACTCATTGATCGGCACCGCAAGGTGCGGCTGCGGCACAGTAGGCGCCGCCAGATTCGTAGGAATCGCCGCATTCAACGCCGACACGGTAGGCGCCAGGGCCTTCTCCGCGTTATGCCGTGCCTGCATCGGCCGCGAATCCTTCGCGTCGATGTGCGCCTTCGGCTTCGCGATCGCCGCCGTCGCGCCACCCACCATATTCGGCAGCTTCAAATCCATATCGATGCGCAAATCCGGCGGCGTCGCCGGCTGAAAAATTGTCTGCCGCTTGTTATCGGGACGCACCGGCTTCGACACGATCACAATCTTGCGCGCGTTCGTCTCGCTGCCAATCTTCTGCAGCAGCGCCTGCAATTGGCCCGCGCCAGGCTGCCCGCCTTCTCCCGCCGGCGTGATCTTCGGCAGCTTCTCGTTCGGACTTTCCTTCGGCAACTGGTAATAAATCATCCGCTGCGGTTCAACCTCCGCATCGGCGAACGAGGAAATCTCCTGCGTTGCGACGAGCGACAACGCCACCGGAATCAGCAAAATCAATCCGATGTGCAGCACAACCGAAATCGACAGTGATCGCCCCGCAACTCGAAAGGGAAGCAGCGGCGTCTGCCGGAACAGCCGCACCGGCTCGCGAAACATCGGCAGATGCACACGCTCAAACAGCGTGCCCAGCAAGCTGAACCAGTTCGATTTCTCACGCTCTCCCGAAACAGGGAATCGCGGCATCCGCGCTTGAGGCGTGATCTGCAGCGCGTTCCGACGCGGAATCGTCGCCGACACCAGCGGACGCGCGCGCAGTGTCGTCAGCGTCGAATCTTCGATCTGAAAACTCATCCGTGGCGTTTCCCAACCGGCAAGAAGTGCGAGCGGCACGCCTGTTCGACGCTGCGCGCCGTGATGCGCGGCTCCACTCCCGCATATTTCGCCGCCCAAAAAATCTGGTTGATCAGATCGCGTGCGTGACACTGTGCCAGCGATTGCCGCATATCGCGCAAACACTGCACCACGTATTCCGGTATGCCTTCATCGCACGGCACCGTGCGGTTCTGGCATTCATGGCGGAAAATTTCCACGAACTGCTCGCGCGTCGCGTAGTCCACGCCGATCTTGTTCGGAATGCGCCGCATGAACGCCTCGTCCGCAAGCTGCGTCGGATCGAGGTTCGTCGAAAACACGATGAACAAATCAAACGGCACTTCAAATTTTCGTCCGCCCGGCAGCGTGAAAAAATCCACTCGCCGATCCAGCGGCGTCATCCACCGATTCAAAAGCTCGTCCGGCCGCATCCTCTGCCGCCCAAAATCGTCCAGAATCAGCACGCCGTTGTTCGCCTTCATCTGCAACGGCGCCGTATAAAACCGGCTGATCCCGTTGAATTGCAAATCCAGCATTTCCGCCGACAATTCGCCGCCCGCCAGCACGCACGGCCGCCGGCACAATATCCATCGCTTATCTGATTCTGCCGCGATGTCCAGCGAACTCGGAAAATGCACGCCCGGGTCGTAGACCGACACAATCTGGTTGTCCACCACAACGGCGTGCGGAATCCACACGCTGTCGTCGTACACCGCCGGAATCGTCGACGCGATGCTCGTTTTTCCCGTGCCCGACGGGCCGTGCAAAAACATCGACGTGCCCGACACCAGCGCCGTCCCGATCCGGTTCAGCATGTCCTGATCGAGCACCATCTGATAAAACGCGCGCGCCACATCCGCCGGCTTTAACGTGATTTTCTGCACGCTCTGCAT
>DASXPD010000116.1:0-42845 GCA_036493835.1 Candidatus Acidiferrum sp. | reverse complement strand
AAAGATACCACAAAATAGATAAATCAAATAGACAGTATTACAGAAGTATACTATTCCGAACTCAACCCCATGAATGAACAGCACCGGCGATTTCCACGTATCGACCGCGCTGACCGGCGAAGATTCGTGCGCCAGTTTGGTGAGGTCGGGCGAAATGTTCTTGCCGTCCCAATTGTCGGTCGGCCAATCATGCACACCATGAAAATCGACGCCCGCGGCGAAAATATCCGAATTGTGCGCGAGCCCCATCGCGGTGAGAAAGCCGCCGTAGCTCCCACCCCACAGCCCAACGCGCGAAGCATCCACATCCGCTCGCGCCTGCAAGAACTTCCCCGCCGCGACGACATCGCGATATTCCGTAGCGCCTCGGCCCGCGCGCCCCGGCGCTTCGCGAAATGCTCGCCCATACCCAATCCCGCTGCGATAGTTCACGCTCAAAACGACGTAGCCGTGGTTCGCGAGGTATTGGTTCATCGCGTAGGAATTCGAGTAGTAGTACATGTAGTGCCAGCCCAGCAGCATCTGCCGCATCGACCCGCCGTGCATAAAAACGAGCGCTGGATGCTTTTCGCCGGACTTTCCATCACGAGGCACGAAAAGTTGCCCGTGCACCTCGACGCCGTCAGCAGCCTTGAAGATCACTTGCTGCGGCGTCACCAGTTCGTCGGAGGGGAACGCTTCGGGTGATGACGAGAGGGCCATTGTCCCGCGATCAGGAACCAACATCGAATGTAGGATATGCACTGGATGAGTGGCATCCGATGCCAAATAAAGAAAGTCCGTCCCGTTCGCCATGATGACTGGACTCCATTGAATCCCACCGAGGCCCGGATTAGTCTCGGGTCGCGGAGTTTGACCTGCCACGATCACCGTCCAAATGTGCCGACGATCAATGTCCTCGCAGTTCGAATTAAAGATGATGCGTTTGCGATCAGGTGAAAATGACCAACCCTCAACCTCACAGTCGCCGGGCGTGATTAATTGAGCTTTCCCACTCTGAGCCGACATTGAATACAAATGCTGCCAGCCATCTTCCTCGCTCGCGATCACGAGGTGATCGTCGGCCGCCCAGTTGAGAACGCCACCTCCCGTACTGTCCGCCATGTACGGAAACGAGCCATTCGGCTGCGTCGAGCTATGCCAAATCTCGTGTGCCGCTACCGCAGGCGCGTTGCTGATCATGTCCGCGACCCAAACCGCCCACGGATGCGGCCGGTCCGGCTCAATGAAATAGCCTTCCGGCGTGTCGCGTGGCTCCGCGGCGCGACGAACGAACGCAATGCGCTTGCCATCGGGCGACCACGTCGGGTTCGAATCCGAATCGACGCTGGGCGCCAGATAGCTGATCGATTTCGCCGCCACGTTGTAAATCGCGACGAAACTGTGATCGCCGCGCGACGACACGAAAGCGAGTCGCGACCCGTCCGCCGACCATTCCTCCGAGTGATTTTGTCCACGCACGACCAGTTGCGATGGTTTCCCCGGCCCGCTCAGCGAAGCCAGGTAGATCTCACCGTCGCGAATGTAAGCGACGAGCCCCTGCGACGAAATTTTGGCCGAATGCCCATCATCAATCTTCCGCGGCTCCCCACCGCTGAAGCCGATTGACCAGACAGCTTGCGTGGCGCCTGCGGGATTGCTCGTCGGATTCGGTGACTGCCCCGCCGAATTCTTCTCTCCCCCGCGGGTGTAAACGATTGTGTTCCCATCTTCCGAAAAACTGAGCTGGCTCAGCTCCTGCCCATCATCCGTTAGATAAGTCGTAAGCCGCCGCGCCGTAAAATCCGGCGCTTCCGCGACCCAGATATTGCGTTTGCCGTTTTCGTCAAGCGTCCACGCGACACGATTCACCTTTTTCGCGGCCACGAGGTTTTCAGCGAATGGAGCCGAGAGCACCTGCTCCAGCGTGAAAGCTTTTGCAGGCCGAACCTGAAGCTGCGCTCCTGCTTGCGCAGCAGCGCCAACGGCGACGGCCGACTGTGCTGCAACGAGAGCGAATGCAAAGAAAAAATTCCGATGGCTTGCCATTCGAATGTTCAAACCTCGCTTCAATCCGCAGGTTGATGCGCCGCAGTATTCTCCACGGAGACCCGCGGTATGTCGAGCGGTCCAGAAATTTTCAAAATATGTCCAGGCTCAATCGCGCGAATTTCGCGTCGTCCGTCCGTACTCGTTTGAATTGTAAGGTCGGCATCGCGTCCGAAGCTGACGGTGCCCTTGACCAGAGTGGCTTCGTGTCCCGATTCCAGGCGCAGTCCCGCAAGAATAATCCCGCGATCGCGCAACGTGAACGTGCCTTCGCCAGCAGCCCAACGTGACTCGCCCGTACGCGGCTCACCCTGGGCAACACTCGCGCTCACATCCCATCCGCGAAATTCGATGTTCCGCATTCGTACATCGCCGCGCCCGGTGAGGCGAGCCAGCAATTCGTCACGTCCGACGCCCTGCGTAACAAAGTGCAGCGTCCCGCTCGCGGTCCCTGCAAAGCGTTCCGTCGCACGCGCCGGAGCCGGCAACTGCGCAAGATTAATTTGATCGAGGTCAGCCGTGACCTCATACGATGGCCTCGGCAAAAATTTCGCCGCCACCCGCGCGCGGACTTTCCCGCCCGCCCACTGTGCGTCCACTTCGCGCACATCAAGATGCAAATCGTCGAGCGAACCCGCAGCACGCACTTGCTGAAATTTCAATTTCTCCATCGTGAACTCATCGACTCGCAACTCGCCTTCCGCATTGATGCGGCGTACAAGCTCGCTGGCGTGCTCGTTTGGCGCCTGCGGCGCGCCGCCGAGCAGCGACGGCAACAGCCGCTGCAACCAGCCGGGACGCGCGCGCGGACCGATCCATCGATCAAGCTCGGTGGCATCGAGATGATCGGCGTGAAGCTGAACCCTCCACTTCGCGCTGCCGTCCACATCGGTGACCGGATCCTCGGATACAGACCCCGACCAGTTCGCTCCAAAACCATCAGCGTCGGCAATCGTCGCCGCGCGTAAACCATCCTTCCAACTCAGACTCGTCTTGGTGAGGTTGAGCGGCCGGTTCAAACCCGCAGCCTGCAGTTCGGCGTTCGAAACGTCAACATGACCATTCCAATGGCGCGGCGTCGCACCATTCCAGTCCCAATGCAGATATGCCGTCGCGGCTCCCGTCAACTCCCAGCCGTGATTCAGCGTTCGCCCAAACGCTTGCGTGAACCGCAAAGCATCTTCGACGCGATCAAGATGACCATCAACGCTGATGTGACCTGCACGCTGATCGAAATCGTGCGTGAATCCAACATTCACAACACCCCGTGCTTCGCTTACCGCGCGCTTTTTCCCGCCCGAACCCGAAACCGCATTCACAGCAGCAACCGCGCCCCCGGCCGTCGCAAAATCCGAGCGCGCCCCGCTCGACGCATACGCAATTCGAAACGGCTCGATCGTCAGCGTATCCCCGTGCCGCCCTCCGCCAATCGCGCCAATCCGCAGCGGCGACGCGATGCCAGGAATCTTCGCTTCCCCGCCCTCACTCGAAAAAGCCGCATCCTTCAGTTGCAGCGGCCACCCACCCAACGTCATCGCCCCCGTAAAATATTGATTGACCGTCACGGTGTTATCGACACCCGGCTGAAACGCGCGATACCAGTTCAGAAGATCAGCCGCCTGCACTCCCGCCGAGTCGAGACGAATCTCCCACGACGGATTCGAGCTGATCATCGCCGACGCCGTCCCGCGCAAATTCGACTTCGCCGTCTGCACCACGATGCGATGCGCGAGCGCCTTCCCGGTCGCGACGTTTAAAAGCCCCTCAAGATTCACGTTCATCCCTGGATTGTCCGAACGCTCGGTGAGATCCCAGCGATGAATCCCGTTGGCGCGAGCCTGCAATTCGTAAGACCAGTCGCCATAGGGTTCCGAAGGCGACGCTTTCGGATCGGTCCCGCTTTTTGCCGTCGCATCAACCGCGAACTCACCGCGTATTCCGTAATCGCGTCCTCGAAACAGCCGCAACAAATCCGCCAACGACACATTCGACCAATGCAAATGAAATTCGGCCGGCTGCAACCGCGACGAAGTCCCCGCCACATCACCTTGTACGGAAACAATGCCCGCACTTTGCAGCGTCACGCCGCTGCGCCACGGAGCCGCTTCAACCTGCATTTGCCAGCGCCCCGGAGCAACCTGCTCGACGACACCGGAAACCCCGGTCAACGCAAACGGAAGCTTTTCATCGATGATCTTAAAATTGACGCGCCCATCGTCAACATTGATCCGCGTCAGATGATTCGCCGGCGTTCCCAGTGCACGCGAGACGTTGTTCGCCACGTTGTAAACCGAAGGCAATCCACCCGGCACATTGATCTTTGCAGGCGGCAGCCAGCGTTCCAGATTCCAACGGCCTTCGCGACTTCGCACCAGATTCAGACTCGGTCGATTGAGCGACAGAGTCCCAAATTCAAAATGTCCCGTGAAAAAACCCGCCCACCTCAAACTTGCCGACAGCTGCTCGGATCGAAGGAAATATTCATTGCCGAACGCCGAATCCTCACCAACTGTGATTTCCTCGGCATCGAGGCTGGGGCTGGGCAATAGCAGCACGCTGAACCGCTTGACCTCCACAGGCCGACCGAAAGCCCGCTCCAGATGCCGCACCAAATACGAATGAACTCGATGCGTCCGCACGAGCAAGGACACGCCGACTTGAGAAACGATGACGATCGCGGCGAACCACGCCGCCCAGCGCCACCACTTGCGAAGTCGGTTCATGATTTTACGGGCACAATGCGGAAATTTTCGCACGGGCAGGAAGGAATAGGAAGGAGCCAGCAGCCCGCCAAGCGTCCGGTCGGCGAAATCGCGATTCTAGTGAACCGTATGCAACATCCGGCTCCAGCGAGTCCGCGTAGGCAAATGCGCCAGCGTCTGAAAAATTCCCGTAAGCCGCTGGAGAAATGTGTTCGGCGTGTAGTCGGCGCTGCTCGCATCCACCGACCAATAAATCAAAAATGGCCGCCCCATAATCGCGTCACGATCGACAAATCCCCAATAGCGGCTGTCCGCGCTATGGTCGCGGTTGTCGCCCATCGCGAAATACTTCCCCGGCGGCACAACAATCTCATCGCCCTGCACGTAATTCTTAAAGCTGTTCGCCCACTCCGGCACAAGCGGCGACGAATACAGCTGAATGCCCTTCGGAGGAAAGTTGTAGTTCAGCGGATCGTAACCGACGTTCGGGTCATGCGTTACATACGGCTCGTTGAGCACCGTGCCGTTGATAAAAACCCGTTGATCGACGATTTTCAGACGGTCGCCCGGCAGCCCGATCACCCGCTTCACATAGTGCGTATGATCCTGAAACGGATACTTGAAAACAATAATGTCGCCGCGTTCGATCGGCCTATAAGGCAGTAATTTCTCGTACCACGCGCCATGCCCGCCGAAAATAAATTTGTTCACCAGCAGATGGTCGCCAACGAGCAGCGTCGTCTCCATCGACGGAGACGGGATCTTGAACGCCTGCAAAATAAATGTTGTAGCGAACAGCGCGAGCAGAACCGTAACGAGCAGCGACTCCAGATACTCGGAGACCGTAGTGTCGTCGTTGTAGTTTTGAGCGTGTTCGGCAGGCCCCGCAGGCGCGGCACCCGTTACCGAAGGAGTCTCGGTAACGATCTCTTCCGTTGATTCTGCAGAAGTACTCACAGACTCTGACATGTCCACCATGCCAGTTTAATCCTTCGCCGCCACTTCCAGGCGTTCAATCGCAGTCCGTGCGGCCCGTTGCTCAGCCTCTTTCTTCGTACTTCCCTCGCCGCTCGCCATGCACGCGCCGGCAACCCACACTTCGATCCGAAACTTCTTCTGGTGGTCCGGGCCACTCTCGCCAACAACGCGGTATTCCGCCGGCGGCTGCCCGCGCCCTTGCAAGAATTCCTGCAGCGCCGACTTCCGATCCGAGTCCGCGATCCGCGCCCCGCGTTCCTCCAGAGCCCATTCGAACAGCGCTCGCTTCAACACATCACGCGCCGCTTCCAGCCCACTATCCAAGTAGATCGCCGCGATCACCGCTTCGAACGCGTCGGCAAGCAGCGCAGGCTTGTCGCGCCCACCGGTCTTCTCTTCCCCGCGCCCGAGCCGCAAAAATTCTCCCAGGTGCAGGCGCCGCGCCGCCAACTCTAAAGCCCGCGCATTCACGATCCGCGCGCGGCTCTTCGAAAGCTGCCCCTCGCTCCAATCGGGAAACGCCGCCAACAAATACTCGCTCGCAAGCATATCAAGCACAGCATCGCCCAAAAACTCGAGCTGTTCGTTGTCTTGTGGAATCGTCGAAGGTGCCGCGTCAGCCGGATGAGCCGCACGCAATTCCGGAATCGCCGAGCTGTGCGTCAACGCACGCTCCAACAATTCTGCTTTGGCAAACCGATAGCCGAGGCGTTCCTCGAGCTGCTCCTGTTTGCCATTCATTGCGACAATCAATCCGGCCGGCGCGTCCATGCTTACTTCGGACCGCTCACTTAGGCGCGCTCAGTTGCGTGGAGTTCGCCTTCTTCGCGGTCTCGATGCCGCTCTTGCAATTCGCCTGCAGCGAGCTCTGTATCGCTGCGCACTTCGTGAACGCGGTAACCGCCGCGTCAAAGTGCGACGCCTTCTCGTTCGCCAAACCGAGCAAGTACAAATTGACCGGGTCCGGCTCGCCATGCGTATCCGTCTTCAACGACTGCTCCAGCGTCGGAATCGCCTGATCGTACTGTCCCTTTTGCAGGTACACGAGTCCCAATCCGCTATACGCCATCTCCAGCGCGTTGTTCTTCGCGTTGTTAAATTGCTCGTCAGTCAGTTCGGCGGGCTTCGTCAGCGTCGGCGTCACTTCGATCGCGCGCTTCGAATACAACTCCGCCTTGTTGAGCTGCGCCAACGCATCCGGCGCTTTAGGATTTAGTGTGCGCGCCAGCGTCTGTCCCATCAATCCCAGAATCGGCGTGTCGTTCGGATTGAGCGCAATCTCTTTCTCACCCGCGTCAATCATCTTCGGCACTTCTTGCTTCGACAAGTAGCCCGACACCAGCGTTTGGTACATCGCCGGCCGGTATTGGCTCTGCGGATACTTCTGCAGGAACGCTTCCGCCAGCGGAATTCGCTTGTCGACATCGTTCTGCGGCACCGCCTGGAACGCTTTGAAGTCTGCTTCTTCCTGCGGAGTTGGCGGCACCACTGGAGCGGCCTGCTGCTGCGTCGCCGAACCTTGTGGGGTGTCCAACTGTAGCGGCGCGGCCTGCGTTTTGCTCTTGTCGGCAGGCTGCTGCTGTGCCGGCGGCTGCGATTGCTGCGCCGGTGAACTCTGCGCCGCCTGCCGCGCGGACGCGGCGGGCGCAAAACCGTAAGCGCAGAACATAGTTGTGGCAAACGCGAACGCGCTCGCCCAGTGCATCAGGTTCCGTGTCATCGTTTCTCTCCTCTGGCTTTCGTTTCGGCTAAGTTTCCGCCGCCCAACGCGCGTCACGTCCCGTGCGACGCCGCGCGAAAAATCGGATGCGACGGTTCTTGCTGTTCAGCTGAGACTGAAATCCCCAATGATTCCCAATGATTGCTAATTATTTCACTTAAGGACGTTCCGACGATTTGTCCGCTTCCGCCAAACCCTTTTGCGCCGCTTGTTTGGCTTGTGCCGGGCCCCCGTTCACAGCAAGCGCCGCCTGGTATTCCGTCTTGGCCTCATCGCCCTTGCCCTCATCATCATAGATGCGCGCCAGGTAGATATGGGACCACGCCATGACCATGGGATCTTGGGTCGCGGCATGTTCTCCCGACGTCAACCGCCCAAAAACCTCTTTGGCCCGAACTGCATCGTGATCGATCAAAGCGACCAACCCGAGACCATACCAGGCGCGCGGCTGATCCGGATATTTCGCCAACACCCGCTGAAATGACGCCTCGGCCGCGCGCGGATTCTTCTCCGCAATCCGCCGCTCTCCTTCGGTCAGTTCGTTGATCGCGTCCTGATCGTTGGGCACCGTGCTCGGATGCGCCGCCGCACGCACGCGCGCCACTTGCTCTTGCGAAGTCTCCGCCGACTTTGGAGCGCCAACAACCGGCGCGAATTTCAACGCGGTGTCGCGCTTCATCTCGGCGTTCTGGTCGATCGTGCGTACCATATCGGGGAAATAATATTTCATCGCGGGCTCGGCGCCTTCAAAACTATCGAGCGCCTTGAACAGCGGCCGCACCAGAACATATCCATCCGTATCGTCGGTATCCAAGACCGCATCGCGCTCGCTCGGCGACATGCGCTTCAATTTCAGCTCCGTCGCACGCACTAAGCATTCCGCGAAATACGACGGGTAGTCGTCGCGCAAATCGGGAGTCAGCCGCGGCGCGTGCAGCGCCACCTCATACAACGGCCGCTTCACCGCAACCACGTGCGGATACTGCAACGGCAACGGATCGAGCAAAAAGTGCAGATACGCGTGCCGCACCGTATCCACCGGCACGTCCGCGGAACCGCTCAACACAATCGCGTAGTGATCCTGGAAATTTCGAACATTTGTGATGCGCCCAACCAGCGGCTCAACAATAATCGTGAACGTCCGCGGATCACCCGGACTCGGAATTACGCGCAAATAATTCGTCGCTACGAACACGATCTGCGAAACCGCATCATGAATCTGATCGATTTCGTGATTGTAGACCGGTTGCACCTGCACCCAGATCCGCCCGATGTGCTGCTCGACGTAAAACGCCGACAAAATCTCGGGAAATCCTTCCAGCGTGATTACTTCCGGCGGCAGTTCGTCGCGCTTCATCGTCGGCGTGAATTTCGGCGCCGGACCCGACACCAGCCCAAACCAGATGTATTGCGACAACATCGCGCCCGGATCGTTCAGCTGATGCTTTTGGTAAAACTCGCGCAGCGCATCGACCGCCGGCCCCTGCGCGTGCTCCATCCGATCACGCAACTGCGTTCGAAACGGCGTCCATCCGTCCGAGCTAACCTGCGATTCGAATCCCGCCGCCAGCAACGCGCACATCGTCGTGAACATCGCCTCGCTGCCATCGACGGTAATGTTGGTTGCCGGTGCTTCGCGCAATCCTGGCCGAGTCGCAGCCGCAGGGGCAGGCGGCGGATTCTTTGAGGGTGCCTGAGCGGGAGCCTGTGACGCAGGCGCTTGCGCCGGTGCTTGGGATTTACTTTGCGCGCTAGCCGATCCCGCCGCCGCGAGCGTAATGATCAGTGCGCAGCTGACCACCGCAGCAATCCAGCTTGCGGCTCCCTTACTCACGGAACTCGCTGCTAATTTTCGTTCAGACAAAGTCTTAGCGATTGTCGCACCCGTCTTCACAGGATTCGTTTTTCTCGTTTGATTTCGCGCCGTTTCACCATACAAGGCGACCTACTATCCGTCAAGGAATCGGCCCCCATGGTAATAGAACGACCTGCGCCTTCCCCACGGCGGCCAACGCTTGCGTCCCCAACACGCATCTGCTAACACTGAGAGCCATTCTTCTCCTCAAAGGTAGCCCGAAGGAACGACACCCATGAGTGCAAATTGGATGAGTAGGGCCATTATTTGGGTTGCGTCGCTGTCCGTATTCGCCGGCGCTTCAAATATCGCCAATGCGCAACTGCTCCGCAGCGACGCCGCGCCGCAAGCCTCAACCGCCGCCCCCGCGACCGCTGGCCAGTCCGCAACACCCACCGCGACCGTTCCCACTGGCAAGCGTCGCGTCTCGCAAGACGTCACAGTCTCCGGCGATCAAACCTGGGTCGACACCGGCATCGCCGTGCAACCCGGCGAGCACATCATCGCCACCGTCACCGGCAAAATGCACTACTCCGATTCTCAGACCGACGCCGACGCCACCGGTCTCGCTCGCGGCTTCAAGGATCTCATCCGAATTCTTCCCTACAACGCCGCGGGACGCGGCGCCGTCATCGGCCGCGTTGGCGATGCCACCTTCGCGCAGCCCTTCCTCATCGGCACAAAATGCAACGTAATCTCCTATTCCGGGGGCACCTTATCCGTCGGCCTCAACCAGATGAGCATCGACACCGGCGACGGATCGTACAAAGTCCACGTTGAAGTCTACCCGCCCGATTCGACTTTCATCGCCGTGAAGCAAGTCCAAACGCTGCCTGGCATCGCCCCCGCCCTCTTCACCAAGATCCCTCGCCGCATCGGCGATCAGGCCGGCAATCCCGGTGACATGGTCAATTTCCTGATCATCGGCAACGAAGACGCCATGAAAAATGTCTTCCAGACCGCAGGCTGGGTCCACGTAGACGCCGACGTCAAAGCTACTTTCCTTCACGGCTTCATGGAAAGTATGTCGAAAGAGTCCTACGTGACGATGCCGATGAGCATTCTCTACCTCTTCGGCCGCCCGCAGGATTACGGTTGGGCGCACGCGGAGCCGATTCAAGTCGTAGCTTCGCGCAATCACCTGCGCGTCTGGAAAGCACCCTTCGAAGTAAACGGCCAAATGGCCTGGGTCGGCGCCGCAACGCACGACATTGGATTCGAACGCGACCAGCGCAACAACGGCCTAACGCACAAAATCGATCCCGATATCGACCTCGAGCGCAACTACGTGGAGAAAACGCTGACCTCAACCGGCCTCGTCGGCGAAGTCGAGCACTACCTACCCGACAATCCTCTCAAGACCGCGAAGACCGCCACCGGCGGCGAATTCCACTCCGACGGCCACGTCCTCATCCTCAAACTCAACGACCAAGCCAAAAACCTAACCGCCGCCTCGCACTAAGGCGGCGCGTTGAATACGTACGGCATCTCGTGTCTGGGTACTTGTAGGGGCGGGGTTCACTCCGCCCGCGCACTGCGTCTTGTCTCGACGTATCCGTTACTCTCAGGCCCTTTACGCGCGCATCCCCCACGCCGTTCTCCACCGCTTTCGGCCCACCCGTTTTGGTGTTGTTGCTATGCGTCCATCCGTTCCACCAGTTGCGCGCGCGACTCGGGAGCCGGAAATGGATCCGCAAAGTACTGCGTTTCTCGCGCCACCTTCCCACCCCTGAACTCCATGATGCTCACGGTATAGGACGGCTTGCCGTCGTACGTCAGGACAAACTCCGTAACCCAGAGATCGCCGCTGCCAATGATTCTTCGGATAGTGAATCGTTTTCGGTTCGGCTGACTGGCGCGTTGCGCTTGGATGTTACGTCGACTACGAGTTCGCTCGCCAGACTGCGGATAGTCCAGCACCGCGTCCTCGTGATAAATCAGATGCTCCGTTTCGAAATCGTTGGCATCGGACGCCGCCCAATGCTGGTCTAGCGCCGCACGGATCGCTCGATCTCGTGCTTCCAAACCCTGCTCATGCTTCTGTAGATCGTCCATCAGACGTGTTCTGCAACTCCTTTGCCCAGCCAGACTTCAGACGGCTCTTCATTACGGCCAGAGCTTCAACCGTACTTCACTCCATCCTTGCTCTGCCCAACCTCAATAATGTAACCATCCGGATCCCGAATGTAGCAGCGCGTCTCGCCATACTTCACAATCGGCTCCGTAATGAACTCCGCGCCTCGACTCTTCCACAACTCGTAGCACGCTTGAATATCCGCCACACGAAAATTCATAAAACTATTGATGTGATTCGGATCGGGAACGCTGAGCGAAACCGTCGGCTTGTCCGGCGTCGGCCCTCCCCCAACGTTGAGAATCATCCATATATTCGCCAGCTGAAGGTAGTAAGGCGCGCCCCCGCTGTCGCCCCGGCTCAAAATGCGAGCGCCAAAGACCTTTTCGTAGTAGCGCGCCGATCGCTCCATATCGGCCACCGTAAGAAACTGCGCAATGCTGATCCCCTCTTTCGGCGGCATCTCGAAGCTCGTTTGATCAATTTGTACGCTGCTCATGGTCGACTCCCATTCCTATGCAGTGCCCACCCGTTGACGCACAACACACGGGGAGCTCAACCCTCAGATGCACAAGTAAGCCGGTGGCTGTAGCAATTCTTCGCCGCAACATTAAAACATCGCCACTCACGACCTCTCTGATTGACACCGCTAAATCCCTCGGAGTACTTTGACCGCAACATTCCGCTCCAATCGACGGACTTCAGGAGAACCAAGCCATGGCCACACGCAAATTCTTGTCCCAGCTAGTCGCCCTGCCTTTCTTCGCCCTAGGCCTGAAAGCCCAAGAATCAAAAAAGATCCTGAAAATTATGATGAGAAGCTCATGGGGCACCGACGATCCCACTCGAGCCTCATTTGTATTTGCCCATGCTCTCGCCTTATCCGACGCCGGTCACGAGGTTCAGATATTCCTCACCGCGGACGCCACGAATCTGATGCGCAAAGTTACGTCCGATGCCGTGATTCCCATCGGTTGGCCCCCGCTGAGTGAATTGCGCGAGAAAGTCGTGGCCAAGCACATTCCCGTTTTTGCTTGAGGGGCCTGCTCCCGAGCCCGTGGGGTTTCGGAAAATGATCTTGCCGTTTGGGGTGCGAAGTTCGGCAACCCCGCGACGTTTGTCTCCCTAGTGGAGTGGTCCGACCGCATCATCGCCGAATAAGACCAAAGGCATCAAAGTTCTGCCGAAAAGTGCTACTTTATCCTGCGAAAGATCGCCAAGATCGACTCTCAGGAGCTTTGACGATGTCCCGACTAAACCTTCGACGCCTCGCCGTCTCCGCTGCCCTGCTCATGCTATTCGTCCAGGCAGCCTCCGCCGCTGACGTTCTGATCTCCGACGCGAAATCGCAGCCGGAAAGTTTGACCGTCGCGCCCGGCGGCGTCCTCATCGTCGGCAGCGCCAGCTCACCCTTCGTCTACAAGGTGAAGCCAGGCGCCACCACCGCCGAAAAATTCATCGACGCCAGCGCCGAAGGCCCCGGCACATTTTTCTTCGGCATGTTGGCCGACGCCTCCACCAACACCCTGTGGACATGCCAGCTCACGCCGGTGCCCAACACCAATCCGCCCGCGCGTCACACTGCGCTGCGCAGCTTCGATCTCACCACCGGCGCCGCAAAAATCCGCTGGAATCTCCCCGGCGACAACAACGTCTGCAACGATTTCGCGATCGGCCCCGACAAAGCGCTCTACATCACCGACACCTTCCCCGGCCGAATCTTCCGTCTGCCCGCCGGAGCCTCCACGGCCGAGCTTTATCTCGAGCATCGAACTCTAGCCGGCGTCGATGGCATCACTTTTCTCGACGGCGTGCTCTACGTGAACAACGTCGTCTTCAACAAGCTCTATCGCATTCCCGTCGATGCCGCCGGCAAACCGGGAACGCCCGTCGACATCTGGATCGACCAACCAATCAAAGGTCCCGACGGCATGCGCGCCGCCAAAGGCAAGCTCCTCGTCGCGGAAAATGGCAGCGGCAAAATTTCCGCCCTCACCATCACCGGCGACAAAGCAAGTCTCACCGTGCTCAAAGACGGTCTCGACACACCCACCGGCGTCGAACCCGCCGGCGACACCATCTGGATCGCCGAACGCGGCGCCGGCAAAGCCGTCTCCATCCCAATGCCGAAGTAGTTCCGACTCAGAGTCGCTTCTTCAACGCAGCGATGTAATCGACCGGACTCCGCTCCGTCGCTTGCTCTTCTTCACTTAAAAACGCTTCTGCTGCCTCTGTCACCCTGTCGGTAATTTCAGGTTGGCTCAACTCGGCGATGAGCACCGGAAGCACGCGCCTATCCTTCCGTTTACTCAAAGCGACCAACGCCTCTTCACGGACATCCCGATTGGAATCGTGTATCGTTTGCCAGAAAGCGTCACGTATCTCTTCGGAATTCAAATTGCCCAATACGCCCAGGCCGAACGTCGCCCAATCGCGAACGTCTTCATCCGTGTCTCGCATCAGTTCCAACAGAGTATCCACAACTCGAGAGTCTTCGGCGAAGCTCCCCAGCGCGCACGCTACCGCAAATCTGACCTCGTTACTGGAGTGCCTGCGATGTTCTAAAATGAGGGATATGGCTGCAGGATTCCCCATGTGTCCGAGCGCTTGCACCGCTGAGGCAAGAGGTACTTCATTCGTCTCCTGTTGCACCAGGACCGAAACCGATGAAAAGCATTCCTCCGGAAAATTATTCCTTGGGTGTTCAACGGTCCTGCCAAGTTGTGCAAGGATATCGGCGCCGCGAGCCCGTTTGAGAGGATCATTCGAACGGCACCATTCTGCGGCCCGATCGCAAACCTCACGGCTGCCAGCGAGTTGGAGTTTTCGGACCGCATCCCACGCCGCTTCGTCGTCGTATTCGCCGATGAGCGTCAGCGCGAAAACCGAATCGATTTGTTCCGGATTCATCTCAGAGGACTTTTGAGTCTAAAACACCGTCACGGCAGCACCTGAATCTCAACTTCCGCCGCACGCCCATCCCGAATCGTAAACGCCCGAATCGGCGTAGCCGCATACGGCCGCGGCGTAACAATAAAATGAATCCCCACAGAATAGTGCGCCAGCGCGAGGTCTTTCGCCGAAGGCTCGTTCACGTCCATCCAGTGCGGATGCGAGTGATAGACGCCAAGGAATTCCAGCCGCCGCTTGCGGAGTTCCCCCATCACGCGCCCAATCTCCGTGGGCGCAATCTCGTAAGTCCTGATCGGATCAGCCGCCACATTCTTCGCCGGAAACGCCTGCGTAATCAGTCCGTCCCGCCCCGCCAAAATCCCGCAGCATTCCCGATGCGGCTGCCGGCGCGCATGCGCCAACAGTTGCCCGTAAACTTTCCGCCGGCTTCGAACCGCCCGCTTCATCCCCAAATTATTTACCGCGACAAATATCCGTGAATCGAGCGACCACTCCTCTGGTTTTGTCGCTATTGCCGCGCTTCTGAAAGCGTCTCAAGCACCTTGCGTGCGGCCGCTACTTCTTCTTGATTCACGAGCAGCTCCCAATAAGTGCCGTCATACCGGACTGTTGCGAAAATGTCCGCCGACAAAAGCGCACCTTGCAGAATTTCCACTTGAATCTCCGTTGCCCGTTGAAGCATCACGAGTTCATCGCCTTGCGGCATTGTAAGAAGCTCCCGCGCCGCCGCCGCATCTTCTTCGCGTACAAGCACCCGATGTCCCAGGCCGCTCCATGCCCGATGCTCTCGCATGCGACCCGCAGTATCCGCCTGAGTCATCGCATCGATGCCCGAAGACGCAAGGACCCCCTTCGCAACCTCGGCCTCGCCTTCCGTGGCATAAGCTTGAACAACAACTAAATCACTTCGCGACATGCGCTCAGTATACGCCTTGAATAAGTCCTGTAGTGCAAACGAACGAGGCGAACTGATTCAACAGAATAAGCGCCGACCCAGTTTTTCCGCCTCAATCTACCTGTTAATAGACGCAGGTGGATGTCAACCGCCGATGTAATCAAATGGGATTTTATGTTGCAGGAGCCATTCGCGCACGGAGGTTCGGGTGAGGCTAGACGCGACATCGTCGCGAAATCGATCCACGTTGTTTTCGCTTTCCTGGGCTCTCGTTCTCGTACTTCTCTCGGGAATGTTCTGCGCCCCCGATTGCGCGGCCTACTCCGTTCTTACCCATGAAGCGATTATCGACGCGGCGTGGAAGGACGGCATCGAACCCCAGCTTTTGAAACGATTCCCCAACGCGACTCCCGAGGAACTGCTCCAAGCCCACGCCTATGCCTACGGAGGCGCGATTATCCAGGACCTGGGTTACTACCCGTTCGGAAATAAATTCTTCAGCGATCTGACGCACTACGTACGAAGCGGTGATTTTGTTGTCGCCTTGATCGAAGAGTCCATCGATCTAAACGAATACGCATTCGCGCTCGGCGCGCTGGCGCACTACGCTGCCGACAATTCAGGTCACGAGTTGGCGACCAACCGGGCGGTCGCAATTCTGTACCCTGGACTCAAGAAAAAATATGGACCAGTGGTCACCTATGCGGAAAAACCGTCCGCGCACATGAAGGTCGAGTATGGTCTCGATGTGGACCAGGTCGCCAAAGGACATTACGCGCCCAAGGCCTATCACGACTTTATTGGCTTTGAGGTCTCCAAACCCGTCCTTGAGCGAGCGTTCGCAAAAACGTATTCGCTCGATGTGTCAGATGTGTTTGTCAGCGTGGATCTAGCGCTTGATAGCTATCGGCACGGGGTTGCAACCGTTATACCGCGCATGACCAAAGTCGCGTGGCATCTCAAAAAGGACGAGATCCAGCACAGTGATCCCAGCGAAACCAAATCAAAATATATCTACAACATCTCGAATTCGGAGTATCGCAAGGAATGGGGCCACATCTACGAAAAACCCGGATTCGTCGCGCGCCTTAAGGCATTTTTCTTGCGTTTAGTGCCCAAGGTTGGGCCGTTCAGCGGCCTCGCGTTTCGTCCGCCAACCCCGGAAGTTGAACATCTGTATATGAACAGCTTCAACGAAACCTTGGACCACTATCGCTCACTGCTTCTTTCCGTTCA
Organism: Candidatus Acidiferrum sp.; assembly: GCA_036493835.1. Taxonomy (GTDB): domain Bacteria; phylum Acidobacteriota; class Terriglobia; order Acidiferrales; family UBA7541; genus Acidiferrum. The sequence continues at coordinate 26,444 of DASXPD010000116.1, read as the reverse complement.
GGAAGACCGGCTCCAACTGCCCAACGAAAACCTCGACACAGGTGCAATCACTGGAGCGGCCGACTATAAATTGACGGACGAAACCTACGCCGAATTGCTCCTGAAAACGAGCGGCAAACCTGTCTCCAGCGCTCTGCGTCAGGATTTCCTTTCGTACTACGCCAATCTCGAAAAGCCCTATGCAACGAAGCGAAACGCCAAGGAGTGGAAAGAAGTCGTCAAAGAATTGGACACTCTGAAATCAGTCCCCGTGGCCGTCGCGCCGGCCCGTTGACGCACCGGCGCGTGACATGACGGACCATCGACCGCGTCCGGCGGACGGCTCGGATCGCTAACAAAAAAGACCTGCGAGACCTACTGTCAGATTTCCCAGTTTCGACGCCGGCTTTATTCCTCTAGAGTCCGCACGACAGTGGAAGATTTCTGAAGCGACAGCCCTTGAGGGTCAAAGGATCGACAGCCATGCGCGCAACACTGATTGCAGTATTTCTTCTGGTATGTCTCGCCCCGGGCAAAACTCTAGCCCAAACAAACGCCGCACCAGAAAAAGCGCCCGCGAAGACCGCCACCACAGCCCAACCGCCGCAAGAATTGAATATTGAAGAGTACATTAAGCTTTTGCGCGTGGACGTCGGTTCGCAAAAAGTCAAGTTGCTGGGGCAAATTATGCAATTCGACGCGGAAGATGCCGCAAAGTTCTGGCCCATCTATCGCGACTATGACGCTGAGCTGAGCAAAGTGAGTGATCTCCGGGTAGCGAACATCCTCGAATATTCTCGTACGTACACCAATATGACCGATGCCAAGGCCGACGAGCTCATCAAGAATGCTATGGCCTTTCAAAAGCAACGCGACGAACTCCTGGGAAAATATTACGAGCGGGTCAAGCAAGAATTGGGCGCGATCACCGCTGCTCGTTTCGTCCAGGTTGAGCATCAGTTGCTGACGATCATCGACCTCAAGATTGCCTCGTCTTTACCTGTGGTCGGCTCATAACGTCGTCGAAAGGACATATGCGATACATAAAAAATAGAGCGGCGATCTGTGGGTTGACGGTTCTTTTTACTTTGGTAATGACTGTGCTCACATTTGCACAGAGTTCGAAGCGCGTATCCGTGCCGGCTGGCACGCGCATATTAGTCCGTATGGTGGATGCTGTGGACTCCAGCAAGCAAAAGGCGGGCTTTCGCTTTACCGCGACGCTCGAAGCGAACCTTCAAGCCTACGACGTTACCGTGGCTCCAAGAGGTACACCGGTTTACGGCGTGCTCACGCAAGCATCTTCAGCGGGAAAATTTAAAGGCAGCTCCCAGCTAGTCCTCGAGTTGACGGATATCGTTATCAACGGGAACGCACAGCCATTGATGACCACCGACTATCAGGTCAAGGGAAAGGGTGAGGGCGGCGAAACCACCAAGAAGGTTTTGGGTGGCGCCGGACTCGGTGCTCTGATTGGGGGCATAGCCGGTGGAGGCAAAGGTGCCGGCATCGGAGCGCTAGCCGGGTTGGCGGGCGGGACGGCCATCGCCGCCAGCAAAAAAGGCCAACAACTCTCCATACCTAGCGAAACCCTTCTCGAATTTCGGCTCGAGCAGCCTACCGAGTTGCCCATCGCACGATAAACAGCATTAGCCGGACTCCTCGGCGGGCCGTTCAGTTGTGTAACACGCTGTCCGCGGGCGGAGATCAACAATCGAGCAGGCGAGGTCTAAGTGATTTCTGCCCCATCCAGCAAAACAACAATCTGTCTCACGATTTTGCTATTAGTTTTGCTGTGCGCATCGCAGGCCACAGCCAAAACAGCTATCGATTTCAATCCCAATCTCGATTTCTCGCAGTTCAAAACCTTTGCTTATATTGGCGGCGTTGAACAACTCCTCAAGTTGCAGTTGAATCCAGACTTGCTGAATAACCGGATCCATCGTGCCGTCATCCGTGAACTAACAGCAAAGGGACTTCGCGAGGTGAAGCCCGAAGAGAATCCGGACCTGGTGGTGCGCTATTGGGTCAATGGCCAGGAAACAGACATCAACGTCTCTAACCATGCCAATTGGGGCATCTACGGAACCTACTACGGCTATCACTGGGGATATATCTACTATTCCATGAACACTACAACGTCGCATCTTGGGACACTGGGTATTGAATTGATTGACCCGAAATCGCGAGACCTCGCTTGGCGCATGTTTGCCAGCGCAAAGCTCTACCACAACGACGACGAAAAAATCTGGAAAACCGCGGACAGCAACATCAAAAAGGCCTTCAAAAGTTATCCGCCCTCCGCGAAAGACATTGAAACAACGAAAGCGCGATGGGCCAAAGAAGACGCCGCACCGAAGACAGGTCAACCCTAGGCTGGACAGAATTGCGTAAGAGGTTTTTCCCGGGACGGAATGCGATCGCGCACGCGGCGTCCAATGAAGAGGAAGAACGCCTAGCCGCTTTCTTAGAGTCGCCTCCAGTACCTCGCCTGTTTGGCATCGAGCATCGCCCGACCGTTACATTCACAGTCACGCCGGGAGTTGCGTGAACGATAGTGCCATCACAAGGCACAAGAATTCATGCTAGAGTCCCGTTAGTCGCCAAAGCCGGTGTGGCAGGCGAAGGAAAGGCAGAGAGGGCGCGCGCGTTAGCGTCAACCATGAGATGACGGTGGTCTTCATCTCTTTTCAGGATCTTCGAGCGGGTCTCTTGTTTTCCACTGCGCCCCACATTCCCTGTGCAAAGCTCGGGTAGACAAATACGCGTCGTCCTCGCGGACGACGTGCCGGAAATGATCGACGCAGTCGCCAAGCGCCTCTCGCCCGACTTCGCGATTGTCGCTAAATGCTGCGACGGCGCTGCACTTGTCGAATGCGTGCTTAAATTTGCGCCGGATCTTATTGTGACCGACATCTCGATGCCAAAATTCTCCGGCATCGAGGCACTTCGCCTCCTTCGGAACCGGGGCGTTCAAACTCCCGCGATCATTCTTACCGTTCATCAAGATGAAGATCTCGTCAAAGCAGCCCTCACCATTGGTGTGCGGGGATTTGTCCTCAAAGGACGCTTGATAGCTGACCTCCCTTTGGCTGTCCACGCAGCGCTCAATGGCGGGACCTTTGTATCGAGTGAATCTGCCGCCGTTGAGAAGACGGCTCTAGGGTCGAGTCCCGCAATCGTCAATGAAGCCGCAACCCGCGCACAGATCCCGACTGAGATTCTTCTCGATCGCGACGGCTTGTTCATTGCCAGATCGGAAGGAATGCTTTGGCAATCTATTGATGCATCAGGTTGCGAGAAGAAAATCCTATTTGTCGATGATCGGGAGAAATCGGTCACTTCGATAGTGCGAATGCAAGCTGGTACCCATTTTCCCTCTCATCGCCACGGTGGGATCGAAGAGGTCTTCATTCTTCAGGGCGACCTCGTTGTTGAGGGCCAACCGATGAAACCGGGCGATTATTGCCGAGCGGAACCAACCACGGTGCACCGCGAGAGCTTCACGGAATCGGGTTGCGTCTTTCTTCTCAGAGCCTCCCAACACGATAGGATTCTGGATCACCAAACCATCTAGGATTGACTTCTCGCCGCGACCTGATTGCCGCCGATTGCCAAGGTTCCTACGGCGCTTTTTCGCTTGTATTTGGCCGCTTGATGGAGTTATTAGTCACTTGATCCGGATTCCTTCAAGGTCGCTCGAGGTGCGCCGTGGAGTGCGAGTCGTGCGGTTCCCAAAACTTAGAAAAATTCATCGCAGAGATCGCCATTCATTCACATGACATTCGAACTCCGCTTGTGTTTGTCTTTCCGAAAATCCTCGTATGCATGAATTGCGGCAGACTGGAACCTGCCGAGGAGTTTGTTGTTCCCAAAGGCGAATTGCAATTGCTGTCCCAAGGTGACGCCCCTCGCGGATAAGCCTCAGATTCACTGGGATTTCCTACACGAAGCCCGTTCGCCTGACTAAGTTCCATTAAACGCGGTAACCCGACAAATGGCACACATCCTGAAGAGCCATGTGTTGCTCCTTCGTTCTTTCACACGCCAGTCACTCCAACGTTTGACCTTCCCTTTTGCCCCACGTATTGTTGTCCCGCTCAAAACCACCCATTCAAAGGACTCCTTGATGCCTGCTTCCCTGCGCGGATTCGCCACCTGCTGCGCCGCAGCTTTCCTGATTTTTCTCGCCCTGCCATCCGCCCCGCGCGTCTCCGCCGACGACGACCCCGAAGCCGCCTCCACGGCCGAAATCCGCGAGCACTACACAAAGCACGAATACCGTATCCCCATGCGCGACGGCGTAAAACTCTTCACCGCCGTCTACATCCCCAAAGACACTTCGCAGTCCTATCCCTTCCTCATTGATCGCACTCCCTACAGCGTCTCTCCCTACGGCGTCGATCATTACCCCAAGCGCCTCGGCCCTTCCCCCGTCTTCGTTCGCGACGGCTTCATCTTCGTTGACCAAGACGTCCGCGGCCGCTACATGTCCGAAGGCACATTCGTCGAAGTCACTCCGCACAAAGACAAGAAGGGCCCGAAAGACTTCGACGAAAGCACCGACACCTACGACACCATCGAATGGCTCCTCCACAACGTCCCCAACAACAACGGCAAAGCAGGCATCTGGGGCATCTCCTACGACGGCTTTTTCGCCGCCGCCGGAATGATCGACTCGCACCCCGCCCTCAAAGCCGCTTCGCCGCAAGCTCCCGTCACCGACCTTTACATGGGTGACGACGCCTACCACAACGGCGCCTTCATGGTCGCCGCCAACTTCGGCTTCTACACCAACTTCCCGCCGCGCACCGCCATCGGCCCGCCTCCCCCCCGCAGTCCCCGCTATGACTACGGAACCACCGACGGCTACGAGTTCTATCTCCAGATGGGCCCGCTTTCGAACTCCAAAAAACTCCTCCATCAAAAAGAGAGCTACTGGGACGATCAGGTCGATCACGTCAACTACGACGACTTCTGGAAAGCCCGCGACATCTCCATGCACCTGAAAAACGTGAACGCTGCGGTGATGGCCGTCGGCGGATGGTTCGACGCCGAAGATCTCGTCGGCCCTCGCCGCGTCTTCCACAAGGTCGCCGAACTGAGCCCCAACACGTCCGACAAACTCGTGATCGGCCCCTGGGTCCATGGCGGCTGGGAAGGAACTCCCGGCGACAAACTCGGCGATGTCGATTTCGCCTCCAAAACTTCCGATTTCTACAACAGCAAAATCCTCCTGCCCTTCTTCCGCCAGCATCTGAAAGACGCGCCCGATCCAAAACTTCCCACCGCGTACGTTTTCGAAACCGGTACGAACGCCTGGCGCCAGTACGACGCGTGGCCTCCGCCAAAAACCGAAAAGCGCACGCTTTACCTCCACGACGGCGGCAAACTCTCCGACTCACCAGACGATTCGAAATCCGCTTACGACGAATACATCAGCGATCCCGCGCACCCCGTTCCGTTCATCAACTCGATCACCACCGACGTCCCGCGCGAATACATGGACGCCGATCAGCGCTTCCTCACCCGTCGCGGCGACGTCCTCGTCTATCAATCCGCCCCGCTCCAGGAAGATGTCACCGTCGCTGGAGCCGTCTCACCCCATTTGTGGGTCTCCACTTCCGGCACCGACTCCGATTTCGATGTGAAACTAATAGACGTCTACCCGACGGACTTTCCCAATCCGGAACCAAACCCCAGAGACCTCGAAATGGGCGGCTACCAGCAAATGGTCCGCGGCGAACCCTTCCGCGGCAAATTCCGCAACTCCTTCGAAAAGCCCGAACCCTTCGTCCCCAATCAACCCACCGCCATCAACTTCGACCTCCCCGACATCAACCACACTTTCCGCCACGGTCACCGCATCATGATCCAGATCCAAAGCTCCTGGTTCCCCCTAACCGACCGTAACCCCCAAAAATTCATCAACATCATGGAAGCCACCCCCTCCGACTTCCAAAAAGCCACCAACCGCATCTACCACTCCAAACAATCCCCCTCCACCATCCAACTCCCCGTCCTGAAATAGCAGCGCCTGCGACTGCCACATTTATGGAGACTCGGGTTTGTAGAGGCGGCTTTACGCCGCCAGCCGGGTGCCGCACCCTAGGTTTCTGAGGGTGCGGTTTGTAACGCGGAACACCTCCACGCCAACGTCCGGCCAGTTCTACTCTCACGATCGGCTGCGTTCGACCACGTCGGGTGCCGCACCCTAGGTTTCTGAGGGTGCGGTTTGTGAGGTGGAGCACCTCTAACGTCAACGTGAGGCAGGTTCTACTCTTACGATAGGTCGGTTCGAATACGTAAAAATCGCCCGCCAACCGTCAACTCCATCTTGACAAACGCTACCTCTTCGGTTATCATACAAACAAGTAAAGGCCCGCCTCTCTCGAAGCGGGCCTTTTTCTTTTGATGCAACTTGCGTTCGCCCTAAGTCCTTTAGAATCACATTCTTAACACAATGCAACGCCGAAGTCTTTTAGAATCACATTCTTACAAAATAAAGGGGGGATGGGGGCTTTCTCTGTAGGGGCGGGGTTCACTCCGCCCGACGTCAACTTCAAGCGCGATCTCGCCAACGAGCGCCGTCAATTCGGCGGCGAATCCCAAGCTTCCAATGAAGCCGCTTCTTCCGACTGAAAATCCGGCTCGCTCTGCAACAATCGCACACACCGATTCCACCGCAAGATCGAATCGTCATTCCCTGCCGGACGAATCTTCTCCGCGTCCGCAAAACACTGCAACGCCCGCTCTAACAGCGGTTGAAGCGTGTGCGGCGATCGCCCAACACGCAACTGCGCCTTCACCCGCCGTTCGCACAGTAGTCCCGTGTAGTAGAGCTTCTCGTACGCGTCCTTGAGCCCGTCGAAAATCCTCTCGACTTCGCCATACCGATCCGAAGGCCGCCCATCGAACTGATCGGTAATGCTCAGCCCAAGCATCCGCAATCCAAGCATGTTCTGGGGATCAGCCGCCAGAATATCGCGGCATATCGACTCCGCTTCTTCGGGTTCATTGAGGTAGCGATACAACTCGGCCTTCGCGATCGCTTCGCCAATCCCTGACTTGGAGATCATCTTCAATTTCAGATCCATCTTGATCCTCCTAACGTGGGACGATCACTCCGCGGATCTCTTCAACCACTCACTAACCCACCACAAACAAGGCGGTCGGGTGCCCCACCCTCGGTTTGTGAGGGTGGGTCTTCTGTCGGGTGCGGCGAATACATCACGAGTTCATCCAACATAGAAACCGTCATCCTGAGCGAAGCGAAGGATCTCAGCACAATGAGTCACTCAAAACCATCGTGTCGAGCAAAAACCAATCCTCACTTCCCCCCGATCTTCCTCGCGATCCAAACCAGCGGATCGTAATACCGGTCCACAACGCGTTCCTTCAACGGAATAATCGCGTTGTCCGTAATATGAATCTCCTCGGGACAAACTTCCGTGCAGCACTTCGTGATATTGCAATACCCGAGCCCCAGCTCTTCTTTCAGCAACGGCACGCGGTCGCCGTCATCCAGCGGATGCATCTCCAGTCCCGCCACGCGCACAAAAAATCTCGGCCCGCCAAACTCCGCCTTTTTATCGTGATCGCGCAAAACGTGGCAAACGTTCTGGCACAAAAAACACTCGATGCATTTCCGGAATTCCTGCACCCGGTCCGCATCTTCCTGATAAAACTTCCAGTCCGTTCCCTTCTTCGGCTGAAATGGAGGAATCTTTTTGTTGACCTTGTAATTCCACGAAACGTCGGTCACCAGATCTTTGATGATCGGAAATGTCTTGATCGGCCGCACTGTGATCGGCTCATCCGTCGGCAGCGTATCCATGCGCGTCTTGCAAGTCAGCCGCGGCCGCCCGTTCACTTCGGCCGAGCACGAACCGCACTTCCCCGCTTTGCAATTCCAGCGCACCGCAAGATCTTGAGAAAGATATCCCTGAATGTAATGGAGCGCATCGAGAACGACCATGCCCGGCGCGATCGGCACTTTATAATTCACCGTCTCGCCGCCGTCCTTATTCCCGCGAAACACGTTCAGGATCGCTTCGGCCATCGGTCAGTTCTCCTCAGCACAATTCGCTTCGCGAAGCGTAAGCTTCCCGACGAAGTTAGGGACAAAGTTACGGACAGAGTTACAGACGAAGTCGCGATCTACGCGCTCGCCGCCGCGCGTCGCATCGCATCGTCCCAACGCGGAGGAATTTCCGCGCTCGGCAGCTTCCACCGCCAGAAATTCGTCTTGTCCATATACGGTGCGATTTGCTTCATCGCTTCGCCGTGCGGCACCTTGGCGACAAACTCCATCAGCGCCTTGTCGTTGTCCCACACCGAAAGCGTCCAGAAGCGACGACTCAAAAGTTTCGCCCGCATCGTGTATCCGATCGCGCCCGGCGTCGCCCGAAGCTGCCGATTGATTTGCCCTGAGTAGCGAAAGAACAGAGGCATCTTGGAATAGCGTCGAAGCGGAAGATAGCTGAGTAGCACGACGTATTCGCGTCCCGGTTCGACCGGCGCTAACGATTTCCACGGAATGTCCATAATTGCGACTATCCGTTCGCGGAGCTAACGCCGTCAAGCATTGGTTCATTTCCGCCGCAAAATCAGCATCGATCGCTCGACGAAGATTATGTCGACCTTGGCTGGAGAAATTCACTTGCCGCCGCCGTCCTCGGCGAGCACTTGTTTCAATTCTTCCGGCAAATCGCTCTTCAAATCCTGGCGAAGATTCATCGCGCCGCTGGCGTCCTGGCTGATGATGTTGTTCTTCGTCCCCCACTCGGCGCTCGTCTCCGGAAAATCGATGCGGCTATGCGCTCCGCGGCTTTCCTCGCGGACTAGCGCGCACTTCGCTACCGCTTCCGAAATCTTCAACATCGAATGCATGTCCAGCGCGAGATGCCAGCCTGGATTGAACATCCGCGAGCCTTCGACGCTGACTAACTTATAGCGCTCGTTCAATTTCTCAAGCTCCGCAAGCGCCTGTTCAACATCGCCTCGCGTTCGGAAAATCCCCACGAGGCTCTGCATCGTCTTCTGCAAATCGCGGTGGATCGCATACGGGCTCTCGCCGTGCTGCCGCTGAAAAGGCCCGAGCGCATATTTCTCTGCCGCGTCGACTTGCGCCGGATCGATCGTCCGCGACGACACTTCCTTCGCGTGTTTCGCCGCCGCCAACCCTGCGCGCCGCCCAAACACCAGCAAATCGGACAGCGAGTTTCCGCCGAGGCGATTCGCACCGTGCAAACCCGCAGCGCATTCGCCCGCCGCAAACAATCCCGGCAGCGTCGATTGCGCCGTATCCGCCTCCACGCGAATCCCGCCCATCACGTAGTGGCACGTCGGTCCAACTTCCATCGGCCCTTTCGTAATGTCGACATCCGCCAATTCTTTGAACTGGTGGTACATGCTCGGCAGCTTTTTCTTCACGTACTCGGCCGGCTTGTGCGAGATATCAAGATACGCGCCGCCGTGCTCGGTGCCGCGGCCTTCCTTCACTTCGGTGTAGATCGAACGCGCGACGACATCGCGCGTCGAAAGTTCCATGCGCTTCGGATCGTACTTTTCCATGAAGCGCTCGCCCTTGCTGTTGCGCAGGATGCCGCCTTCGCCGCGCACCGCTTCGGTCACCAGAATTCCCTGCACGCCCGGCGGCCACACCATCCCCGTCGGATGGAACTGCACGAACTCCAAGTCCATCAATTCGGCGCCAGCTTCGTACGCCAGCGCCATGCCGTCGCCGGTATATTCCCAGGAATTGGAAGTTATTGGCCATGCCTTGCCGATGCCGCCGGTGGCCATCACCACCGACTTCGCTTTGAAAATGACGAAGCGGCCTTGCTCGCGCCAATATCCGATCGCGCCGACGCAGCGATTGCCGTCCTTCAGCAGCCGCACGATCGTGCACTCCATATACACGTCGAAGCCGAGCTGCACGCCGCGATCCTGCAACGTACGAATCATTTCGAGGCCGGTGCGATCGCCGACGTGGCACAAACGTTTGTAGGTGTGGCCGCCGAACGCGCGCTGCAAAATATTTCCATCGGCGGTGCGATCGAAAATCGCGCCCCAATGTTCCAGCTCACTAACGCGCTCCGGTGCTTCTTGCGCGTGGAGTTGCGCCATGCGCCAGTTGTTGAGCATTTTCCCGCCACGCATCGTGTCGCGGAAATGCGGCTTCCAGCCGTCGGCGGAATCGACGTTGCCCATCGCAGCGGCAATGCCGCCTTCGGCCATCACGGTGTGCGCTTTGCCCAGCAGCGATTTGCTGACGACACCGACGCTCACGCCTTGCGCCAATGCTTCAATCGCGGCGCGCAGTCCGGCACCGCCGGCGCCAATCACCAATACGTCGTGCTCATGCGTTTCAAATCGATCAGATTGTTGGTTGGCAGCGCTCAAAAGATCCTCACATCACGAAACACGCCGCTGGCGACCATGCGGATATAAAAATCGGCGAATCCCACGGAAATCAAACTCATCCACGCGAACACCATGTGGCGCTCATTCAGAAATGACAGAAACGACCACGCACCATGTCTCGGTTTTCCGAAAGACGCGCAAGAAAAACAATCGCGCTTTCCACCGGCAAGATGACGCAGCGAGTGGCAGGACAGCGTGTAGGTGGTCAGTAAAATAATATTCACGAGCAGGACAAGCGTGCCGACGCCCATACCGAATTTTCCGTCCCACCAGAACGCGTCGTAGGCGTCCTTCCACAAAAACGCGAGAAAAATGATGGCGAGGTACAACGCGTAGCGATGAAGGTTTTGCAGAATGAAAGGAAACTTCGTTTCGCCGCTGTAAGAGCGCTTCGGCTCGCCGACCGAGCACGCCGGTGGATCGGCGAAAAACGCGCGATAGTACGCCTTGCGATAGTAGTAGCAGGTGGCGCGAAAACTCAGCGGCCCCCCTAAAATCAAAATCGCCGGTGACCACTTCCACCAGCGATGCGATGCGTCAATCAGGGGCGAGTAAAACGGGGAGAGATACGGTCCCCACTCATAGAATCTTCCCTCGAAGGCCCGGAGCGTGGCATAAAGCCCGAAACCTCCCAACAAAATGATCACGGGTAATACTTCGACCCACCACGCGTCGCGGCGCAGCGTGCTGCCAAAACCGCTTCCAGCCGCCGGAGCCCCAGTTGCCGCCATCGGTCCACCTCAGCGAGGCATAGCCTAGCGATAATTTCACGGTTTTAAAATAGTTTTCCTCATAGCGGACACAACTTTTTCAAATTCGGACCGCCGCGCGCGTTTATGCGATTATGTAGGGTCGCGGAGGCGGGCTTGGCCTTGGGGAACAAGCCGCGCCGGACAATCCCATGCGGTGAGGAGAAGTGTTACGTGGCTGCGAAAAACAACATTGGAATCCTGACGGGTGGCGGCGATGTCCCGGGGTTGAACCCGGTGATCAAGTCGGTCGTCTATCGCGCGAAAGAAATGGGCCGCTCAGTCATCGGCATTCGCAAAGGGTGGGAGGGTCTGACCCACATGGCGGATGCGAATGAAGACCCGATTTACATTCGCCCGCTGACGCGCGACAACACGCGCACGATCGATCGCACCGGCGGCACCGTGCTGCATACGTCGCGCACCAATCCGCGCAAGATGCTGGAAAGCAAACTTCCGAAGCACATCAGCCCGGATCGCATCAAGAAATTGCCATTCGACGGCAAGCACTACGACTTCACGCCGATCGTGCTGGAAAATCTGGAGCGCCTCGGCATCGGCTGCCTGGTCACGATCGGCGGCGACGACACGCTGAGCTTCTCCGCTGCACTTTCCGCAGCCGGCATGCCGGTCATCGCCATTCCCAAGACGATGGACAACGACGTTCAGGGCACCGAATACTGCATCGGCTTTTCGACCGCGATCACCCGCGCGAAAGAACTGATCACGCGGCAGCGCACCACGCTCGGTTCGCACGAACGCATCGGCGTGTTTCGCATTTTCGGCCGCGACGCCGGCTTCACTGCGCTATACACCGCGTATGTGACCTCGACGCGCTGCCTCATTCCTGAGTATCCGTTCGATCTCGACCACGTTGCGGAAATCCTGCAGCACGATAAGAGCGAGAACCTCAGCCATTACTCGGTTGTGATTGTTTCCGAAGGCGCGACGTGGAAGGAAGGCTCCGTTGCCGAATACGGCGAAGCGGACGCTTACGGTCATCGCAAGAAGGTCGACATCGGCGAAGCGCTGGGCGAAGAGATTCGCCGCCGCACGGGCGATGAAATCATGATCAGCGACCTGACTTACGATCTGCGCTCGGGCGAACCCGACGCGATCGATCAACTTGTCGCGATCACTTACGCGAACATCGCGGTGGAAATGCTGGCGGAAGGCGTCACCGGGCGCATGGTTGCCGTTCAGAACGGTTGCTACGCACACGCGCCGTTGCCGGCGTCATCGTTGGGTGCGCGTCGCGTCGATCTCAAGACGCTGTACAACACAGAGCGGTATCGTCCGAGCTATGCATCGAAGCTGGGCGCGCCGCTGCTGTTCAATCACATCTAGCACGACAGAAAAATCGATAGCGAATTCGGAAATCCCGGGAGCGGAACACGCTACCCGGGATTTTTTTCTGGAAGATTTTCGAAAACGAATTCGATCGCCGGTTCGCGCTAGGTCGTCGCGGGGTATAGTCGCTCGAACAGCGGATCGCCGTGCAGCAAAACCAAATCCGGGTCCTTGCGCGCCCAGCTTGCGTCTTTGAATCCGGCTTCCCATGCTTTCGCGACCGTGTCCAGAGCTTCCGCCTTCTTCTTCAGGAAGCAATACGTACACGCGGCGTTGTAAAGAATCGACGCCTCATTTGCTCGCAGCGTGATCGCCAGATTCGTCTCGCGCATCGCATCCTCGACACGACCGGTTTCTGCGTAGTTGCTCCCAAGCAGGATACGCGCCCGCGCATCTTCAGGAACTTGCTTCAGATGATTTTCGAGCGCCGCTATACATCGCTGCAAAATATTTTTGTTCGATTCCGATTTTCCCAGCGCATTCAGGGCGTTCATGATCGGCACGTAGACGTTGTAGTCTTCGCCGCTGGCCTCGATGGCAGTGTCCATGACGTCGGCAACTTCCTGATAACGACCCGCCGCAAACAAAGCGCGGCACAACAAATAATGCGCGCCTTCGCAATCGCGCCGGCGCTCGATCGCCTTTTGCACCATGCGGACGGCTTCGTCATGCAGATCGGTGGCGTATAAAACCCATGCCTGGCTGACCTGAACTTCGGGTAAGTCCCAACGCAGGGCGACGGCTTTTCCCGAAGCGTTGCGCGCCCGCTCGACCCACACCGTGTCGCGGCTATAGTTGCAGTAAAACATCGCGCAGGCATTGGCACACGCCGCGTAAGCGAGCGCGAAGCTTGCGTCGATCGCTACGGCGTTCTCGAACATTTGCAGCGAGAATTCCAAATCTTGGCGCGTCTGCCGGCGGGCGTATCGTTTCCCGCGCAAATACAAATCGTAGGCCTGAAGGCTTTCCGTCGGCTTGACGGCAAGCGCCTCGAGTTCTTGCGGAGAAAGCGTGACGCGAAGTGCTTCGGCGATTTTGCGCGCAATCTCGTCCTGGACTTCAAAAACGTCTTTCATCTCACGGTCGTAGCGTTCGGACCACATCGGAAAATCGGTTTGCGTGTCGATCAGCTGCGTGGTGATGCGAAGGCGTGTGCCGGCGCGGCGCAAGCTGCCCGTCAGAACGTAGGCGGCGTGCAGTTGCTGGCCGATCTGCTGCGGCGTGACTTGTTTGTCGCGAAACGCCAACACCGTCGGACGCGAGTAAGTATTCAGTCCGCGGATTTTAGAGAGCTCGGTGATGATGTCTTCGGTGATTCCGTCGCGCAGGTATTCGTCTTCTTTCGCGCCGCTGAGGTTCTCGAAATAGAGGACTGCGACGGATTTCGGACCGGTTTTGGCGGCGCCGGAACGCGAGTCGGTCAGTTCTTGCGCCTGCGCTTGCGCGCGCTTTGGGCCCGAGTCGAGATCGCGTTTCAATCGATTGAGATCGGTTTTTAGTTCGGTTGCGGACTGGCAGCGGAGATTCCGATCCTTTTCGAGCAGCTTGTTGAGGATGCGCTCGAGGTCGCCGGGAACGGCGCTGTTCACCTGAACGGCCGAGGTCGGGTCGCGATTCAGGATCGCGTCGAAGATGACCGCTGAGGTATCGCCGCGAAACGGCAACGTGCCCGTCGACATCTGGTACAGAACGGTGCCGACGGAAAACAGATCAGAGCGCGCATCCACGAGTTCGCCGCGCGCTTGTTCGGGCGACATGTACGTGATGGTGCCGACCGACATGCCGGGTGAGGTGAGCTCTTCGCCGACTACCGTGTCGAGGCGCGATACGCTGGAACTGCTAGCGGAGTTCAAGTTCACGCGCTCGATTTTCGCCAAGCCGAAATCGAGAATCTTCGCCTGATTTCGGGACGTTACGAAGATATTCGCGGGCTTGATGTCTCGGTGGACGATGCCTTTGGCGTGAGCCGATTCCAGCGCATCGGTGATCTGAATCGCGAGTGCGAGCAACTGATCGATGGCGAACGGCTGGCGCGCCATTTTTTCGGCGAGGGTCTGGCCTTCGAGCAATTCCATGACGATGAAATGCTGCCGATCGTGCTGCTCGATCGCGTGAATGGTGCAAATATTGGGGTGGTTGAGCGAGGAAGCGGCTCGCGCTTCGCGCTGGAAACGTTCGAGAAGCTGCGCGTCCTGCGCCATCTCGTCGGGAAGGAATTTCAGAGCGACTTTGCGGCCGAGCCGCGAATCATCGGCTTCGTAGACGACACCCATGCCGCCACTGCCCAATTTGCGGGTAATTGTGTAATGCGAAAAACTTTGTCCGACCAGAGAAGGACCACTTGGCATGGGGGACGATAGTAGACGCCGGGCTGAGGGTGGTCAAGCAAGCGGCCGCGGCCATGATTCTGGCGTCAAGTTCACCCGCGTTGACTTGGCTCGCCTGCGCGGCCTAAGATGCGCTTGTTCCTCGAAGTGCGTCCCACTTTTCTTTTCCATTCGGAGGTCGGCGTGACCGACTGGAGATTTGCTCAAAAACACCCGTCTGAGGAATTAGCTCAGCTGCATCTTTATTCGTTCAAGAAGTGTGTCAGTGGGGTCGAAGTCGACTTCACGATCACGGTGAAGGAATTCGCGTCGCCCCCGCCGGGGCAATATTTCAAATTTTTTGCCCAAGCTGACAAGGCGATCAATCAGAAGATTGCGCCGTTTCTTCCGTCGGGGTGGGGCAATTCGATTCTGGAAGCGTTAACGGGCTGCACGCGCGCGATCCGCGAATTTCCGTGTGACGAGGCAGCGCCGTCAGAAAGCGCCACGGGCGTTTAGGTAGGGCGGTGGCAGGATTCGCCCGCGTTTTTTGACTTTGATTCGAGTGTCCGGCGTTTTTGTGTTTGGAGGATTTTGCGTGGAAGTGATTCAAAAAGAAATTCTGCCGGGCATCTTCGTGGTGGAGCTGCGAGGCGCGCTTTTGATCGGCGTCCCGTGCACGCGATTGCAGTTGGCGGTGGAAGATTTGTTGAGTGTAAAACACACGCGTGTGGTGCTCGATCTTACAGCCGTGTCGCGGATCGATAGCGGCGGACTGGGCAAGATTGTTAATTGTTTATCGCGGCTGCGAACGGCGGGCGGGGTGATGCATCTCGCCGGCGTGAACGACACTGTGATTGGGCTGTTTAAGCTGACGAAGGTCGATCGCATCGTGAAAATATTTCCGACGGCGCTGGCTGCGGCTCAGGATCTTGCGGCGTCGCAGCCGCCCACGCCGGCCTAGCTGCATACTCGCTCCTCACATGCGATCAAATCATCGAGTAATGCCGACGTCGCCCGCCCGGATCTCGCCTATTGCATTCATACGGTATTGGAGATATACTTCTACATACTTGGAGTCAAAAAGGATTGGATCATGGCTACCCTGAATCCCGTCGGCGCAGGAATCGACTGGGAACGCCCCGACGACCTTTCGGACAAAGAAGTTCAAAGGCGCTTAGGCCCGGCCGCCGTTCGCGCATTTCTGAAACTCTGCGAACTTTGGGAATTGCGCGACGAAGATGCCCGCCAACTATTGGGAGGGGTCTCGAATGGCGCCTTTTACGAACTGAAACGCAAGGCCCGCGGCACACCGGATCAGGATCGCTTGACGCGCATTTCGATTCTGACCGGCGTCTTCAAAGCACTGAATATTCTCTACAGCAAGAAACTGGCGGATCGCTGGGTGCAACTGCCGAATCAAAATCCGATCTTCGGCGGCGAAGCTCCGCTCGCTTATATGATCAAAGGCGGACAGCCGGCCATGCTGCGCGTACGACAACTTCTAGATTCACGGAGAGGCGGGCGATAACGCGATGCCGCCTCGAATTTCAAAGGTATTGCAGGACGATACGCATCGGCTCATTCCGTCGAAATATCTGGATCGCGACGAAAGCGTGTTGACGCGGCTGACCGAAAATGCGAGCGATCTGAAAGCGTTGTTTGAACTGGAAGGAGCGACCAACGACCGCCTGCTGGGCGAAGCGGGCGCGCTGCCGGGTATCAGTGTTCGCGAACTTGTTTTTGGCGTTTCAAACCTTCACGTCATCAATGCCGCTTTCACCCATGCAAACCCTTTGGGAAGCCGCTTTAACGGATCGGATCGCGGCGCGTGGTATGCGGCATTCCGGCGGGAAACTTCGGAGATCGAAGTTTCGTATCACCGCGCTAAAGAATTGCAGGAGATCGACTGGCAGGAAAAGGAGACGTTTTCGTACGTCGATTTTCTGGCGGATTTTCGCGGTGAGTTTCACGATATCCGGAATGATGCTCGGTTTCGCGATTGCCTCAGCGCTACCAGTTACAAGGCTTCGCAGCGCCTCGGACGGCAGTTACTGGAGGATGGATCAGCGGGCGTTGTTTATCCCAGCGTTCGACACAAAGGTGGAACATGTCTGGCGAGTTTTCGGCCTGCGCTTGTGAATAATGTGCGGAAGGGCGCTTCGGTCAGTATCGAGTTCGACGACGCTTTTGCGACTCCGGAAATCCGGAGATCGGAGTGATTGGGAGTCGCCCGGATTTAGTGATTCGCCGATGATGCGCCGGTGGATTTGAATTTTTTGATCAGGAAGACTAGCGGCACGCCCGTCAGTACGACCCAACCGAGGATTTTGAAGCAGTCGAGAGCGGCGAGTAGCGTCGCCTGGCGCTGCAATATGTCGAAGGCTTGTGCTTGCGCGTGGACGATGGCGTCGGCGTGCGACAAGCCGTGTGTCGAAAAATATCCGGTTAAATTGTCGAGAAACTGTTGATAGCGAGCGTCGAACGGCGTGGTGTGCGCGACGAGCACGGACTGATGATATTGCGTGCGGCGCGCCAGCATCGTGGTGACGAAAGCGATGCCGAAGCTGCCTCCTTGATTGCGGAAGAGGTTGGTGAGGCTGGATGCTTTGTTGTTTTTGTCTTTCGGCAAGTTGGAGTAGGCGAGCTGGCTGACTGGGACGAAGAGCGTCGCGATCCCCAATCCTTGCAAAACTCGCGCGAGAGCTTCGTGGCGGTAGTCGGTGGCGAGCGTGAAGCTGGCGAAATACCACATCGCAAGCGCGAAGACGAGGTAGCCGAATCCGACGAGATTCTTTACGCCGAGCTTGGGCAGGAGGCGGACGACGACCGGCGCGAGCATCACGATTACGAATGCGCCGGGACCTAGAACGAGGCCGGCGTCGGTTGCGGTGTAGCCGTAGAGGCGTTGCAACACTTGCGGTATTAAGACGGTCGAGCCGTAGAGTGAGAATCCGAATAGGAAGTAGAAGATGTTGGCGAGCGCGAAGTTGCGGTCGGCGAGAAGTCGGATTTCGACGACGGGGTCGGGATGGCGCCATTCCCAGATGATCGCGAAGACGAGTGCGACCATCGCGATCGCGAAGAAGCAGATGATGAAATTGCTCTCGAACCAGTCTTCGGTTTGGCCGCGATCGAGGACGACTTCGAGGCACGCGAACGCCATGGCGACCGAGAAAATTCCCCAGCCGTCAATTTTGAGTTTGCCGGCGCGCTTTGCGACTTCGACTTCGCGGGTGAACTCCGGCGGATCGGAAAGCAATTTGCTGGTCAGTATCAGCGAGACGATGCCGATGGGAATGTTGATGAAGAAGACCCAGCGCCAGCTCCAGTGATCGGTGATCCATCCGCCGAGCGGTGGTCCGATGGCCGGCGCGGTGACGATCGCCATGCTGTAGAGCGCGAAGGCGGCGGCGCGCTTTGCGGCGGGAAATGTGTCGACGAGAATTGCCTGCTCGACCGGAGCGAGGCCGCCGCCGCCGATTCCCTGCAAGATGCGAAAGAAAATCAGCGCGCCGAGGCTGGGCGCGAAACCGCAGAGCAACGAACTTACGGTGAAGAGCGTGACGCAAATCATGTAGTAGCGCTTGCGGCCGAAGAGGCGGCTCAACCACGCGGAGAGCGGGAGGACGACTGCGTTGGAAACGAGATAGCTGGTGAGCACCCAGGTGCTTTCGTCGGCGCTGACGGCGAGGCCGCCGGCGATGTGCGGGAGCGCGACGTTGGCGATCGCGGTGTCGAGGAGCTCCATGAAGGTGGCGAGCGTGACGGTGATGGCGATGAACCAGGGATTGATGAGGGGCGTGGGTTTGTCGAGCGAGAGGCGGAATGTTGCTGGAGGGGTGAAGACGGCGGCTTGTGTGAGGGCCTGAGCCATGATCGTCGAACCTTCTTGAGCTGGAGCGGCTGCGTTGTGCCGGACGGCTCTTTGAGGCTTAAGCCGTCGTTACTTTGCATTCGATGCCATAAGAGACCGTTCGGTCTCATTTAAGTTATGCTATACTTTGGCTGGAGAGACCAGTCGGTCTCTTTTTGAGACGTTCTTTCAGGA
Source organism: Candidatus Acidiferrum sp. (assembly GCA_036493835.1). Taxonomy (GTDB): domain Bacteria; phylum Acidobacteriota; class Terriglobia; order Acidiferrales; family UBA7541; genus Acidiferrum. The sequence goes on along the minus strand of DASXPD010000116.1, from coordinate 7,581 downwards.
AGGATCACCGCCATGACCAAGGGCGAAGACACACGCCGCGAGATCGTCGAAAAGGCTGCTCCCCTGTTCAATCAAAAGGGGTTCGAGGGGACGTCGCTGTCGGACCTCATGCGCGTCACTGGGCTACAAAAGGGCGGGATTTACCGGCATTTTTCGAGCAAGGAAGAGCTGGCGAGCGAGGCGTTCGATTATGCGTGGCAGAAGGCGGTTAGCCGGCGGCTGGAAGGCTTGGATGAGGCGACGGATGCGGTTGAGCGATTGAAGAAGATGATCGACAACTTTGTCGATATACGGACCGGGCTGGTACCGGGCGGATGCCCTTTGATGAACACGGCGGTGGAGGCCGACGACGGGAATCCGGTGTTGCGAGCGCGGGCACGCGGGGCACTACAGGGCTGGATGGCGCGGCTCGCGAAGGTTGCTGAATACGGTGTTGCGAATGGTGAGATCAACTCGCGTGTCGATGCGAAGGCGCTCGGGCAATTGATTATCTCGACGCTCGAAGGAGCACTACTGATTAGTCGCCTCGAAAACGATCGGGCTCCGCTCGATCGGGTGCGTCACCACTTGCGTGATTATCTGGAAACGAATGTGCGTCGGAAAAAAACGCGGCGAGCGCGTGCATAGAGGGTGAGCGTTCGGCGTTGCTGTTAGCAATTAGAGACCTATAACGAGAGGGATTGCTTTCCCAGTTTTCTCAGCCTCTTGAGACCGTAAAAACTCCTCTGTCTCTTTCCAAACGACATAGTTCTGTACTAAGGGATTTCCCTGATTCTTCACGGCGACGCCACCGGAGCGCACCTCACAACTTCATCATTCCAAACGCCCAATTGCATTTGGCCTCCGGAAGGCATGCCAAATGCGCAGGCTCTCCGGTATCACACGCACTGAGGAAAGGAACCATGTCCGCATCGTTCGACATACTCAAGCGCCATGGCGACGGCAGTCTCATCTGGCTGGAAGCAGCTTCTGAGCTTGCGCACGCCAAGGACCGGCTCCAGCAGCTGTATGCCGTCTCGCCGGGCGAGTATTTCGTTTTTGATCAGAAGAGCCAGCAGGTCGTGGCGAAAATCTCGATCAGCGTGCCGCCTGGAGATTGAAGAATGCGCGATACGGCGGCAGCTTCGCCGGCAACCGCAAAAGGACCTAACACTCAGGAAGACGCCGACGATTCGAATGACTACACGAAGACGCAATTGCGCATACCCCGTTTACCTGATGGGCGACGTATTGCGACCAGAGATATCGTCCCCGCATCGTCGAAAATGACTCGGAGAGCCGCGGTTGATTTGCTTGAATACGCCTCAACGTTGACGCGGTAAGACGCACCGGATTGTGCGACAGGAATAAACGAAAGATGCAGCTAAGGAGACCGTCATGATTCGTAATCGAAGCAGTTGGCCGCAAGTCGCTTCCGCATTTGCCATCGGCCTGGGGACCGGTGCCGCGCTTGGCCTTCTCTTCGCGCCTGAGTCGGGCGAGGACACCCGCGACCGCATTCGCGGCGCCGCGCAGGACGGCGTCGACGAGCTTACCGATCGCGGCAAAACCGTGATTCGGCGCGCCCGCCGCAACATGACCGACGCGAAGGACTATGTGAACCGCAACGTTTCCGATGCCAAGGAATATGTGAGCGATGTTGCAGACTCCGCGGAGAACGCATTCCGAGAAGCGCGCAACGCGACTTCGTAACGCAAACACGACGTCGTAAGTAACATGAGGTCGCAAGTCGTCTGATCGATATTAGTCTCAGCGAAGGTCACCTCGCCTTCGCTCGGTACATCCGGGTCGCAGTGAACGCGTAACGCCGCTTTCAAGGAGCTTTTGTGGACCTACTTTGGACCATCGCGGTAATTCTGATCATTCTTTGGCTGCTCGGTATGGTTTCGTCGTACACGCTGGGTGGTTTCGTTCACATTCTGCTGGTTCTCGCGATCATCGTCATCCTGATTCGCGTGATTCAAGGACGCAGACCGGTTTGATTTCGGTGGTTCGCGAGCCGGTCTCCGCAGCGGCTCGCGTTCGCCGTTTGCATTTCTCCTGCGGCGCGAAGCATTTGAGCACAATCGTTTTTGACCTGATTCCAAGTTAAGGAGCCCAGCCGTGGCCACGTCCCAGAAATCGAAGTCACAAGATCTTCTCGTCAGCGTCGCAGAATCGATTGGATCGACGCTCGGCGCCATCGCCGCAAAGGCCGATGCCGCGCAAAAGGCAATCGTCGGCGGGACCGGTACAGCGGTTAGGGAAGTGAAACGCGAAGCGTCCAAGCTCGTGCGTAAAAGCAAGAGCAAGGTCGCGAAATCAAGCAGCTCCAAGCCCGCGCGAAAGGCTCGCGCTTCGGTACGCTCGGCGCGCACGACCGCGCGCAAAGTCACGAAGAAAGTGGTACGCAAGGCTCGCGGCGCGCGCAAAGCGAAGCGCGCCACGGCTCGCCGGACTCGTCGCTAGTTTTGTGAGTTTCGCGACTCGGATCGGCTTTAGCGGTTTTCATTTGCGCCTCCCAGCGCTCAAGGAGAAAACAAAATGGCTTCCGATGCTCGCGCTTTTTATTCCGCTCATTCCGGCACTATCCCGGCCAGCGATGCTAAGACACTCGGCTTGGCGTGGATTGTTTACGGTGTGGTTCGTCTCGCCGTCACAGTCTGGCTTATCGCGTTCACGACGACCGCAACGCTTATGTTCGGCGCCTTGCTGACGCGCGTTCCTGATCCGTTCACGATCATGAACGTCTTTCACATTCTGTACAGTGTGGTGATCGTTTGGTCCGGAATTTCGGCCGTGTTGGGAATCGTGGCCGGCTTGGCGATGCTGGCGAGCCAGCGCGCCTCGCGGATTCTCGTCATGGCCGCTGCGCTGCTCGCACTGCCGGAGCTTCCGTTTGGCATCATGCTCGGCGTTTATACGTTGACGCAAATTGCGCCGCGCGACTGAGCTCGCGACACATCGACTGAATTACCGCGAAAAATAGCCGGTGCGAGATCGCACCGTAAGCCCAGGCTTCTTGACCCGCACTACAATTTTCCTGAACGTGTCGTCTTTCGCCGCGCTCGGGTAATACCCAAGCTCATACGAAGTCCGAAGTTCTTCGGCGATACGCTGAAAATAAGTGTGCGGATCAACCTCTTGCGCGTCGATGTGCATGCCGCCCGTCTCCCGTGCGATGCGGTCCATCACGCGAATCCCGTACTGATTCCGCGCCGTCAGCTTCCCGTGCTCTTTTTGGGTGTAGCGGATCGCAAACAGCTGCACGTTGGTCTGCTGCGCTTCCTCAATCGTCGTCATCATGTCGTGCGAGCTCGAATTGTCCTCGCCGTCGCTGAAGATCAATAACGCGCGTCGGCCGTTCTCTTTCGCCAATTTGTCGTCGATCGAGTAAAAGACCGAATCGTAGAACGCGGTTCCCAGATCGCGCGATTCACGCGGTCCCAAGTCTGGAAAGCTCTGCGGTTTTTTTTCGTACGCCTTCCACGCCTGCATCATCTCCGTACCCGACTGCGAAAAATCAGTAACCAGACGCACATGATTGCCGAATCCAACCAGAAACGCCCGATCCTTTGGCCCGAGCACTGCTTTCAAAAATGTGTCGAGGTCGTGTTCATGCTGTTTCTCGAAGTGGTCCTGGCTCCCGCTTGCGTCCACGACCAGGCCCAACGTCAGCGGCACATCCGTGCTTTTCGCGAAGTAGGCGATCTTCTGTGGCGCCGAATCTTCCGTCACTTCGAAGTCGTCCTGCTTGAGTCCGTCCACCAGGGCGCCACTCGCGTCGCGCACCGAAAACGCGACGTTCACGAGGTTCACGTCGATCTTGATCGATTCCTGCGCGTGCAGGCTCGCCGCGATCGCAGCTGCGCATGCAATCGTCGCGATGCCGGCAAGTACCGGCCACCCCGCCACACCCGTTCGTGCTCGCATACCTCTCCGATCGACGCCTGAGCGAATCTGCACAATTAAACGGGGCAAGTAACCCTTTTGTTCCCGCAAAATTACCGCTATTTTCCCCGCCCCGGTACACCCTTCCCCCGATATCGACTTCCGGCTCGAAGGCTTAACGTCGCACTAGTCAGGAGATCACCATGAAACTACCCAAGAAGATCGGCTTCGAAGCGTTGGTGCTGGGAGCGTGCCTGTTCCTCGGCTCTTCGCTACCGGCGACCGGAGTTCGAACGCAGGACCCGCAGCAGCCCGCCGCCGACAACACCAAAAACAACAAGGGCGACCAAGCGTCCGGCGCCACCGCTGACAAGCAGAAAATGAACCCGGCCGACCGCGATCTCACCAAAAAGATTCGCGCGTCGCTGCATGGCGACACTACGCTGTCGACGTACGCCCACAACATAAAGATCGTCAGCCAGGACGGCAAAGTCACTTTGAAAGGTCCCGTGCGTTCCGACGATGAAAAGGCCGCCATCGAAGCCAAGGCCACCGAAATCGCCGGCCAAGGCAACGTGACCAATCAACTGACTGTCGCGCCGCCGAAATCGTGAATTTCCCAGCAGTTCAGGCTTGATCGCGAAACGCGAGATCACAACTCGACAACAAATCGAAGAAGCGAAGAATTCATTTTCAAAGGAGAAGAAATTTATGGCTGACAAAAAAACCGCAGTATTCGGTATCTATTCCACGCGAAACGGGGCCGAACAGGCCGCTGACGCGCTTGTAAACGCAGGTTTCTCAGCGGGAGACATTTCCGTTTTGTTGCCGGAGAATCTTGGCACGCGGGAAATGGGCACCGAAAAAGCAACGAAGGCGCCGGAAGGCGCAACGGCTGGCGCCGGCACAGGCGTGGTCCTTGGCGGTGCGCTCGGTCTGCTCGCAGGCATCGGAGCTCTGGCGATACCAGGCGTTGGTCCGCTGATCGCGGCTGGCCCGATCATGGCAACTCTTGCTGGTATGGGAGCGGGTGGCACGATTGGCGGCCTCACTGGTGCGCTCGTAGGCCTCGGTATTCCTGAGTTCGAAGCGAAGCGATACCAAGGAATCATCGAAAAAGGCGGCATCCTTCTGTCGGTTCACTGCTCGACGTCCGATGAAGTGAGCCGCTCCAAGCAAATCCTGAAGGGCACTGGCGGCGAAGATGTTTCGTCAACTGGCGAAGCGTCGGTCGACAAGGCTGACCGTGCACATGGCACCACCGCATAAAGCAAATCTTCAGTTCAGTCGAGTTGAAAAAAGAAGGGCCGCAATCTCTCGCGGCCCTTTTCATTTCATATACAGCTTCAATCAAGCGCAGCCAATCTCAACTCCTACTCATTCTTCGAATCGTAGCTCTCGCCGTAGATCGCCGGCACTCTTCCTCCCGCAGGCCGCAAATACACCGCAAGCTGGCCGCGATGATGAACCGAATGCCTTATTCCCAAATCCAGAAACGCCACCGCTGGCATCTGAAACATTCCGCGGAAATCCATTTCCTTTGCTAAATGCTCGCCGCTCAATCCGCCGAGCGCTGTGTGCACCTTCGGCAGGAGTTCATCGTAGTACTTGGCGATGTCTGCGCCCGTCTGAAGCGCCTCCGGCTTCGGATTCGGCGACACATCAAATGTCCCTTTGACCACCGACGAGAAAAACCGGTGCTCCGACGCAACGATGTGCCAGGCGATCTCGAGCGCCGTTCGGGCCGCGGGTTCCGGTTTGTAATCCCCTCCGGTCGGCGGAATCGCGGCAAGCACGCTCTTGGTCGTTCCGTGTTCTTTTTGGATCGTCATCAGCGCCAGTTGCAAAGCGCCCCTTGCCATTTCTGGCGTTAACGCGGGCATTTTCGATCACCTCGCCCGAAGTATACCGATTCACCCGGCCGAGCGCATCGTTGGCCCGCAAATCAACTCGCGGTTGTTAGCGACCACCGCCTCCGCGTTCTCCCGTGTTGCTTCCCATGTTCCGCAGGACCCAGACTGCCAGGGCCGTGTCGCTCGACGCGCCAGTCTTTCGCCGCAAATCGCCAATCAATCGATATAGGGACTCACGCGGCAATCGCATCTGTGTCGCCATCTCTTTCGAAGAGGCGCCCGAAGCCAGCCCACGAAGCAGAATGGTCTCTTCCGCTGTAAATCGCGGCAAACCCAGCGCACTCTTCCCCACCGCTGTCGCTATCGGTGATGGAGCCGGGTGAGAACGCTGCGACATTTCGCTGCTCGTCGCGCTCCGCGCGCTTGCCGCCAAAACTGGTTGCACCGCGCTGGAAATTTTCAGCACTGCCATTGCACTCCCGACTGAAGCGGAGGCAACCGCAGACGACGCCTCTGCCAGAGCGTTTTCGGTTGTCGGCGCCAAGCGCGCCTGCTTAAACTCGACCGACTTCATCTGTCCCCGTGTCGCCATGGCTCAGTCCGTTTCTCCCAAAGACGCTCGCAACCTCGCCCTTCGGAATCCGCTCTTCATCTTGCGACAGTCCAAGGAGCACACCGTCCTCCACCTATCCCCTTAGGCTGCTCACCACAACTCACTGAATCGACGGGAGATGAAAATAGCGCCATCTCGCCCAGCTGAGCGCAATCCCATGAACAAATTCCAACTTCGAATCTCCATTCCAAAATGGAACGCCGACCGCCGCGCGGTAGCGATCCACTTTAAATTTCCGAAATCCGTTCGAAAAACCGACCCGATCGATCCGACCTTACCTGTCGTGAGCTACCCGGTCCGACCTGCCAACACAATCTCCGCGAGCCAATTCTCTAAAATCGTCCGCTGCTCCGGCTCCAACCCGTCGAATTTCAGCCCCATCCCGAAACTGGCGTCGCTGTAGACCACCTTCGCCTTCGCCTCGAAGGCTCCTTGATCCCGCACAATTTTCAGCGTCACGGCGGTCCCCACGCTGAACGGATTTAGCGCATCGACGTAGCAGCCGCCCACTCCGATCTCCGAAGTTCGCGCTGACAGCTTGGTGCCGGTACCCGCCTCGATGACTTCTGCCGAAGCCACAAACGGGCACCGTTTCACGGCGCGCTCCTTCGCGTATTTCCTCGCGCGCCGGGTGCCGCCGAGGCTCGTCTTTTTGCTTGTAGTCAGCATACGCAACCCACAACAAACCACTTACAATCAGATAGATAGCGCAACACAGGGACCGATCGTTCCGCCAAGTCTGCCCCCCTGTTTCCGCCGCAGCAACTGACCACCTGGACAGCCATGACGTAACGGAAACCGGCCCTCCAAATACTTTTTGCCTCTCTTTTCTGTCTGTTATCCTTCCCCAAGGACAGAATCGGCATCTGACGACCTGAAGGGCTTCGGTCGGCTCCCCGCCCACCCCCACCTTCGGTTCGGTCCCCAGGTTTTGAGTCGTTTGTTACGGGCTATCCGGCTTAGGAAGATGATGAATCGATTGACCAAGCTATTTGTTTGCCTGCTGCTCTGCGCCGCCCCAGCCGCCGCCCAGAGCCCAAAAATTACGGCCACCGGGCCATCTATGAACATCAGCTTGGGCTATCAATATTTCAATTTGGCACTGCAGCCCCAGCGCGCCAACCTCAACGGCGCGGATACAACTTTTACGGTCGATTTTCGGCCTCGGTGGGGTGTGCAACTCGATTTGGCCTATTCGCGAGGGTCCGACGTCAACGGCACTACGCATCACGCCGACGCTCTCAC
>DASXPD010000115.1:0-107258 GCA_036493835.1 Candidatus Acidiferrum sp. | reverse complement strand
TGGTCGGGGCGAAAGGATTTGAACCTTCGACCTCCTGGTCCCGAACCAGGCGCGCTAGCCAGGCTGCGCTACGCCCCGACAGACACGCTCCGCCGCAAGCTCATCACGAAGCGTCCCAACCAGCTTAGCACAGCAAATACGCCATATCTAGAGTCGTCGATCGTCCGATTTTGGTCTCGATAAATGCGGCTCGAAAATAAAAGTAGATTGAAACGTGGCGGACGAAGACCCAAAACCCGCGAAGCTCCTCAAGCGTTCGAACGAACTTCCCACGAAATTCGCGCCCGCAAAAACAAAACCGCCGGAGAGAAATCATCTCTCCGGCGGCTCGTTCTACGAGATCAACTGCTCCGAGCTTAGAACTCGTAGCGCAATGCGAACTGCATTACGCGCGGGTTGGTGAGCAAGCCGGTGTAATCCCCGAAATTGCTCTGGTTCGTGAGCGAAAGCTGCAAGCTGCCCACGTCGAAGCGAGTGAGGTTGAGAGCGTTGAATACATCCCAGCGGAACTGAAGGGTATGCCGCTCGGTGAGATTCCAACGCTTGCTGAGGCCCAGATCCAGGCCGGCGAAACCGTCACCGCGAAGGCTGTTGCGGTTACCGGTCTGCCCCGGCATATCGGGGGAGAAAGAGTTGAACGCGGCAAGCGTCGCTGCATCACCGCCGAAGACACTGACTGTGCCGTCGGGATTCTTGACTGCGCCGCGGGTCGAAACAGCGTTCAACTGCTGGCCGAAGCCGGAGAGTTCCCAGTTCGTCGGCCACTGAGCGCCGTTGCCTACGCCCACCGGGAAGCCGCTGGTCCAGCGTGCGAGACCAGAAAGCTGCCACCCGCCAATGAGCCCGTTAACGACGCCGTGCGCATCCGACGCAAGCCAACGACCCCGGCCGAACGGAAGTTCGACGAGCCAGTTGGCGTTGATCTGGTGCGTTAGATCAAAGTCCGAGGGAGCACGCAGGGCCTGCGTATTCCAAGGATTAATGACTTGGCCGCCGAAGGTGCCGCCTTCCGCAGTGATGCGGCTGGCATCGGACGAAATGTCCATGGATTTGGAATAGGTGTAGTTGAGGTCAAACTGAACACCGTGTCCCATGTGCTTCTGGAACGTGACCTGCAACCCGTTGTATGCGGCCGAACCGATGGATCGCCACGCGTACAGCGAAGCGAACTGCGGGTCGATGAACGTGTATGGACCGCCTTTGGCGTAAAGCGTGTTCCCACTGGCTCCGTCGAACAAGCCGAATCCCTGATCGAGGAACTGCAGGGCGGTGGTCTCATTGTTTGCGAAGCAGGAGAACAGATTGTAGGCAGCCTGCAACTGGGTGTTTACGTTGGTTGCGCCGCAGAAGTCTGGAACCGCGTAGGTGCCAGACGCAGACTTCTGCAAAATGTTGCCCCAATATGCTGCGGTGGGTCCAACCTTGGCCGGAGTAATTTGGCTGGTTGGCACGCCCGCGCGATAGAGCTTCGTCAACGCTTGCACTGCGGTGAAATAGTCGGTCTTGGTGGATGGATCGACCAAGTCGAGCGGCGACGCTACGTCTACCTGCGAGAGTAGTCGATGCGAGAGCCGTCCGACGTAAGACACCTGCAAGGCAAAGTTGTGACCGAGTTCGCGTCCGATCGAGAAATCGAGCGTGTACGAATACGGCGTCTTCAGCTTGTTATCCATGCCCCAATACACGGCATAGGATCCGGTAGCGTTGTCCAAACCGCTCGGGAACGTTTGCGGAAACGAGGCTGGCGGAGCCGGTGCAAACAGCTGATTACCCGCCAAGTCTGTATGTGGAACGTTGTCAATTCCTGTCAGTCCGGTTATGCGCGGAGCAATTCCCGGAGTTTCGATACCGCCGGTGTTGGTCAGAGTCGTCGAAAGACCGAACGATCCGTTCGCGTCGAAAGTCGACAAGAGAGCGGGCCCGAGACGGTCATAAACCATACCGAATCCGCCACGGATGACCGTCTTGTCGCCGGATCCCAGAACGTCGTGGAGAAATCCGGAGTTAGCCTTAGGCGACCACGCGAACGCTACGTGAGGACCGAAATTCTTGGTGTCCCAGTTATAGAAACCGGGGCCATTGTTAGCCGGACCCGCGAGATTGAAGCTCATAGGAGGCTGCGCCGCTGAGGGTGTGCCCTGCAGCATACCCTGTCCGCGAGACTGGAAATAGTCAGACAGACTACGGCTGGGTGCAACCTGAAGACCGCCAGTCTCCCACGGTGGACCAAAGAGCGAGTACCGAAGACCAAGCGTCAACGTCAGAGTTGGCTTCACCTTCCAGGTGTCTTGCGCGTACATTTCGAAAGTGTTGTCGCCGAAACGCCGGGAAACCGGAGCAGCGTCAGCAAGAGCGGCGCCAGTTTTGGTGAAGTTATATTGTGCGTTTACCTGGGTCACCATGCCGATGAGTGCGCCCATCGGATAGTCATAGTTGTTGCCGAAGCCAGAGTCGACGGCGGGAAACGCCGCCCCACCGCATGCTCCAGGGCCGGTCGAGCATCCTGGATCGAAGTGACCAGCAACGCCTGTGTTGGCCATCGCGGCGGTATCGAGCCACGACGGGTTATCCGAAGCGGACGTAAACGAGTTGATGTTGTTCGCCTGCGGGGTGCGCAACATGCTGATATTTCCACCAAACGCGAAGGTGTGATGACCCTTGATCCAGGAAACGTCGTCCACGAAGTTGTGAACCGGTACCTGGTAGTTCGTGTTGTTGGTGAAAACGTTGCTCGAGTTGTTGGATGTCGAGTTGTCGTTGAGTCCGCGGAAGAAAATCGCATCCTCCGTTTGGTTACCGTTCTGGCCGATGCTCTGGCGCGTGTAGCCGTAGCGGAAGTTGTTGATCAAATTGCTGCGCAGCACGGCGGTGTAGCCGACCGAGTAGCCTTTGCTGTAGTCCACCTGCGTTGTCAACGGTGAGCCGCCCGGTAGGTACGGAGCGTTATCGTTGTTGTCGTTACGGAGCGCACCGCGCCAGTACAGGGTGTGGTTGCCGCTGCTCGTGATCTTGTAATCGGCGCGAGCGATGTACCAGTTCGTGTTGACCGAGACGGGTCCCTTGAACCGATAGCCGACGAAGTTCAAGCCGTCGCCGACCGAGTTATCGTTCGCTTGGAACGGAGCGAACGACTGCAAATAAGGAACCATCACGTTGGTGCTAACACCGATGCCTTGCGGGTCCATCCCCTTGATGTCTCCGGGAGTCAGCGCAAACACACCAGCCGGAACTGCGTGCGACTTGGTCAACCCTTGGACCGTTCCCCCTGGGCACTCCGCCACCGTCGCGCAGGGATACTCCATAATCCCGTCTTGCATGGTGTCGCTTGGCACGATGCGGACAACGCTCTGCGCTTCGCGCTGGCGATGCCCTTCATAATTGACGAAGAAAAAGAGGTGATCCTTCTTGATCGGACCGCCAAATGCGCCACCAAAGTTGTTGCGCAGTAGCTTCGGCGGTTCATTCGGCTGGCCGCTCTGAAGTTCGGCAAGCTTGATGAAGTAATCGTTGGCGCTGGTCGCCGTGTTGCGGTGAGACCAGAACGCCGTTCCGTGAAAATCATTCGAACCAGACTTCGTAACGAGAGCAACCTGCGCGCCTGAAGAACGTCCTTCGTCCGCGTTGTAGTTCGAAGTGGTCACGCGGAATTCCTGCACGGAATCCTGCGTAATTGGCAGAACCGACTGGAAGGCGTACCCCTTCGTGTCGGAGTTCACATCGACACCGTCGAGCGTGATGTTGCTCTGGTCGGAGCGTGCGCCGTTGACGGCGCCGCTGCGCGTATCCGAATCCTTGTTGATGTCGGGGCGATTGCCCGTGTAAGCGACGCCCGCTTGCAGTGAAAGCAATTCCGGAACGTTGCCGGCTTCGAGCGGTAGATCTTTCACCTGACGTTCGCTGAATGCTGTGCCGAGCGACGCGTCTGTCGTGTTGAGCGTCACCGTCTGCGCCGAGACTTCAACGGTCTGCGCGGCTGAGCCAACTTCGAGAGTAACGTTGGCGGTGGAAGGCGAGTTGACCAGCAGCTGCAGCCCTTTGCGCTCGTACTTGCGGAAGCCGGAAGCTTCCACTTGCAGGCTGTAGGTGCCGGGCTGGAGAGCGATGAAATCGAATTCACCCGACGCGCCCGTGTCGAGCGTGCGTTCGAGTCCGAGTTCAGGGTTGAGTAGCGTGACTTTGGCAGCGGAAATCACCGCGCCGGTTTTGTCGGTAACCGTTCCGTGAACGGACGTGGTGCCGGTCTGAGCGAAAGCGCCGATCGATGAGAGTAAACATACGAGCAGAACTGCCGGGAATTTACCCGAAAAACAACGAATCAACGAAGACCACTTCATGTACTGCTCCTTTCGCACACCATCTGTAGGTTGAGCGGACACACGGGGAGAGGGCTCAGTGCGGGCACTTGCATGCCGTGGTAAACGAATACTCCACGGCGCCAGATTTGTTTATGCTGGACTCCGAGCAACCTTATCCCACCACCACACACGATTTGAGATACCTTCTAAGGCCTGCGCGAGGTTATGTCAAGACATGTATTTTAATGCGCTGAATTAAATAAACGGTATGTAGCAGGAAGTTGGTTCTCCCGCGCATTATTTTGTTGGAGATACCAGTTCTGAGGATCGAACCAACCCAGTACCAGGACTGCAAATAGGAGAGCACGGGCGACGCTTAGACGGCAAATTATAGGTCGCACTCGGTTACACACTTGGTATTTCGAGACGCGCCTCGAAACAGACCGGTCTAACCGATTTCAAACGCTTTTAGCTCAAAGAAACAAGCAATGTACCTTTGAATCTACAAGTTCCAGGGCGAACGCTCGCTCTTAGGCCTTCCCCAAAATGCGGCCGCTTCGCGCCGGCAGCCGTCAGAACACAACGGATCGACTCCAGGATCGATTCCTCATGTTGCCGCCCTGCCGCAAAAACGAAACCGCCGGGAATCGAAATTCCCAGCGGTTTCAAGTGGCCGCGGTAAGCGGCGCCTTACGTCGACAAATCGGATTCGGCTTAGAATGACAACCGAACCGCCAACTGAATAATTCGCGGATCGTAGGTCGAAGTGATTTGGCCGAACTGCGAACTGTTGATGTTCGAGCCCGGAGCGCCTCCCCCGAACGTACCGTTCCCGTTGTTGTTCACTCCCGGATTCAGGAAGTTCGCATGGTTGAAGATGTTGAAGAATTCTCCGCGAAACTCCAGCTTCAGTCGCTCTCCGAGCAGCGCTGTCGTCTTCGAAAACGCTAGATCGAAATTGATGTAATCCGGTCCGCGCAGGAAATTCCGCGGCAGCGTTCCGTAGGTCGCCACACCTGGATTCGCGACCACTTGGGAATCCGCAGGAAGAAGCGTCGGCCCCGGTACGCACGTTGCGATCGGATTGTTCGAATCGCCGCACTGCGCGTTGCTGAAGCTGTTCGGATTAAAGTAGTAGTTTCCAGTCGTCCCGTTGAACGTTTGCGCGGTTTGGGGGTTAAACGTATTCGTCGGTCCAACGATGTTCGCGTGAATATTTGTCGGATCACCCGCTCCCGATGGTCCTTCCGCTCCCGGATCGAATCGGTCCGCAAGACTCGCAAAGACGTCGAACGGAAATCCCGAATGCCACGTCACGATCGGGAATAGGCTCCATCCTTGCGTCAGTCGCTTCGGTCCCGAGTCCCACATACGATCGAACGGAAGGTCCCACCCGCCGCTGAAGGTAATTCGGTTCCGCACGTCTTGATCACTGGCACCGTAGAACAGGGTTGGTTGATACGACGGCACCGTGCTGTTTCTCTGACGGAATCCCGAAGAATTGTCCAGGCTGTGCGCCAGCGTGTAGGCCAAGGTGAAGTAAGTCCGACCCAAGTAGTGATTGTCCGAAACCTGCTTCGTCAAACTCGCCTGCAAGCTGTTGTAGTTGGATTTGCTGACGTTCTTGAATTCCGGCAACCCCGCAAAGCTGCAGGTCGACGCTGGATCCACACCGGATGTACTGAATCCGTCGTCATCCACACAGCTGGTGTCTCCCGCGCCCAGATTCAGGACGCGGTTCGTCGTTCCGAGCACGAACGGGTTGACGTCCTGTAGAGACGTCAGGCCGTGGGAGCTGCTGCCGACGTAGTTCACTTCCACTACCACCGTCGGCGTCACCTCGTGCTGCAAGCTCAAATTGTATTGATACGTGTAAGGCGTCTTCAGGTGCGGATCGACAAGAAAGACGAATCCGTTTCCGTTGATTGGCAGAATTCCCGACGCCAAAAAGTCGATGTTCGAGGGCGGCGTATGCGAGGGAAATGGATTGACCGCTCCTGCCGAACCGAACGGATCCGTGAAGAACGGCACCTCCGCAGCCTGGCCGGGTCCTACGGTCGGGAAGAATAATCCCGCGTCACCGAAGAACGGCGGCTGACCGTTGAATTGCAGGTTGTCCTCGCCTTTCAGCACGTCGTAGAACAGTCCCCATCCGCCGCGCAGGCTGGTCTTTCCGTTTCCGAAGACATCCCAGGCGAATCCAAAACGCGGCGCCCAGTTTCTCGTATCCGGGAAATTCACTCCCGAGGGAGCACCCGGATCACCCGGATACACCAGCCCCGTCGGCGCATTGGTGAACCGCTGAGACTGCAATCCCGGAATCAGCGAGAACGACCGGCCCTCCGTGTCTTCCTTTGGCGAGCTATATTCGTAGCGGATACCGGCCGTAAGCGTCAGCCGCTTCTTGATGCGCCATTCATCCTGAAGGAATCCGTAATAGCCCTTGCTGCGAATGTTTGATGGAGCCGAAGGCGCCTGGAAATACTGCGTCGGAATTCCCAGGATGAAGTCGGCCAACGAATTTCCGGTGCCCGAGCCGCCCTCGCCGTTGAAGTCGAATTCGCCATTGACCACGAAATCGAACTTTGTGTTGTTTTGATACGTGGAAACGCCACCACCCATCTTCCAGCTATGCTTGCCGTGGATGTAGCTGACGTTATCGCTGAAACCAAACGTGTTGTTCACCAACGACGTTGGCCCCTGCTCGCTGAATCCCAGCGAAAGGCCGTTGTCGAAGAACAGGTTCGGTGGTCCCTGCGGGTCGTCTGGTGTGATTCCGATTCCCAGGTCGGACGCAGTTGGCAGTTTTACGCCGGGCTCGTCTTGCAAAGAATTATTCCTCTGTACGAATAGCCGCAACTCGTTGACTAGATTTCCTGTGAAAACGTGGCTGTACGCAACGTTTGCGAAATAGTTGTTGAGCTGGTTTGTATTCGGAAATCCGGGCACCGTCGAGAACTGGAACGGATTGAGCTGTGGATTCCGCACCCCGCCAAGCGTCGCGCTTACCTTGTCTTTCTGCGTAAGTATAAAATCGAACTTCATCGTAACTTCGTTATTGTTGTTTGTGCTCGCGCCTTGGAAATTCCCCGTCCCCGTCGCTGACGTGGGAATCAATCCCCCCGTGATGTATTTCTGCGACACCGTATTGATCTTCGTAGGGTCGATGATGCCGCACGCTGCCTTAGCCGGATTCGCCTGGAAAAATGGATTCGCTTGCAGGAATCCCGCTACCCCAGGATCGGCGTTCGGGCAATTTCCCGCTACTCCCCCGCCAGAGAAATCTCCTCCCACCTGCGCTGGCGTGAACACCGTTCCAGTTCCGGTCGAATCCTGTGCCGAGAGACGCTGGCCCTGATATCCGACAAAAAAGAAAAACCGGTCCTTACCGTGTACCACTTTAGGAATCGTGATTGGGCCGCCGAAGGTCCCGCCAAATTGATTGCGCTTCAGCACGTTTCGCGGAAGTTGGTTGGTGGGATCGTTCTTATTAAAAAAACTGTTCGCGTTTAAATCGTCATTCCGCACAAATTCAAACGCGCTTCCGTGCCAATCGTTTGTGCCCGACTTCGTCACCACACTGACTACGCCGCCGCCGTTCCGCCCGTACTCCGCCGAGTAATTGCTCTCCAGCACCCGGAATTCCGCGATGGTATCGGGGTTCGGATTGAACACCACGCTGTTGTCGAGCAGGTTGTTGTTCAGTCCGCCGTCCAAGAGGAACGTCACCGAGTCACTTCGTCCGCCTGCAATGCTATAGGTCCCCGCCGCGGTCGAGTCTCCGTTTGTTTCCGTCACGCCCGGCTGCAATTTAGCTAGGTCCAGCACGTTCCGCCCATTTAAGGGAGCCTGTTGGATGGCCTCTCCGACAACCGTATCGCCCACCGTCTGGTTCGAGGTCTCGACGTTCGCCGCCTGGCTTCGTACTTCGACGACTTCCGCCTGGTGTCCCAGTTCGAGCTGCGCGTCCATGCGCAGCGACTGGTTGATCTGCAAAACCTGGTGTTCGAACTGCGCCTTGCGGAATCCCTGCGCGTCAATCATCACCTGGTAGGTCCCAATCGGCAGACCCGGTGCCTGAAAAAATCCATCCTTGTCCGTCGTTGTCGTTACGCTGACCTGTGTCGCCTGGTTGGTCACTGTCACCGCCGCACCCGGTACGCCGGCGCCGGTCTGATCGGTCACACTTCCGAGAATCCGGCCCGTCGCATCCTGCCCGCAAACCTGCTGTGCACCAACACCCAAGCTTGCGATGATCGCGAAAGCCAAAAATACTCGCCTCCAAGCACACAATGCCTCATTAAATAAACGTCCACCCATAAATCTCCTTTCGGACCCACACTTTTCATTGATAAGTAACTCGGAGGCGTGCACCAGCCGGGTGGGGCCCGGCTTTCGTCCCGAATTCGTCGCGACGACTTAGTCGTCTCGTCTAGCTTTCACTAAACAAAATCAAAAATTAAAATGATATTGATTAAAGTCCCGGCGAGACTTTATGTCAAGAGAGTCAATGTCAAGACATTGTAAACGAGAGGTGTAAATGGCATACGCGCGCCATTTGTAACTTCATATCCGGAGAGACTTTAGAGATTTTAGAAAAAGTTTATAAAACTGTCTTCGCGAGTGGCTCGAGCATCTCTATCAGCGCCCGATTTTCAATCCCTCTTTGGCGGAAATTATCCCTTTCCCAGATTCAGAAGTTTCGCTTCGGTTATGGCTCCAATTTCCCGAATCGGTCCTAAAATCGACTCGGACACATCCCCATCCAGCCGCACCAACGAAACCGCCTGAGCCCCACGAGTCTCGTCTCGCCGACCGAGTGCGAACGTCGCTATGTTCACGCCCTGCTTCCCAAGCGTCGACCCAACCAACCCAATGACGCCGGGTTCATCCCGATTGCGCAGGTACAAAATCGTCCCCTCGAGCTGCGCCTCCACCGGAATGCCGCCGATCTGCAGCACGCGCGGAGTACCGTCATGCAAGACGGTCCCTTCGACGGTAAACGCGCCCTCTTCGGACCCGCCCTTATCGGTCAGCGCCGATACTTCCAGCGTGTTCGGGAATCCGTGCTCGCGCTTCCGCGTCTCTTCATGCACGGTCAAGCCGCGCGCTGTCGCCACCTGTGGCGCATTTACCACGTTCACCTTCTCATCGAGCACCGCGTTGAGCAGTCCGGCCAGCACCGCGCTCCTCAGCAAATTCGTCCCGACTTCCGCCACTTCGCCCGCGTACCGGATTCGAATCCGCGCCGGCCTCGAAGCCGCCGCCTGCGCCACCATCGACCCAAGCCGCTCAGCCAGCGCCAGGTACGGCCGGCCGCGCCGATACTGATCCGGCGAAAGCGCCGGCAAGTTCACCGCGTTTCGAATCACGCCATCCGCCAGATAATCGCGCACCTGCACCGCAACTTGCGTCCCCACCTCTTCTTGCGCTTCCGTCGTCGAACCCGCAATGTGCGGCGTCGCCAAAACGTTCGGCAGCGCGACCAGGGCCGTATTCTTCGTCGGTTCTTCCACAAACACGTCGAGCGCCGCCCCCCCAAGGTGCCCGCTCTTCAGCGCTTCCGCCAAATCAGCCTCGTTAATCAACTCACCGCGCGCCGCATTGATCAGCCACGCGCCCTTTTTCATCTGCGCGATCGTCTTCGCGTTGATCATCCCCTGCGTCGCCGGACTCACCGCCGTGTGCAGTGAAATGAAATCGCTCTCCGCCAGCAATTTCTCCAGCGGCACCAGCTCAACCTGCATCTCCTTCGCAGCCGCTTCGCTGATATACGGGTCGTAGCCGATCACGCGCATGTCGAACGCTTCCGCGCGCACGGCCACTTCGCTGCCGATCCGTCCCAATCCAATCAATCCGAGCGTCTTGCCGCGCACTTCCGTTCCCGCCGCGCTTCCCTTCTCCCACTTCCCTTCGTGCATCGACTTATCCAGCCGCGAAACCTGCCGCGCCATCGCCAGCATCAGCGCGAACGTGTGCTCCGCAACGCTCACCGCGTTTCCGCCCGGCGTGCTCATCACCAGCACGCCGCGCCGCGTCGCCTCATCCAGGTCAATGTTGTCGACGCCGACCCCCGCGCGCCCGATCACCCGCAGCCGCGGCGCCTTCTCCAGCAATTCCGCCGTCGCCTTCGTCGCGCTCCGAATGATCAGCGCGTCCGCATCCGCCAACTCCTTGCCGATCGTCTCTTTCGTGGTCAACACCACGTTCCAGCCCGCCTGCTCTTTCAGCAGTTTTACGCCGCGCTCACTGATCTTGTCCGCAACAATGACTTTCATCATTCCTCATCCGTTCTTGGTGTGTGGTGCGCCGCCATGGCGGCAAAAATTCGCCAAATCTAAAATATAAACGGTAGCGGCCCCACTGCGCCAAGTCAAATAGCCCGCGAAAATTATCACGTTGCTTTTTTCTGGAGAAAGCGCAGCCGTCACATCTGGTTTTGCGTGAAGTGACAGCCTGCCCGCGTCCTCTGCTATATTCACAATCACGAGGATCCGATGACTCTCTCCGAGAAAATCCAGAAAGACCTGGTCGACGCCATGCGCGCCAAAGAGGAGCTCCGCCTGAGCGTCCTGCGCAGCATCAAGTCCGCCATCCAATACACAGAGACCGAAAAAATCCGCGCTCTCGACGAAAACGAATCCATCGCCCTCCTTCAGACTCTCGTCAAGCAGCGCAAGGAATCCATCGACCAGTTCACAAAAGGCAATCGCCCCGAACTCGCCGACAAAGAATCCAAGGAACTCGCAATCATCGAAACGTATCTTCCCGCCGGCGCCAGCGAAGCCGAAATGGACGCCGCCATCGCCAAAGCGATCGCCGAAACGTCCGCTACCTCGATCAAACAAATGGGTACCGTCGTGAAAGCCGCCAAGGCCGCGCTCGAAGGCAAAACGGTGGACGGCAAAGCCTTAAGCGACCGCGTCCGCGCCCGCCTGTCCTAAGCCGTCCCGCGACAACTTTTTGACAATTGCCGCCTTGTGAGATGTCACGCGCTGCCTATAATGCGCGCATGCCCAAACCATTCGCTCGTTCGCTAGCTTTATTGATGATTGCCTTATTGCTCGCCTCGGCTCCCCAATCCTGGGCCACGTGCGGCGGCGGTGGTGGCGGCGGCATGGGCGGAATGTCCGGCGGCGGCAGCGGTGCAGCCGCGATGACCTATCGCGTCCCATGGCGCGTCATCCAACCCACCGATACCCCGCCAAGCGAAGGCCTTCTCCTCTATTGGTTCCCGACCTCGCAACAGGAACTCGAAAAATCCAGCCTCAACTTTTCGCGCGACCTTTCCGTTTACGCGACACAATGCGTCACTCTCGGCATCCTCGACGCCCGCACCAACGTCGGCCAGAAATTTGTCGCCGGAGAAAAACTCCCGGTGGCCGTTCTCGCGCAGCCTGACGGCACCATCGTCGCCAAAGCCCAAAACAAAGACGGCTTTCTCCGTGTCGGTGAAGTCGAAAAGATCGTCAACGCCGAAATGAAGAAACGCCAGGACGCGCTGAAAGAAAAACTCGACGACGCAAAAAACAAAGCCAAGTCCGGCGACAACCCGACCGCCATCGAAGAGTACCGCGCGGTCCTCGGACAGAAATGCCTCTTTCCCAACAAAGCGAAAGACGCCGTCAAAGCTCTCAAAAAACTCGGCGTGAACGACGTCGCCGAAATCCCCGACGCGCCGATTCTCGATCCAGCGCAAAGCGCAAAAATCGAAAGCACCATGAACAAAGGGCTCGTCGCGGAAAATGCCTCCAAGTTTACGGAAGCCGAACGCCTCTACCGTGAAGCTCACCGTATGGATCCCGCCGATCCGACTCCCCTCCGTTACCTCGGCGAACTCTACCGTCACCACATCGGCGACTGGGACAAAGCCCGCGCCAGCTTCGACGCTATTCTCGCCATGCCTGCCGATCCGCTATCCCGCGCCGTCGCTCTCCACGGCCTCGGCAAAATGACCATTCACGAAGGCGACTTCAAAAAAGGCCTCTCGCTCATAGAGAGTTCCGTCCAGACATATCCGCTTCCCCTCGCCTATCGCAATCTCGCCGTGTATTGGAATTCCGAAGGCGACACCGCCAAGGCCGACGCGTACACGAAAAAAGCTCTCGCGCTCGATCCCACCGATCCGTACAACCTGATCTTCGCCGCCGCTTTCATGGCTGGCACCGGTCACGGTGACGAAGCTCTCAAAATCGCGCGCGAAAACGAATCGCTGCTCCCCGCGTCCTATAACCTGGCTGCGATCTATGCGCAAACCGGACAACGCGAAAAAGCGCTCGCCTTACTCCAGCGCCACTTTTTCCAGTACGAGCGCTACGAATCCGTCCGCACCAAGGAAATGATGGAAGCTCGCGTCGACGCCGTCTTCGCAACTCTGCGCGACGACAAATCTTTCCTCGCGCTCACCAGCCTCGCCGACGGAAAACTCCCGATGCCGATGCCCAAACCCGCCGCAAAACCAGTCAGCGCGGGTTCCGGCACCTCCAACTAATCGGCGCCGCCGCCCAAGCGCATTCGTGTGGCAGAATACGCCGCCATGACTCAGCCCAACTCCGTGCCCACTGCGGCCGAGCCCGATTCGAACGCCCGTGCCCTCGCCTTCCTGCGCATCGCCGTCGGCATCTTTTTCCTGATCTTCGGCGAATACAAAGTCTTCGGCACCCAATTCACCCTTCACGGCGGCTTTCAGTTTTGGATCAACAAATTCTTGCAGGAAGGCGGTGCCTATCCATTTATGGCGCCGATTCTTCGCGGCTTCGTCATGCCCCACGCCACTCCGATCGCTTTTTTGGTCGCTTACGGTGAATTTTCGATCGGCCTGGCCATGACCTTCGGCTTCCTCGTCCGCGCCGCCAGCGCAGGCGGCCTGATCTTCATGCTCACCTTGCTCTTCTCGTCCGACTACCCCGGTGCCGGCGCTCCGTTCTGGCAGTATTTTGGAGCCAGCCTGGGCCATTCCGTCTTCGCGCTTTGCTTTGCGGCTTTCCTCATCGCTGGATCCAACATCCCGTGGTCGATCAGCCACTTACGATCCAGCCGTCGCGGCGATGAACGTGCGAAAGAGCCACTAGGGAATCCTACACAACTGCACTGATTGTGCCCCTCCTCGTCACTCCTTAACCTGATAGCAGTTTCTTGTTCACGGAGAGCGACCCATGCGCCAAGTCTCAAACTCAGCAGACAGTCTCGTCCTGCTTGGAGAGATGGTGGAAATGGCTTCAGGCTACGCCGATCAGGTCGAGGAAAGCGCAGCTCACGACGAACCCTTTATGGTTCGCCTCGCCTACGATCAACTCTTCTATCTTCGCAAACGCGTCGCCGCGCTCGATGACAAACTCAAGAATCTAAACGGCTCGCTGAACTCTAAAATTCGCAGCCAAGCGCGCCGCCAGCGATGGGGCAATCAAGAATCAGGCGCCCTCGACGAAGGTATTGATCTGCGCGAATTCGCTGAACACACGCACTGATACCCTCTCAAACCTACTTCGACAAAATAAAACAGGTTGGAATTGCCGCGACACGGCTCGAACCGGCGCTAGCGGATGCGTGCCTTGATCGCCACCGGTAAACCGTCGCCCGCGCGCTCAATCGTGACTTCGTTCGTCGGAATGCGATAATTCTGGCCACCCTTCGCCACCGTCAACGTAACGGTCTCTCCGGGTTTGGGGCACGCGGAAGTGGGTGCCGTCCCCTTCGCGGTGAGCGTGACTTCCGAAGACAGCCCACTCGCACAGGGGTCCAGGGTCATCTGCCCCGAAAAATCTGCGGGCACCGTCACCTTAATCTCTCGCGGCGCTTGCTTGGCCGCACACGAATACATCAAAAACGCCGCGAACACTGTCGCGAGCAAAAGCGTAGTCAGACCGTCAAGCTTCCGGATCATATTTGGCTACACCCCAACTCCGTCTCAATTTTCAAGCAATCTAAGTTCATGGTCTGTGAAGGGAGCGCCCAGACCAAACCTTGGCGGCAAGCTACCAACTATCGGTCCAAATGCCCATAATGGATTCGCTGTATGAAAAAGACAGGAGCCGTTAGTCGGCCAATTGAGCCAAAGCTTACTGTTTTCCGGCAGGCCGCAGCACAGCCGTATTTCTCTCGTCCGCGGCTATGACCCGATAGAGCGTCTTCAAATCGTTCACCTTGCTCAGCGGCACGCTCGGTTCGCGAATCTCCAGCGTGCGGCTATATTGCAGCGCGTTCCCTGCGACCTCTGTCTTGCTGTGGTAGCTCGCGAACCCATAGTCGACGCTCACGGGTTCAGGTAGGTCTTCCACTTCGTACCCCGGCGGCATAGCAATCTCGACGGTATCGCTATCACGGCGAGGTCCGTAGAAGACCACCGGGTACTTCCGCGCTTCTTTGGTCTCCAGCAGGCCGCTCGATTCATTGCCGACGACACGCATCCTCACAATCAGCAATCCCCCGGTCGATTGAGCGTAATTGTCCGCCACCACCGAATAGTCGAACTGAAACGGCAATTCGATCCGATCAAGATTTAAAAGGCTCGCATGCGTGATGTGATACGTCGGCAACGAATTCGACAGTACGTTTTCGACCGGCTTGATCCGATCCGCATCCTTCGTGACCGATTTCAGTAAATATCGTTCGCGTGCCGCCGAATCACCGACGCGAACTTCCACGAAATCGCCGCTGAGCGTGCCCGCCGCGGTCAGCTTCAACTTTGCGGATCGTCGAATCCCTGTCGTTGCGTCCGCCAGTTGCGGCAACTCCAGCAACTCTCCACCATCTTCCGTGACCAGCAAGCCGTAGTTCGCTTGCAACGCGCCGCGCAAGCTGCCAAATGGCGTAAGTTCATCGGTGGGATCGAAAAACAACAGCCGGCCAAGTTTCGGATGCTGCGTCACGGCCACCAGCGCTCCATCGCTCAATCCATCGGGGAGCTTGATCGCCAGAATCGCGTGATCGAATCCGCCGACGTGCGCAGGCATCTCGGGCGCTACAGAGCCCCGCTCCGTGTTGATCAACACATAGTAGGAATCGACGCCGACGCTTTTCAGCATCGAGCTCATCAGAGTCACTTTATCTTTGCAATCTCCGTACCGGTGCGCGAAAACGTCGGTCGCGGGGTGTGGCTGAAACCCGCCAATTCCAAGTTCAATGCCCACGTAGCGGATATCGCGTTGTATGAAATCCGCGATCGATCGCATCTTCGCCAAGACCAATTTCGAAGAACTCGTCAGCGCTGTCGTTCTCTGATTGATGTCGCTCGACGCGTCTCGCCGTCCTCGCGTCAGGTCGTTGTACCAGACGCCCATATCGCGCCAGCTTGCGAACGTCCTCCCGCCACCGGGAGCCAGGAACGATACGATCATCTGTCCTTCGATCCCGCTTTGAGGCGGCATCTCTTCTTCCGACTTGATCGCCGGCACCGAATTCACAACCCATTGCCACTGATTGCTTCCGGATGGCTGCGCCGCAGCCTCGGCATGATTGAGCCAGGATGCCTTGTATTCCCAACCTGCAGGCAGTTGCAGCGAGTAATGCTCCTCGCGCGCCGGGTAAGCATTTTGGAAATACCACGCGTCCTGCAAAACGAGTGGCCGATTCTCCAGCTCATACTCCCAGCCAATCACATTTCCCGGATCCGCTGCCGGGATGCGCACAAACTTGGCTCGAACGTCGGTGATGAGTTCGCTTCCGGGCACCGCGGGAATCGCAACATCGGCCGCATCCTTGTCTCTTACTTCGAAATCTTTTCCCTGCGCCGGAATGCTCCACGCGCGCAGCGACAAAACTTTCGAATCCGAACGATACGGGATCACAAGATTGCCCAGGTCTCGGCCGCCGGGTCGCAAGATCTTGTACGCAACGCGAACCTGCTTGTGAATCCGGTCCACCGACTGCACCGTGATGTTGTCTTCGGAATAGAGCAGGACTGCGTCAGTCTTCTCGTCGTGCTCGGGCAAAGGCGCATTCACCAGCGCGTGCATCCACGCCGGCGCGTCGCCGCTGTTACTCGCCGAAGCTTGGCGCGCCGCAAAAATCGTGACGCACGCCACCACCAAGAGAAGACAAAGTCCTGCGCGAAGCTCAGTGGGTCGCAGCAGATGCCATTCCAGGTTGCACAACGATCGCCTGCTCATCGCCGGTCCTCACGATTTGAAAGAATCCACGCAGCGACGGATACTGCTTTTGCTCGATCACCAGCAAATCGTTTCGGAGCAGTCGCGTCATGTGCAGCACGCCGTTTTCGTTTGTCACCTTGAGGTCATACACCACCGCATGCGAATCCTGCGTCTTCTCCGCGGGAATCGTGGTCACTTTCCAGTTCAGCGGCAGCTCAATCGTTACGTCGTCTTTTCTCTGGCAGGGAAATTGAAAATAAATCGGGTGCACGCGCTCGCTATGCGTGAACAACTGCTTTTCCGTCGCGCCGAAAAGTCCCACCGGCACCAGCGCGCGGTGTCCCGCTGCCGTCGCCCAACCCTGCACTTTCAAGTTGTATTCGGCCGTCAACGTAGGTGACGAACTATTCCAATCCGGCTTGTTCGTCAGCTCTGGTTCAATCCCGATCGGCACGTATTCTCGAAGCTGGTCCTCCATATACTGCTTACGGTCCGCTTCGTCCTCGTTCCGCTCTTCGATACGCCGCCGCAGCGCTTCCAGGCCCGAAAACGTCATCGTCACTTTTCCGGACAGCGTGCCGTCATCCGACATCTTTAAGTCGGCCTTGCGCTCCACCACCGACTGCGCGCTCTCCGGCAGTCCTGTTGTCACAAAGCTTCCGCCGTCCTTGTCGAGCTTCAACCCGACCGCCGCCGTCTCGCCCCACGGTAGAAATCCGAACGGCGCAAACGCCGTCCCGGGATCGCAATACACGTCTTTCCCGTTGAGCTTCAGCAGCACGACGTTGGAAGTCAGCTCGTTTGCGTTCATCGCTTTGGGATTGAAAAAGTATTGGTCCCGGCTCGATACCCACACCGGATACGCTTCGATTCCCGCCGCGCGCACCAAGCCAAGGTAACCCCACGTGATGTCCCGCCCATCGCCGCCACCGGCACGCAGCAGGTCCGCAGCCGTCTTGATGGCCTTCGCTTGATTGCGTTTCTGTTCCTGATCCGTCTTTTCCACTTCAAACGACGTATTGCGCAGCTGCTGCGTCCGCGCGTAGATCTTTTGTGCTTTCACTTCCGGCGAATCGCTCGCCGCTACCATCTGCGACGCTGCTTGTTCCAGATCCTTCTTCTTGCCTAGAAAACTCTCGACTTGAGAATTCAGGGTCTTCCCGCGCTGCTTCCAGAATTTCGCCGGATCGGTTTCCGCATTCTGTTCGCTGTATTCAAACTCCACCCGAAATTTCAATTCATTCGTCGGCGGCATGAAATCTTCGGTCTGAAACGCCGGAATATTCGCCGCCTCCATCCTCACGATTTGTGTCGATGGCTCCTGCTTCGGCGGCGGTGCTCCCTGCGGCAAGCCGATCGGCCAGCTCCACCGCAACGCGAAATCCTTGTTAGGTCGCAGCGAAAACTTGGCGTGCCTCGTGAACAGCTCGTCGCTCAGGATCCAGTGCGAGTTGTACACATAGTTTTCGGCCATATCCTCGGTGTAGCGATACTCGATGATGCTTCCAACCTGCACGTCAGGCAGCGTGAATGTCTTCGCCAGATACTTCACGTTGCGCGCTTTCACGATTGTTTTGTCGTAGGCCTTGCCTTCAAACATCGCGACCGAACCATCTGGCCGCACCGTCCGCGCACGCAACGAAACAATATTGGCCTGATCGCGAAAATACGGAATCTCGACATCGGCGTACTTGCGCCCTTCTTCGGTCAAGATCTTGATGCGAACGTAGTCCTGCTCATTCCCCGTTCTTGCGCTGTCGTCCCGGTCCACCTGCCGGTACAAAATCACCGCCGGCGCGCCCGGAGCTTCCGGGACGCTCGTCATCTTCAATTCTTCCTGAGAGATCGGCTGCCACTCTTCGGCCTCGACGGTTCGCGTCGAGCGGAACGCAGCAAAGCCGAGGATCGCCATGGCGCACGCGAAAGCGAACGCTGCTCCTGACTTCAGACACGCACCCGGATGACGCCCGAAGTTTCGGGCATGGGACACGAAACTCATCAGTGATCTCCCTGAACGACGTGAGGCAAGAAGGGACACGCGCACACACTTCGCTTGCTAGCGAACCTTCCCACCCAGATATCTTGTTGACGACCTGTTACCT
Source organism: Candidatus Acidiferrum sp. (assembly GCA_036493835.1). Taxonomy (GTDB): domain Bacteria; phylum Acidobacteriota; class Terriglobia; order Acidiferrales; family UBA7541; genus Acidiferrum. The sequence goes on along the minus strand of DASXPD010000115.1, from coordinate 88,772 downwards.
TTTATTATGCGACAAACTATCGTGCGGTACCGTCCATGTCAAGAGAACGACTTTCCTATCCGTTATATAACCACTACTGGTTGAAACGCCGACTTGGAGTCCCGCCATCCTGCACCTAGGGGCGAAAGGCAGGCGAACAAGCTGGTTGTCTTCGCCGCAATTGGCCAAATCCGAGTCTAAATTCACGCGGATGCCCGCACGCTCCTCGGCCGTGTTTCCCTATAACGTTTATCGTCGCTTTACGGCATAATCCCACGCGCACAAGGGCACATGCCGCAAGCTGGCAGCGGTACGAGTCTCGCTTTTTCGTATTTCCAGTTCGGTTTTCGAATTTCTATTTTCGGGAGTTCCGAGTGGCCGACAGACCATGGAGTTCCACCGCGCCTCCAGGTGAATTCCGCACCTATATATCTGCAAACGAATCCGTAAAAGAATTCACCGTCCGCGCCGTCGTCCTCGGTGCGCTGTTCGGCCTTCTGTTCGGTGCAATTTCCGTCTACGTGGGCCTTCGCGCTGGTCTGACCGTCTCTGCCTCGATTCCCATCTCCGTTCTCTCGATCAGCATCCTGCGCGCCTTCGGCCGCTCAACCATCCTCGAAAACAACATCGTGCAGACTACCGGTTCCGCCGGCGAATCGCTCGCCGCCGGAGTCATGTTCACGATTCCCGCGCTGATCTTTCTCGGTTTCGGCGCCGAATTCACCTTCTGGCGAATTTTCCCGCTCGCATTACTCGGCGGATGGCTCGGCGTCCTCTTCATGGTTCCGCTGCGCCGCCAGCTCATCGTCAAAGAACACGGCAACCTCAGCTTCCCCGAAGGTACTGCCTGCGCCGATGTCCTCGTCGCCGGCGAACGCGGCGGCTCTTTCGCAGGACGCGTCTTCTGGGGGCTCGGCATCGGCGGCGTTTATACGTTCCTGATGAACTCCATCCAAGCCTGGACCCAACAACCCGAATCTCGCCCCAAATGGTTCGAAGGCGCCTCTTTCCGTATAAACGTCACCTCCGAATATCTCGGGGTCGGCTACATCATCGGTTCCCGCGTCTCCGGTATTCTCTTCGCAGGCGGCATCGTCTCCTGGCTCGTTATCATGCCCGCCATCCGTTTCTACGGACAGCTCGCCAACAACGTTCCCATCTATCCCTCTACGATTCCGATTCCGCAAATGACCCCCGATCAGATCTGGGGCAGTTACATTCGCCCGATGGGTGCGGGCGCCGTCGCAGCCGCCGGACTGATTACGCTCCTGCGTACGCTGCCAACGATCTTTTCGGCTCTCAAGGCGGGACTGAAGGACGTTCGGGCCGAAGGCGCCGGTGCTGATCAATCCGCGTCCACGAGCCGCATCGATCGTGATATGCCTCTTCTCTGGGTCCTGATCGGCTCAGCCATCATCATCGTCTTGGTCTGGATTCTTCTCACCTTCCATCCAATCCAGGGCGCCGAAACGCGTTGGTACCACAATTTATTCGCCGGAATTTTTGTCACTGTCTTCGGTTTTCTCTTCGTCACCGTCGCTGCTCGCATCAGTGGCCTCCTCGGCAACTCCTCGAACCCCATCAGCGGCATGAGCATCGCTACGCTCATGGCCACCTGCGCCATTTTCTTCGTCGCCGGCTGGACCGCCCCTAACTACCAGGTCCTCGCTTTGATGATCGGCGGAATTGTCTGCATCGCCGCCGCGATCGCAGGCGCCACTTCGCAAGACCTGAAAACGGGTTTCCTCGTTGGCGCCACTCCGTTTTGGCAGCAGATGGGTTTGCTCATCGGCGTTACGGTCTCGACGCTCGCCATTGGCGGCACGCTGAACCTGATGAATCAGGGCCTCGAGAAATACATCGCGACCGAAATTCCCGTCAACATTCAATCTCTCCCGGTCGGCGTTAAGGTCGAGCGCGAGGCGTTCACCTATCATGCGAAAAAGTACGAGTTGTTAAATTCCCTCGGCTCTCACGAAATTCCAGACGGCGAATATCTCTACGATCCCGGCACGCAAAAAATCGAATATCAATGGGCCCAAGGCATCGGCAGCGCCAAAGCCCCCGCGCCGCAAGCACGACTGATGGCCACCGTCATCAGCGGCATTCTCAATCAGCGTCTGCCTTGGCGCCTTGTTCTTATGGGAGTCGCGCTCGTCGTCGCCGTTGAAATTCTCGGCGTCCGTTCACTCGCCTTCGCCACCGGCTCGTATCTTCCACTCGGCACAACCGCTGCGATGTTCGCCGGTGGGCTCGTGCGCATGCTCGTCGACGCCACCACCAAAAAGAAAGACGAAAGCGAAGCCAGCCCTGGCGCTCTCTACTCCAGCGGACTCATCGCTGCCGGAGGTGTCTTCGGACTCCTCGGCATCGTCATCAATCTTTTCCAGGACCCCGAAATTGGCTCGCACGTGCCCTCGTGGTTTTCGTCGGCACTTCGCCTGCCATGGAATCCAGACACGATCGCCTTCGGCCCTAAACTTTTCCATTCCTGGGCCACCAACAATCTCTTCGGCCTGATCATGTTCATCCTTCTATGCGCCTCCCTCTTCTACTTCGCGCGCAAAAAGCTCGACTAGTTCACGCGCAAATAAAAAAGCGCCGTCATCCTGAGCGCAGCGAAGGATCTCAGCAGTCCCACGAGCACGCTGTGTCCGCCGTCCTCTTTCCTCATCTTTTCCACCGTCCACAACTCTTAACCAACCGTTAACGCTCCTCTTCTCGAAACCACCCTCCCTGCCGTAAAATGAATCGTCCTCGCACCGTCCTCGGTGCACCGAAAATTTCTCTCCCCGCTCAGGAGGCCGCCGCATGCGCTGTCGCTCCATCCTTCTTTCTCTGCTCGCGCTTGCCGTAGCAGCCAGCACTGCGCCCCTCCGCGCCCAAACCACCCGCCCACAAGTCACCGAAGCCATCGACGAATCTAAACTTATCTCGCTCCCCGGTAACACCACGCCCGCCGCCGCTTTCAAGCAAAACGACCGCGGACCCGTCGCCGACGACCTCCGCCTCGATCACATCCTCATCCTCCTCAAGCGCGACCCGCAAACCGAGTCCGACCTCAAGGATCACATCGACGCGATGCACAATCCCGCCTCCCCCGACTACCATCGCTGGCTCACTCCCGAACAACTCGCCACCCGCTACGGCGTCCACCAGCAAGATCTCGACACCGTTCAGCGCTGGCTCACCTCGCGCGGTCTCACGATCAATCAAACCTACAAAAATGGAATGGTCATCGACGTCAGCGCCACCGCCGCGCAAGTCCGCGACACCTTCCGCACCGAGCTCCACAATCTCACCCTCGCCAACGGCGACACCCACATCGCCAACATGCGCGACCCGCAAATCCCCGCCGCGCTCGCTCCGGTAATCGCCGGTGTCGCCTCGCTCCACGATTTCTTCCCCCGCCCGCGCCACACACAACCAAAACCCATCGCCTTCGATCACAACGAAAAAAAGTGGCGCCCCCGTTTCCAGGTCACCATTCAAAACGACGCCTTCAACGTCGTCTCCCCCTACGATTTCGCCACCATCTACAACGTCCTCCCGCTCTGGCAGCAGGGCTTCACCGGTAAAGGCGTCACCATCGCGCTCATCGAAGACACCAATCTCGCCAATCCCAAGGACTGGACCACCTTCCGAAAAAATTTCGCGCTCGATAGCTTTAAGTCCGGCAACTTCACGCAGGTCTATCCCGGCTGCAAAAATCCCGGCGCCAACAGCGACGAAGACGAAGCCGCTCTCGACGTCGAATGGTCCAGCGCATCCGCGCCCGACGCCAACATCGTTCTCGCCGCCTGTGGTGACACGAAAACCGTCTCCGGCCTCGACCTCGCCACACTCGGCATTCTCGAGCAGCCCAATCCGCCCGACATCATTTCCGTCAGCTACGGCCTCTGCGAAACCATCTCCGGCCAGGCCGAAGTCGCGCTTAACGATTTCGAAGCGCAGCTCGCCACCGCCGAAGGCACCACCTTCTTCATCGCGCAAGGCGACACCGGCGCCGACGAATGCGCTCCCGCCGAAAAGCCCGAATTCTCCATCCTCGGTATCAACTCCGGCGACAACACCGCCTCCGCCTACGCCGTCGACATCGGCGGCACCGATTTCATGGCGCAATACAACGCCGACGTCAGCAAAATTCCTCTCTCGCGTTATTGGTCCGACAAGAACGATCCGAAAACACACCTGTCCGCAAAATCCTACATCCCCGAAATTCCCTGGAACGACAGCTGCGCCAGCCGCCTCATCTTCACCGACCCGCTCATCGCCGGCAGTTTCAGCCAGGCCTTCGGCGAAAAAGGATTCTGCAATTCCAGCGTCGGTCAGCAATTTTTCTTGTTCGATGTCGCCGGAGGCGGCGGCCCCAGCAGTTGCTTCACCGGCACTCCATCGACACCCGGCGTAGTCAGCGGCACCTGCAAAGGCAATCCCAAGCCAACCTATCAAAAAGGTGTCGAAGGCGTTCCACACGACGGCGTCCGCGATCAACCCGATCTCTCGCTCTTCGCCGCCGACGGGGTCTGGGGCAGCTTCTATCCGTTCTGTCTCTCCGACACGAATCAAGGCGGGACAACCTGCACCGCCGAAAACGACGCCGTCCTTCTCGGTGGCGGCGGCACATCTTTCGCGTCACCCGCAATGGCAGGTATTCAAGCGCTCATCAATCAGCGCTACGGCAAGCAAGGCAACACCAACTACGTCTACTACGCTCTCGCCCAGCAGCAATTCGCCCACACCGCCAGCGCCGCTCGTTGCGACGCCAGCCAAACCTCCGGCAACTTGCCCGCCGCCTCCTGCGTCTTCAACGACATCACTCTCGGCGACATCGACATCCCCTGCGGCAAAAACCAGAAAACTGGCGACTTCTACGACTGCCACGGCGCCGACAAAAAAATCATCGGCGAACTCTCCACCTCCGCCAACGACGACGACCCCGCCTACCCCGCCACCCCCGGCTACGACTTCGCCACCGGCCTAGGCTCAGTAAACGCCACCAACCTCTTCAAATCCTGGCCCCAGCCAACAACCCCAACCACCACTCCCTAATTCTGCGTCCGAGTCATCCGCGCTATAAAAGCGCCGTCATCCTGAGCGAAGCGAAGGATCTCAGAAGTTGGCTCAACTGCAATTGCATCCGTCAGAGCCCCTAATTTCCATTTTCCCTTTTCCCGATTTCCCCACCTCAACATCCTCTAATCTCCCACCGAACACCTGTCCTCCTCGCACTTTGACTCCCCTCCACCCCTCACCGTAAACTCAGAAAATGGGCACGCGCTTCCCCAATCGAAAAATCGGCGGCATCAGCTTCGACTGGCGCGGCTTCATCACCCCCGGCGTCAAGCTTCTCGTCATCATTTTCACCGCCGTCTACATCGTCGAAGTCCTCGCCTACCTCCTCGCCGGCGGCGTCTACTACACCGAAATCCTCAAGTGGTTCGCGCTCATCCCTGAAGCCGTCATCCATCACATTCCGCCGCGCATCTGGCAGCCCTTCACCTACATCTTTCTCCACGATCCGCGCTCGCTCTTCCACATCCTCATCAACATGCTCATGCTGTGGATGTTCGGCCGCGACCTCGAACTCAGCTGGGGCAAGCGTCGCTTCCTCAATTTCTTTTTCGTCTGCGGAGTCGGCGCCGGTCTGATCGAACTAATCGTCAAAGCGATTCCCTATCTCTTCTTTGGCCACGAACTTTCCATCACTCCCACGATCGGCGCGTCCGGCGCGATCTTCGGCATCCTCATGGCCAACGCCGTTCTCTTCCCCGACCGCAAAATCTGGCTCATCCCTCTCCCAATCTCAATTCCCATGCGCCCCTACGTTGCCGTGATGGGCGCCATCGAATTTTTCTCCACGCTCGGCAGCGGCGGCGACAACGTCGCACACATCTGCCATCTCGGCGGCATGCTCGTCGCCTACATTTATCTCCGCCGCGGCTCTTTCCTGTACAGTGTCCGCAACTCCGTCAGTGATTGGAAACACGAGCGCAACAAAAAGCGCTTCCAGGTCTACATCAACAAACACAAACAAGAACCCCCCAGCCGCCCCGACAACTGGGTCAACTAATCTAAATTTCTCTAAGTCTTTGCTTGTCGTTCAACCCTACCCAGACTTGTCATCCCGACCGAAGCGAGCCCACGCCTTTTCTTTGCGTTTGCGTCCGCGCGAACGCGTGGGCTCGCGTAGTGGAGGGACCTTGGCTTGATCACAACGCTAAGAAAAATCACTGAGACTCGCGGCATCTTTCTTGTTCTCGCTTCCGACTTCTAATCTCGAACTTCCAATCTCACCCCGCCCTCATCCCCCAATCACATGAAACTTCATAAAATTCGTCGTCCCTCGAATCCCCATCGGCGTCCCCGCCACCACTCCAATCACATCGCCCTTCTTCACCAACTTCTCCTCCAACAATCTCTGCTCCGCAATCTCAGCCAATCCATCCACTTTCTTCACATCCGCAATCCCGCGCGCCACCACTCCCCAAATCAGCGCCATCCTCCGCCGCGTCTCCGCCTCCGGAGTAAACGCCACAATCGGCACCAGCGGCCTATATCGCGACACCAGCCGCGCCGTAAATCCGCTATGCGTAAACACCGCGATCAATTTCATATGCAACTCGCGCGACGCATGACACACCAATTCCGCCACCGTCTCCGCCACTTTCAGCCTCTCTTGCACCACCGACGGCCGCGGAAAATCCGTAATGTTCGCCTCCGCATCGTCAATAATCCGCCCCATCATGCTCACCGCTTCCACCGGATACTTCCCAGACGCCGTCTCCGCCGAAAGCATCACCGCATCCGACCCGTCAAAAATCGCATTCGCCACATCCGACGCTTCCGCGCGCGTAGGCCGCGGATTCTGCGTCATCGACTCCAGCATCTGCGTCGCCGTAATCACCGGACGCCGCGCCTCGCGTGCCCGCGCGATGATCATCTTCTGCACCACCGGCACGCGCTCCGGATTCATCTCCACGCCCAAATCCCCGCGCGCCACCATCACGCCATCCGCCACGCGCAAAATCGCATCCAGATTATCGATCGCTTCCGGCTTCTCCAGCTTCGCGATCACCGGCGTGTCGTATCCCGCGCGCCGAATCAAATTCTTCGCCATCACCACATCTTCCGCGTGCCGCACAAAACTCACCGCCAAATAATTCACGCCTTCTTTCAGCGCAAACGCCAGATCCACTCGATCTTTCGCCGTCAGCGCCGGCACGCGCAACTTCACTCCCGGCAAATTGATCCCCTTGTTTTCGCCGAGCGTCCCGCCGTTCACCACCTCGCAAATCACTTCTTGCCCGCGCACTTGCGTCACGCGCAATTCAATCAGTCCGTCCGAAAGCAAAATCCGATTCCCTCGATGCACCTCGCGCCGCAACGGACGAAAAATCGTGCTGACGCGATTCGCATCGCCCATCACCTTCGCCGTCGTAATCACAAACCGCTGCCCCGTTTTCAACTCCACCGGCGTCTTCCCCGCCAACGGCCCCGTCCGAATCTTCGGCCCCTGCAAATCGCCCAAAATCGCAATCGGCTTCTGCTGTTTCATCGCCGCATCACGCAGCAAGGCAATCCGCGCCGCATGTTCCTCATGCGTCCCATGCGAAAAATTCAGCCGCGCCACATCCATCCCCGCCTCAATCAACCGCTCAATCATCCGCGCCGTCGAAGTCGCCGGCCCAATCGTGCAAACAATCTTCGAATGCCTGAAACTCATCTCCACCTCAAATCAAAGCCAACTCCGCCCACGCGCGCCGCCACCCTGTACCCGCGATCGCTTCCCAGATCGCGGGGTTTAGATTCAACACCACCCAACTCTAACCGACGAAGCGCCTGCAACTTCCAAACAAAAAGGGACCCCATCTCTGGAGTCCCAAGTCCAATCAACAGCCCGAATTTCGAGTTTCGATATTCGCTTCACTTCACCACCGCAAACTCCGCCACAATCCTCGCCTCCACATCAATCCCCTTCACAAACGACGCCATCGGAATCCGCTCATCATTCCCATGCATCCGCTGCAAATCTTCCGCCGTCAACGGAAACGGCCACAACCCATACGACTGCACATTGTGCAGCCGCAATTGCGCCGAGTCCGTAGCCCACGGCGACTGATACGGCAGCACCGGCGCGCCGCCAAATTGCTGTGCCGCCACCTTCGTAATATCCGCATAAAAATCGTTCTCCAGCGACGACGGCGGTGCCGCAAATCCCGCATCCGTCTGCACTTCCAATTTCACCAGCGGATCGTTCACCAATTTATTCAAATCCAAAATCAGCCCGTCGATCGTATCCCCCGGCAGCAATCGAATATTCAAATTCGCACGCGCCTCTGCCGGAATCACATTATTCCGCACACCCGCCGAAAGCATCGTCGGCGAAATCGTATCCCTCAACATCGAGTTCCACTGCGGGTTCGCATCCGAAATCACCCGCGCCGCATGTTCCCCGCGATCGCCGGTATCGAGCGCCCGCATCCATTTCGAGATCTCGTCATCTTCCAGCGGCGCCAGCCCCTCGAAATATCTACGCACAATCGCCGTGTAATGCACCGGCGTCACGTATCCACCGATCTTCTCCACCGCCGCCGACAGATGCACCACCGGATTATCTTTCGTCGGCATCGACGCATGTCCCGAAGTCCCGCGCGCAATCACCGTCACATTCACCGAGACTTTTTCGCTCGCCTGCACGGCAACATACTTCACCTTGCCGCCTTCGAGCACCACGTTCCCGCCTTCATTCAGCGCAAACCCCGCCGCGATCTTGTCCCAATACTTCGCGATCAAAATCTTGATGCTCGCTTCGCCGCCCTGCTCTTCATCATCTGTCGCCAGAAAAATCACGTCGCGATTCAGCCGCGCATTCGCGCGCTTCAGCGCCACGATCACCGCAAGGTTCGTCGCCAGCATCGCCTTGTTGTCGATCGCCCCGCGCCCATACAAATATCCGTCCTTGATCGTTGCCGCAAACGGATCGACCGTCCACTTCGGCCTGTCCACGCCCACCACATCCATATGCGCCACCAGCAGCAACGCTTTCGACGGATCGGCCACCGCCGAACTCCGCAGCCGCGCCACCACCGATGTCCGACCCGGCGCAACCGGCAACTCCTCCGCCGGAATGCCTTCCTTCTGCAGCACACCCAAAATATATTTCGCCGCCTCGGCCTCATTCCCCGGCGGATTTGTCGTATTAATCTTGATTAGATCCTGCAGCCAGACCTTCGCGTCTCCGGTCACCGTCCCCAGATCGCCCAGCGGCGCACCGCCCTGTGTCCCCGGCAGTCCATTCGTCGCCGGCGGCGCTACTTGCGCGCACACTGCTCCCGCTCCGACCAGCATAGAAAACCCCGCCAACGCGATCGCCGCGGACACTTTCGCCAAAACTCCTCCGCCAATTCGTCTCACGAATTCGTCCTCTCTCAGCAGTTCTCGTCTGGAGCTATTTCGTTGTCGGCTCGCCGGGCGATGTCCTTCCGTTTCCGGCTTTTACAACGTTTTCCCGCGTTTCTGATTCATACTAGCATGCAGGGTGAGGGGACCCTGTTCGAGCGATTGCGCCCGTTGCCTAAAATCAACGTTTCGTAAACGCAACCTTGCGTAACCCAATGTTGCATAGAGTCGGCGCCGCGCTCGTACGTCCAACACAACTGACGTGATTTGTCGCGGGGCTGCCCTTGCGGCATCCTAATGTTCGATTCGAAGGGGTTTCTCCATGAAGGCAATTCTCACCACCATCTTCCTGGCTCTCTCCGCCGCCTTTCTGCTCGTTGCTTTCAGCGAGCATCTGGCGCACGCGCAATCGCCGTCAGGCCCTGCCGGAGCCGGCCAGTCGACGCCGCAGCAACAAACACCGACGCAGCCGCAGCAACAACAGAAGCCACCCGAAGCAGGCGCATCGATCAACGTCGAAGTCCCCGTCGTCTCGCTCGACGTCATCGCCGCAACGCAACACGGCGACATTCTCACCGGCTTGAAGCGCGAAAATTTCCGCGTCATCGACGATGGCACCCCGCAAACCGTCACCGGTTTCGGCGCCACCGATGCCCCCGTCACCATCGCCATGGTGATGGAGTTCAGCAGCCGCGGCTATTTCGACTGGTTCGCCTACCAAGCCAAATATTGGGCCGAGGCATTCTTCCCCAACCTCAGACAGAAAGATTGGGTCGCTCTCGTCACCTTCGACATGAAGTCTCGCGTCGAAGTCGACTTCACGCAAAATAAAGACGAAGTCCGTCAGGCGATCTATCACTTGTATTTTCCCGGCTTCAGCGAATCCAATGTTTTTGACGCCGTCCTCACAACCGTCGATCAGATGAAAGAGGTCAAGGGCAAGAAAGCGATCCTGCTGCTCGCCACCGGCGTCGACACCTTCTCGAAACACACTCTCGATCAAACGATGAAACAGCTTCGCCAGTCCGACGTCACGATTTTCTCCGTCGGCCTCGACAAGCCCTACATCAACTTCATCGAGTCCCACGGCAACCAGGGCTCGCACATGAATTATCTCCAAGGCGAAAATCAGCTGAAAACATTCAGCGCGCTGACTGGCGGCTACGCCTGGTTCCCCCAATTCGACGGCGAAATCCCCGACATCTTCCGTCAGGTCGTCGCCTTCCTCCGCAACCAGTACAGCCTCTCCTACACGCCAACCACCGGCGCCAACGACGGCAAATTCCACAAAGTAAAAATCGAACTAGTCGCCCCCGACGGCAGCCCCCTCGCCGTCAACGACCAAAAAGGCAAAAAACAAAAGCTCGTCGTCTACGCACGCGAAGGCTACACCGCCGTAAAAGGCGGCGTCGGCGACTAACCCCGCCGCACCACCCTGTAGCCGCGATCGCTTCCCAGATCGCGGGGGTAAGATCCAACACGACCGAGCCCCCACCGTTCGCCACCAAATGTGTACGGGCGCAGCACCGCCCTGCCCTGAGCTGCGAAGGGTGCGCCCCATGTCCGCACGATCGATCCGCCGTCGCTTGTAGGGGCGGGGTTCACTCCGCCCGGCCCCCGCGTCTTGCCGCAATAGCGTCCGTCGCCACCCTGTAGCCGCGCTCTTTTTGTGAGCGCGTGGTTTAGATTCAACCCCACCCAACTCTCAACATTCGCCGACGCCTTTATAGCGGCGCGCTCCTTTTCTAAACTTGTCCTCAGGCAAACTCGGTCATCCCGACCGAAGTGAGCCGACGCATTTTCTTTCGCGTTCGCTTCGTGCGAACGCGTCGGCTCACGCAGTGGAGGGACCTTGGCTAGATCTCAACCTCACGAAAATCACATGCACTCGCACCCGATCCATGCGCGACACCATCGATACCATTCAGCACCAACAATTTGCATTCCTCCCCACCCTAGTTCACCCTTTCCTTACCCACTCGGGAGGCATCCATGTTCGAAAACGTCGGCCGCCACCGAAACGCCCCACCCCATGAATTGGGGCTCGGCTTCATGCCCGTCCCCGGCACCAAAGCTGGCGCCATCGTCTCCGCGGGCCTCGTCCTCATCGCCTGGATCGGCATCCCCGGAGCCCGCATCTTCATCCTGGGCACTGTCGGCGGCGGCGCCATCGTCGGCCTCGGCCTCTCCTGGCTGCACAGCCGCGAATAATCCCCCCCAACACCCAAAATCACCATTGACAAACCCGTTACCAGATGGTACACTCCCCTGTGAACCTCGGATACAAATCCGAATCGCCTGCACCAAAGCGCTCCTGCAACTCCTTCTATCTCAAGCACTTCCGCACTCTTGAAATCACTCCCTCCGTAACTCATTCATTCCTAATCTCTTCCGCACTCTTCACAAAACATACGGGGGTGTACCCTATCCATCCCGTTTTGAAACTCGCCGTTTCCAACGCGCGTCCAAGCGGGCACTGCCCAAGCCTCCGGAGGCTCCGTTGACTCTCGTCCGCACCAAACCCGCTGGCACCAAGCTGATCGTCTGCGTCTGGCACCCCTTCCCCCAGTGGCGCGCCGACGAAATGATGCCCGCCGCCATCCGCAAGCGTTGGCCCGACATGCGCGTCGTCCATCTCCCCGATTTCGATCGCCTCCCCGAGGAACTCCCCGACACCGACATTTTCGTCGGCGCATCGCTCCGCCCCGATCAGTTCGCCTACGCCAAAAAATTGAAATGGATTCACTCCACCGCCGCCGGCGTCAACCAGCTCATGTATCCCGAACTAAAAAATTCCGCAGTGCTCGTCACCAATCCCAGCGGCCTCTTTTCCCCCGGCATGGCCGAACACGTCATCGGCATGATGGTTCTCCTCGCGCGCAACTTCATGGACTCCGTCCGCTACCAGGACAAAAGCGTCTGGGCGCAGAACGAAGTCTCAAGCGTTCCCGGCGAGATCACTGAATTGAGTGGCGAATTGATGTTGATCGTTGGCTACGGCTCGATCGGCCGCGAAGTCGCGCGTCGCGCGAACTGTTTCGACATGCGCATCTGGGGCATGACGCGCACCGGCAAAGGCGACGCATCGCTCGTCGACAAAATTTTGCCAATCTCCGACCTCGACGCCGCATTGCCACACGCCGATTGGGTCGTGCTCGCCGCGCCCGACACTCCAGACACGCAAAAATTATTCGGCCCCGCAAGATTCGCCCGCATGAAACCCGGCGCCCGCCTCATCAACATGGGCCGCGGCACAATCCTCGACGAAGACGCCTTCGTCCACGCCCTAAACAGCGGCCAAATCCGCGGCGCCGCCATCGACGTAGCAACCACCGAGCCGCTCCCGCCCGACAGCCCCTTGTGGAAGGCGAAAAATCTCTTCATCACGCCGCACACTGCCGGCGTCAGCGACCGCCTTTGGCAACGCGAAACCGAAATCCTAATGGACCTACTCGAACGCTGGTTCGACAACCGCGAAATGTTCAACGTAGTCGACCTCTCCGCCGGTTACTAACGCCGCGAGGTCAAACGTGCCAAATGGAAAACGACCCAGAGATTGCAACCTAGCGAGCCAGAACTCAGCCTCGGCAAGGCGAATCAAAACAAATTTCGGCCAGAGAGGCCAGAACGCAATTTCGTCACGAAGGGAGCCACCCACCCAGACCTGTCATCCTGAGCGAAGCGAACCGACGCATTTTGTTTCGCGTTCGCTTCCGTGCGAACGCGTCGGTTCGCGCAGTGAAGGATCTCAGCACATCGAGCCGCTAAAAATCACAACTCGTGCGGACTTTTCTCTAGCGCTTCATTCGCAGATCGCGCCCGGTCATATCCGCCGGCGCAGGCTGACCCAAGACGCCGAGCATCGTCGGAGCAATATCCCGCAACGACCCACCAGCCTGCAACGGAGTCCGATCGTCATCGCTCACCAAAATGAACGGCACCGGATTCAGAGTGTGATACGTATGCGGCCCGCCCGAAATCGGATCGACCATCGTCTCGGCGTTGCCGTGATCCGCGGTAATGATCCACGCTCCGCCGCGCGGCTTCAGCGCGTTGTAAATCCGGCTGAGTCCCGCGTCGATCGCTTCCACCGCTTTGATCGTCGCTTCGAGTTTGCCGGAATGCCCGACCATGTCGGCATTCGCATAATTCATGATGATCGCGTCGAACGAACCGCCTTCGATCGCTTTCACCACGGTGTCGGTGATTCCTTCGGCCGACATCTCGGGCTTCAAGTCGTAAGTCGCGACTTTCGGTGACGGCACCAGCACGCGCTCTTCGCCGTCGAACGGCTTTTCGATACCGCCGTTAAAAAAATATGTAACGTGCGCGTATTTTTCCGACTCCGCGCAACGCAGATTCTTGTACTGCACATCGGCAAACACCTGCGCCAGAATATGCTCGAGTTTTTCCGGTCCGATGACGTACTTCAGCCACGGCCACGATTTGTCGTACTGCGTCATCGCCACGTAGAAAAGATTCTTCGGCCGTTTCGGATCGGCGAATTTGTCAAAGTCGGGAGCAACGAGCGCCATCGTCATTTCGCGAGCGCGGTCCGCGCGGTAGTTGAAGAAAATCACCGCGTCGTCATCGCGAATCAATCCAACCGGAGGCGCATCGATGCCGGCGCCCTTCGTGATCACGACAGGCTTGACGAATTCGTCGGTCACGCCTTGTTCGTAACTACGCTGCATCGCGGCATCGGGATCGTCGGTGCGGGATTCAGCTTCGCCGTGCACCATGGCGCGATACGCGATCTCTTCGCGCTCCCAACGATTGTCGCGGTCCATCGCGTAGTAGCGACCGTTGATCGTTGCTATCTGGCCGACACCAAGCTCGCGCAGTTTGCGCGACAACTGCTGCAAATATTCGCGCCCGCTGTGCGGAGGCGTGTCGCGGCCGTCCATGAAGCAATGAATGAAAACATTTTGCACGCGCTCTTGCGCGGCCACTTCGAGCAACGCGTAAAGATGATTGAGGTGCGAATGCACGCCGCCGTCGCTGATGAGCCCGAGCAAATGCAGCGCGCGCTGCCGGCCGAGCTCCATCGCCTGCTTGAACAGCGGCACATTGCCCATTTGCTTGGTGGCGACAAGCAGATCGATGCGCGTCATGTCCATGTGAACGATGCGCCCCGCGCCGATGTTGAGATGGCCGACTTCGCTGTTGCCCATCTGCCCTTCGGGCAAACCGACAGACGGCCCCGAAGTGTGAATCACAGTATTCGGAAAATTCTTGATCAAAGAATCGTAGGTAGGTTTGCGCGCCAGAGCGATCGCATTGCCCTGCGATTCCGCGCGATAGCCCCATCCATCCAGAACAGTAAGCACAATCGGTTTCGGTCGCTTCGTCATAGAAAGTCAGGATACAAGCAGAGGCGAATCGAGACCAGCGAAGCGGCACAAATATTTTTTGTCGAGATGCGATTTCGTGACGCCGTCATTGCATCCCGCGCGAATTGCCGCACGGAATCGATGTTCAGCAACGGAGCAAGGGTGATCGTTATTGTTTCGGACTCGAAGGAGGAGGGGTCGGATTCGACTCGGCCGGTTTTGCGGACGTAGGGTTCGCCGGCGCGACGCTTGCTGGCACGCTGGCCGGCGTGGGGTTTGCCGCGGTGGACGGCGGAGTTGGAAGGTCGTCGCGGAGCTCGAGTTCAGTCCAGTCTCCGAGCGAATCGCCTTTAGCGGTATTCGACTTGTAGCGCACGACCGCGCGGATACCTGCGATGTGATGGCAGGGACTGAAGTGATCGCCCGCCCACCAAAATGTATCTGAGTATCCGATCGGGACCGACCCACCGGAAGTGACAAATGTTTGCGGCCCGTCCGATGTTTGAACCACAAGCTTGTGTTTGTCGCCACATTCGATCGAGGTGACGGTGCCGGTTGCAGTCTTTGGAATAGCGTTCAAGAGCAAGTTTGGATCTTTCAGAGATGTTCCGGTCAGGTTCAGATTCACTTCGATTTGCTCTGGAGGCGGAGTGGCGCCGGGGATTTTGTGCCAAATTTCGAGGGCTTCGTCGCGATCGGGGCCGCGCCAGCGATCGGCAACGAACGAAACTTCTTTGAGCGCTTTCGGGGCGTAATTCGCGGCGATCTGAATACGCGCGACAAGCAAATGGTATCCGGCGCGATGCGGCTCGAGTTCTTCGGCGCGATGCGGCTCGAGTTCTTCGGCGCGCTGCGCCATGATGAAAGCGCCATTGAGATCTCCAGCGCGGGCCATCGCAAGAGAGAGTTGCACATCGGCGGGAGCGAAAGCACCGTTGGAATTCTGCACGGAGTACATCGCCGAACGAAGCGCCTTCGCGTCGTCGGGCGTTGGATTGGAAACGGAATAAAAAGCGAGCGTCGCTTTGTAAAAACGCGACAGAAATCGATTCGGGTCGAGTTCGACCGCTTTTGTGAAATCGGCTGCAGCTTCTTTATCTTTGCCGTCGGCATAGTCGAGGAAGCCGAGCGTTTCGTGTGCGAGAGGCTGATTGGGATCGTCGCGCAGTGCTTGCTCGATCGACTGGCGAGCTTCGGAGTGGTCGCGGGACCAGAAACGGTAGGTGCCGATTTCGGCTTCGGTCTCGGCAACGCTCATGGTGCGAGACGCAAAATCCTTTTCGTTGATCTGCGGCGGATTCTCCATGACGTAACTGGCGAAGAGAAATTTGCCAACGTAGGCTTGCAGGCCCTTTTCGACAACGTCGAAATTGCCAAAGGCGTCCTGGAAGGCTTTTTGGCGCGGCTCACGATTCAGGAGCGCTTTGTAGAATTGGTTGAGCTTTTCGCCACGGCCCATTTCCGGAGACATCATCAGGTAGTGAACCAGCGCCCACGACTCGGCGTAGAAAAGATCGCGGCCGTCTTGATCGTTGTGAAATTTGACCCACGGATTTTCGGAAATCAATTCATCGAGCTTGATGAGCGTTTTTTGCCGCAGAAGCTGCACGTGAACGCTGGGAGCGCCGACGTAGGTTTTGGAGCCTTCAAACCGGGAGTTTCCATAAAATTCGGCAAGGCCTTCGTCGAGCCAGATCGGAAGCCACTGAAAATTCGCGTGAAGCAAAGTATGCGTGTATTCGTGATAGACGGCGGTGAATTGAGCACCGGGCCGATTCTGATCGAGCCGGACGATGGCATATTTTCGCTCCCAGCCGTCCTGAAAAATGCCGGCGAATTTCGAGGCTTCTTTTTTCCAGAAAGCGGGAGCGAGATCATGCAGGGAATATTCGTTGCTGGGCGCGAGGATGGTGAGAATGGCGCCGGTGTCGAGCCGCATTTTCGGAAAGCCGACGCCGAAGACAGCGCGCATCTGCTCGAATTGGAGCGCGAGATGGCGTGCGTCGCCGACGCTGCCGTCGGTGAGGACGCGGAAGTGCGGGCTCTTCACTTCGACCCAGGGATGTTGACCAGCGGAAAGCGGAGCCGGCGCGGCACCGAACGCGAGCGAAAAAGCAAGCAATGGGGCGAGCGTGGCTGACGCGAAGGCGCGAAGGGATACGAGAATCGGTTTCGGTTTCGGCATGGCAGCTCCGTGGACAACCAGTTACGGAGAGGGTACGTGACGCCGCGTTAGCGCGCCAGTGTCGTGAAAGCGGAGCGTAGCCGAAGACTTACCGTTCTTTCGTTCAGGCGCTTGGGGTCACAGGGAGCGCCCAGGGAAAGTGAGTGGGCATTGGATGGGCGCGGCATGTCGCGCCGATACGAAACGTCGATGAAACGACAGATATTGCTGAAATGGGGCGCGCCCTTCGAGGCTCAGGATCTTCGACGTGCTGGGCCCCTACACGAGCTATTAGCGGCCGACGAGTTTTTGGTGTTGCTCGGAGTAGCGGGCGCCTTGCGGTTTTACGTTGGAGGCGGCTTCTTCGATCGCGCGCACATCGTCGGGAGTCAGCTTGAGGCTTGCTGCGCCCAAGTTTTCGTCCAGGCGCTCGAGTTTGGTTGTGCCGGGGATCGGAACCATCCAAGGCTTTTGCGCGAGGATCCAAGCGAGAGCGATTTGAGCGTTGGTCGCCTTCTTTTTCTTCGCGAAGTCGCTGAGAAGATCGAGAATCGGCTGATTGGCCTTGCGATTTTCGGGAGTCAGGCGAGGAACGGTGTTGCGGAAATCGGTGCTGTCGAATTTTGTGTTTTCGTTGATCGCGCCGGTGAGAAAACCTTTGCCGAGCGGGCTGAATGGAACGAAGCCGATGCCGAGTTCTTCGAGCGTGGGAATGATTTCCTTTTCCGGCTCGCGGAACCAGAGCGAGTATTCGCTTTGGAGAGCGGCGACGGGCTGAACGGCGTGCGCTTTGCGAATTGTTTTTGCGCCGGCTTCCGAGAGGCCGAAGTGTTTTACTTTGCCGGCTTTGATAAGGTCTTTTACGGCGCCCGCAACATCTTCGATGGGGACTTCGAGATCGACGCGGTGCTGGTAGTAGAGGTCGATGTGGTCGGTCTTGAGTCGCTTTAGCGATTCGTCGCAAACTTTCTTGATGTGATCTGGATGGCTGTTGAGCGCACTCCACTTTCCGCCATCGTTGGGATTCGCCTGCCAGCCGAACTTCGTGGCAATCACGAGTTTGTCGCGGAACGGTGCAAGGCCTTCGCCGACGAGTTCTTCGTTAATGTACGGGCCGTAGACTTCGGCGGTGTCGAAAAAAGTGACGCCGCGATCGACGCAAGCGTGCAGCAGCTTGGTCATTTCACCTTTGTCTTTTGCCGGACCGAAGCCAAAGCTCATGCCCATGCAGCCGAAACCGATTTCGGAGACCTCGAGGCCGCTTTCTCCTAGTTTGCGTTTTTGCATTGTCGTATTCCCTTCGATGCGCTTGATAGATCTCGGTTATTGGATTCGCGGAAGTGTACGCCGGTTTCGTGGCCCGGCTCTAGAAAAGAGATTTGCAGAGAATTTGTTGGGAAAATGCGAGGCGGGCGAGCTTCTATCTGATCTAAGCATAGCAGGGGGCGGAAATAAGAAACAGACTGTTTTTCTCGGAATCTCTTCGGTAGCGTCAGGCAACTGCGTTCTGAGGAGGGTCGATGATACCGGAAGAGAAGAAATTGGCGGTGGAGCGGGCGTTTCGGGCGGCGTTTGGGGTGATGGAGTTTGAGGATATTCAGATGCTGACGGCGGGGCTTTCGTCGGCGCTGATCTTTCGGATCGTGCTGAAAGGATGTCCTTATTTGTTGCGCGTGATCACGCGGACGGATGCGATGGGCGATCCGACTCGGCTGTTTGCCTGCATGAAGGCGGGGGCGGACGCGGGGCTCGGTCCGCGGATCTGGTATACGAGCGTGGAGGATCGCGTTTCGATTACTGATTTCGTGAATGCGAAACCCTTTCCGAAAGCGGAGGCGCTGGTGCGCATGCCGGAAACGATTCGCCGGCTGCATGCCCTGCCGGCGTTTCCGCGGGCGGTAAATTATCTGGATGCGATGAATGGACTCATTGGGAGATTCCAAGCGGCGAAGATTTTGCCGGAGAGTGAGACTGCGGAGGCGTTCGCGCTTTACGGGCGGGCGCGGGACGCTTATCCACGGAACGAATCGGACATGGTTTCGAGTCATAAGGATTTGAAGCCGGAGAATGTTTTGTTTGACGGCGAGCGTGTCTGGCTGGTGGATTGGGAGGCGGGATTTTTGAACGATCGGTATCTGGATCTGGCGGTGGTAGGAACTTTTATCGCGACGAACGAGAAGGAAGAGAAAGCTTTATTGCACGGATATTTTGGTGCGGGACCTACGGAATATCAGCTTGCGCGGTTTTACTTGATGCGGCAGATTCTGCACATGTCGTATGCAGCGGCGTTTTGCATGATGAGGAGCGCGGTGACGGCGGCGGATCCGGACGCAACAGTGCGCGGATATCGCGAGTTTCATGATGGCGTTTGGTCGAGCGAAATTAGCCTGGCGGGAGATGAGGCGCGATTGGAATATGCGCGGGTACATTTGAAGCAGGCGCTGGAAGAGATGCGCGCGCCGCGGTTTGAAGAGGCGTTGCGAATTGTGGGAGGTGGGGCGTGAGTGAGGCGGTGCGAAGCTCGAAGATGATGGAGCATTACGCGGGCGTGACGGAAGCGGAGCGGCTATCGGCGGGCGTGGGGGAGCTGGAGCGCGTGCGCACGCAGGATATTTTGACGCGGCATTTGCCGACGGCGCCCGGGAGGATTCTGGACGTCGGAGGCGCGGCGGGTGTGCACGCGCTGTGGCTGGCGCGGCGCGGGTATGAGGTGCATCTGAGCGATCCGGTGGCGAAGCATGTGGAGCAGGCGAAGGAGGCTTCGCGGGGGCAGACGGAATTTCCAATTGCGAGTTGCGCGTTCGGGGATGCGCGAAAGATTGAGCAGGAGGATGCGAGTGCGGACGGAGTTTTGTTGTTGGGGCCGCTGTATCACTTGACGGAGCGTGCGGATCGATTAGCGGCGTTGCGCGAGGCGCATCGCGTGTTGCGGCGCGGCGGGCGCGTGTTTGCGGCGGCGATTTCGCGGTTTGCTTCGCTGATGGATGGGTTATCGCGGGATCTGGTGGCGGATCCGAGATTTGTCGAGATCGTGCGGCAGGATTTGAAGGATGGGCAGCACCGGAATCCGACGGACAATCCGCAATATTTTACGACGACGTTTTTTCATAAGCCGGAGGAATTGCGGGAGGAGATTGAGGAGGCGGGGTTTGCGGTTGAGAAGGTGGTCGCAGTGGAGGGGCCGGTTTGGGTGATGGGGAGTTTTGCGAGGCATTGGGATGACCCTGCTGAGCGTGCGCTTTTGTTGGAGTTTTTGCGCAGCGTGGAAGAGGAAAGAGCGCTGATGGGGGCGTCGGCGCATTTGATTGGGATTGGAAGGAAGTGAGAGGTTGAACAGGCAGAGCTACGGTTTCAGTGGCTGGAATGGAGCGCGCTTCCCACCGTACAAGCTTCGTTCTTTCGAGCGAGACTTCACCTCGAAATATTTCTTGAGGAATTCATGGTCGATCGTTCGCTCGTACTCTCCTTTTTCGTCAACGAGCCAAATGCAGTCGAGTCCGTCCTGCCGACTATAGAATCCAACTCGAAATTCCCGGCCAAGATTTTTTCGCCATCGTTTTGACGGCGACCTCGTCGGACAAATCACCGACCCGGGCGGAATTGGACTACGAAATTGATCTTTGCAATTAGCCTTCATTTGGCGAATTCGCGGAGGGCGGCTAGGAGGCGGGTGATCTCGTCGGCGGTGTTGTAGTGGACGATGCCGACGCGGAGGAGGCCGCCTTTTTCTTCGACGCCGAGGCGTTCGGTGAGATTGAGGGCGTAGTAGTTGCCGTCCCAGGTGAAAATGCCGCGGTCGCCGAGATGTTTGGCGATGTCGATGGGCTTGTGGTCGCCGAGGCGGAAAGAAATCGTGGAGCAGCGATCGCTGAAGCGCTTGGGATCGCGGATGCCGAAAAATTGCAGGCCAGGGATGGCGAGCAGGCCGTCGATGAGTTGCGCGAGCAAAGTCATTTCGTGCTGGCGCGTGACTTTGTAGGCGGCGAGGAGCGCGCTACGGCGATCTTTCGCAACGGTGGCTGGATCGGCGCGGCGGCCGACTTCGGCGATGTAGTCGACTGCGGCGCCGATTCCGGCGATGAGTTCTTGCACCTGCGTGCCAGTTTCCCAGCGATCGGGCGCCGTGTTGTACGCGGGGCGCACCTTGTAAGGATGAAATTTCTGGAGCAGCTCGCGTTTGCCGTAGAGCGTGCCCATGTGCGGGCCGAAGAATTTGTAGGGCGAGCAGACGAGAAAGTCGGTGTCGAGCGCGCGCACGTCGATAGGGCCGTGGGGCGCGTAGTGAACGGCGTCGATGAACATGAGCGCGCCGGCAGCGTGCGCGAGCTTGGTGATTTCGGCGACGGGATTGATGGTGCCGACGGCGTTGGAAGCGTAGCCGACGGCGACGAGTTTTGTTTTGGATGTGATTTTCTTGCGGAGATCGTCGAGGTCGAGCGTGCAATCGGAATCGTGAACGTCGGCCTGACGGATGACGACGCCTTTTTCTTCGAGCGCGCGCCAGGGAGAGACGTTAGCGTCGTGATCGAGCGTGGTGACGACGATTTCGTCGCCCGGTTTTAAATCACGAGAGATGGCGCGGGAGAGGGCGAAGGTGATCGTGGTCATGTTCTGGCCGAAGACGACTTCGTCTTTGTCGCAATTGAAAAAGTCGGCCATGGCGGCGCGTGTTGCGGAGATCATCGCGTCGTTGCGGTGGCTGGTTTCGAACGCGCCGCAGGTGTTGGCGTTGGCGGTGAGGTAGTAATTTGTGACGGCGTCCATGACTTGCTTGGGGACTTGGGTACCGGCGGGGCCGTCGAGGAATGCGGCTGGGTGGCCGTTGACTTTTAGATTGAGGGATGGGAATTGTTGGCGGACCCAGGAGATGTCGAGGGCGTTGGTGGTGTTGGGAGTGGCGGCGGAGCTCATTTTTATCGATGACCTTTTGGGAGATTGATTTGCGTTGGGGTAGTTTCTCATAGGTTTGGCGAGATGATGTGTGGGATCGATTTGTGGAGATGGGTGGGAAAGGAAAAACCCGCACCCTCTGAAAGCGGAGGGTGCGACACCCAGGATGAATTGTGGACGTCGTTGAGATCGCGATGAGGTTGAGTCTAAACCCCGCGATCTGGGAAGCGATCGCGGCTACAGGGTGGCGACGTTGAAATCGCGGCAAGACGCAGCGGCCGGGCGGAGCGAGCCCCGCCCCTACACTTACGATCCGTGGTGCGTGGTAGCATCGATTAGATTGTGCCTACTCATGCCGATGCGGCGCCGGCTATCAACTTTGCGCTGCGTTCTTCCTGAGGTTTATCGTGACGGACAATTTTTCTGTGAACGAGCGGACGCGCGTGGTGCGCGAGCCGCAGCGCGGCGTTTACGATCGCGACGCGATTTATAAGATTTTGGACGAAGCATTTATTTGCCATGTCGGGTTTGCGGTCGAGGGGCAGCCGTTTGTGATTCCGACGATGTTCGCGCGGATCGGCGATGCGATTTATTTTCACGGGTCGGCGGCGAGCCGGATGCTACGGAACGTGAGCGCCGGGATTTCTGTGTGCGTGACGGTGACGCTGGTCGATGGGCTGGTGCTGGCGCGTTCGGTTTTCAATCATTCGATGAATTATCGGTCGGTGGTGGCGCTGGGGAAGGCGACGCTGGTCGATGCGGGCGCGGAGAAGTTGGATGCGCTGCGCGCGTTTACCGAGAAGATTTTGCCGGGGCGGTGGGCGGAGGCGCGGCATCCGAATGAGAAAGAGTTGAAGGCTACGAGTATTTTGCGGCTTGAGCTGAACGAGGTTTCGGCGAAGGTGCGCGTGGGGCCGGCGGAAGACGATGCGGAAGATTATGCGCTTCGCGTGTGGGCGGGAGTTTTGCCGATGGAGTTGAAGGCGGGGGAAGCGATTCGGGATGAGCGATGCGATGCGGAGATTCCGTTGCCGGGATATGTTGCGAATTATCGCCGATAGTTTTGTGGCGAATTACGGACGGACAGCGCGTATGAAATCGGCTACCAGGCCGTAGCCGGTGGCGTCGATGCCGGGGTTGTGCTCGACGAGCGAGAGGCCGAAGACGTCGAGATCAAAACGGACGGCGGAGCTGCTGCCTTCGAGATTGGCGAGCGGGTCGGAGGCGAGCAGCAATTCGGGCTGCACGCTGCAGTCGACGCCTGCGCCGCGGCGCTCGGCGCGGCAGACGAGCTTGTAACGCATTCCAGAATTTCTCACCGAGCGGATTTTTTCTTCGCTGAGTTCGCGGATGCCGGTGCGGCGCACCTGATCAAGCTTGAGCGGGACGCCGAGAAGAACGATCGCGAGCGCGGCGACTTTCACGGCGGAATCCCAACCATCGAGATCGGCAGACGGATCGGTTTCGGCGATGCCCATTTGTTGCGCGCGGCGAATGGCTTCGTCGAACGAGCGGCCCTTTTCGATTTCGGTGAGCACGACGTTTGTGGTGGAGTTGAGGACGCCGGAGAAGCCGCGAATTTCGGTGGCGGGCAGGCCGAGCGGGAAGAGCGAGAAAATGGGGACGCCGTCCATCACGGTGGCTTCGTAGAGAAAGCGGCGATCTTTTTCTTCGGCGAGCGCGGTGAGTTCGGCGAACGCGTGAACGACGGGGCCTTTGTTGGCGGTGATGGCATGCGCGCCGAGTTCGAGCGCGGCTTTGATGTGATCGGTGGCGGGCTCGCCGGTGGCGGCGTTGAGCGAACTGGCTTCAAAGACGACATCGGCGCGAGCGCGTTCGAGCCATTCGCGGACGTTGCGCGGAGACGACGCGGGATTTTGCGGCGGCCAGTGGCCGTTGAGAACGGCGAGCGGGTTGAGGCCGTCGGGGTCGGCGACCCAGCCGTTGCGGCGCGTCGCGATGCCGGTGAGGCGCCAGCGAATGTCGTAGCGGCGGCGGAGTTCGGTTTCTTTGGAAATGAGCAGGCGCAGGAGGGAGCGCGCTACGTTGCCGAAGCCGACGATGGAGAGGTTGTAGGACGGCATGGCAAGCCCCCAAATGCGAAGTAATGATGCAACGAAGTAACGACGTAACGATTCTCGCGCATTAAGTCGGTATTGATTGTTAATGACTCGCTGCCGTTCGTTGAAACTGCCGGCTAGTGCTAGTGCGACGACGTCGCGGCTGAAAGTTTTGCTGCTGCAGACGAAACGAGCTCGGCTTCGGCTTGCAGCACTTTGCCGACGACGACGATCGATTCGTCGGCTTGTTTCCATTGTTTGAGTTCGATGGCTTCGCGGACGGCTGGAATCGTTTTTACGGCGTAACCGGTGTAAAAGCCGGGCGCGTAGATTTGATGCTTGAACCACGGGCGATTCGGCAAGCCTTCGGCGGTAAGTAGTTTGCGTTCGCTCTCGATGAGGAGCGCGTTTACTTCCGTGAGTGAAGAGGATGCGAGCGCGGTGTTGCCGTTAGCGATCGCGTGTTCGTAGGCTTTGTGATATTCGGCGGCGCTGTGCGCGAGCGCGTCGGCGGAGTTATCGAGCGGCGCAAAATTTAGATACGTGGGCACGGTTTCGGCCGGAGGCGCGGAGAGCGGCTCCTTCGGATCGTTGGTCGCAGTGTAAACGCCTTCTTCGATTTCGCGATTGCGTTCGAGCGCGTCTTCACGAGACTTTTGCGCGAGAGCTTTCAGCTCCTTGATGTAAGTCTGAATGGTTTCACTGAAATCGTTGAATTCGAATGGAAGCAGATCGGCGTCAGCGAGACGCATCACCATCGTGCCGCCGGCTTGGGCGAGCGCGCGACCGTAGACGAAGTCGGTATCGCTGAAATGCGTGTACCAGTAAAAGTCGTCGTAGATCGAGTGGTAGATGCCGCCGCCGTCTTCGCCACCGAACCCGAGATTTACGCTCGCGACGCCGTCGTGTTGCAGAAACGCGGTGTAGTCGGAGCCGGAGCCGAGCGCGGCGATGCGCAGATCGGCGCGCTGGCGAGCTTCCTGACGACGCTCGGGCGAGCGCGCGTCGGCGATTTCGCGGAGTTGATTGCGCTTCCACGCGGAAAGTTTTGTCTCGGGATCGGAAATATCCTTCGAAACTTCGTTGGTGAACTTTTCAAGCGTGTGCGAGCCCTCGATGAAGAGATAGCCGCGGCCGTTCGTGTCGGAATTGATGTAGGCGACGGCGTGTTGCTTGAGTTCGTCGGCGTGCTCTTCGGCATATTCGGTTGAGCCGAGCAGGCCGGGCTCTTCCCCATCCCACGCGCAAAAAATAATCGTGCGCTTGGGCTTCCATCCTTGCTTGAGGAGTTCGCTGAAGGCGCGCGCTTCTTCGAGAACGGCGTCGAGGCCGGAGATGGGATCTTCGGCGCCGTTCACCCAAGCGTCGTGGTGATTGCCGCGCATGACCCACTCGTCGGGCGCGGTCGAGCCGGGGATTTTCGCGATGACGTCGTAAACGGGTTTTATATCCCAGTTTGATTTCACTTTGAGATGAACTTTTGCGGGACCGGGGCCGATGCGATAGGTCTGGCCGAGTCCGCCGCGCCAATCTATCGGCGCGACGCGCCCGGTGAGGGCGGTGAGGAGTGGCTGCGCGTCACCCCAGGAAATTGGGAGCACGGGAATTTTCGTGATCGTTGGAGCGTCTTCGATTTTCAACCGCTTCGCGTCTTTCGTCGCGCCGACGCCCGGCGTGAGCGGATCGCCGGAGTAGAACGGCATGTCGGCGACGCTGCCGCGCTGCACGCCATCTTTCGGGCGCCACGCGCCTTGCGGAAATGTTTCGCCCTGCGTGAATCCGTCTTCGTGCGGGTCGGAGTAAATCAGGCAGCCGACGGCACCGTGTTCGGCGGCGACCTTCGGCTTGATTCCGCGCCAGGAATGGTAATAGCGCGCGATGACAATTTTGCCTTTGACGCTGATGCCCATGCGCTCGAGCTGCTCGTAATCTTCGGGGATGCCGTAGTTGACGTAAACGAGCGGCGCGGTCACGTCGCCGTCGATCGAATAGACGTTGTAGGTCGGGAGCTGCTCGTTCTGCTGATTCGAAGTCGGATCTTGCGCCAGCGCGGGTTCTTGCAACTTGGCGACGAATTTCGGGCCGCCTTCGACGAGTTCGACGACGCGCTCTTTTGGCGTTGGATAGAGGACATCGAATTGTTCGATGTGGGTGTCGAGGCCGAACTCCTTAAATTTGGCGGCGATCCATTCGGCGTATTCCTTGTCGTGCGGCGTGCCGACGTTGTGCGGGTGCGCGGTGAGATGCTGCATGTAGGTGCGCAGATTGTCGGTGCTGGGGATGGCGCGCATCTTTTCTTCCCACTGGCGTTCGTCGCGCGATGAGGCGGCGGAATAGCCGAGGAGCGGTTGGTCGTCGGCAGTGACGCGCGTCGAGAACGGTGCGAGCGCGAGAGATGCGGAAAGGGCGAACGCGGCGAGGGTGCGTGCAATGATGCGTGCGGACATGAAAGCCTCCGGTTGAGAGCGGGTATTTTGCACGAAGCGGAGGAAATTTGGAAACGGAGTTGGAGAGAAAATCGCGAGGGCGAGCCGGACGGAGTGGATGTGTGATCGAACGGAGAGACAGACACGGCATGCGTGCCCGCTATGCGCGTGAACTAGATCTGCGGCGCGGAAGGATGCGACAGGGCGGCGGGGTTGTATTCGCGAAGCAAGAGTCGTCCAATTACGGGATAGCCGGCCCACTCGCCGCGATTCGCTTTGATGCCGTAGACGATGCCGAGAATCAGGTTCACGACCCAGCCACCCATCCAGAAAACCCAAATCAGTGGGAAGAAAAATAAGGCGGCGGGAGGCGGTTGATGCGCGTCGTGCGGAACTCCGGGAGGCGTGTGTGCAATGGAGGTGATCATCATGAAAAAGAAAATTGCCATCGCGCCGATGCCCAGAATCATGTAGAGGGTCTGCCAGATCAGTGATTGCAGCGAGTGATATTTCACGAACTTCGAATCCTGCTTTACGCAAAAGATGATGAGCGGCCCGATGAATCCGGTGAAAACTTGCAGCAGATGAGCAAGCAGCGCCATCGTGCATTCATCTTTCGTTGGCTCGCCAGAAAAGGCGGGTTGCGCGGGAATGTACGCGGGTGGTATCTGCGGCGGTAGAGGAAGGCTCATCGCGCTACTCCGATTTTCGCTGAGTCTTGAGAAAACGACAGGTCGATGGGATCAGGATGGCATGGAATTCTGCGGCGGGTAGGCGCAAACAAGCGGCACGTGCCGTGGTGGGTATTTACGTTTTGAGGCATTTGATGCGGGTTCGCGGAAAGCGGGCTACGTAAGGTGCTTTTCCATCACGACGAACTCGCACGGAATCTTGGGATGAAACATCTGAGGCAGTGGCACCATCTCCAGCAATCTGTAGCCAAATCGTTCGTAGTAAGGACGTAGCGGCGGAGTGCGGGCACTAAGTGTGCGCAGCCACATCGTATGGCAGCTTACGTTACGCGCGAAATTTTCAGCAACCGCAAGAATACATTGGCCGAAGCCCATGCCCTGACACTCGGGCGCGATCGAAAGCAGACCCAGGTAGCAGCGGCCGTCGTTGTCGGGTTCGAGATAAACGCAGGCGATCGGTTTTCCCGCGGCCCCCTCGTGGAGCAGGAATATACCCTTCGTCATGTATTCGCGCACACCGGCGTCATCGATGCGATCGTTGTCGAAGATTGGTCGCTCGACGACGAATGCTCCGTTGATCAGCGGGGTGATTGCTGTGACGTCGGCGTCGGTGGCGACGCGCATTGACAGAGTGCGATCACTTCGTGAGGAGTCGGCGTTCGGGGCGGCTGGCATAGCGCTTAATTTTGGTGATGACTGATCGATTGGCGAATCGAGATTTGATGTTTGCGGGTCGTTGCGCCATCGGCTAGCGACTGGCTCGCGGCGCGCGCAGAAACTCGATGAGGCCAGTGAGTGCGATGCCGAGACACATCCCGCAAACCACGAGCTGAAAAACATCGATCTTGCGAATGTGGCTGAACTCGGGCCGCTGATGCAGATCGAAGAGGCCGAAAGCTGCGAGGACGATGGGCAGGGCGACACCTGTCACGATGTGGCGATTCTGGCTGGTCATTTAAGTCTCCCGGGGAGACGCATATTACTCTCGGCGGGGAGACGAGGTCCAGTGATGCGATAGATTGGGCGGAAAAACAAAGCGAGCCTAGTTCTTACGTCCGGGCAAGTAGGGGCGCAGCAGTGCTGCGCCCCTACAACAGTGTGCCGAGGCTGTGCGGAGTTACTACTTCGCGAAGATCGACTTGCCGGGAAATCGTGCCGCCGCGCCGAGTTCTTCCTCGATGCGCAGTAGCTGGTTGTACTTCGCGATACGATCCGTGCGCGATGCCGAACCAGTCTTGATCTGTCCGGCAGCCGTCGCAACGGCGAGATCCGCGATGAATGTGTCTTCCGTCTCTCCGCTGCGGTGCGAAATGATCGAGTTGAATCCTGCTTTGCGCCCGAGTTCGATCGCGTCGATCGTTTCGGTGACGGTGCCGATCTGATTCAGCTTGATCAAAATCGCATTGGCGATGCCTTCGTTGATGCCGCGCGATAGACGCTCGGTGTTCGTGACGAACAAATCGTCGCCAACGAGCTGGATTTTTTTCTTCGACGTTTTTGCGCCGACACTATTCGTCAGCGTCTTCCACCCGGCCCAATCATCTTCGGCCATGCCGTCTTCGATCGACACGATCGGATATTTCTCGACCCACGAAGTCCAATACGCGGCCATCTCATCCGACGAGTGCGACGATTTATCCGACTTTTTGAAGATATACTTGCCGCTCGTCTTGTCGTAAAACTCGCTCGAAGCCGGATCGAGCGCGATGCTGACCTGTTCGCCAGGCCTATAGCCGGCGTTCGAAATCGCTTCGAGCACGATCTGAATCGCCTCTTCGTTCGACTTGCAGCTCGGCGCAAAACCGCCTTCGTCGCCGACCGCCGTCGAGTAGCCGTGCTTTTTTAGCGCAGCTTTGAGCGCGTGGAAAATTTCGACGCCCCAGCGCAGCGCTTCCGAAAAAGTCGGCGCCCCGATCGGCATCACCATGAATTCCTGGAAATCGACCGAACTGTCGGCGTGCGCTCCGCCGTTAAGAATGTTCATCATCGGCACGGGCAGGAGGTTCGCCGAGCTATCGGTCGAATACTTCGACAAATATTTGTAGAGCGGCAGATTCTGCGCGTTCGCCGCAGCACGAGCGGCCGCCATCGACACCGCCAAAATCGCATTGGCACCGAGCCGCGACTTCGTCTTCGTGCCATCCAGCTCAAGCATTTGCTTATCGAGCGCGCGCTGATCGCCAGCATCGAGCCCGCTGACCGCTTTCGCGATCTCGCCGTTCACGTTCGTGACGGCCTTGAGCACGCCTTTGCCGACATATTTCGACTTGTCGGCGTCGCGCATCTCGAGCGCTTCGTGCTCGCCGGTCGACGCGCCCGACGGCACCGCCGCGCGTCCGCGCACTCCTCCGCCCACGTAAACGTCGGCCTCAACAGTAGGATTTCCGCGCGAATCGATAACCTGGCGGGCGTGGACTCGAGTGATCTTCGTCGACATGTCAGTCTGTTCTCCTCAGTGATCGTGAATTAAAGATTTTACAGAAGAAGGAGGAGAAGGCACAACGTGGAGCGGATGTTCCCGTGCCGATTTTAGTGCCGTTGTAAAGGTAGAGCTATTTCCCGCTACCTCCGACACGATATCCGAGACATGCCTCACCTTCGGCGACCGTCAGCGCCTCCAAATCGCGAAGGCGGCTCTCGGTCAATTTTCTCTTCATCGTGGCCCAGCACATCGGATAGACCGAGCCATATTCAGCGCGTTCATCGCTCACCGGCGGATAGATCGCCCTCAATTGGGCGTCGCGATAAACCTCCCAAGCTTTCTCTTCCGGACTGTTCTGGTCAATACCAAGCCGTTTCAGCTCCGCAGCAAGCCGCGCCTCTGCTTGTCGCAGTTCCTTGCCTGCACACTGACTCAGATCCGTCTGCGTTAAATTCGCTGCTTGCGAGCACGAATCAGGCTTAGCCGACCGGGCGGGCGTTTGAGCAGTCAAGGAAACACACAACAAAGAAACCGGGAGTGCGAAAACCGCAATCCGCCAAAGGCGATTCATACAAATCTCCAGTTTTTAGTCGATGCGTGGTTGTAGTGCCTAAGCGTCCGAATTTCCAATTTCCATTTTCGAGTTTCGATTTTCCGCTTCTACGCCGTCTCCGGCTCTTCAATCAGCGATTCCTGCCGCACCACAATCACAATCCCCGACTCGGTCACATGGAATCGCCGCTTGTCGGCTTCCACGTCATAGCCAATCTCCGTCCGCTCCGGTAGCGTGACGTGCCGATCGATGATCGCGCGCCGGATTCGTGAATGGCGCCCGATGTTCACGTGGTTGTAGACGATCGAATCCGAAACCTCGGAGTAGCTGTTGACGCGCACGTCGTAGCCGAGAATCGATCCCTGCACGCGTCCGCCGGAGATGATCGATCCTCCCGCGACGATCGAATCGATCGCCACGCCCGTCCGCTCTGGATCGGCAAAAACGAATTTCGCCGGCGGATACTGGTGCTGCCACCCGCGAATCGGCCAATCCTTGTCATACAAGTTGAAAATCGGCGACACCGACGTCAGATCCATGTTCGCTTCGTAGTACGCGTCGAGCGTCCCTACGTCGCGCCAGTACAGCGCATCCTTGCGATTCTCATCGACGAAGTTGTACGCGAACACGCGATGCTTCGAAATAATCCGCGGCAAAATATCTTTGCCGAAATCGTGAGCCGACTTCGGATCCTCGGAATCCGCCAGCAAAATCGGAATCATCAGCTGCGTATTAAAAATGTAGATGCCCATCGACGCGTTGCAATGCCCGGCGTGGTGCGGCGACTCTTTCGGATGCGCGGGCTTCTCTTCGAAGCCACGAATCCGATAGTCCTTATCGACCTCGATCACGCCGAACTGCTTCGCAGCCTGATCGACCGGAATTTCAACGACACCAACCGTGACTTCCGCGCCCGACTCGATATGCTGCTGCAGCATGCGGCCGTAATTCATCTTGTATATGTGGTCGCCCGACAGGATGAAGACGTATTTCGAATGGACGCTGCCGATGGAATAGATATTTTGGTACACCGCGTCGGCCGTGCCCTGATACCACTGGTTTGAAACGCGCATCTGCGGCGCCAGCACTTCGATGTAGTCGCCCAGTCCCATCAATGACGACCAGCCCTCACGGACGTGCCGGTTGAGGCTGAGCGCCTTGTATTGCGTCAGGACGAACACCTTCCGCAGGTCGGAGTTGATGCAATTCGATAGGGTGACGTCGATAATGCGGTAAAGCGCGCCGAACGGCACCGCGGGCTTGGCGCGATCGCGGGTCAGCGGCCACAAACGCTCGCCTTGACCGCCGGCGAGCAGCACTCCAATGGCGTCACGCATCTCGGACATCCACAACCTCCTGACGGCGCCGACAGCGCTTCTGCACTGTCAGTAGACGTTGAAGCGGCACATTCTAACAACACAACAGACGCGAAGGGCAATACCCTGTTCGCCGCAAAGCCAGCCGGAGACGGATTCGCGCGACACGACGCCAGTGTGGCGCCAGTTTGGATGCACCGGGGCTGATTTAGACTGCCGCACAACATCCGCCCCACTGGCCCGAGAGTCACGCCGCCCCACTACAATCCGCTCGCCATCCGGTAAATCAGAGCCGTCGCCTATCCGGCACCCCGTCGCCACCTCGGCGGCCCAAAATCCCGCCGCCACCAAAAACGCTTCGAATCCCAACCAAATCGAGCATTTTCGAAACTTTTACCAGTTCGGCATACGTATACCGAATGGCAACAGTCCACCGATTTCCCCGTCTCATGGCCCACTTTTAACAAAGATTACTTGACACACTATGCCCGAATTGATTACAAGATGCCCCATAATCCTGTCCACGTGCTCATGACACATGACGCCGATTGCATGCGATAATGTTCATGGGCGGTGCACCGTAAAATACGACACCGCAAGTTACCAATCCGAACCGGATTGGGGGTGAATTTAACGTGGCTGAAGTCATCATCCAGGAAAGCGAATCCTTGGAGAACGCTTTGCGCCGTTTCAAGCGCAAAGTGCAACAGGAAGACATCATCAAGGAAATCAAGAAGCATAGCTTTTACATGAAGCCAGGCGAGAAGCGCCGAGCTAAAGAAGCCCTTTCGCGAAAGCGACTGCGCAAGAAGCAGCGTCGAGAAGCGGATTAATCTGTACGGAGGCCTCGGTCATCCCGATCGGGGCCTCCAATTCCCTCCTCACACTCCTCTGTGCGCCGCGCTTCCGTGATGTAGACCCGGTCAAGCAGTTGTTGGGGTTGTGTTGTAGCTAGGTACCCTCAGGCCCAAGGAGTTCGGCTTCCGGTTCCCCCCGGTGGCTGTTCGCCCTACGTCCCGGCCCTCGGTGCATGGCTCGCTCATTCCTCTCGCTCGGCACCGGGCTAAGGGGGGCGGCTCATGGAATTCCACGACAAAGTATTGAAGTGCTCGGAATGCAATTCCGAATTCATTTTCACTGCCGGCGAGCAGATGTTTTTCGCCGATAAGGGCTTCAAGAACGAGCCTAAGCGGTGCAAATCCTGCAAGGCGAAGCGCGCAGAGGGTGTGGGCGCCGGGACAAACGGCGGCGGCGGTGCTGCTCCGATGCGGTCCGAAACGAAAACGACTTGCTCGCAGTGCGGCAAGGAGACGACGGTGCCATTCCGCCCGACACAAGGGCGTCCCGTGTTCTGCCGTGAATGCTTCCAGCAGCGGCGCGCGATGGGCGCGGCGTAGTCTTGGCGCCCACGTTCGTTAGTCGTGATTGTTGTCTATGTTGTCGCTGCAGTTGTCGTAGGTGGCGCCCGCTGATCGGTCACCCTTTGGGGCACGGCAAGCCGTGCCCGTCGTAAACTGTCTGCACTCCACGTCGGTCCTCTTCTCGGCCTACTCCAATCTCAGCAGCAACTTACGGCGTCAGGGGGCTCGCGCGCGTCGTTCTTTCTCCTACCACATCCCCCTGATGTAATTTTAATTTCAGCGGCGTATGATACCGCCTCTTGGTCCCCGTTAAGCCCAAGGCAAACCGGAGGGCCGTCCTTATGGCTCACCGCTTCACGATCGGCGTAGAAGAAGAATTCCAAATCATAGACCCCGCGACGTGCGCATTGCGCTCTCACGTCTTGCAATTGGTGTCTGCCGCCTCGCCCGACATCGTCGAACAGGTGAAGCATGAAATGCATCAATCGATCGTCGAGACCGGCTCGAAAATATGCGACGACGTCGGCGAATTGCGGATCGAGATGCACCGCACGCGCGGCGAATTGGTCGCCGCCGCCGAACGCGCAGGTCTCCAGGTAGCCGCCGCAGGCACGCATCCCTTTTCCAGCTGGATCGATCAGGTCATCTCGCCCGGCGAGCGCTACGAAAACATCGTCGAAGAGCTGCAGCAACTCGCGCGCTCTTTGTTGATCTTCGGCATGCACGTCCACGTCGCTATGCCCGACAAACAAACCACCATCGACATGATGAACATGGTGCGTTATTTCCTGCCGCACCTTCTCGCGCTCTCCACCAGTTCGCCATTCTGGATGGGTCGCAACACCGGCCTGAAATCGTTTCGCACCACGGTTTTCCGCCGCTTCCCGCGCACCGGCGTCCCCGAATTGTTCGAATCGTGGAGCGCGTACGAAAATTTCGTCAACCTGCTCGTCAAACTCAACTCGATCGACAACGGAAAAAAAATCTGGTGGGACGTTCGCCCGCATCCAACCTTTGGCACGCTTGAGTTCCGCATGTGCGACGTCACCACAAAAGTCGAGGAAGCCGTCGCCATCGCCGCTCTCACGCAAGCCATCGTCGTAAAATTACACAGGCTTTACACCGGGAACATGAGCTTCCGTTTGTATCGGCGTGCCCTTATCGAGGAAAATAAATGGCGTGCCGCGCGTTACGGCATCGAAGGCAAGCTCATCGATTTCGGCAAGGAAGCGGAAGTCCCGATGCGCGAGCTCGCCGCCGAACTACTCGAATTCGTCGATGATGTCGTCGACGATCTCGGCAGTCGCAGCGCTTGCGAATATGTGAATACGATTTTGCGCGAAGGCACTAGCGCTGAACGCCAGCTTCGCGTTTACCAGGAAACCGGCGATCTCAAAGCGGTCGTTCGGCACCTGGTTGAAGAAACTCGCGGAGGCGTCATCCAGCCGAGAGTGTCATCCGCGCATGCGATAAATTGAATGAACCAGTTGTCCGCGGCCCTGAACCGCGCCCGCTCGTCTCTCGAAAATGTGAACCAGCTCCTAGAGAACGATGCACGGCGCCATCACTCCGATTTGATTGAGGAGCCGATCATCCATGAGCCCGAGCAGGAACCCGAGGCCGGCCCCCAGTTCAGCGCGGAGTTCAGCCCCGAATTCAGCGAAGTTGTCACGAGCGAGCGATTCGAATCGACCCAATCGGAATTCCGCAACCCGTCCCCAATTTCTGAGGAGCAATCGATGCAACCGATAAAAAAGGTCGGCCTTCTTTGCGGCCGCGAATACAGCTTCCCGCCGGCGTTCATCGCGAAAGTGAATCAGCTCGGTAAAGGTGTCGGCGTCGCCGCTGAATTCGTAAAAATTGGCGGCACAAAAATGAACGAGCCCGCCGAGTACAGCGTGATCGTCGACCGCATCTCACACGAAGTCGAGTATTACCGCGGCTACCTCAAGCACGCCGTGCTGCAAGGCTCGTACGTCATCAACAATCCGTTCTGGTGGACTGCCGACGATAAATATTTCAACTATTCCGTCGCCGCGAAGTTCGGCATCGCAATCCCGAAGACCGTGCTGCTGCCGCAAAAGGGCTATCCCAAAGACGTCGACATCACCGCCGAATCGCTGCATAACCTGACCTATCCGGTCGATTGGGACGGGCTGCTCGATTACGTCGGTCGCCCCGCGATTCTCAAGCCGTTCTCCGGCGGCGGCTGGAAGCACGTCTACAAGGTGAACAATAAAGAAGAATTGTTCGCCGCCTACGATCAGACGGCGCCCTATTGCATGACACTCCAGGAATTCATCGACTTCGAGGGCTACGTTCGCTGCTTCACGTTCGGCAAGACCGACATTCTTCCCGTCCGCTACGATCCGAAAGAGCGCCGCTACCTCGTCGAGCATGACTATCTTTCGAAAGAACTCGGCGCCCGCATCGTGGACGACGCTCGCACGATCAATCAAGCGCTCGGCTACGAAATGAACACGATCGAATTCGCGATCAAGGACGGCGTGCCCTGGGCGATCGACTTCCTCAATCCCGCGCCCGACTTCGAGCGCGACCGCATCACCGAGTTTTATTTCGAACACGTCGTCGAGCAGATGGCGCATCTCGTCATCGATCGCGCGCTCAACGGCGACATATCCAACACTTGGCCGCGCTGGGAAGAAATGCTCGGCCTCGGTGCACCAAGCGGCTTCATCGGCGCACCGAAGGCTGCCGCGCCTCGGGTTGCGGCTGCAACTACCGCTGCCGCAGGTCCGTCGGCAACCAGTGCAGCGCGTCCTGCGCCTCCCGCTGCTGCGTCAAAGCCGGCAAGCGCGCCCCCCAAATCTGCCGGAACGAAAAACAAATAATGAGCGCCTCCGCTCAAATTCCCACGTCGTCGGCCGATCCAGCCGAACACTGGCACTCGCTGCTTCGGCCCGCGCTAGCTGCGGATCCGGATCTCGCGCGGGAATTTTTCGGGCAACTGCGCGATGCCAAGCTCACCTTCGGCGATCGCGTGCACTGCCCGTTCCTTCGCCCATTTTTTCTATCACCCGAAGACGAACGCCGCGTTCGAATCGTCGCCGAAACCATCGCGGATCTCGGCGAACGCGTTGTCACCGCCGCTCTCGAAGTTCCTTCGCTCTTCGCCCAGCTTCACCTTCGCCCCGAAGAAACGCGCTTCGCGCGTCTCCCGGTCGGCTACGGCCGCGCCAGCACTTCGTCTCGCCTCGACGCCTTCCTGCTTCCCGACTCACTCAAATTCGCCGAATACAACGGCGAAGCTCCCGCCGGCGCCGGCTACACCGAAACGCTCGCCGAGGTCTTCCGGGAACTTCCCGTCTTCGACGAATTCACCCGCTCATTCGAAGCGCACAGCTATCCTCTCAGCGCCAAACTTCTCGACGCGCTCATCGCCAGCTACATCGACTGGGGCGGCACCGACAAACGCCCACAAATGGCCATCGTCGACTTCCGCGAAGTTCCCACCTGGAGCGAATTCGAAATTCTGAAGGCGCGCTTCGAACGCATGGGCGTCCCCGTCGTGCTCGCCGACCCGCGCGATCTCGAATTCAACGGAAAGTCGTTGATCGCTCACGGCAAGAAAATCGATCTCCTCTATCGCCGCGTCCTCATCAACGACATCGTCGCCCGCCCGCAGGAATGCGCCGCGCTCGTGAAAGCCTACGAAGCCAACGCGATGTGCATGACCAACACATTTCGCTGCAAGATTCCGCACGTAAAGGCATTCTTCGCCGTCCTTACTGACGAGCAGAATGCCAAGCTCTTCTCGCACGACGAGCAAAAGCTCATCCGCAATCACATTCCGTGGACTCGCGTCGTCACCGACACGCGCACCTCGCACTACGGCGATCCGATCGAGCTTCTCCCTTTCATCCGCAAAGAGCGCAACAATCTCGTGCTTAAACCCAGCGACGAATACGGCGGCACCGGAGTCACGCTCGGCTGGGAAGCCGACGAAAAATCCTGGGACGCCACCATCGAAAAAGCGCTGAGCGCCGCGACCGCAGGTGGCGACGCTGGTTGCTGGATCGTCCAGGAACGCATCCCGATCCGCCGCGAAGTTTTTCCCTACATCGCAAAACCCGGCAGCGCCGACACCACCGTCGACTTCAAAGACATGCTCGTCGATTTCGCTCCGTATCTTTTCCGCGGACGCCTCGCCGGCTTCCTCACCCGCCTCAGCGCCACCGGCCTCGCCAACGTCACCAGCGGCGGCGGCCAAGTCCCCGCCTTCCGCGTCAGCCCCCGCCGCTAGCCCTCCACAGTCCTCGCGTCCTGCCTGTGTAAAACCTCGTTCCAGTACACTCGTCCCAGCGCAAATTACAATCAAGTTGCGCTAAAATAAAAATATGATTACGACATTCGGCCCGCCACAGTCCGAGCTGATGCCGGGCGCCAAAAACGCCGTCGAAACCTGCCTCGCGGTTGAACCTCAGGAAACGGTCGCGCTCATCGCTGACGAAACCAGCCGCGCCGTCGCCGCCGCCCTTGAAGCCGCTCTTGAAGAGCGCAAAGGTCTCTGCTTACCACTGCTTCTCGAAGACTTCGGCCCACGCCCAATGAAGGCCGCACCCGCGCTCGTTCTCGACGCGCTCGAAAGAGCCGACGTCGGCATCATGGCCATGACTCCGCAGCCCGGCGAACTCGGTGCCCGCATGTCGATCGTCAAAGTCGTGGAACGCCGCCAGATCCGCTACGCACACATGATCGGCGTCACTCCGCAAATCATGCAGCAAGGCATGCGCGCCGATTACAAGATGGTCGATCGCCTCAGCGACAAACTCCGCGAACGCATGCTCCGCGCGCAAACACTCACCGTCCGCACCGAAGCAGGCACAACGATCGACGCGCACTTCGATCGCGGCCTCGACTGGGTTAAAACCAGCGGCCTCATCAGCCCGCGCTACTGGTCGAATCTCCCCGCCGGCGAAGTTTTTACGACTCCGGCGACGGTTGACGGCACATTCGTCTGCGATGCCACCGCCGGCGATCACTTCAATGGCAAATACGGCGACCTGCAATCCACGCCGCTCACGCTCAAAATCAAAAATGCGCGCCTCGTCGAAGTCCACTGCGATCGCAAAGATTTAGAACAGGAATTCTGGGACTATTGCCACACTGACGAAAATAGCGACCGCGTCGGCGAACTCGCCTTCGGCACCAACCTCGGCCTCTCCGAAATGATCGGCATCCTCTTACAGGACGAAAAGTTCCCCGGCGTCCACATCGCTTTCGGCGATCCCTACGGCAGTCAGACCCACGCCGACTGGAAATCCAAAACCCACGTGGACGTCCTCACTCGCAACTGCGACGTCTGGATCGACTCCGACCAAGTCATCTCCAAAGGTAAATACCAGCTAGACCACCTCGGCCTCGCTTAACTTCTCCCACACCAAGCACTTTCACGCGAGACCCATTTGTAGCAGCGACTTTACGTCGCCATCTTCTTCCGCTCCCACCCCTTCCCTCCTACACTCATTCCCCGCTAGCCACCTGCCACCCACAAGGCATAGAATGCCCGCCGTGGAGGGCCAACTCACCATGCCCATGCACGCCGACAAAGCCGAAGTCTCCTGGGACCCCTCAAAATCCAAGTGGCTCGTTCGCATCCAGTCCGGCGACGAAGTGATGCGCCGCCACTGCAACATCCCCAAGTCCGCCACGGAGCTCCAACTCCGTGCCGCCGCCGAGCAAACCGTTCGCGAGGACGGCTACGACATCGATCCATCGTCCATCACCGTCCGCCCCGCCTGAAGTACGAATCGAAACGCGACGCAATGCCGCGAACAACCTCGCCCTCTCGAACTCTGCTTCGTCGCTCCCACGCCCCGATTGACCTCTGCCTCCACCGCCAACTAACATGTCCCCGCTCATGCCCGGCCCCGACAAGCTCATCGGCCAAAGTTTTTCCCACTACCGCGTACTCGAGAAACTCGGAAGCGGCGGCATGGGCGTCGTCTACAAAGCGGAAGACAATCGCCTCCACCGCCCCGTCGCGCTGAAATTCCTCCCGGAAAATGTCAGCAGCGACCCCAGCGCGCTTGCCCGCTTCCAGCGCGAAGCGCAATCCGCCTCTGCACTCAATCACCCAAACATCTGCACCATCTACGACGTCGGCGAAGAAAACGGCATCGCGTTCATCGCCATGGAATTCCTGCAAGGCGCCACGCTCAAGCAGCACATCACGCAGCATTCGCTCACTTTCGAAAATTTTGTCATGCTCGCCGCCGAGATTTCCGACGCGCTCGACGCCGCTCATCACAAAAACATCATTCATCGCGACATAAAGCCCGCCAACATTTTCGTCACCGACCGCGGCCACGCCAAAATTCTCGACTTCGGCCTCGCCAAACTCCACGAAGACAAGCCTTCCCTGGCCGGAGCCACAGCCGTACTCGGCGCCACAGCCGAAGCAGCGGCACCCGGCGCGTCCGCTGCAGCGGCACACGACTCCACCCGCCTCCGCGACTCCGCCGAAACGCAAATCACCAACACCGGCGTCATCGTCGGCACCGTCTCCTACATGTCGCCCGAACAAACCCGCGGCCAAAATCTCGATCGCCGCTCCGATATCTTCTCTCTCGGCTCCGTCCTCTACGAAGCCGTCACCAGCCAGCTTCCCTTCGCCGGCCCCAGCCAGCTCGCGATCATGCACGACATCGCCACCGGCACTCCCGCGCCGCCAAGCACCATGCAGCCCGGCCTGCCGCGCACGCTCGACGACCTCATCCTCCGCTGCCTCGAAAAAGATCCCGCGCGCCGACCGCAACGCGCCTCCGAAATCGTCACCGCGCTCAAGTCGCTCTCAACTCCCTCCGCCACGATCGCCACCACTCCGCGCGCCTATGGCCGCAAGTCCATCGCCGTCATCCCATTCCAATTCCGCGTCCCTTCACCCGACGACCAATTTCTCTCCGTCGCTCTCGCCGACGCCGTCGCCAACCGCCTCGGATCTTCTCCCAGCCTCGTCGTCCGCCCCACCAGCTCCGTCATGAAATATTCCAACGGCGCCACCGAGTGGTCGAAGATCGCCACCGATCTCAACGTCGACATGGTCGCCGAAGGCACCATTCAGAAAATGGGCTCGCGCGTCCGCGTTCTCGTTCAGGTGTGGGAGCTTCGCGAAGGCCGCGCCACTCATTCCGCCAAAATCGACGGCGACATGAGCGATCTCTTCACGCTCCAGGACAATCTCGCCGACTCCGTCTTCACCGCGCTCGCCCCGCGCAAGCCCGAGAAATCCTCAAGCACCGATGTCCCGCCCGCTCGTCACCCGCTCGCGTATGAGCTCTACATGCGCGCGGTCGATCGCTCGATGTGCTTCAACAAGTTCGATCTCATGGCCGGCATCGAAATGCTCGAACGCGCCATCGATCTCGATCCCGACTTCGGCCAGGCTTGGGGACTTCTCTCCATCATCTGCTGCCAGATCGGGATGCATCTCGAGCCCGACCCCAGGTGGT
Source organism: Candidatus Acidiferrum sp. (assembly GCA_036493835.1). GTDB lineage: Bacteria > Acidobacteriota > Terriglobia > Acidiferrales > UBA7541 > Acidiferrum. Next base: position 48,702 of record DASXPD010000115.1, on the reverse strand, counting down.
TTGAGCGCGCCGAAAAGGCCGTCAATCGCACGCTCGAACTCGATCCCATCAATTGCAACGCGCTTTGCTCGCGCGCGTGGATCTCTTGGTCTCCAGGGCGCGGCTTCCAGGTGCGACCCGCGCTTCGCGCGTTCAATTCCGCCGTGAAGATCAATCCCAATTTCTACGCCGCCCGCGCGTATCGCGCGGGAATTCTTTTCCACTATGGCTTTCACGAACTCGGAGTGCATGACGCCGACGAAGCTATCCTCGTCGCTCCCCAGTTCGCGCTCTCTCAGGCATCCAAAGGATTTATCGCGCAGTACGAAGGCGACTACGAACTCGCCGATTACTGGTATCAACAAGCTCTCGCGCTTGAACCCGGCTTGGTTCATGCCAACATACAAGCGCCTCTTCCACACATTTATTTGGGTAACTTAGGCAAGGCACGCGAGGTCTTGCGCCGCGCTCAGCAGATGATTCCCGTCGAACCGCAGCTCATCGCTTGTGAAGGTTTAATTCTCGCCTGTGAAGGAAATTTCAAACGCGCCGAGGAACTCGCCGACGAAGCCGCCGCTTCAAAACGCAGCGTGCTCCATCTTCATCACATGCTCCACACCGCCGCCGAAGTCTACGCACTCTGCGGCAAATCCGAAAAAGCCGTCCACGAACTAACACGCGCAGCCGAGATCGGCCTCCCCAATCACCGCGCCTTCGAAAACGACGCCCATCTCCGCTCCATCCACACTCATCCCGACTTCCTCGCCCTCACCCGCACCCTCCGCCGCGACCACGAACAACTCCGCCACGAACTCGACCTCTCCACCCCCAGCGCCCAACTCCCCCACTAATTTCCTGTCGCGCTCAGAACAATTTCCCCACATACTCCCGCATCTCCGCCTTCCAATACTTCCAATCATGCCCGCCCTGCCATCCCCAATCATCCAGCGAATGCCGAATCCCCTTTGCCCGCAAAATTTCCGACAACCGGAACGTCGGCGCCGGCCGCTCCCACTCCCCCGTCCCCGTCACCAGATGAATATCGCAACTCGCCAGCTGCTCATACGCCCACGGATCGCTCAGCCCCTGCAAATAATCCACCGGATTATTGAAATAAAAATTGTCGTCATACATCCCATCCATAAAATTCCGCAAGTCATACACGCCCGACATCGCAAAGCATCTCTTAATCACGTCCGGATGCTTGAACAGCGCATTCGCCGCGTGATACGCCCCAAACGACATCCCCATCGTCGAAATCCAGATCCCCGGTGACTGGCAGCTGTCCCAGATAAACGGCACCACCTCGTCGCGCAAGTACGCGTCAAACCTCGACTGCATCCAGCTCCGATGAAACGGATGCGCTCCCTTATTATAAAAACTCGCGCCATTGATCGAGTTCACGCTGAACACTTTCACGCGCCCCGCCTCAATAAAATCCCCCAGCGCCACGATCATCCCCTGATTCTCAAGCTCCCACTCATCCCCCGCGCTCGTCGGAAACCCAATCAGCGGCTGCCCATAGTGCCCATACACCGCGACACCCATGTCCCACCCAACTCGCGAGGAATACCACCGGTGATATTCGCGTTTCATGCTTCTCCTAACGCCAGCGCATCGCCAACGCATCGCCGACACGTCCGTGCGGGTGCAAAAGTATGCCAGCCAACTCCGACCCCATCAACTCAACCTGTTCCCTGGGTGCCCCACCCTCGATTGGTGAGGGTGGGTCTTTTGACTTTGATTTTCGCCCTAGCGTCCCATCAGAGGGTACGGCTTTTGCCTTTTCCCATCTCAAATCCCTCATACCCCGCTGACCTCGTCAGACCGCATCATCCTCTCGTGCATTCACCTCTCGCCGCGATATCCTTCCACCATCGGCCCACGCACGACTCCGGCACCCTACGCAACATTGAACCAATGAACGCCACACTCATCCCTCAGTTCCTCATGTGGTGGCTGCGCTACGGCCAGAAATTCCCCGGCCTCGAGCCGGAATCCGTCGTCGCCCGTATCGCCGCCAACCCCACCGCCATCGACTATCCCGACGACTACTTCCACGACCTGTGCCACTCCATGTGGCGCACTCTCCCGCCCAACAATCCCGCCCCTTTGCCCTGACCCGTTTCGTCGAAGGCCTCCCCCCGGGTGCCCCACTTTTACCCTGAGACGTTTCGTCGAAGGGCCTCGATTGTGAGGGCGGTTCTTTTGACTTTGCCTCTCTTCTTCGCCGCTGTCCTTCGCCGCTTGCGAATTCCCACGTCGCCAAATCTGCATCTACATCTCCCCAAGTTCTAGAGTTGACACATTTCCATATTTCTGCCATTATCGAAATATGCCTAAGGTCACCGAAGACCAAGTCGCAAAGTACGCCGATATGTTTTCCGCTCTCGGCACCGAGCCGCGTCTGCGCATCGTTCGCGCGCTCCTCTCGGCACATCCCGAGGGAATGATCGTCGGGGACATCCAGGAAGAACTGGAGATCCCCAACTCGACGCTTTCCCACCATCTGGAAAAACTGAAAAACGAAGGGCTCGTCAACGTGCAGCGCGAGAGCACCTTCCTTCGTTACACCGCAAATACGGAAGGCCTGCAGGAGCTTCTGACCTTCCTGTATGCCGAATGCTGCACGCGCAACAAAGCGTTGAATCCCAAAGAAATTGTCCAGCTCTGTAAATAGGAGGATGTATGAGTGAGCCGAGCATTCGCGAAACAGTGAGAGAGAAGTACGCCGAGGCCGCCACGCGCGCACGATCCGGCGGCAGTTCGTGTTGCGGAGCATCGCCGGCCGGGACGTCCTGCGATCCGATTACTTCGAATTTGTACGACGCGTCCGAGGCTGGGCAAATTCCCGAGGACGCCATGAAGGCATCTCTCGGCTGCGGCAATCCAACCGCGCTGGCCAAGCTGAACGCCGGAGAAACGGTGCTCGACCTGGGATCGGGCGGCGGGATCGATGTGCTTCTGTCGGCGCGACGCGTCGGCCCGACCGGAAAAGCCTACGGCCTCGATATGACCGACGAAATGCTCGCACTCGCGAACGAGAACAAGCGCAAGGCCGGCGCCGAGAACGTAGAATTCCTTCGCGGCGAGATCGAGCATATTCCGCTACCGGACAACAGCGTGGACGTGATCATCTCGAATTGCGTGATCAATCTTTCGGCCGACAAAGACGCAGTCCTGCGCGAAGCGTTTCGCGTATTAAAGCCAGGAGGCCGGTTCGCCGTTTCCGACGTTGTCACGCGCGGCCAGATGCTGCCGGAAATTCGCAAGAGCGTCCTGCTCTGGGTGGGATGCATCGCGGGTGCGCTCGAAGAGACGGACTACCGCAACAAGCTCGCAGCAGCAGGATTCAAGGACATCGAGGTCGAACCGACGCGCGTCTACAAAGTCGAAGACGCGCGCGAATTTCTTTCCGGCCAGGGTTTGGACGTGGACGCCATCGCACCGCAGGTCGACGGAAAATTCCTCAGCGCATTCATTCGCGCGGTGAAGCCAAACGACGCGAAATCCTGCTGCGGCCCGGACTGCTGCAACTAGGACGCCCCGATGGAGAAACACTACAACGTCTTATTCCTATGCACCGGCAATTCCGCGCGATCGATCATGGCCGAAGGGATTTTAAATGGCAGGAAGAATCTCCACTTCACGGCCTACAGCGCGGGAAGTTTTCCATCAGGCAGAGTGAGGCCTGAGGCGCTGCACCAGCTCGAGCTTTCGAAGCTTCCGATGGACGGTGCGCGAAGCAAAAGCTGGAGCGAGTTTGCGAAGCCCGGCGTGCCGGTCATGGATTTCGTTTTCACGGTGTGCGACAGCGCGGCGAAAGAGGTTTGCCCGATTTGGCCGGGGCAGCCGATGACAGCGCACTGGGGTGTAGCGGACCCGGCGGCGGTCGAAGGGCCGCCGGAGCAGATCGAACGGGCATTTCGGGATGCGTTCGTAACGCTGGGGCAGCGGATAAATTTGTTTTTGAGCCTGCCCTTGGCGAGCCTCGACACACTGGCGATTAAAAGAGAAGTCGATCGCATCGGCAAGCAATGACGGCGAACTTATCGCGAAGGGTTGCAGCCGAATTCCTGGGCACTGGCTTTCTCGTAGCCGCGGTGGTGGGCTCGGGAATTATGGCGGAGCGCCTGGCCGGCGGAAACGTAGCGATCGCGCTATTGGCGAACACCGTCGCGACCGGTGCGGCGCTCGCGGCGCTGATTCTGACGTTCGGTCTGATCTCCGGTGCGCACTTCAATCCCGCGGTCAGTCTAGCTGACGCTCTGGAGCGTGGCCTGCAATGGAGCGGTTGCGCGGCATACATCGCGGCTCAAATTGCCGGTGGCGTCGCGGGTGCGGTCGTCGCGCACTCGATGTTCGGATTGCCGGCCGTATCGATTTCGCAGCACGCGCGAAGTGGCAGCGCGCAAGTGTTTAGCGAATTTGTGGCGACGTTCGGTTTGTTGTGTGTGATTTGGGGATGCACGCGGACCCGATCAAGCGCGGTGCCGTTTGCAGTAGCCGCGTATATCACGGCGGCATACTGGTTCACGGCGTCGACTTCGTTTGCCAATCCCGCTGTGACGATAGCGCGGAGCTTAAGCGACACCTTTTCGGGAATTCGGCCAGTCGACGCGCCGTGGTTTGTTGCGGCGCAACTGGCTGGAGCGATCTCGGCGACGATCTTATTTCGATGGCTTGCGCCCCAATCGAACCCGAACCGAGTGGTGATGTCGCATAAATCTTAGGGGCGAGCGAGCAATCAGTGAGAGCGCAATTTGTGGGTTGCGCCCCATTTGCCCATGTGCGTCAAAATTGGGACGAGCGTTCGGCCGTAGGCGGTGAGTCCGTAGCGAACATGCTCCTCGCCTTCCTCGAATTTTTTCCTGCCTATGATTTCGTCTTGCTCGAGCTCGCGGAGCTGCGCGGTGAGAACTTTCTTTGCGGCTTCGGGAGCTTCGCGGCGGAGCTGACCAAACCGTAATGGCCCTGCTTTCAATGCGTTGACGATGATGGGCTTCCACTTCCCTTCGATCACATCGATGGCGGCTCTGACAGGGCAATCCGCAAGACGCATGGCTGACTCCGGTTACAAAATTGTGCCTACTGGACGCTCGATTCGCGCGCGTGCTACCTACTGTAGATGAAACCAAGCACCGAAAGATTTTCTCCGAGTTATCCTGCGCAACAAAGACCTCCCGATTCGCATTCCGTTCCGAGGATTTAGAAACACCGTAATCAAAAAAGGGGGAAGCTGTGAAAATCATCGCCTATGACAATTTTAAGCCTGGAGTAACGCTGGATGATCTGCGTCCGTATCTGAAGGACGAGGTTTCGAATGTGTGGCGGTTGTGGAAGGCCGGCATCGTGCGGGAGAATTACTCGCGCGCGGACGTAGGCGGCGTGGTGATCATATTTGAGCTAGATAGCGTCGAACAGGCGAAGCGATACATCGACGACTTCCCCCTCACCAAGGCGGGGCTGTTGGAATGGCACTTCATTGCGGTGGACGCGCCGCTGCCATTGGAATATCTATTCGACTCCACGGTGGACGTAACGAAGCCGTGGGACCGGATGACAAAGGGTTAGGGAGACCACTGATGGGAAGTTCGCTTCCACCGAGTTACACAGACGCATCAAGAACCGCGTTGCTGGTGTACGACATGCAGCGCGGGATTGTGAAGCAGGTTCCGGGTTCCGAACAGGTGGTCGCCAGTTGTAAAACGGCCATCCACGCGGCGCGGAGTGCCGGAATGCGCATCGCGTATTCGAAGCACATGTCGCCGCCGCACGCATGGCTGGGTAGCACGCAACTGCGAACGTCTATGGCGTGGCAGCGCGTCGAGAAGCCGGAGGACGTGAAGAGTTGGTTTCCGCGCGGGTCGGAGGCATCGGAGATTGTTCCGGAGCTGGCGCCGACGGAAAAAGATCTCGTAGTTGAGAAGTTCACGATGTCGGCTTTGGTGGGGACATCGCTGGAGTTCGCGCTGCGTGATTGTGGGATCGTGAATCTGGTGATCGTCGGCATCGCTCTGGAGATTGGAATCGAACCAACGGTACGCTCAGCGACCGATTCCGGATTTGTGCCGGTCGTGCTGACGGATGCGTGCGGTTGGGGTAATCAGGCAGCCGGTGAGCGTTCGCTCGAGACGATCAAATTTGTCGGGCAAGCGATCCTGACGGATGTCAAATCCTTCGCCGCCGGGCTTGCAGGCAGCAGGCGCGGGTAGTTGCGTGCCTGCTGGGGTCCGCAAAGCCGGCGGCTGCGTCGGCGCAACGTCCAGACGCAGAGCAGGGCATGATGAGTTGTCCTGAGGGCGGGAGTGACGCGACGGCTGGTTCCCCTTTTTCCCGTTTGCCACTTGACATAATCTTTACCATCTGATACACTCCTTCGTGTTTATAGATTACGCAATTCGAATCACCGCGCTCCCCACCCTCCTGCACCGAAAATCGCCCCTAACCCCTTTCCATTCACACTCTTGCACCACTTCACAAAATAACTCCTACAGAATCATACTCTTGCGCAAAAACCCCCAGGGGTACCCCTGCTCCCCAAAAATCTCGGAAGCCACATGGCACACACCCCCCATGTTTTCCAAAGAGTGTGCAAGCCAATTGTTTTGTTCGGATTGCGGACAGGTGCTTTTTGAGAGTGTGCAGGTCATTTGTTTTCAGCCGCTTGCAAACGCACTCTTTGGCCGGATCTCGCGTAATCAATCTTCCAAGCCCGCCAATCTCGAAACGCGCCAACAATCCGTCACACCCGACTTCACTATGTATAATGCCCCCAACTTCAGGTCGGCTCGTCAGCCCCAATCGACGACTTCGCGACAACACAGGAGAGAACATGGCCACACCATCCCAAACTGGGAAACCGTCCCCAGAGCGCATCTTCAGCACCCTCATCTCGTACCAACAGTCCGAGGCCCTCAAGGCCGCCATCAACCTCGACCTCTTCACCAAGATTGGTGAAGGGGCCGAAGACGCTGCCGCCCTCGCCAAGGCTGTTGGCGCTTCGGAACGCGGCACGCGGATTCTCGCCGATTACATGACCATCCAGGGATTTTTAGCCAAGGAAGGTACTCATTATAAGTTGACGCCCGAATCGGCCATCTTTCTCGACAAGCGGTCGCCCGCCTACATGGGCGCCATGGCAGGCTTTCTGGGCGCGCCGCACCACAAGGCCACTTTTGCGAACTTAACGGAAATCGTGCGCAAAGGCAGCACGATCGCCGTCGAAGGCTCGAACCTCGAGCCCCACGACGAGTTCTGGGTCGCGTTCGCCCAATCAATGGGCGGCCTCGCAACTCCCAGCGCGCAATTCATCGCCGGCCTGATCGGCTCAAGCGAAGGCAAGCCCGTAAAGGTGCTCGATATCGCCGCCGGCCACGGCATGTTTGGTTTGGTGATTGCTCGCATGAATCCCAATGCGCAGATCGTCGCGCTCGATTGGCCCAACGTTCTCGCGGTCGCGGAAGAAAACGCCAAAAACTTTGGCGTCGCCGATCGCTGGAGCAAAAAAGAAGGCAGCGCGTTCGAGGCGAATTACATTGGAGCTGACGGCGAAGGATACGATTACATTTTGCTAACGAATATCCTTCACCACTTCGATCACGCCGGCAATGTCACGCTGATGAAGCGCGTTTACGCAGCGCTCAAGCCGGGTGGCAAAGCGATCACGCTCGAGTTCGTACCCAACGCCGACCGTGTATCGCCCCCGGTTCCGGCCGCGTTCAGCATGGTGATGCTCGCCAACACCGATAGCGGCGACGCCTACACTTTCAAGGAGCTCGACAAAATTTTCACCGAGGCGGGCTTTTCCAAGACGGTCGCGCATCCAATTGCCGAGATGCCGCAAACCGTTCTGGTATCGGATAAATAGCCTGGCCGCTCTCCGGCGTGCTTCTAGAAGGAAGCAATCACCGGCCCGGCGGCGCAAACGTCTCGCTCTTTTCTAGAATCGGATCCTGAAATCGGATTCGTAGAATCGAACCCGAATCGACAGCATCGAATCGGATTCGAGACGAGACCAAGCCCTCGGGCCCCACGCCCTTTGGACCACACGGAGAGTCGTCGTGAAAAACGCGAGCCGCGCAAAACTGAAAGCTGTCGCCACAAAATCCGCCAAAGCGCGAACGCTGCGCCGCGCGAAACGCGCCAGCCGATCCAATGGACACAATGCGGCCACAAAACACATGAGCCACGAACAAGAAACCGCGTTGCGCGAACAGCTCGTCTATTTGTTGAAGGGCGGCGGCGCGCACGTCCATTTCATGGACGCCGTCGAAAAATTTCCCGTCACCAAGCGCGGCACCTACGCGCAAGGCTTGGCGCACACCGGCTGGCAGCTTCTGGAACACGCCCGCATCGCGCAGTGGGACATTTTAGAATTCAGCCGCAATCACGATCACATCTCGCCCGAATTCCCCGAAGGCTACTGGCCGAAAACGCCGGCCCCACAAAGCGAAGACGAATGGAACGACAGCATCGCCGCATTCAAGCGCGATCTGCGCGAAATGATTCGCCTCGTCGAAAATCCGCGAACCGATCTCTACGCGCCGATCCCCCACGGCCAAGGCCAAACCATCCTGCGCGAAGCCCTCGTGCTCGCCGACCACAATTCCTACCACCTCGGCCAGCTCGTCGACCTCCGCCGCGCCCTAGGTACCTGGCCCGACGCCTAAACTTTAAAAATATCGGCCGTCATCCTGAGCGAAGCGAAGGATCTCAGCACTGAGCAAACTAAAAAACAAAACGACGCAGAGTAAAAATACAAATCAATACTCAGTTTTGCTTTCGCTTTTTTTCCAGGCAGAAAAAATCGCGAGCGACTCTTCCCGCATCAACTGCGTCATCGAAATCTCTCGTGCAGCGAACGGAAGATAAAGTTCATCGTAGATAAATTTGTCGTCGAACCCCGCAGCAGCCGCATCGCCCGCGCTGCTCGCAAAGAAAACTCTCGCAGGCCTCGCCCAGTAAATCGCACCCAAACACATCGGACACGGTTCGCAAGTCGTGTACAAATCGCAGCCATCCAACTGAAACGCAGCGAGCTTCGCGCAAGCCGCGCGAATCGCCACGACCTCCGCGTGCGCTGTCGGATCGTTCGTCGCCGTCACGCGATTCACACCCTCCGCAACGATGCTCCCGCCGCGCGCAATCACCGTCCCAAATGGCCCTCCGCCCTGGCGAATATTCTCCATCGCAAGCGCAATCGCTCGCCGCATGAACTCCGCATTCGCAGCGCTGACGCTCGCTTCGCCTTGCGATTTGTCCCGGCCGGTCATCGCGATTTCAGCTTGCCTGCAACCCAGCGAAACCGCAATGCGCTGCGGTCAATTCGCACCTCTGTGCTCGCCGTTTTGGAGTAGGATAGGCGTCAGAACGGACGCTCTGAAATCGCTGCGAGCGAGGCACCCAATGACACAAATCGACAACTTGAGCCGACGTGGATTCCTGAAAGGAATGGCGGGAACTTCCGTCTTCGTCCTTGGCGTGACGCTTGCGCCGAAGTCGCTGCGCGCGAAACGCAGTGCGACTGGCGGCGATGTGCTCGCCGGTTCCGGCACGAATGTTCTCTCCGCCGATCCCGTTACGCCGATGACGAAAGCGCCGCTGCATCCTGGCGTTTATCTCGCGGTTGATACCGACGGAACGGTTTACGTGATCGCGCATCGCTCGGAGATGGGCAACGGCGTGCGCACTTCCCTGCCGCGCATTGTCGCGGATGAACTCGACGCGGACTGGGCGCGCGTGAAAGTTGTGCAAGCGATCGGCGACGAAAAGTACGGCGATCAGGACACCGACGGTTCGCATTCGGTGGTGAGCTTCTTCGTGCCGCTGCGCGAAGCCGGCGGCGCCGCGCGACTCATGCTGATGCAGGCTGCCGCGAATCGATGGAAGGTACCAGTCGCAGAGTGCTCGACCGATTCGCATTGCGTCGTACACAAAGCATCGGGGAAGAAAGCGGGTTACGGCGAGATGGCGGAAGCGGCGTCGAAGCTCGAAGTGCCGAAGAAGGAAGACATCAAGCTGAAGCCGCGGAGCGAGTGGAAATATATCGGCAAAGACGCGGCGCTCTACGATCTGCAGGATTTGTGCACCGGCAAGGGCGTGTACGGCCAAGACGTCCGGATGGACGGAATGCTCTATGCGAGCGTGATGCATCCGCCGGTGATGGGAAGTTCGCCGAAGACGATCGACAACAAGGCGACGCTTGCTGTGGCGGGCGTGAAGCGTACGGAAACGATCGACACGTATAAGCCGCCGGTGTTGTATCAGGCGCTGGGCGGCGTTGCGGTTTTGGCCGACAACACGTGGTCGGCGATGCAGGGACGCAAGAAGCTGAAGGTGGAGTGGTCCGACAGCCCGCACGGCGCGTTCACTTCAAGCGAGTTCCGGAAAGAGATGGAAGAGAAGGCGCGGAAGCCGCAGAAGGTCGTTCGCGATTACGGCAACGTCGACGAGGCATTCGCGAAGGGTGGCAAAGTTGTCGAGGCCGCATACTATGCGCCGCTGCTGGCGCACGCTTCGATGGAGCCGCCGGCTGCGCTTGGCGTCGTTCACGACGACGGCAAAGTGGAAGTCTGGGCGCCGACGCAGAGCCCTGTGGGAGCGCGCGATGCGATTGCCACCGCGGTCGGAGTGAAGAAGGAAGATGTGACGGTGCATGTGACGCTGCTTGGCGGCGGATTCGGGCGGAAGTCGTTTCCTGACTTCGCGATCGAAGCGGTGGTGCTCGCGAAGAAAACCGGCAAGCCGGTGAAAGTCGTCTGGAGCCGCGAAGACGACATCAAGTTTGATTCGTATCACTCGGTTTCCGCGATGTACATGAAGGCGGTGCTCGGACCGGACGGGAAACCGGCGGCCTGGCTACAACGCACAGTATTTCCGCCGATCGGTTCAACGTTCACAGCGGGCACGGAATATTCGGCGCCGGACGAATTGGGGCTGGGATTCAGCGATCTGCCGTATGCGATTCCGAATCATCGTTCGGAAAATGGACCGGCGCAGGCGCACGTGCGCATCGGGTGGTTCCGCTCGGTCGCGAATATTTATCACGCGTATGCGATTCAGTCGTTTGCAGATGAGCTGGCGGTCGCGGCTGGAAAAGATGCTGTCGAGTATCAACTTGCGCTGCTGGGGCCGGATCGCATCGTGCCCAAGAGCGAATTGCCGAAGGATTACACGAATTACGACGGGGACTATTCGCAATATCCCATCGATATTGCGCGCTACCGGCGCGTGGTGCAGCTTGCCGCGGAAAAGTCCGGGTGGGGAAAGCGAAAGATGGGCAACGGTTTTGGCATGGGAATCGCGGTGCATCGGAGTTTCTTGACGTATGCGGCGAGCGTGGTGTCCGTTCACGTGGATGACGCGGGGAAACTGCATATCGATCGCGTGGATCAGGCGCTCGATGCGGGGACCGTGGTGAATCCCGAGATGGTGCGCAACCAATTCGAGGGCGCGGCCACGATGGGGACGAGCATCGCGTATTTCGGGGAGATCACGGCGACGAAAGGCGTGATCGACCAGGGAAATTTTGACGATTACCAGATGGCGCGTATGAATAATGCTCCGCGCGAGACGCATGTGCACATCGTTGAGAGCGATGCGCCTCCGGGAGGTGTTGGCGAGCCGGGATTGCCGGCGGTTGCACCGGCGCTTTGCAATGCGATTTACGCGGCGACCGGGAAACGGATTCGCGAGTTGCCGTTGTCGAAGACGGGATTAGTTTAGAGAAGAAAGAATTTAACGCAGAGAACGCGGAGTTCGCAGAGGCGCAGAGAACTTGAAGAATACATCGTGGCAAGCTGGGGCGCAGCGGTGCTGCGCCCCTACATTTTTGTGGTCGATTCTTGCGGCGTTGCTGGTAGGTAGTTTTGTTTTCGCGCCAAATGCATTCGCGCAGCGGAAGCCGGTGCTGAAACAGATTGAACTTCCGCATCCTTATTACTATCGCGAGATGTATTTGCCGCAGCTGACCAGCGGACCGAGCAGCGTGACTTGGTCGCCGGATTCGCGCGAAGTGATTTATTCGATGGCGGGATCGCTGTGGCAGCAACGCATCGACTCGAACACCGCGCAGCAACTCACCGATGGATCCGGATACGACTATCAACCGGATTGGTCGCCGGATGGAAAGAGCGTCGTCTACGTTTCGTACTTCCAAGATGCGATGGAGTTGTGGATGCTCGATCTCGCGTCCGGCAACACGAAGCAGATCACGAAGAATGCGGCAGTAAATGTCGAGCCGCGCTGGTCGCCGAACGGGAAGCAGATTGTTTACGTGTCGACGTCGTTTCACGGGCGATTTCATATCTTCACGATGCAGTTTAAGAGCGACGGAACGCCGGACACGATCACGCGACTGACAGAGGAAACCAAGAGCACGTTGCCGCGGTACTACTACGCGGAATACGACACGGAAATTCATCCGACTTGGTCGCGCGATGGTAAAGAGATTCTGTTCGTGTCGAATCGCGGACATATTTACGGCACCGGCGGATTCTGGCGGATGAATGCGGAACCTGGTGCTGAGGCGCGCGAGATTCACTATGAAGAGACGACGTGGAAGTCGCGGCCGGATTTCTCGCCGGATGGGACGAAGATTTTGTACAGCTCGTATCTCGGTCGACAGTGGCACCAACTTTGGCTGATGCCGGCGAACGGCGGCGATGCGTTTCCGATTTCTTATGGAGATTGGGATGAGACGTACGCTCGATGGTCGCCGGATGGGAAGCGAATGGCGTTTGTCTCGAATCGCAATGGGAATACAGAACTGTGGCTGCAGGACTTTCCGGGCGGCGGGCAGAGACGGCTCGCAGATTCTGACCGCAAGTATTTGAAGTCGCATGGTCGACTCGAAGTTTCAGTTGTCGGCGCCGATGGGAAGCCGACGCCGGCGCGGATTTCGATCACCGATGACGCCGGAATATTCTTTGCGCCGCGGGATGCGTGGATCAGTGGGGCGGATGGTTTCGATCGAAGCGAGACGGCGTTTGAACCGCATTACTTTCCATCGACTGGAAATGCGAATGTGCAAGTGCCCGTCGGCAAGATTCATGTCGACGTGATGAAGGGGTTTGAATTTGCGTTTGAGAAGCGAGACGTCGACGTAGGTGCAAACGGCGTGACGCGCGTCACAGTGAGACTGAAACCGATCGACGAACTGAAGCGTGGGGATCACTGGGTGAGCAGTGATTTGCACGTGCATATGAATTATGGCGGGGAGTACCGGAATACACCGGAGCATCTGGTTTTGCAGGCGGAGGCGGAGAATCTGGGGATCGTCAACAATTTGATTGTGAATAAGGAGCAGCGGATTCCGGACATCGCTTATTCGGGAAAGCAGGTTGATCCTGCGTCGAATATGCGCGCGATGGTTGTGCACGGGCAGGAGTTTCATACGACGCAGTGGGGGCATCTGAGTCTGCTGAATATTCGCGACGGGATTTTGTTACCGGGTTATGCGGGTTATCCGGGGACGGCGGCGACGAGTTTGTTGCCGATGGATGCGGATGTGAGCGATATGGCGCATGCGCGCGGCGCGCTCGTAGGATTCGCACATCCCTTCGACGAAGATCCCGCGACTGTTCCGCGCACACAGGAAGACACGCCGGAAGAGCTTGCGGCGGATGTCGCACTCGGCGAGGTGGACTATCTCGAAGTCGTCGGATTCAATGACTATCGCGCGACGGCGGGAGTTTGGTATCGGTTTCTCGATTTGGGTTTTCGCATTCCGGCAGGTGCGGGAACGGACGCGATGGCGAATTTTGCTTCGCTGCGCGGGCCCGTCGGGATGGATCGGGTTTATGCTCGCGTGCCGGCGGGACCGGTGAAGATTGATTCTTTCCTCGCAGCACTGAAGAGCGGCAAGACTGTTGCGACGAACGGTCCCCTGCTGGATTTTTCTTTGGGCTCCGAGCAAATCGGCGGCGAAGTGAAGCTCACCGGTGCGAAGAACGTTACGTTTTCAGCATCGTTGCGCTCGATTGTTCCGCTGGATCATTGGGAACTCGTTTGCTACGGAGCAAAACCGGCGCAAGGGGGCAACGCTCAATATTTCGTTCAGGAATTGAAAATGAATGCCTCGCGCGACGGCGGCGAAGCACATGGAGAGATTGCGATCGAGAAGAGCGGTTGGTGCGTGGTGCGCGCTTCGAGTGACAAATCGGAGTATCCGATTCTAAACAACTACGTATATGCGACGACGAGTCCGATTTACGTGACGGTTGATGGAAAGAAACCGGCTTCGCGCGACGATGTGGAATATTTTGTGGCGTGGATGGATCGAACGATGGCGATGGCGTCGCGCTATGCGTACTGGAATTCTGATGCGGAGAAAGAGTTCGCGCTGGCGAGACTCGCCGAAGCGAAGAAGATCTACGAAGCGTTGAAATAGCGGTGCAGGGATTCGTTGACGCCTCGCGCTGCGACTGGTTACGATGATTTGGCAGTCACGTCGAAGCACACTGAGGGAGATCCGATGGCAAAGAAGAGCGGACTGACGAAAGTTGCTGTAAGAATCGGCACGGCGGTCGGCAAAGCCGACAAAACCGCGCACAAGTTTGCGAAAGCAGGCTCGCTGGCAAAGAAAGAATTGGAAGACATTTCGAAACAGGTCGATGCGTTGAAGAAACAGCTGTCGAAGACGACCAAGAAGCTGCGGCTAGCGTTGCGCTAATGTCCGCTGGACGATTCGCCGCACATCGAATGGCTTTAAGGGGAGGGGCGTTGTTGGCGCTCCTCTTTTCTTTTTGCGCGACCGCCGGCGCGCAGTGGAACCCGCTGAATCCCGTTGCAGACATGCAGAAACAGGCCGACGGCATCGTGCTGAAGATGGAACGAGGCACGTTGCGGATCACGGCCTGCTCGGATGCGATCGTGCGCGTGACGTACGCGCCCGGCGACACGATTCCTGACACGCCGCAGTACGCGATCACGAAGAAGGATTGGCCGGCGGCGCACTGGTGGCTGCTGCCCGACGAGAAGAGCTACAAGGTATCGACGCCGCTGGTGTCGGTGACCGTTAACAAGAAGGATGGCGCGATTCTGTTTGCCGACGCGGCCGGGAAAAAGCTGTTCCAGGATTACGATCGCTCGCTCACGCCGGTGGAAGTCAACGGTGAGAAGACGTATCACTCGGAGATGTTCTCGAATTTGTGGGACTCGACCGAGGGATTCTTTGGCCTCGGGCAGCATCAGGCCGGCGTGTGGAATTATCACGGCGAGACAGTCGACATTTCGGAAGCGAACACAAATATTTCCGTGCCGATGTTCATGTCGAGCAAGGGCTATGGGATTTACTGGAACAATTCTTCGCGCAGCCGATTCAACAATCGCTTTCCGCACGAGCTTTATCTGAGTTCCGAAGTCGCAGACACTGTCGACTACTACTTCATTTTCGGCCCAGAGTTCGACAACATCGTCGCGGCGTATCGCGACATGACGGGCCAGGCGCCGATGTTCGGTAAATGGGCGTACGGATTCTGGCAGTGTAAAAATAAATATGAATCGCAGGCGGAAGTGCTGGGCGTCGCGCACAAATATCGCGAGCTGCATATTCCGGTCGACAATATCGTGCAGGACTGGTTCTGGTGGAACATCATGGGCGAACCGGTCTTCAACAAGAATTATCCCGATCCCAAAGGGATGATCGACGACCTGCACAAGAATCATTTCCATGCGATGTTTTCGTTCTGGCCGTACTTTCGGCCGGGCTCGCCGGTTTACGACGAGATGGACAAGCGCGGCTATTTCATCGACAAGATGAAGGTGAGCGGGTTTCATCCCGCGGGGCAGGCGCTGTACGACGCGTTCAATCCAGCGGCGCGCGAATATTACTGGGGATTGATCGACAAGGGATTGTTCAGCATGGGCGCGGACGCGTGGTGGCTCGACACCGACGAGCCTGAGACGGAAGGGCGCGAGACGAATATTCTAGTGACGAATAAAGTTGCGCTCGGGAGCGGCGCGCGCTACGCGAATCTTTATCCGTTGATGACGACGAGCGCGGTGTACGAAGGGCAGCGCAAGACTTCGGATCAGAAGCGTGTATTCATTCTGTCGCGCTCGGCCTTCGCGGGAGCGCAGCGCAACTCGATCACCGCATGGTCGGGGGATGTGGAGTCGAACTGGCTCAGCTTTGCGCGGCAGATTCCAGCTGGGCTCAACTTCTCGCTGTCAGGCATTCCGTATTGGACGACCGACATCGGCGGATTCATCATCGGAAACCCCGACGATCCGGCGTATCGCGAATTATTCGTGCGATGGTTTGAGTACGGCACGTTTTGCCCGATTTTTCGTCTCCATGGAACGCGAACGACGAATCAGAACGAACTTTGGTCGTACGGCGCTGATGCGCAGAAGATTCTCACGAGCTGCGATCGGCTGCGTTATCGCTTGATGCCGTACATTTATTCGCTGGCGTGGAAGACGACGAACGAATCATACACACCGATGCGGCCGCTGGCGATGGACTATCGCGCCGACACGCGCGCGCTCAACATCGGCGATCAATTTATGTTTGGACCGGCGCTGCTGGTGAATCCGGTGACGGAGCCCGGCGCGACGACGCGGCGTATGTATTTGCCGCAAGCGACGTGGTACGACTTCTGGACGGGAAAGCGCGTGGAAGGCGGAACGATGATCGATGCGGCAGCACCGATCGATCGCATGCCGCTGTTTGTGCGGGCGGGCTCGATCGTGCCGATGGGGCCGGATGTCGAGTACGCAAGCGAGAAACCGGCTGACCCGATCGAATTGCGCGTTTATCCCGGCGCGAACGGATCGTTCGTCTTATATGAAGACGAGGGCGACAACTACGACTACGAGAAGGGCGCGCACGCAACGATTCGTTTCGATTGGGATGACGCTGCGAGAAAGCTGACGATCGGCGAGCGACAGGGAAAGTTTGCCGGGATGCTGGAGCATCGTACTTTTCATATTTCTTTCGCAGACAGAAATGACGTCGGCGGCATTGTGATTCCATCACGGCCCGACAAAATCGTGGAATATTCCGGCAAAGCAATCAGCATTTCTCGCTGAAGAAATATTTCTCGTGACGCACAACCCTGGGCGTCACGCGAATAGACGAGACGTTGCAGGTACAAATTGTTTTAGATTATTCACGGCGCATTTACAAACAGACATTCGCCAGCTTGTATGTACTTAGGTCGCGCAGCAACTATCGTTCTAACAGGCGAAGCTGTCGCCAACATTCAACAATTCCTCCGCTACGACGCTACGGCGTGGACGACACTCCCCTGCGAAGCGTTCGCGTCGCAGCATTCATGCATTCCAATTCCAGGGCCACGCTAAATGGATGAAGGTCACGATGCGACTAATTTTTCACACGTTATTTGGGAAACGCGTTCCGCTTGCCGACTGTATTGCGCTGATGATCTGCGCGCTCTTCGGCCTCACGTCAATTGTCCTTGCGCGCACGCCGATGCCGGACGCGGCGCATCCTGGCGCACGCTCAATCATGGACGCGCACAACTGCTACCCATATTTTGGCTCGTGGAACGATCGCATCGACCGCGCGCTGTCGGCGGGAACTCCGCTGGCGATCGAGCAGGATTTGCTCTGGTACACCGACAAGCGCACGGGTGAATCTCGTTCCATTGTTACGCACGGCGTCCCTTCCACCGGCCACGAACCCAACATGCGTGATTATTTTTTCGAGCGTGTGCGCCCCGTCGTCGAAAATGCGCTGCGACAGCCCGATCATCACGATTGGCCGCTGATCACGCTCAATCTCGATTTGAAATCGGATGAGCCCGAGCATCTCGAAGCAATCTGGAAATTGCTGACGGAATATCGCGACTGGCTCACGACGGCGCCACGCGGCGCGCAAATCGGGGAAATTGGCGCGCTCGATGTGAAACCGATTCTGGTGCTCACTGGCGAATCCGACGCACAGAAAGCCGTCTTCTACGATCGCGTGCCGCCCGGAGGACGACTGCTTGTCTTTGGCGCGACGCATAACCACACCGAGAACATCACTGCGCCTCCCGAAACCATCGCTCCTGAAACACCCGACAACTATCGTCGCTGGTGGAACAACGCCTGGAACGTGATCGAGCCCGGTGGCCAGCCGAACGCCGGCGAATGGACGCCCGAAAAAGAAAAGCGCCTCGGCGATTTCGTCGCGTACGCGCATCAGCGCGGATTCTGGATTCGCTTCTACACGCTCGACGGCGAAACTGTGCAGGAAGAAAGCTGCCGCGGGCTATTTCACGTCTACAATTTCGGCAGCCGCGCCGCAGTCGAGCAACGTTGGCGCGCCGCCGCCAAAGCCGGCGTCGATTACATCGCGAGCGATCAGTACGAAGATCTCGGGCGCTTGTTGAAGAAGTAGCGGCGAAGAAGCTGAAAGTAGTGGTGGGCCTGGGAGGATTCGAACCTCCAACCAGTCGATTATGAGCCGAATGCTCTAACCATTGAGCTACAGGCCCGCCGAGTCGTTTCCTACGATACCGCGACTGAGTGAACCGAGCCAAGGTCTTACGCGACTGAAAATGCTTTTTCGCCGCTGAGTAGGTGCACTAGCTGATGCCACCGAAGCAGAGATATTTCACTTCAAGATAATCATCCATTCCGTACTTCGAGCCTTCGCGGCCCAGGCCGGATTCCTTGAAGCCGCCGAACGGCGCTACCTCCGTCGAGATCATGCCGGTGTTGATGCCGACGATCCCGTACTCGAGCGCCTCGGCGACGCGCCAGATGCGGGCAATGTCGCGGCCGTAAAAATACGACGCGAGGCCGAACTCCGTGTCGTTCGCGAGCGCGACCGCTTCGGCTTCCGTCTTGAAGCGAAACAGCGGCGCGACCGGCCCGAATGTTTCTTCCTTCGAGATGCGCATCTGCGGCGTCACATCGGCAAGCACCGTCGGTTCAAAAAATCGGCCGCCGAGCGAATGGCGATTGCCGCCGATGAGCACCTTCGCGCCTTTCGACTTCGCGTCGTTCAGATGCGTTTCAATTTTTACCAGCGCGGCGTCGTCGATCAGCGGACCTTGCGATGCGCCGGCTTCGAGGCCGGACGCCGGTTTCAGATTTTTCACAGCTTGCGTCAGCTTTGCGGCGAACGCGTCGTAAATTCCGTCCTGCACGTAAAACCGATTCGTGCTGATGCAGGTCTGCCCGGTGTTGCGATATTTCGAGGCTGTCGCGCCTTCGACCGCGGCGTCGATGTCGGCATCGTCGAAAACAATGAACGGTGCGTTTCCGCCGAGTTCGAGCGAAATCTTTTTGATTGTTCCGGCGCACTGCGCCATCAGCAACTTTCCGACTTCCGTCGAGCCGGTGAACGACAGCTTGCGCACGATCGGGTTCGACGTCAGCTCGCCGCCGATTTCGACCGGTGAGCCGGTGATCACGTTAAAGACACCTTTCGGAACGCCGGCACGTTCGCTCAGCACGGCAAGTGCGAGCGCCGAAAGTGGAGTTTGTTCGGCAGGCTTGATCACCAGCGTGCAACCGGAAGCGAGCGCCGGCCCAGCCTTGCGAGCGATCATCGCGAGCGGAAAATTCCAAGGCGTAATTGCTGCCACTACTCCGACCGGCTGTTTAATTACGACGATGCGCTTGTCGGCTTGATGCTGCGGAATCGTGTCGCCGTAAATGCGCTTTCCTTCTTCCGCAAACCATTCGATGAACGCGGCCGCGTAGGCGACTTCGCCTTTTGCTTCGGCGAGGGGCTTGCCTTGTTCCAGCGTCATCAGCCGCGCGAGATCTTCCTGATTCGCGAGCAAGAGATCGAACCACTTGCGCAAAATAACCGCGCGCTCTTTCGCGGTCTTCTTGCTCCACACGGGGAACGCGCGATTCGCGGCTTCGATGGCCTGGCGCGTTTCGGTCGCTCCGAGGTCGGGAACGTTGGCGATGATTTCGCCGGTGGCCGGATTGTCGACGCCAAAAGTTTTGCTCGCCGTGACCCACTGGCCGTCGATATACGCTGCTTCGCGAAAAAGATCTGGATCTTTGAATTGCGATGCGATGGATGCGGTTTTCGTAGCGGTTTCCGGCATGGCACTGCTCCTTGGGTCGTCGGGGACCAGGCTCTCGTCAGACCAACACTGTGCAACGTTTGCGCGTCGCGGCGCAACCTCTACGCGTGAGTGAGCGCGGGCTGCTTCTTTTCGGCCACGGCGGCCAGCGCCGCTTCGACGATGTCGAGGCCTTCGTCGAATTGCGCGTCGCTGATCACCAACGGCACGAGAATACGCATCACGTTGTTAAACGTTCCGGCTGTAATCGTGATCAGCCCGTGTTTATAGCAGAATTCGTGAACTTGCTTCGTTTCGGTGTCGGCCGGCTCGCGCGTATCGGCATTGCGAACAAGTTCGATCGCGCACATTCCGCCGAGTCCGCGAATTTCACCGATCAGCGGCCACTTCTGCTGCCAGCCCTTCGCGCGCTTCTCAAAATACTTGCCGATTGCGGTCGATCGCGCGAGTAGTCCCTCTTTTTCAATCGTCTCGATGGCCGCCAATGCCGCCGCGCACGAGAGCGGGTGGCCGCAATATGTGCCGCCGAGCCCGCCGACTGCCGGCGCATCCATGATTTCCGCGCGGCCGGTGACTGCGGCGATCGGCATTCCGCCGCCGAGCGATTTCGCCATCGTGATCAGATCGGGCTCGATTCCGAAATGCTCTGACGCGAACCATTTTCCGGTACGCGCAAATCCCGACTGCACTTCGTCAGCGATGAACAGGATTCCGTGTTTGCGGCAAATTGTTTGTAGCGCCTGAAAATAATCGCGCGGCGGCACGACGAAGCCGCCTTCGCCCAAGACCGGTTCGGCAATCACGGCCGCAACCGATTCCGCAGCGACACTGCGCTTGAATGCGTTCTCGAGGTGATGCGTGAACGCTTCGGTGGTCGTTTCACCGTCGGCGCGATATGCGTATGCGTACGGAATGCGATATACGTCGCTGGCGAACGGCTCGAATCCCGCCTTATAGGGATGCGCTTTGCTGGTGAGCGACATCGCCATCAGCGTGCGCCCGTGAAATGCATCCTCAAAACAAATGATCGCGGGCCGCTTCGTGTATGCGCGCGCGATCTTTACTGCGTTCTCGACGGCTTCGGCGCCAGTGTTGAGCAGAATCGTTTTCTTCGCGAAATTTCCCGGAGAGAGCGCGTTCAACTTCTCCGCGACGGCGATGTAGCCTTCGTACGGCGTGACTGCGAAGCAGAGATGGAGATGCTTCTCGAGTTGGTCGCGAATCGCGGCGGTCACGCGCGGCGCCTGGTGACCGATATTCAGGCAGCCGATGCCACCGGCGAAATCGATGTAACGATTTCCGTCGACGTCGGTGAGCGTTGCGCCGTCTGCCGCCGAAGCGAAAACCGGAATCGTATTGTATGGTGCGCGCGGCACAGCGGCTTCGCGGCGCTTCATCAGCGCAATCGAGCGAGGACCCGGAATTTCGGTTTTGATTTGAATTGTCGCCATTTCAGTACCATCCGATCGGAGTTTCGTCGAGATTCACGAAAACTTGTTTGGTCTCGAGATATTCCTCGAGACCCCACGGGCCGAGTTCGCGGCCGAAGCCCGACTGTTTGTAGCCGCCCCACGGCGCTTCCACGTAAGTGGGCTGCATGTGATTGACCCACACGATTCCGGCTCGCAAAGATTTGACGACGCGGAATGCTTTATAGATGTCCCGAGTCCAGACGGCCGCCGCGAGACCGTACGGTGTGTCGTTTGCGATGCGAATCGCGTCGCTTTCGCCATCGAAAGGAATCACCGAGGCGACCGGGCCGAAAATTTCTTCGCGCGAAATACGGGCGTTGTTATCGACGTCATAGAAAATCGTCGGCTCAAGGTAGAAACCTTTGTCGAATTGCTTCGACCTGTTGCCGCCGATGGCGATCTTCGCTTCTTTCTTGCCGAGATCGAGATACGATGCGACGCGATCGTATTGCTCTTTGCTCACGAGCGGGCCCATCTTGGTTTCGCGCGCGAGCGGTGGACCGAGCGTGATGCGCTTGGCTTTTTCGGTCATCGCTTCGACGAATTTCTTGTAGATCGATTTTTCGACGAGGATGCGGCTGCCCGCCGAGCACACTTCGCCCTGATTGATGAACACGCCGAACAGCGCGCCATCGACGGCGGCTTCCCAATCGGCTTCGGCGAAGAAGATGTTGGGCGACTTGCCGCCGAGCTCGAGCGTGACGCGCTTCAGAGTATCCGCGGCGCTTTTCACGATGATTTTGCCGACGGCGGCGCTGCCGGTGAAAGCAACTTTGTCGACGCCGGGATGCGCCACGAGGGCGGCACCGGCGGTTTCGCCGAATCCATTGATGATGTTGACGACTCCGGGCGGCAGGCCAACTTCTTCCAAGTAACTCGCGAACTCGAGCGCGGTCAGCGGCGTTTGTTCCGCTGGCTTCAGCACGCAGCAGCATCCCGCGGCAATCGCGGGCGCGAGCTTCCACGCGGCCATCAGCAGCGGGTAGTTCCACGGAATAATTTGCGCCGCGACGCCCATTGGCTCGCGCATTGTGAAGCTGAGCGCGTTGGCGGGAACGGGATTGACGTGGCCGGTGACTTTTGTAGCGAGGCCGCCATAATACTCGAAGCAGGTCGCGACGTCGGCGATGTCGTATTCGGCTTCGACGATCGGCTTACCGGTGTTGCGGCATTCGAGTTCGGCAAGCGCAGCGGTGTTTTGCCGAATCTTTTCGGCGAGCTTGAAAAGAATGCGGCCGCGATCTTGCGCGGTGGTTTGGCGCCATGGGCCATTGTCGAACGCTTCGCGCGCTGCTTTCACAGCGGCATCGACGTCGGATTTATCGGCGGCGGCGACGTTTGCGATAACTTCTTCGGTGGAGGGATCGTATACCGGGAACGTTTCGCCGCTTGCGGCGGCGACCCATTGATTGTTGACGAAATTCTTGTATGTCTTCGCGTTCGACGCTGCGCTCGTGGTGGTTGCCATCCTGGGCCTCCGTCACATCTTGCAAACATTTTACGACGGGCACGGCGTGCCGTGCCTTTGCGCGACCAGTTTCAGCAGCATTGCAATTGCAAACTCTCTACGCTACCGGCGCGACCGCTATCTTTCGCGCGGCTTTGCGCCGGCCGTACACGAAAAAGAAAAACGCCGCGAGACCAACGAAGAGCAGCGTGCCGCCGAACATCCATATTTCGTACGAAGCGACCGACGTAATCTGCGCCGCCGGAAAAAACGCGAGCGCGATTCCCAGAATCGTCGTGATGAGCCCGCTGACTCCGGCGAACAGCAACGTCGTCTTGCTGTAACGCCCGCGCACGAAATCATCGGCCGCGGCGAGTTTCAGCAATGCGCCGAACATGTAAATAAACGGCACAAGCTGCAACACAACCGCTAGAGATAGGAGTTTCTGAAACGTTTCCTGCACTCCCGCGCCACCGGAAAAATTGACGATCACGAGAATCATCGACACAGCCGCGTGCACGATCAGCGCGGCATACGGCGTCGCATATTTCGGATGCACCTTGCCCAGCCACGCGGGCATGTAGGAATCGAGCCCCGCGACGAACGGGATGCGCGCCGATCCGGCGAGCCACGCCGATCCGATTCCCGCGATCGACAAGCTGAGCAACAAGGCAAACGGCGCCACGATCCACGGCGCGTTTACGCGCGCGGCCATGTGACTGACCGCCTGCACGATGCCTTGCAGCACGCTGATGTCTTGTTTGCTAACCGCAATCAGCAGCGTGAGCGTCGCGCCAATATAAAGGACGCCGGAAAGAACACCACCCCACGCGACCGCACCGGGCAAAATCTTCTGCGGGTTGTCGATTTCGTCGCCCATCACGGAAGCAAGTTCCAGGCCAACAAGACCAAAGCAGATCACACCAAACGAATTCAACACGAAGCGCGGATTCGCAGGAATCTGAAAATCGGCGACGGTGACGTTGGTGCCGAAACGCAAATAAACGATCGCGCCGAGACCGATCAAGACGGCAGCAGCGATTCCGGTACCAATTGCGCCGAGATTGTTGATCCATTTTCCGACGCCGAGACCAATGACATTGAGAATCACGAGAATGGCGAGCAGCGCCAGCGACGACGTCAACGCGAAAACTTTATTATCGGCGAGAGCGTGATGCCCGCTGCCGAGCGCAAACACCGAGACGCCGACGAAATAGAGCATCACCGTCGGCACGTACATCATATTGTTGGTCCAATAGCACCAACCGGACAGAAATCCGTGAAAGTCGCCGAAGACTTCCTTAGCCCAAAGATAGACGCCGCCTTCGCCGGGATAACGATGCGCGAGTTCGATGACGGCAATTCCCTGCGGCCAGAAGAAAAGTACGAGGGAAATAATCCAGAGCCAGATGGTGACGCCCCCATTGGCGGCGATCGATGGCACAACGTTGAGATTGAAAACGGCGACGACGAAAAGAAGAACCAGGTCCCAACGACCAAGCACGCGGCGGAGATGTGGCGCTTCGACGGACGATGCTGGTGAAGTTGTGACCTGGTTCGACAAAACTGCTCGCTCCCTGCGGCCCTGGAGCTAGTGGCCGGCTGCGCCTACTGTCGCGGCGCCGCGTTCTTGCTGAGCCTTCGCCAGGGACGGGGCGATTTCTTCAAACACGGCGAGATGTTTCGCGATGTCGGCCTCGGTGTGTTGCACCGAAATCGTCCACTGCTCGTCCCACCAATAGGGCTGAGCGAGCACGCCGCGATTCACCATCGCGAACCAATAGTGACGCCAGAGATCGACATCGACCTTGGTCCAGTCGCGATAGTTTTTGATTTCTTGCGGGTAGAGCATGAGCGCGCCGTTGACTCCAGCGCTGGCGATGTACGCCTTCAGGCCGACTTTCGCGACGATCTTGCGATAGCCGTCGGTGAGCTGCTTGCTCAGCTTGTCGGTGTGAGCGTAATTTTCGCGCGTCAGCACTTCACGGAAGGTAGCGAGCCCAGCCGACATCGCGACGCGGTTCGTGTTGTACGTGCCGCCGTGAAACACTTTGTGTTGCGAGATCAGATCCATCACGGCGCGGCTTGAGCCAAACGCACCGAGCGGCAAACCGCCACCGATCGATTTCGCGAGGCAGATCATGTCGGGCTTGACGGCGAAATATTCGCTGGCGCCGCCCCATGCGAGCTTCGCGCCAGTTTTTACTTCGTCGAAAATCAGCAGCGCACCGTTTTTGTCGCAGAGATCGCGAAGACCTTGGAGGAATCCGGGCTGCGGAATGCACAGGCCGACGTTCATCAAGATCGGCTCGAGAATAATCGCTGCGATCTGACCGGGATTTTCTTTGAAGCGGCGCTCAACGCTGCCGAGATTGTTGAAGCTGGCGACGAGAACGTTTGCAACCGCCGACTTCGGAATTCCGCCGCCACCGGGGACGGAGTTCGGCGCGTCGGGATCACCATATTCTTCGGCTTTCGGCTTCACGCTGACGAGCGCGGTGTCGTGCAGTCCGTGATACGAGCCTTCGAACTTGATGATCTTGTCGCGATTGGTGGCAGCGCGTGCGATGCGGCAGGCGTGCATCGTCACTTCGGTACCGCTGGAGCCGAAGCGAACCATCTCAACGGGATAGCGCTTGCAGATTTCTTCGGCGAGTTCCCATTCCTGATCGTGCGGCATGCCGAAGGTTGTGCCTTCGTGCAGTTTTTCTTCGACGGCTTTCACGACGGCGGGATGGCAGTGACCAGCCATCAGCGCGCCAAAACATAGGTTGTGATCGATGTATTCGTTTCCGTCGAGATCGTGAATCTTGCTGCCTTTTCCATCCTTCACAAAAAGTGGATACGGCTCGTAATGACGATAGTTGCTGGCGACGCCGAGCGGAATGCGTTCGAGCGCGCGTTTGTGAGCGACCGCCGATTTCGGCGTGCGCTTTTCGTAAAGAGCGATTTCCTTGTCGAGTGCTTCGTACATACCAAACTCCATTGCATGCAGGTCTGTTCCCTGCGGTCAGTTTGTTTTGCCTTTCACTGGGCTGAGCCGAATTGAGCCGAGCTGATCTTCGAAAAAGCTGATCTCGTCATTTCAGGCATGAAGGCGCGACCCTTACGAGCCGCGCCTTCGAGGCCAATCTAAGTTTATCCGTTCCTCGCTAGAACTTGAACTTGAGCGAGAACTGGACGAGCCGCGGATCGTGAACGTTTTGCACCTGGCCGAACGTGCTGCCAGTGTTCGAGACGTCACCATCCACGCTGTAAAACTGCGCGTGATTCCAGACGTTGAAGACGTCGCCGCGGAACTCCATCAGCCAACGCTCGCCAAGCTTGGTTTGCTTGTTGAAGCTCATATCCCAGTTGTTGAGTCCGGGACCACAGCAGATCGAGCGCGGTGCGTTGCCGATCGTGCCGGGAGCGACGGTGGAGTTCGTGAACAAGTCGGGATTGAAAACGAAACCGTTGTTCTTGCGGATGTCTTGCGTGTGGAACGGCGCAGTGAGATTCGGTTCGCCGGGCGTCTCGAAGAGGAACGTCGAATCGAGTTCTTCGACGTCATCCTGCGACGTGATGCGAACCGGGAAGCCGCTCTGGAACGACATGATGCCCGAGAGTTCCCATCCGTTGAGGAGCTTGCCCTTGAAGCCGTCGAATTTCGGCACGGGCAGATCCCAAACGTAGTTGAAGACGAAGCGGTTGCGCGCGTCATACGCGGAGAGGCCGTAAGTCGCATCGAAGTTGAGCGGATTCAACGCGCTCTCAAAGCTGGAGGCGTTGTCCATGGTTTTGCTGAGAGTGTAGGAAGCCTGGAACTGCAGGCCGTGAGAGAAGTTTTTCTGGAACAACACCTGGAGCGAGTTGTAGTTGGACTTCGCGACGGTGTTTTCAGTGAAGATGCCGGAGAACACGGGCGTTCCGTCTGACGGGCAACCGACGCCGGTGAACGGCTGGCACAGCGGCGACGAGAATTGCCGAATGCCAACGAGTGTGATCGGATTCGCGAGCGGACCGGCAGGAACGGTGAGTCCGCCAGCGCCTGCGTTGTACGGCAACTGGAATCCGCCGGCGGGAATCACGGTGCCCGCGGGAATCGTGTATGACGAATCTTCGCCGAATGGTCCGCAGGTGCCGTCGCCGAGAATCGTATTCAGCTGATTGCACGTTGTGGGATTGCCGACGTTGATTTCGTAGCTCGCGAGAAGGCGATGACCTTGCGAGCCGACGTAACCGACCTGGAAAAGAATATCGCCAGGAAGTTGGCGCTTGAACGTCAAGTTGTATTGATCCGAATACTGCATCCGCAAATTCGCCGGAAATTCGCCGAAGAACGTCATCGGGCGGAATTGCGACCAGTCGATAGGCTGACCGCGCGGCGGATTCAAGATGCCGTTGAACGGATTCGGGAAAACGTCGCCGCTCTGATCAACGTACGGAGTCTGCAGCAGCGGGCTCGAAATAAAGTTGCTGCCGCCGAACGGCGGCTCGGCGCTGAACTGTTCGAGCACGAGCTGTTCGATTGGATTGTAGAAAATTCCAAAGCCCATGCTGACGCTGCTCTTGCTGGGACCGCCGGTGAGTTTAGCGAGCAGGCCATCTTTCCAGCCGGGGCTCCAGTTGAGGCCGAGGCGCGGAGCGAAACCTTTGTAGTAGGTGTTCGTCAACGCGTTGGGCACGGTCTTGTCGCCGGGGAACACGAGACCAACCGGCGTGACGCCAGCGGTGTTGCAGTCGGTGACGCTGCCCGGAACGAATAGCGGGTTGCTTGCCGGCAGAGTGCAGGGATAAATCGAGGAAGTTTCTCCGGGGCGGAACGTTTGCACTTTTTTGCCGATATCGGTGAGCGGCGTGTTCATCTCCCAACGCAAGCCGTAGTTCAGAGTGAGATTCGATTTGATCTTCCAGCTGTCTTGCACGAACAAGTAGAGGGAAGTGCTGCGAACGAGTTCATGCTGCGCGGACCCTTGGAAGAATCCGTTGCCGAGGCCGAGAAAATAATCGGGGTAGGCGTTCGTGAATCCGAGGTCGTCGCCGGTCGGGCCGTCGGTGGTGGAAAGGAACTGCATGTCGCCGTTGACGTCGAAATAAAGCAGCTGATCGAATTTCTGATAACGAATGTCGCCACCGAACTTGATGCTGTGGTTGCCGATGATCTTGCTGAAGTTGTCGCTGAACTGAAAGGTGTTGCCGGTCTGCGGCAACTGGCCGTTGAAATTGTTGCCGATGGTGAAGCCGCCGCCGACGTCGATGAAAGGTACGCCTTCTTTTGTGGGGCCGAGGCCGCTGTGAAGGCCGAAGTCGGGATTGGTGCCGAGGGCGGCGCCGCTGTCGTCGAAAAGCGGCGTGTCCGCGGTGCCGGTGAAGCAAAATGCGGAAGCGGCGCCGGTGCCGCAAGAGCTTTGGATGGCGCCGACGCGCGTCGGCGTGTCGAATTTGATCTGGCCTTCACGGAAATAGCTGAAGCGCGCTTCGTTGACCGAGGTGGCGCCGATCGTGGACGTGTGCGTCACGTTGATCTGCTGATTGCGCGTGGTGTAAACGCCGGGAAAGTTTCCGGTCGTTGCGCCGGATGCCTGGAACTTCGCAAACGGATCGAGCGCGTTGTCGTCGTCGAAATAATAGTAGATGGCGGTTTTCTGATTGTTGTTGAACGAATGATCGACGCGGATCTGG
The DNA here is from genome assembly GCA_036493835.1 of Candidatus Acidiferrum sp. GTDB lineage: Bacteria > Acidobacteriota > Terriglobia > Acidiferrales > UBA7541 > Acidiferrum. Next base: position 20,137 of record DASXPD010000115.1, on the reverse strand, counting down.
AATTGATCGCCGCGATCGGTCTTGTTCGGCGTGACCTGCACGTTGCCAGCGCCGCCCGCTCCGGGAACAAATTGGAGGAGGCTGACGGCGACGGGATCGAAGCAGGTCGTCGGAATCTTAAAATTGGGGAAGATCGTGCTGTACGGAACTGGCGCTCCGCCGCCTGCGACCGATGCGACGCCGGCGGCCGCGGGGCCACTCAAGCTCGCACCGCAACGGCTCTGAAGAATGTTGGCGACGGTGGAGTCGGTCAGCGCTCCGGCGAAGCCGGGATTACCGTTGGCATCGACGACGCCGTTGGCCAAGCCCACGGCGGAAAAGTCGCCGTTGTTGACTTCGGCGGCGGACGGAACGGTAATTGGCTGCGACACCACGCCTTGCACGATGCGGCGGCCTTCGTAAGATCCAAAGAAGAAAGTTTTGTCTTTCTTGATCGGGCCGCCAAAGGTTCCGCCGAATTGGTTCTGACGGAACTCAGGTTTCGGTGCTTGGAAAAATGTGAACGGGTGCGCGTTGAGTACGTCGTTGCGGAAAAATTCGTAGAAGCTGCCGTGATAGGCGTTGGTTCCGGACTTGGTGACAACGTTCACGACGGCGCCTGAGTTGCGGCCGTATTCGGCGTCGAAAGAATTGGTGATCACGCGAAATTCTTCGATGCTGTCGGGAGAAGGCTCGATCGCCGGCAGGTTCGCAAAAAGATCGTTGCCGTCGCCTCCGTTCACGGAATAGTTGTTGGCGCGGCCACGGCCGCCGTTGACGGTGACGACGCCGGCTTTATCGGAGCCATAGAAGGTGTCGTTGCCGAGCTGCGACTGCACACCGGGCTGAAGCTGGAGCAGTTGATAGACGTCGCGCTGGTTGAGGGGAAGCTGCGTGGACGCGCGCTCATTCACAACGGCTCCGAGCTGCGTCGAGCTGGTGTCAACAACGGGAGGCGCGCCGGTGACTTCGACCGTCTCGGCCGTGGCGCCGAGTTGCAGCGCGATGTCGATACTGAGGACTTCGTTCAGGTTGAGCGCGATCCCCTTGCGCACATATTTCTTGAAGCCTTCCAGCGTCACATCGATTTCGTACGAGCCGATCGGGACTTCGATCAAGAGATATTCGCCGTTGCTGCCAGTGTCGACGTCGCGCGACACGTTGGTCGCTTCATTGATGAGCGTCACCTTCGCGCCCACGACGGCGCCGCCGCTCGGGTCGCTCACCGTGCCACGAATACGGCCGCTGGTGCTTTGCGCCGCGATGATCGGCGCAAACGTCACCGCTGCGATGGCGAGAATAGAAAGGAGAAAGAAACGAGGACCGCGGAATGCCGAAGCACTCCGCCGCTTACAATCAGACTTCATGAATCACCCCTCAAGTGCGGTACTCGACCGCCGACCCTGGACCCACGACCCGACTTCTGTGCTTTGCTACAGAAATTTCCAAAAAACGTTAACGATTCGAGGTTGCTTGTGTTAGAAACCTTACTATAATCCCGCAAACTTAGAGAAAGCCGCCACCGGTGTCAAGCGGAAAGAATTCATCCAGCCAATCGCGAACGCTGTTGCAAGGAGGCGCGTTGCAGAAGCGCATGCTGCGCATCAGCGAAGTGGCGCGCCGCGTGGGTATTTCGTCGTCGGCGTTGCGCGCGTGGGAAATGGCTGGTCTGGTGACGCCGCAGCGTACAAAGAGCAAATACCGGCTCTATACCGAGGGGGATGTGCGTCTGTTGCAGCGCGCTTTGTTTCTGCGGCGCGCGCGCGGACTGAATCCTGCGGCGATCGTACACGTGCTGAAGGGACAGGGCATCGTCTCGGCACCAGCGGAGAAGGAATTGTTGCCGGGGCAGCGGTTTCGGCGGCTGCGGACGCGGCGTGGGCTTTCGCTGGCGCAGGTTGCGCGCGCCACGCGCGTGTCGGTGGGATTTCTCAGCGCGCTCGAACGCGGGCAGATGCGCTCGTCGGTCGCCACACTGCGCCGCATCGCGCGTTTCTATCGCACCAATATTCCGTCGCTATTTGAAGCTGCGGAAGAAAATCCCGGGCTGGTGCGGCCGGGGCAACGCAAAATTCTGGAAACCACGGCCGGCGTGAGGATGGAACTGCTCGCGTGGGGGCATACCGCGATGGAGCCGCATTTATTTTGCATCAAGCCGAATGGCGGGAGCGGCGAATCGTACGCGCACGAAGGCGAAGAATTCCTGCACGTGCTGCGCGGTGAATTCGAGATCTGGCTGGGCGGAAAAGAGCATCACGTATTGAAGAGCGGCGACAGTTTGTATTTTGAGAGTTCGACACCGCACCGGTGGAGAAATCCGGGGCGGACGGAAACGCAGTTGTTGTGGATCAATACGCCGCCGACATTTTAGCGGCGGTCGGTTAGCGAGTTCGGTTTCTTGATTATTGTTGTGGATACCGGGGTCACGAGGGGACATGAAACGATCATCCGCCGTGCGATTCTTGGTCGTCACTTTTCTATTCTTGGTCGCATGCATCGCACCGCCTGGCGCTGGCGCGCAAAGTGCGGACGCGATCATTCATCACGCCAAGATTTACACGGGGAATGCGAATCAACCTTGGGCGGAAGCGATCGCTATTCAAGGCGACAAGATCGTCGCGGTCGGCAGCGAAGACGAAGTCGAAAAGCTGCGCAAGCCTAAGACAAGGATGATCGACGCCGGAGGGCAGCTTGTGCTGCCAGGGTTTGTCGATTGCCATATCCATTTTCTGGACGGCTCGCTCAGCCTGGATCGCGTAAATCTCGAAGGCGCGAAAGATGTTCCCGATATTCAACAGCGCCTGCGCGACTACGCGGCGAAACATCCTGGCAAGGATTGGATCCTCGGACGCGGCTGGGACTATGCGATGTTTGGCGCCGCGGCGCTGCCCGACAAGAAATATCTAGATGAACTTTTTCCTGACCGGCCGGCGTATATCGAAGGCTACGACGGGCACACGTATTGGGCGAATTCAAAAGCGCTCGCGATGGCGGGAATTACGAAGGACACGCCGAATCCGCCGAACGGCGTGATCGTTCGCGATCCCGCGACTGGCGAAGCTACCGGTGCGCTGAAAGAAGCGGCGCACGGCCTCGTCGGCAAAATTGTGCCGAAGCCGACACGCGCGGAAAAACTTGACGCGCTGCGAAACGGAATGAAGTGGGCCAACGAACACGGACTTACGCGCGTTCACAGCGCCGGTGGAGATTTCGAGGAACTCGCGCTTTTCGATCAGCTGCGGCGCGAGAAACAGCAAACGCTGCGCTTCTACATCGCGTACTTTCTCGATCCACCGGCATTGCGGCCCGTCGACATCGAAAAAATCGAAGCCGCGCGCAAGAAATACGCCGACGACTGGATCAGCGGCGGCGCGGTGAAGATGATGGTCGATGGCGTAATCGAATCGCATACGGCGGCGATGCTCGAGCCGTACACCGACGATCCTTCGCTGAAGGGCAAACTTTTCTGGGATCCGGACAAATATAAAGCTGCTGTCGCCGAGCTTGACAAGCGCGGACTGCAACTTTTCACGCACGCGATCGGCGATTACGGCGTGCGTACCGCGCTGGACGCTTACGAAAACGCCGAGAAAGTGAACGGCACGAAGGACCGCCGCCCGCGCATCGAGCATATCGAAACGATTCAGGCGGTCGACATTCCGCGCTTCGGCAAACTCGGTGTGATCGCGAGCATGCAGCCGCTGCACGCGTATCCCAACGACGACACGCTGAATGTTTGGGCGCGCAACATCGGACCGGATCGCGCGGGCCGAGCGTGGGTGTGGAAGAGCATCGCGAACGACGGCGGACATCTTGCGTTTGGCAGCGACTGGCCGGTCGTCACGCTGAATCCGTGGGAAGGTGTGCAGATGGCGGTCACGCGGCAGACGACGGAAGGCAAGCCGGAGGGCGGCTTCGGGCCGGCACAGAGGCTTTCCGTTGCGGACGCCGTTTATGGCTACACGCTTGGCGCGGCGTTCGCCGGGCGGCGCGAAAAAACGGAAGGCTCGATCGAAAGTGGAAAACTTGCCGACATCATTATTCTTTCGCAGAACATTTTCGACGTCGATCCGCACAAGATTTCGGACACAAAGGTGGCGACCACGATCGTCGGCGGGCGCGTCGTGTATCAAAGCGATTCGAAGTAGCAATTTGTAATCGCATCGGGCGGATACGAGGGAGAACGAGATGAAGCGAGCGGCGTTCGCGGCAATCTTTGTTTTGGCGATTCTCTTCGCGGGGTGCGGACCGAAGACGGAAACGCTGAGCCTGCTGGTGTGGGAAGGCTACGCCGACCCATCGTTCGTCAAAGCGTTTGAAGACGCGCATCACTGCAAGGTCGTCGCGTCGTACATGGGATCGAGCGATGAGCTTGTCGCGAAGTTGCGCGGTGGCAGCGCCGGCAACTACGATGTGATTTCGCCGTCGAGCGATGTTGCGACGTCGATCGTGCGCGCTGGACTTGCGGCGCCGCTCGACCTTTCGAAAATTACAGCGTATCCGCAGCTTTCGGCGCGGCTGCGCGAATCGCCGCTCGTAAAAGCGAACGGTCAGACGTACGGCGTGCCGTTTGTGTGGGGACCGAATCCGCTGCTGTACGACACGAACGCGTTTCCGAAAGCTCCCGATAGCTGGGGCGATCTGTGGAATCCGAAGTTGAAGGGGAAGATTTCGCTGTGGGACGAGCTGTCGAGCGTTTACATGGCGGCGCAGATTCTCGGATATGACAAGCCCGATCCGAATCAGCTTTACAACCTCAGCGACGAACAACTCGAAGCCGTGAAGAAAAAGTTGATCGACCTTAAGCCCAACATCCGAAAATATTGGACGACGGGCGGCGAGCTCACCAATCTTTTTCAGAATCATGAAGTGACTGCCGCGATGGGATGGCCTTTGATGACGGTGGAACTTCGCAAGCTCAACTATCCGATCGGCGAGACGATCCCGAAAGAAAATACGACGGGATGGATCGATCACCTGATGATCACGGCCGCGAGTTCGCACAAGGAACTGGCGCAGGCGTTTCTTGAATATATGGTTGAGCCGCAAACGCAGAAACTGGTCACCGATGTGACGCATTACACTCCCGCGAATCCGGCGACGGCGCAACTGCTGACGCCGGATGAAGTGAAGAGCCTGCATCTCGACGATCCCGACGCGTACATGAAGCGGATTTATTTCTGGCAGGATGTGCCGCGCCGGCAGAAATACACCGAAATCTGGAACGAGGTAAAGAACGCACAGTGAGCTCTTCGCCGGCCAGCGCGCAGAACACGCAGAACGCGTACAACGCCACGAGCAAGGGGTCGGGCACGTTGCTCGCCGTGCGTGGCGTCGCGAAGCGCTTTGGTGACAAGGAAGTGTTGAAGAGTTTGTCGCTCGATATAGCGGCGGGCGAATTCATTACATTGCTTGGTGAAAGCGGCTCGGGCAAAACCACGTTGCTGCGACTGATCGCGGGATTCGAGCAGCCAACATCGGGCGAAATCTGGATGAGCGGCGAACGGCTCGATATCCAGCCTGCGCACAAACGCCGGGTCAACACTGTGTTTCAACAGTACGCGCTGTTTCCTCATTTGAACGTGCGAGACAACGTCGCGTACGGCTTGCGCGTGAAGAAGACGCCGAAGTCGGATGTTGGCGGGCGCGTCGATCAGGCGCTGCAAATGGTGAAGATGCACGAATTTGCCGACGCGAGCCCGTCGCGGCTCAGCGGCGGCCAGCAGCAGCGCGTCGCGCTGGCACGTGCGCTCGTGAATCGGCCGCAGTTGTTGCTGCTCGATGAGCCGCTCTCCGCGCTCGATGCGAACTTGCGCAAGGAAATGCAGAGCGAGTTGAAATCGCTGCAGCGCGAAGTCGGCATCACGTTTTTATTTGTCACGCACGACCAGGAAGAGGCGATGGCGCTTTCCGATCGCATTGCGCTGCTGCGCAACGGCGCGCTGGAGCAAGTCGCTGCGCCGCGTGAGATATACGCGCGCCCCGCGACGGCATACACGGCGCAATTCATCGGGCAGACGAATTTGCTGCGCGCAACCGTGCAAAACGGCAGCGCTACGTGCGGTTCGTTGACTTGGCCGACATCCGCAAGCGACGGCACGGCGCTATTTTCTCTGAGACCGGAAGCAATTCAGCTCGCGCCCGATGTTTTGCCGGTTTCCGCGCGATGGATTCGCTTTCGAGGAGCGATTCGGCAACAAGTTTACGGCGGTGCGAGCGAGCTGCTCGAAATCGAATGTGGCGCGGGGCAGGTCTTGCGCGCACGCATTCCGGCTCGCGCTCCGCTAGGTCGCGATCAAGAGTTTTCGTTTTCAGCAGACGACGTGGTGCAAGTGAAGAGCTGACGAAACTGCGAACAACAACGCAAACAAAATGTACTCCCGCGCTTACAAAACGCTGATTTCGGTTCCGCCGCTGTTGTGGGTCGGCGTTTTTCTTCTACTTCCTTACGCGTTGATGTTCGCGCACAGCTTCTGGCTCGTACGCGACGGCTTTCTCGTTCACGAATGGAATCTGCAGAACTACCACAAGCTCATCTCGAATCCGCTTTACGTCCAAGTGCTGTTGCGCACGATGCGCATCGCCGCGTCGGTCACGATTCTCTCGGTATTGCTCGGCTATCCGCTCGCCTATTACTTGTCGTTCCACGCGGGCGCGCGCAAAGAGTTGCTCTACCAACTCGTGGTCGTGCCGCTGTGGGTCAGCTATCTTGTGCGCGGTTACGCGTGGAAGACGATTCTCGGCAGCGACGGTGTGCTCAACGGATTTCTACAATACCTGCACATCACGCACGAACCCGTCGGATTTCTGCTCTACAGCCCATTCGCCGTCATCGTGATGCTGACGCACATCTACACGCCGTTTGTTTTTCTGCCGATTTACGCGTCACTCGAGCACATTCCGCGGCCGCTGGTCGAAGCGTCGCACGATCTCGGCGCGAATCGCCGCACCACATTTTTCCGCGTGATTTTGCTGCTCTCGATGCCAGGGCTTCTGGCAGGCGCGACCTTCGCCTTCGTCCTGTCGCTCGGAGATTTCCTAGCACCGCTCCTCGTCGGCGGACCGAGCGGCACAATGATTGCCAACATCGTGCAGAGCCTCTTCGGCGCGGCTTACGACTGGCCGCTGGGCGCAGCGATTTCGGTCTGCATCCTTATCATTACCATCACGCTTTTGTCGCTCACCGAGCGGTTTGAAAAGCGGTGGTCGTTCAAATGACGCGCGCAAATTCATCCGCTCCGCCAAACGCGCGCGCGCCGATTCTCACTGCCTGCGCGATTCTTATTTTTGCGTTCATCTACCTCCCGATCGTCGTCCTGATCGTGTATTCCTTCAATCGCGACGGTGTCGGCGGATTTCCGCCGCAACATCTCACGCTCGACTGGTATCGCCAGCTCTTCGCCGACGGAGCCATCTGGGATTCCGTCCTCAACAGCGTGATCGTCGCGGCCGCCAGCGTGGCGCTCGCTCTCTCACTCGGATTGCTCGCCGCACTTGCGCTCAATCGAGCAGAATTTCCTGGCAAAGCACTCTTCCGCCGCCTCGTGCTGCTCCCGCTGATTCTTCCCGGAATCATCACGGGCCTATCCTTATTAATGTTCGCGGTCTTCGTTCACATGCCTCTGAGCCTGGGCACCGTTTTCCTGGGTCACGGCACCGCGCTCATTTCCGTTGCGACCACCGAACTTTTTGCCGGCTTGCAAAAAATCGACCGCGCCCAAGAAGAAGCCTCGCTCGATCTCGGCGCAACTCCGTGGCAAACATTCTGGCGCGTTACGATCCCGAATCTGAAGCTCTCGCTGATCGCCGCGGGCCTGCTGATCTTCACGCTTTCGATGGACGAAATCGCCGTCACATTTTTCCTTATTGGCCGAGACAACACGCTGCCGCTCGAAATCTGGGGCCGCCTGCGGCGCGGCATCACACCGGAGATCAACGCGATCTCGACGCTCATCTTCGGCGTTTCCGTGGCGCTGATTGTGATCTGGTATCGCATTCGGACGCGCAGCCTTGGTGCCGCGCCGCAAGAACTCATCGACCAACCAAAAACGCAGGAGCAAGCCGCATGACACCTCCACCGAATTCCCGGCGCGACTTCATCAAATTTGTAGTCGCAGGCTCGGTCGCCGCTGGTTGTCCGATCGACCACACGCTTGTTGCCGCGCCATCCGAAGGTCACGGCGCCGCACCCAGCGCCTCGCCACGCGTTGACGGCGAGCACTTCGAGATCTGCCACGAAATTCGCGACGGCCATGCGTTCGATCTCCCCGCGCCCAGCCGCAAAGTCGAAGTCGTGATCGTCGGCGCTGGATCTGCCGGTCTCTCCGCAGCATATTTTTTGCGTGGAAAAGATTTTCTACTTCTCGAAAAGGAAGATCACTTCGGCGGTAACGCCTATCAGGAAGAATTCGATGGCCAACCTTTCGCGACCGGCTCCGCGTACGCCTCTCGTGGCGACGAAGGCGACCAATTGTCGACCGAAATCGGCCTCAAACTACTGCCTGTCGACAATCCCGACCCCACGATCGTCAACAAAACGTTCGTCCCTGACACATGGATCAAGGGCATCGACGAATTGCCATACCCGAAAACTGTCCGCGCCAGTTTCCGACAATTCCGTGACGACATGGTGAAGATCAAGCTCGCCGAACGCATGAAAGAGCTCGACGCGGAACTCTTCACGAAATTCACGGCCGGGTACGCGCCGGAAGTGCAGCAATGGTGGGACGGCTATGGGCCGTCGAACTGGGGCGCGACCTGCAAAGACACATCCGCGATGGTCGGTATCGGCGCGATGCAGTACCTCGCCCGCGGCGAAGACGGCCAGCGCGTCATCCTCCCCGGAGGGCTCGGCTGCATCACGCACAAACTCGTCGAAGTGCTTCAGCCAAAATATGGCGAGCGCATGCTGGGCAATGCGACCGTACTCGCCGTCGTCTCTGAAAAAGACGAAGTCAAAATCACATACATGCAAGGGGCCGAGATCGTCACCGTCTCCGCAAAAGCGGTGCTCATGTGCACGCCGAAGCACATCACATCGCGCCTCGTGCGCAGTCTTCCCGACGCACAAAAAACCGCGATGCATAGCACGCGCTTCGCGCCATATCCCGTCGTCAACGTCATTTTCGACAAGCCTGTCTACAATCGCGGCTACGACAACTGGTGCCCTGGCAATTCCTTCACCGATTTCATCGTCGCCGACTGGACCGTCCGCAATCAGCCCGGCTACAGGCAGAAAAACAACATCCTTTCGTTCTACACGCCGCTGCGCGAATTCCAACGCGCTACGCTACTCGACGAAAACGCGTGCAAAACTCTCGCCGCTCGTGTGCTCGCCGATTTTCAGAAATTAATGCCCGAGTTCAACGTCGATCCGATCGAAGTCCGCATCTATCGCCGCGGACATCCGATGTTCATGGCGGTTCCCGAGCAATACACCGTCAATCGCATCGCAGCAGCGCAGCCGATGGATCGCGTGTACTTTGGCAACGCCGATTCCGGCGGTCCCGAATCGCTCACTAGCGAAGCGATCCGCCTCTCAAAAGTCGGCGCTGAATGGCTCGATCTTGTTTTGGCAGGCAAACCCGGCGCGAAAGCGCTGGTGCAAAAAGCTCTGGCACCGACAGCCGAAGCGTGAAATAAATCGAACCCGCATCACCCAGGAGATCCGCCATTAGCTCTCAGCTTTCGTCACGCATCGTTCGATTCATTACAGCACTGCTTGCCTTACTCGCTATTTCTATCCTTTTCGCGTCGAGCACACGCGCGCAGAACGCTCCCGCCACCATCCTCATCCTCCACGCCCAAGTCGCCGACGGCACCGGCGCCCCGCTCCGCAAGGCGAACGTCCGCATCTCCGGCGATCACATCGTCGCCACCGGCGCAAATCTCAAGCCCCAGCCCGGCGACCAAATCATCGACGCAAAAGGACTCGTCCTCGCCCCCGGCTTCATCGACATTCACAATCATTCCACCGACGGCCTCGAATCCGATCCGCTCGCCGAATCGCAAATCGCGCAAGGCATCACCACCGTCGTCCTCGGCGCCGATGGCGATTCGCCGTGGCCACTCGCACCGTATCTCGCCGCGCGCCGCGCCAATCCTCCATCGCTCAATATCGCGATGATGGCCGGCCACGCCACCATCCGCGAACAAATCATGGGCAAGGATTTTCGCCGCGTCGCCACGCCCGACGAAATCACAAAAATGACGCGGCTCGTCGAGCAAGCCATGAACGAAGGCGCCATCGGCCTCTCCACCGGCCTCGAATACGACGTCGCCAGCTACAGCTCCACCGACGAAGTTGTCGCCGAAGCCAAAGTCGCAGCCGCTCACGGCGGTTTTTACATGACGCACATTCGCGACGAAGGCGACAAAAGTTTCTCCGCGCTCGACGAGGAAATCGCCATCGGCGAGCGCGCTCACATTCCTGTCGAGCATTCGCACATCAAGGTCAGCACGGTCAGCGTGTGGAACAAGGCGCCCGAATACATTCGCGTGATCGAAGCGGCGCGCAAACGCGGCGTCGATTTCCTCGCCGACTGCTATCCGTACGACGCGTGGCACTCCAATATAAAAGTGATCATGCCCGACAAGCAGTACGAGAATCCCGCCAGCGTCGAAAAGGCGTTGCGCGATAACGGCGGCGCGCAAAACATCACGATCACCGAATTCAAGCCGAACACCGCGTACGAAAATCACAACATCGCCGAACTTGCCGCCACCAACCACGTCACGCCCGTCGAGATGTACATTCGCATCATCCGCGAAGGCGACGCCGCCAACGCCGAATCCAGCGTGATCGGCAAAGCGATGATCGAACCCGACATTAAAGCGTTCTACCAGCAGCCATGGGTGATGGTCGCCAGCGACGGCGGCATCGGCTCGCACCACCCGCGCGGAGCTGGAACCTTCCCGCGCGTTCTGGGCGTCTACGTCCGTGAAAAGCACTGGCTGACGCTGCCCGAAGCCGTCCGCAAAATGACGTCGCTCCCCGCGCAGCGCATCGGCTGGAAAGATCGCGGCGTGCTCCGCGAAGGCGCTGTCGCCGACCTCACGCTCTTCAATCCCAAAACGGTACTCGACCGCTCCACCTTCGTGAAGCCTTTCGACCTCCCGACCGGCATCGAGAAAGTCTTTGTAAACGGACAGCTTGTCTGGGATTCCACAAAGCCAACTGGCGCGCGCCCAGGTCGGGTACTAGGACTTACCCATAATCCTTAAGCAATCTTTTTCAGCTCTCTTAACTTCGCACTCGCATCCGTCGTTCATTGCGCGATAATGGCGTTCCCCATTCCCACCCAAATTGCGCGACTTTCGCGGAGGATTTGTGCCTGCACCTGGCGGTTTGGACGAATTTCAGAAGACCCGCGCCGACCTCAATGAGGAGATCCTCGGCTGCGGCCACCTGGGCATCAAGCGGTTTTTCGCGCTCGACCATCAGGCGTACGAGCCGGGGCCGCTCGGTACCAAGACCAAGGAGCTATTGGGCCTAGTTGCCTCTGCGGTGCTACGCTGCGATGACTGCATCACTTACCATCTCGTCCGCTGCGGTGAAGAAGGCTGGAACCGCGACGAAGTGGTTGACGCATTGAACGTAGCCCTCGTCGTCGGCGGCTCGATCACCATCCCGCACGTCCGCCGTGCGTTCGCCCGAATGCGAGAAATACCCGGTCTCGCGCCCTAGCATTCGCGTTTTGAGGTGCGAAGTTTTCGGCAACTGTCGTTAGTTTTAAGAATCTACTCAGAGAACCGAAAGAGTTAGAAACAAATGGATAGCACGGCCAACCCCGCAGCCTCTCAAACCGCGAACGCTTTCGCGCGCTTGCAGAAGATGTTCATCGGCGCGTTGTTCGCCGGAGTTCTGCTCGTTCCCAAAATTCTCAATTTGCGCCGCGACGAGCGCTCCTGGACTGTGTTTCGCGTTCTGCTCGGGATCGCCGGCGCTGGTTTCGTGATTTTGCCGCTGGCCTTCTGGAATTCATGGCTCGCCGCGATCGCGGGTCTCGCGATGTTCCTGACGGCTGCGTTGCTGCCGCCCGCAATTGCCAATGTGACTGCTGACGATAAGGCCCGCGAATTCGGCGCTCTCGTTGTCGTCAATGGCGGAAAATTTCGTATGTCCAACGGTGTCGCGGCTCCGGTTAGCTTACTCGTCGGCACGGAAAATATCTGGGCTCTCGATTCACACTTACAAACGCGCCTGATCATCCCCGTCGGGGAAGTGGGTTCGGTCTACTCCGAGGAAACCGAGAACGGCTGGGTCGTGCGCCTGCGCCGTCCCAACAATGTGGAAGAGTTTGCGTATCGCGGTGTCTTCGCCGAACATTTCGCAAAAGTCGCCGAAAACACGATTCACGGCGTTATGCGCCCCGGCCAGCCGCTCCCACAAAAAGCCCGCGCCGCCCGCGCTTGATCAGCACGAAGTCAGACTTCTTAACCTGTACCTTCATTACTTCTCTTTATTTATTTCTAGGAAACTTTCGACCATTAAAAGCATCCCGTAGCCATCGTCTGTGCGACAATCTATGCATGGCCAGAGGTTGGGAAAGCAAGGACGTAGAAGCTCAAGTGGCTGCTGCCGAACCTGTCAAAGCGCCGTCCGATAAGCACGAAAAGAGCGCTGAAGAGCTTCACCGCGAAGAAACAGTAAGGGGCCTGCAACTCTCCCGCGTTCGCATCACCAACGATCTAGCCAACGCCACAAATCCACATCACAAAAAGTCTCTCGAAGCCGCCCTCGATCACCTGAACAAGAAAATCGCCGAAAACTCCTGAACTGATCGTTCCCTCTTTCCTTCGAAATTGAGAAGTGAGACAGTTCCCTCATCGTTTCAGTTACGTGGGGGGCGACAATGCCAAGTCAGCGTCTGTCTCCAGATTTCCATGACTTACTGTAGCGCCGTTTGATCGCGACGCTGGGCACGGAAAACGGCGACGGCACCATTCACCTGACTGCAGTCTGGTTCCTTTTCGAAGATAGCTCCCTGTTTGTCGCCACGTCTTCCAAAACGAAAAAAACGCGCAATGTGCTGGCGAAGCCGAAGGCTTCGTTCATGGTGGACGTGCGAAAACCCGGATCCGAGCGCGGCCTTACCGCCGCATGTCAGGTAGCGCTGCTCTCCGGCGATCGATCGAAAGAGATCAATCAGCGAATTCACAGCCGCTACCTCAGCGCCGCCGCGATGGCGGACCCACAGATCGAACCGGTTTTCGCTTCGTTTGACGACGTGACGATTCGCTTGACGCCCGAATCCTGGTTTACGTGGAACATGGCCACTCTGGATGCTCAGGCATTCGGCGGGCGCTTGGGTGGAACGCCCGGCTACTTGCTGCCACTGGATTGAGCGGCGAAAATTTCTACGCGATAAAATCCCCAGCCAGCCCCCAAAAATCATTCACGTAGTAGTGCGACAAAACGTTCCCAAACAAATAGCAAATCCCTTCGCACGGCGGAATGTCTCCGTACCGCTTCTTCCCACGCGCAAAAATCTTCTTCAACGATCCGTCGTGCAGCAAATTTCCCGCCACCTTGCGTAGCGGCTCGCACGGATAAAACACGTCGCCGTTCGGATACACGCGCGGAAACATCGTGGGGAAACACTCAAAATTCCGGAATCGCAGCAGCGTATCGATGGTCCTCGGCGTCCCGTTGATCGGCTGCTTGTTTTCGCGGCGTCGCGAGATGATCGTATCCACCAGCGCCTGATATTTCGGATTACGCAACAGCCCCAGGTTCGGCATCTTCTCCATCTGCGCCGACTGCGCCGCAAACACGAATCCCTGCTCGCCGCACCAATCCAGTAACCGCTCGACCTCCGCGATGTTCCACTCTTCAATCACCGTGCTGATCGTGATCTTCCGCAGATTGCCAAAGCGTTCCTTCGCGAACTGCAAGTTCTCCATCACCTTCGGCAGCGCCGCCGGCTTCGAAAGGGGATTCGTCGGATCGGCCTGCAATGCGTCCAGGCTGACGACCAATCCCGTGACCCCGTCCAAAACCTTCGGCTTGCGGTCCAGCAGCGTACCGTTCGTGATCAGCAGCACCGACCGGAATTTGTTCTTGAATCGCGCCGCCTCGACGATCGTCTCGATGTCGGGCCGCAGCGTCGGCTCGCCGCCCGTGATGACGATCGAATCCGTTTCGCGCCGAATCTTCGCCAACACCTTCAGAGTTCCCGCCGTCGGCAACTCCTGACTAAACACTTCCGGCTCTTTCTGCGTGCAGTAAGTGCAATCCAGATTGCACTTGTGCGTCACATAAAACGTCACCGCGTACGGCGCCACGACTTTCGTGTGCAGCACGTGCCGCCGCCAGCCGTTTCGGAAATAAAGCTCGAAATTCTTCGCCACGAACGGCGCTTGCTTCACCAATCCGCGCAGCAGTTCCATCCGAGTCGGGCCACGTCGCCCGTTCGCGCCATTCGGATGCCCAACCGCCGCCGTCGCAGGCGCCGCAAGCGCGGCACGCGGGTCCAGCGCTCCCACTGGAACAAAATTTGCCTTGGTTTCGCTCATCTCAACAGGCCACAACCATACACCCGCAAGGGCACAATGACATATCGCCCTCTGCGCAAATTCGGCGCTACTTCAATTAGAAAAAGTGAAATTGAATCCCACGAAATCCGCATCCAAGCAAACGAGCGATCTCAGCCACTCACGGCTTACCGTTGTTCTGTTTCGCCGCCGCAGCTGCCGCAGCTGCTTTACTCGCCGCATCCACCTGACCTTTGAATTTCTGAAACAGCGGCATCTCCGGCCTGTCCAACCCATCCTTCAAATATTCTTTCCAGATCGGCCCCATCTTTTTCCCATCGGGATTGATCAGGTACACATACAACATGTCTTCGTTCGGCCCGACCTCCGCGCCTAGCTGCGTGCCCACTCGTGTATCCGGATCGCTCGTTCCTGGAATTGGTCCGTGTGAAATCGTCCCGCCGACCTTCACGCTCGCGATGCGCTCTTTGCGCACGACAAAAAGAATCTCAGCGTCCGACCGCCGCATCGTCACGTCGTAGTGCTTCCACCCTCGCAGCGCATTCTCGACGTTTACGATCGCTTCCCGATCTTCCGGAATCAAATTCAAGCTGTAGATGTCGCCATCCAGCGCCTCGACATACGCATAGCGCGCCACCAGCAGCGCCTTCGGGAAATCATCTTTATTCTTCGGCTTCGAATACCCTAGCGCTCCCAGCGCCAGCACCGCACACAACCCGATGTAAATCCGTGAGTTCATCGTTCACCTCACTACTACGACAATCTCCGCAACCACCCCAAGATGCTACTCCCAAGCGCCCACACGCACTAGACCAACGCCAAAAACGAAAGGGCGCAGCCACCGCCGCGCCCCACGCAATCTCAAATCGACCGCAATCTCTTTGATCCCTCAGTCCGTAAAAACCACGCCCACCGAACTACTGCCCTTTTCCCGCCCCTCATCAATCCTCACAACATATCCGCGCAGTCGCATCGCTCCCTGCAATCCATTCGGCCCCGGCGTCTCCATGATCACCTGCAATTCCGATTGCAGCCGCGGACTATGCTTCAGCGAAATCATCGCACCTTGCAGCGAAAGATCGCTCACCAGCGTCTCTTCATCGAACGCGCGCCCATTTTCGGTGACTCCCGAAACCCGCGCCCGAAATTGTGCTTCGCGCCGCAGCGCCGTTCGCGTCCCCGGCATGTGCGCATCGACGCGTCCGTCCGCCGAGCCCAGCGTGATCACCATGCCTTCGCTCGCTGCAAACACCGAATCGAATTCCTCTCGCCCCTGTCGCAAAATCGAATCCACCATGCGATCCGTCGAATCCGGATCGTGATGAAACAACACCAGCGTTTTCGCGCCCGCATCGCGCGCCGCTTTCACTCCTTCTTTCCACGTCGAATGGCCCCAGCCGCGTTTCGGCCCCGCAAGCTGTTCCGGCGTGTACTGCGCATCGTTGATGAAAATATCCGCGCCCTCCGCAAGCTCGCGCAGGCTCTTGTCGAGTTCCGGATTTCCCGGCTCGTTGTCGGTCGCATACACCACGATGCCAGCCGCAGTTTCGATTCGGAATCCAAGGCACCCTTGCGGATGACTCAGCGAGCGCACCAAGACGCGATTCTCACCGATGTAAAACGCGTCGCCGTTCGCCACTTCCTGAAAACGGCGCTTGGCGTTCATCGCCGACAAGTCCACCGGAAAATACGGCTGCGCCATCTGCGTTTCGAAAACTTGCTTCAGGCTGTCGCGCCCGAGCGACTCCGACCGGAAGCTGTAGAAATGAAATTCATTCTGGTCGGAATAAAGTGGCGCAAAAAAGGGAATTCCCTGAATGTGGTCCCAGTGATAGTGAGTGACCAAAAAGTGCGTCTCGTGCTTCTGTTGCGCTTGTTCCTGGCTCCAGCGCGATCCCAACATGCGTAGTCCGGTGCCGCAATCGAGAATCAACTGCATTCCGTCGGGCGTCGTCAGTTCCAGGCACGGCGTGTTTCCGCCATAGCGCCACGTCGCCGGATCGACCGTCGCCGTCGACCCGCGCACGCCCCAAAAATTCAACTTGGCAACCGGATTCGTCATTTCACCCTGGACGCTCAACCTCGACGGCTCGCCCTGCGGCCAACTTAGCCGCCGCCGAACCCGTTCCGTTCCGCAACCCACTCGCGCTGTAATCCTACTCTAAACACACAGCAGCGCTGCCCGGAAGTACGCTGACCTGATGAGCCTTATTCGATGGTGGCAGCCACCCCAGAGACCGTCAACGGAATCGCAACCCCTACGTGTCAAGATATCCACTAAGTAAGCAGCCGCCCTTCGTCAAGCGACCTACCGCGCGTAGAATGGGCTGTAGCGGCTATGCATACGCATTCGCACGAACACGATCACAGTGGTCACCAGCACGATTGCCCGCCTGGAACGGCCCCAACCTCCGCCTCGCTCGCACGCAGCCATTCGCACGGCCACAGCCACCACGGTCACGAGCATCCGCCGCTCAGCCCTAGCATCCTTGGCTGGGCCATGGCCGCCACACTTGGCCTAGTTTGCGCCGAAGTCGTCGGCGGTATCGTGGGCCATTCCGTTGCTCTTCTCAACGACGCCGTCCACAACCTCTCCGACGTCCCGGCGATCGGCCTCTCCTATCTCGCGATGCGCTGGGCGCAGCGTCCCGCCGACTCCGAGAAAACCTACGGCTACCATCGCGCCGGCACGCTCGCCGCGTTCACCAACGCGGTCGTGCTCGTCCTGCTTTCGCTCTGGCTCGGTTACGAATCGATCGAGAGATTCCGCTCTCCGGTCGAAGTCGTCGAGAGCTGGATGATTTGGACTTCGCTCGCCGCGCTCGCCGTGAACGGCGGCATCACGCTCGCTCTCGTGCGTGGCCGCAACGATCTAAATCTCCGCAGCATCCTCGTTCACAATTTCGGCGATGCGCTTTCCAACGTCGCCATCATCATCGGCGCCATCATCATCGGCGCGACCGGCATTCGCTGGATCGATCCTCTCCTCGGCCTAGCGATCGGCGTGCTCGTCCTCTGGTCCAGCATCGGCATCCTGCGCGACTCCGCCCACGTTTTGCTGGAAGGCCGCCCGCTCGATTGCACCGTGGAAGATGTCGCTCGCGCCGTCCTTACAATCGAAGGCGTCTTGGAAGTTCACGACATTCACATCTGGTCGCTCGGCGACGACCACAATGCGCTCAGCCTCCACGCCCGCGTCCCCGATATGCACATGGACGAATGCGAGCGCATCCTCACCGCTATCCGAGCCAAGTGCTCGTCCGACTTCAACATCGGCCACGCCACAATCCAGCTCGAACGCGCCGGCTTGCCCCCGACTTCAGGCTACGTCATGCCCGCCCCCGCAAAATAGTCCCGGCCTACTCACACGCTCTCAAAGCATCGATCACCAGCAACACACCGTCATCCCGAGGGGAGTGAGCCGACGCCTTTTCTTCACGTTCGCGTCCGCGCGAACGTGTCGGCTCACGCAGCGAAGGATCTCAGCGCTAGGACCAACTACATACGCAAACGAGCGTCACCGAATTTCGCTCTGGATCACAGCAGGAAGGAACACCAACAACTCAAGCGCGAATTCCAATAGCAACGCGCTTCAAATCGTTACTTCATTACTTCGTTGCGTCGTTACTTCTTCTTTTACGCCCCGACGTGGAAACTCAACCCGCGCGACTCATTAAACTGCGTCGTCGCCGGCATATCGAGCGAATCCGCCGCAACACTCTTGCGCTGCCCTTCTGGCGTGACGTAGCGCAGCGTCCCGTTCTCCCACGAATACGCCACCGCAAAAACAACTCCGCCGTCGCGCATCACAAACACATACGACGCAGGATCGGGCGCCGGCTCTGGCGCAGGCGGTGGAGGCTCGGCCTGCCGCGCCGCCGACTGCTGCCCCGCACGATACGCGCGCCTCTGTGCATCTTCAAACTGCGCCTGCAAATCCCCATCGCCCTGCTCAGCCGCTGTCTCCTGCGCCTCTTCGACAGCCTGCGGATTCTCAACAATAATTTCTGGCGTGGACAATAAGAAGCCGCCAAATCCAAACGGCACGCTTTGCCGGAAACCTCCGCGCCCCACGCCGACATGTCCGCGCTTCGAACCAACAGCCGCGAGATGCGGATAGTCGAACCCGAGTCCCGGAACGTCATTCGAAACGAAGTTGGAATTCCCAAACTGTGGATTCAAGCGGACGATGCGATTCGGCGAAGAAGTGCGAATGTGCCCACCCGCGGGAACCATGTGCGTGGCCACCGCCACGTGATTCACAGGACGCGCTCCAGCAGGCGCGCTGACCCGCGCCGCAGCCACCGGCGCAGAAACCATTCCGCCGCGAGCCCCAGCTCCAACAGCGGCCCCGCCACTACGCTGCGCGCACACCGCCAAAGGCAGCCCCAACACCGCAACCGCGACTATCCCAATTCGTCGCATAGCAGCACCATGCCTTTTACCAAACCTTCATAAAGCCGACATAGAGAAGGATGCGCCCTGCACCCCATAGGTTTCAAGAACCAATGCGGGGCTGTCTGAACTTCTGGAGCCGTACGAGTTATCTGATACAACTGATTGAAGTTAGCCTGCGCGGCAGTACTGTGAGCGCGCTACTTTTGAGGTGAGTGTCATGAAAGTGTCATAGTCGCGTCACCCGGAATTGCGACCGTGAGTCCAACCCTAACGGATAAGGTGCGCCTGTTGTGTAAACGACGACAGTATTGTCATCCTCCACCGCCCTCAAATAGCGCTTAAGCCCTGAACCGGGCCTTACGACGTTGCGGAATGCCGGTCTTACATGCGATGGTTCGATTGGACTTTACACTGATAGGCGGCCGCCGACTACGCCCGCCTTTGGGGTGGGCGGGCGTAGATGCCGGATATTGGACAGCAGCATCGAGTCATTGGCATTCGCCACGTACTACGTCGTCTCAAAAAAGCGGGTCTAGTCGAGAAAGACAGCCTCTATGCACAGGAAGCAATTTCCAACATTCAAGATAAAGTTCTCGCGCGCGCCGTCAGCTGGTACAAGATCGGCGCAAGGCGTGGAGCTTTGGTAATTTTGGAACCCAGGGAGATAATTGCAAAAGTTGACTCAGTTCGATGGCGCAAAAAGCTCAGAGTGAAAGTAGGAAGTAGCTCGCGGACGGTAAAGAAATCCACATATCGTCTCTCATCTCAGGAACTAGATTTTGAGTAGTATCGATACCCAAATAAATCCTCGCAGAGAGTTCTCATGTTGCTCCTATTCCACATGCCTCGCGAGAATCTCGTGGATGTGGGAAGGATGACGAGACACGGCGGCGGCTCCGTAGACCGATCAAGGGTAAGGAAGAACGCGCGCTCCGTGCAGCTCAAAAATGGATCGCTAGGTTGAACGTTTCGAAGCTGACGGAGGACTAACCCCGCAGGTGCAGGGCTTCATTCCCGAGGAGCGGGACTGGAGCAAGGCAGTGGTGGGAAAGTTTTATTGTCCTCCCAAAGCACCCACAATGACGGACGAGTAGTGCTAAACTTCGGGCCATGGAAGGCACTATTCACGTAGTCGAAGTCACATGTCCGCGGTGCGGTAAGAAGATGCAGGTCCAGTGTGAGACCGGTGGAGCATTCCAGCAAACCAGCTTGCAGACGGTTATCTGCATGTCTTGCGGTGACTCCTTTGACCGACAGTTTCCTG
>DASXPD010000114.1:0-35360 GCA_036493835.1 Candidatus Acidiferrum sp. | reverse complement strand
TTCCGCCGACAATTCGCCGCCCGCCAGCACGCACGGCCGCCGGCACAATATCCACCGCTTATCCGATTCCGTCGCGATGTCGAGCGAACTCGGAAAATGCACGCCGGGGTCGTAGACCGACACAATTTGGTTGTCCACCACGACCGCGTGCGGAATCCACACACTGTCGTCATACACCGCCGGAATCGTCGACGCGATGCTCGTTTTCCCCGTGCCCGACGGCCCGTGCAAAAACATCGACGTGCCCGACACCAACGCCGTCCCGATCCGGTTCAGCATGTCCTGATCGAGCACCATCTGATAAAACGCGCGCGCCACATCCGCAGGCGTCAGCGTAATTTTCTGCACGCTCTGCATGTTCACGCGCATCGTGTAATCCGCCAGCGACACCGGCGCCGGCCCGGTATACTGGTTCAAAGACATCAATTCCGCCGCGCGCTGTTTGCCTTGCCCGCTTGCAGCGATGACGTGACTCCCCGCCGCCATCCGCTTCACTTCGCACAGCTGCTCTTTGCGGAAAAATTGAAAAATCTCCTCGATCACGCCCAGACTCAGGCAAGTCCGCTCGCTTAGCTCCAGCAGCGACATCTCGCCATGCAGATACAAAATCTTCAGCGCCAGATCTTCCAGCAACCCGCGCCGCACACCGGTGCGCTGCACCTGATGCGGCACCATCAACGTCGTAACTTCCGCTCTTTGCACCCGGACTGCTGCGTCAGTGCTTGCCATGGTCACCAGAATTCTTGCGCGTTCTCAGCTCAGCTCATTTCCTCTACTGCGTAATCACCATCTGCGATTCGCTCGACATCGTGAACGCTCCCTTGGGCAGGAAAGGCAAGAGAAACGTGTAGTTGTAGTTGACCGTCACCTGCACCACGCAGCCCGGCTTGTTGTTCAGCGTGCTGTCAGTCGTGCCACCGGGGCACAACGGCGTCGGGTTGCTCGGCGCAATGTAGCTCAGCGACGACGTAATCTGATTCTTGTCCAGCCCCATTCCCGACACATTCGAAACGTAGGTCTGTATATCCGTTTGCGTGATTCCGCCATTGAATGAATTCTTGCTGCGCACGCTCGCCCACCGCGTCGCTTCGCGCGCGATATAAGAAACGTAGTGATAGGTGTACAACGCGCGCGACATGTCGATCGCGCCAAACAGCACCGCCAGCATGATGGGTAACACGAGCGCCTGTTCCACGATCGCGCTTCCGCGCTGTCGCTTGCTTCGCAACCTCGCCGTCACGGTTGCGTCCGAATTCTCCGGCACACCCTGCATTGTGCCGCTTACGCTCATTGCGACACCCTCATCGTCACCGTGCTCGACAGCGTCATGGATCTCGGGATTCCCGGATAGCTAAACAACGAGTTGTATGTATCGGTCGCCTGCACTTGCACGTACACCAGCGGTTGCGCACAACCGATTCCGCCGCCTCCGCAATCGACCGGTGTTGCTGTTGGACTGCAGCTGCATTGCTGGTTCGGTGTAATCGTCATCGCCGCCAGGCCATCGTCGTGTGCCGCATTCTTGATCCCGGCTGAATCCGCGGAATGAATCACGCTCTGCGCGCCATACTGCGCGCCGGCTCGCGCCGCGTTCGATATCAAAATATCAAAATAGGCGTAGCGCCCGATCTCAATCACGCCGACCAACAGCAACAACAACAGCGGCAGCATCAGCGCCATCTCGAGAATCGTTTGCCCAGTCTCCCGCGCGCCATTCCGTCTGCCCCGCACTCCAAAAACGCTGCTTATCCTCACAACTTGCCTCCGCTCAGGTCTCGCGTCAGACCGATCCGCACCCTCATTCGTCCAGCGCAAGCGCTGCCACGCACCGTCGCCGGTCCCGATGCACGCGTCCTCTGCGGGTTCACCATAGGAGACGCATCTGCCCGCACTTGTGTGCACTTTTGCAGACACGGCTCGCGCCGCACGCTTTCTCTCCACTTCTTGCCCGCCGTCCATAACCTTCTACTTTCCCGCAACTTGCAGCCGGGTCGCGGGGACGCGTTACACCGGCCCCTGCGCTGGGGCTTGGACGTTTCCGGGATTTCGCAATCCCGCGCCGAGGATAGGTGCAATCCCCCCGCCAGTCCATCCCACCTGTGCAAAACTCCCCGCAAATCCGTTGTTTCTCGCCCCATTTCCGAGTCGACGCGCAACGAAGTCAAGTACAACCGCGCAGCCTGCCAAGAGCCAACCACCCCACCCAACAACCGCCCAACCCTACCGAGCGCCGTCATCCTGAGCGAAGCGAAGGATCTCAGCACTGAACACGACCGACCAACACAACCACGACCGACTCGCTCTCCGACCGACTCCCTCACACTGACGCCGCAACTTGGCCCTTGCGTTGCTCTCCAATCGCTGTGCTAGTCTGTGCGAAACGCCTGCGCGTAACCCGTCTTCGCGTCCCCGAAGCGAAATTCACGTGCGCATTCCCCGCGTCGGCGTCGGCCCTCATGGCTCGGCCTGATCTTGAAATCGTTTTGGAGATTTCGCAGTGAGAAAATTCGCCGGCACAAAAAATCGAAATCGCGAGTCGGGCTACGGCCTCGTCTTCGCCGCCTTCGGACTGATCGCTCTTCTTGGCGCCGCCGGCCTCTCGGTCGACATGGGTTATCTCCGATACCAGCGTCGTCTCTTGCAATCCGCAGCTGACAGCGCCGCGCTTGCTGGCGCCGCTCAGCTCGGCGCCGGTGGTGGCTTCGGCCAGGCCAGTGCCGCCGCACTCAACGATTCCCAACTCAACGGCTTCCAGGATGGCGCCGGCGACATTCACGTCACGCCTACACGCGTCACTCTGAACACCAACAACAACGCGATGCAGGTCATCGTCGCCAACAGCTATCCCACGTTCTTCATGCGCATCTTCGGCGGCTCATTCACCAAGGTCAACGTTTCCACGGTCGCTACCGCGCAATATATCGGCGGCCGCGGCTGCATTTACGCTCTGACCGGCGGCACCGGAATCACTCTGAGCGGTGGCGGCAGCATCAACGTCCCCAATTGCAACATAATCTCGAATCAAAACATCTCTGGTGGCGGCGCGATCACTGCAGCGGCCGTCGGTGCTCACGGCACCAGCATTGGCACCACGCCCCCGGCAATCACCGGCACGATCCGGGTCGGCGATCCTCTCTCCTACCTCGCCGCGCCAGGCACCGGTGGCGGCTGCCAGGATGTCGACTTGACTGGAAAGCAAAACGTAAATGGGCCGCAGACTCTTTTTCCAGGTACTTATTGCGAAATCGTATTTGAACCTGCGACTCCGGCTACGCGGCGCACTCCGGCCGTTCCTGCATACAATCAACCCGTGACTTTCAGACCAGGCACCTACGTGATCACCGGCGGCGGTGGCCACACAGGAGGCGTCGATTTTGAAGGGACCGGTACAGTGACAGGAACCGCCGGCGTCACTTTCTACATTGCCCGCGGCGGCGTAACCATCGGCGCCACTCAGACGATTCATCTAAGCGCTCCCACCGCTGGGAACTACGCTGGCGTACTCATGTTCCAGTCGGCAGGAAACGCCGCCGCAGCCACAATCACGGGCAACGGCGGTGGTTCGTACGTGGAAGGCGCTCTCTATTTCCCCAACGCCACACTAAATCTCAGAGGTGCCGCCAACAACGGCAACATCGATTACATGGTGCTCGTCGCAAAGAGCCTCAACATCGCCACCCCCGTAAGGTTCTCAAGCAACTACGTCTCACTTCCACGCGGCTACTCGCCCGTCCGCACAACCGCCCTCGTCGAGTAGTGCGAATTTTTCCGGACCACGCCAATCCACGCCACTAATTTCTGTTAGCGTAGGAACGTCGGCTGCCAACCGTGCGCCCAACGGTCGCCCCCGGCAACATTTCCGTCGAGGAGTCGCTCTCCGTGTTCTCGCTTCTCCCGCTCGAGCCCACCGTACCGCTCGCCACGATTTTCTTCACACTCCTCGCCTCGAATCCTCACAGCTTCAACCTCGAACTCGTCATCCCTCTCGCGCTCTCCTCCCTCGCGATCATGATCACTCTCCCCATCTCCGCCGCCCGCAGCCGCCTCCACATCCCAGGCTGGGTCGGCCTCGCTCTCTTCAGCTTCGTCCTCTCCTACACCTGCGCTCGCATCTCCGGAGTCCACGGCATCGTCGGCCACCGCACCGGAGTCCTCCTCGCCATCATGTGCTTCCTCTTCCTCGCCGCCGCCCTCGGCTCCGTAATCGCTCTCTTCTTCTACAAAGACCCTCCCGGCGTCTAACCCTCCGCGTCGCGCAAGCCTCACCCCTTCAAAATCTTGCTAAACTACCTCCGAGCCAAAACCAAAAATGAAAACCCTCCTCCTCACCAAATACAACCACCTCGAAATCACCGACACTCCCAACCCCACCCCATCCCCCGACGAAGTCCTCATCCAAGTCGCCGCCTGCGGCATCTGCGGCAGCGACGTCCACGGCTTCGACGGCAGCACCGGCCGCCGCATTCCTCCCCTCGTCATGGGCCACGAAGCCGCCGGCCTCATCTCCGCCCTCGGCTCCAACGTGCAGAATTTCAAAATCGGCGAGCGCGTCACCTTCGACTCCACCGTCTTCTGCGGCGCCTGCGCCAATTGCAAACGCGGTGACCTCAACCTCTGCGACAATCGCGAGGTCCTCGGCGTCTCCTGCGGCGACTATCGCCGCTCCGGCGCCTTCGCCGAATACGTCGTCGTCCCCGCGCGCATCGTCCACCGCCTGCCAGACAATCTTCCGTTCGCCGAAGCCGCCATGCTCGAAGCCACTGCCGTCGCTCTCCACTCCGTTAAAATCTCCCCCATCGATCACGGAGACACCGCCCTCGTCATCGGCGCAGGCATGATCGGCCTGCTCATCCTCCAATCGCTCCGCGCCACCGGCACGCAAAAAGTTTTCGTCGCCGACGTCGACGATTCCCGCCTCAAAATGGCGAAAGACCTCGGCGCGACCGAAGTCCTCAACTCGAAATCAAATCTCGCGCAGCAAGTTCTCAAGCTCACCAACGGCAACGGCGTCGACGTCGTCCTTGAAGCCGTCGGCCGCACCGAAACCATCGCCGACAGCATCGATTCCGTCCGCAAAGGTGGCACCGTCACGCTCGTCGGCAATTTCGCCCCCGAAGTAAAAATCCATCTGCAAAAAGTGGTCAGCCGCCAGATCCGACTGCAAGGCTCCTGCGCCTCTTCCGGCGAATATCCGCAAGCCATCGAATTTCTTGCGTCCGGTGCCATCAAAGTAAAACCGTTGATCACCCAAGTCGCTCCGCTCGAAGACGGCCCGGCCTGGTTCGACCGCCTCCACACCGGCGAAGCTGGCTTGCTGAAAGTAGTTCTCACTCCAGGAAAGAATGCTTAGCCGCGCAACGAGCGAAAAAATGCCCAATCCCACGCCAAGCGACAATCTTTTCGATCTCTCCGGGCAAGTCGCCATCGTCACCGGCACCAGCCGCGGCCTTGGCCAGCATTTCGCCCGCGCCCTCGCCAAAGCCGGCGCGGATCTCATCCTCACCAGCCGCAACATCGACACGCTCGCCCCATTCGAACGCGAAATAAAATCCCTCGGCCGCCGCGCCGCATCCTTCGCGCTCGACGTCCGCGATCACGCCAGCATCCAGAGATTCAACCTGGACGCCGAATGCGCTTTTGGACAAATCCACATCCTCGTCAACAACGCCGGTTGCAACGTGCGCAAGCCGGCGCTCGAAGTCACTTGGGAAGATTGGAACTTGATCCTCGACACCAACTTGCGCGGGAGTTTCTTCGTCGCGCAGGAATTTGCGCGCAGCATGATCCATTACAACTACGGCCGCATCATCAACGTCGGCTCCGTCACCAGCGTCGCCGGATTCGCCGGCCTTGGCCCCTACGGCGCCAGCCGCGGCGGCATCCGCCAACTCACCATGAGCCTTGCCGACGACTGGGGCAAACACGGCATCACCGTAAATTGCCTCGCCCCCGGCTGGTTCCGCACCAACCAAAACAAAATCATGTACGACGATCAGGAATGGGTCGCCTACATCACCGACCGCATCCCCGCTAAACGCCCCGGCCAACCCCACGACCTCGACGGCGCCGTCGTTTTCCTGGCTTCTGAATCAAGCCGTTACGTAACGGGTCAAACCTTGCTCGTCGACGGCGGCGTCTCCGTCAACGCCACCCGCGCCCTCCCCAACAAAAAGCCCTAACCCCGTCCACCATCTTGCATCGCCGACTTCACGTCGCCCTTGTAGGGGCGGGGCTCGCTCCGCCCGGCGTAGTCACGTCCACCCTCGATCGCGTGAGCCAGCAGTTGTAGGGGCGCAGCACGCTGCGCCCCATCTCGGCACGACCAAAGCCATTCGAATGCCTTCAAAGGCATCTTGACAAACCGGTTATTTTATGAGACGATCTCGTCCGTAGAGAACTACGCGGTAATGCCGGCACCCTGCCGGCATTTTTATTTCTAACCCCTTTAAAATCACATTCATGCACATCGCGCGCAAATAAACGCCCTAGAATCACATTCTTACGCAAAAACAGGGGAGGGGGGTCTCAACCCGGCTCCGGAATCGCCTCAATGCGTCCCAGCAAAAACAAATACCCACAAATCCCAATCGCCAAAAACACACCCGCAACCCCAAACGCCCAGGAAAACCCATGTGCCGCCACAAGATACCCGGTAACAATCGGTGCCAAAATCCCAGCCACCTGATTCCCCAAGTTCAGAATTCCACCGAGCGTCCCAACGCTCTCTCGCGGAGCAATCAGCGAAGGAATCGACCACCCCACCGGTGAAGCCGCCGACAGTCCGCCAATCGAAACGCTGATCCAGAACACCGCAACAATCGGCGACACGCCCATCCCGGCGCCAAAAATTCCAAGTCCCAGCGCCGTCCCACCAATCAACACAACTTGCCGCACGCGAACCGGATTCCATCCGCGCTGAATCAACGTATCAACCAGCAATCCGCCGATCAGCACGTCGACCAACCCCGCGAACATCCAAGGCACTCCCGCATAAATCACCGAGTGCAGCG
This sequence comes from Candidatus Acidiferrum sp., assembly GCA_036493835.1. GTDB lineage: Bacteria > Acidobacteriota > Terriglobia > Acidiferrales > UBA7541 > Acidiferrum. Next base: position 28,350 of record DASXPD010000114.1, on the reverse strand, counting down.
AATCAACATGCAGTGCCGAAGAAATGAAGTAAGGCAACCAGGCGAGCAATAAATAAAACGTGTAGTTGTAAGAAGCGAACCCGAGAACAAGACCCCAAACCTTCGGCTGCCCCAGCAAGTACCCAAGCGGCGCACCCTTCGCAGCTCGAACGGAATCTTCCGGCTGCGCTCCGCCGCGCGCGATGTAATCACGCTCCGCATCCGACAACTTCCGGTCTTCACTCGGATTGCGATAGAAAAAATAAAACAGAACGAAGTAAAGCAGGCTCACAACGCCAGTCGCCGCAAAACTCCAGCGCCAGCCATATCGCAACATGAAAACACCGATCAGCGGTACGCCAAGGCCTGGAGCAAACTTCGCCGCTGAATCGAACATCGCTGTCGCGAGGCTCCGCTCCTGTTGCGGAAACCAGTAACCGACAGCCTTCGCATTTGCCGGAAACGTCGGCGCCTCGCCGATGCCCAGCAAAAACCGCGCCGCAAACAATCCTTCGATGCGCGTCGCAATCGCCGCCGCGAACGAAGCCAAACTCCAGATAACCGTGCTGATTCGCCCGACGCGTTTCACCCCAAAGCGATCCAGCAGAAGTCCGCAGGGAAGTTGCAGCGCGGCGTAAGGCCAGTTGTAAAAGCTGGAGAGATATCCGAACGTGACAGCGGAAATTCCGAACACGTCGGTCAGAGCATCCTTCGATACCGACAAATTCACGCGATCGAAATAATTGACGAGGACACCGATTCCGAGCAGCAGCGCGATGCCCCAGCGACGCCTCGGCACGCGTCCGCCATCGCTGTAAGTCGTCGCTGCACCATGATGTATAGAAGTCGCCAAGGCGGCGAACAGCCTGAGCTATTCGCTCAGATCGAGCAAGGGAAAAATCCAACTCCGCAAAACGTGTACGGGCGCAGCATTGCTGCGCCCCTTCTTGCCCGGGCGTACGAAATCATCTCGGTTTGGTTTTTCTTGCCTGTGCCTCGAAACGCGCCGCTGCGCGATTGTTCTGACTATTGTGTAATCCGCGCCGCCCAGCCGCCACCCGGCGCCAGATGTACCTTCAGTTTGGTGGACTTGTTCACCGTCGATTTCTTCATCCTGTAATCGCTGCCCATGCGGTCGGCATTCACGCCATCTTCATACGACTGCATGTGAAATTCGCCGTCAGGCAAAAATGAAAAATCAATGTCGAGATCGCGCGCAGTCCAATCCGTCATCGCGCCGACGTACCAATCGTTCCCGCTGCGCCGCGCCACAACGACGTAATCCGAAATCTTACCGCTCAGCGGTTTGGTGTCGTCCCAAACCGAAGGAACCGGCTTGAGAAACTCCATCGCCTCGGGTTCGCGCTCGTAGTTCGACGGACTATCCGAAAGCATCTGCAGCGGCGCGTCGTAAATCACATAGAGCGCAAGCTGCTGGCATCGCGTGCCCATGCTCATTGGTCGAGTCGCGATCGCGCGGTACTCCAACTTCGAGCCGTTCAGCATTGCGCCCGGCGTGTAATCCATCGGCCCAAGAAACATCCGCGTGAAGGGAAGCGTGGTGCTGTGCTTCGGATCTGTCTCCGCGCTCCACTTGTCCCACTCCATTCCGCGGACGCCTTCCGTGTTGATCAGGTTCGGCCACGTGCGCGTCATCGTCGCCGGCTTCTGATCGCCGTGGAAATCGACAAGAATGTGCCGCTTCGCCGCTTCCAGGCAAACGCGATAGTAGTACTCGATCATCCACTGATCGCTGCGCTGCATGAAGTCGACTTTGATTCCTTGCACGCCCCACTTCTGAAACTGATCGAGCGCCGGCACAAGTTTCTCGTCGAGCTCTTTCCATCCAGCCCAGAGAATCAACCCGACATTTTTCTGTTTCGAGTAAGACGCTAGCTCTTCCATGTTGACCGCTGGCACGACTTCGAGAATATCGCCGTGCTTGTACCAGCCTTCGTCGAGAATGATGTACGGAATCTGATATTTTGCAGCAAAGTCGATGAAGTATTTGTACGTGTCCGTGTTGACGCCGGAGTGAAAATTCACGCCGTACAGATTCAGCGCGTTCCACCAATCCCACGCGACTTTGCCCGGCTTAATCCAGGACGTATCGGCAATTTTCGACGGACTCTCGAGCAGGTACACGATCTCGTTCGTCAGCAAGTCTTTATCCTGATCGACGATGCCGAGCACGCGCCACGGATACGTCCGCGTCCCCTTCGTCACCGCGATGTAATCAGCGGCTTCCGTCACCGGTACGTTCAACTCCGTGTCTTTGTGATCCTTCAGCGGATAGGGTGGAAACGTTGCCGCGAGTCCAGATGCTCCCGTTCCTTTCAGCCACAAGCCTGGATACTCGTCGACATCCGATTCGGCCACCGCGACGCTCGCGCCCTGGCCGACTTGAACTACCGCAGGAAGCGACGCGATGTTTTCCGGCAAGATCTCCGACAAGTGCTGCGGCAGATATTTCCGCTCGTTGTGCGACATGAAGCTGTCTTCCGTCGGGTAGTAAGCGACGTCGTTCGCTGCAAAGTTCAGATTCATCTCTTCGCCGTAGATTTTAATTTCCGATGCGGGCAGGGAAGTCTCGAAGCGATAGGCCACGCCTTCGTTGTACGCGCGGAACGTCACCGCGTAGCCGCCTTCAAACTCGACGCGCTGTTCGTTGTAGTGGTCGCGAATCTTCGCGAATTTCTGCCGCACGACGGGCTCGACGACTTCGTCGTGCGTCGTCGCCTTCGCGCGCACAACTTTCGTGTCATCTTTGCCGAGCACTTTGTGATCGACATCCATCGACAGCGTGCTGTCTTCCAGGATCGCGCGCCCGCCGAGCAAGACGTCATAGTGAACGCCGTGCGCCGTGCGAATCCGTACTTCGATTCGTTTATCGGGAGATTTCAGATCGAAGCTCGATTGCGCCGGCGCCGCCAAAGACGCGCTCGCGCAAAACACCGTCACACAAACCAACAAGATCGCATTTGTCAGAGATTTCATCGCGTCGCTCATGACTGCCCCGCATCCGGTCCGACGGCGACCACAAAGTATTTCGCCGGTGTCTTGCCGACGTTCGTGACGCCGTGCTCTTCGTTGGAAGCCACGAAAGCAAGTCCGCCAGGTCCGATGTTTTTCTTCTTGCCCATCACGTTGAACTCGACGCTGCCTTCGCGCACCAGCCACATCTCCGAATGCACGTGATGATGGGCCGGATGCGGCATTCCGCCGGGTGGCAGCGTCGTTTCGTGCACCTCCAAAATTTCGCCGGTGGCCAGCTTGCCTTTCAGGATCGGGCGAAACTCCGCGCCGTTCGGCGATTTGTCTACTTTCAAGTCCTCGAGAGTCCATGCTCCGGACGGAAGCATTGGCAGTGCGTCCGTCTGCGCCGACGCGCTTTCCGCAGCAGCAAGCGCGCCAAACATAGTGAGAAGGGAAGCGGACGCCACGGGTAGGCTTTGCAAAACATCCCGGCGAGTCATCGACATGGAGACTCCTTAAACGTTTAACCTGCGAGTTCTAAAAAATGGCGCTGACATGAGCGCCGGAAATAAAATGTCGCCACAGAGATTCTTCGCCAGAGCGAAATTTGTCAAGGCCAACTCCGAAGAAATTGTGACGGTGGGAATGGCGGAGCTAAACGCTGGCGCTGACACCACGGGCCGCGCGATAGATTGCTTCGATCAGGGCAACGCTTTTGCGTCCTTCGGCCCCATCGCAAATCGGCTTGCCGTTTGTCTGAATCGCGCGCAGGAAATCTTCGACGATTTTCTGATGACCGCGAATATCGGTCACCGCGGCCGACGAGGCACTCAAGTTCGTATCCGTCGGTGCGCCCGGCGTATTCTCCGCCGCCGCGGGATTGCGAAGATCCAACGCGATGATTCGGTCGTGCTCCAAGATCACTGTGCCTTCGGCTCCAGTAATCTCGACGCGCCGTTGATACCCTGGGAACGCCGCCGTCGTCGCGTGCAAAGTTCCGAGTGCTCCGTTCGCAAATTCCAGAATCGCGACCGCCGTATCTTCCGACTCGATCTTATGCAGCGCAGTGGCAGTGCGCGATTGCACGCGCGTTACATCACCGACGGCCCACAACAGCAGATCGACAGTGTGAACGCCCTGATTCATCAGCGCCCCGCCGCCGTCGAGCTTCATCGTTCCTCGCCACTTCGACTTCCCGTAGTAGTCGGGCGGGCGATACCACTTCACGCGCGCATCGACGAACAAAATCTTCCCCAGCGCGCCGCTGTCGATCAATCGCTTCAGTCGTTGAATGTCGGGCTTCACGCGATCCTGAAACATCACGCCGAGTTTTACATTCGCGGCCCGCGTTGCCGCAATCAGTTCGTCTGCGCGTGCCGCCGTGATGTCGATCGGCTTTTCCGTCAGAACATGCAATCCGCGATGCGCCGCATCGACACCTTGCTGCGCGTGCAATCCCGACGGGCTGCCAATCATCACCAAATCCATCGGCTTATGCGCAAGAAACGCGTTGTAGTCGGTGAACGCCTTGCCGCCGTATTCTCGCGCGAGCCGTTCGACATTCTGCATATTCGTGCCGTAGATGGCGGAAATCACCACATCGGGATTCGCCAGCGCCGCACGCGCGTGCGTCTCCGAAATATTTCCGCCACCGATCAGACCGACGTGTGTTGGCATACGCTCAGCAGTCCCCAAAATATTGTCGTACAAATTTGTACCTGGCTAGATTGAATCAAAGTGCGGCGATACATCACAGAAGAATTCCCCGTCGAAATTTCCGCGTAGTCTCCTCGTACCTCAGGCTACGGCTCTCGCCCGCCAGGAAGGTCGACCCGCGAACCGCGTTGCTGGAAGTGCACGTGCCCGCTGGGCGCACCGATCACGACTTCCTGCTTTGTGTCGTCAAATGAAACGCGCTGCCCCGTTTGCATCGCCGCAATCGTCATGCACAAAGCCACGGACTGGTTGTAGCCCGCCTCGATGTCGGCATTCGGCCGCTTGCGAGCCTGCACGCATTCCATCCAGTTCCGCACATTGTCGGCGGTCGCCTCATCCGGTCCGGTGTTTTCACCGAGCGGCGAAACCGTTGTTGCCGGTCCGCTCACAGATGGTGATGCCGGCGCTCGTTCTGGTATGCGTTCTGCCACAACGCCTGATTTCCGTTCCGTACGCTCCGCGGGGGCGCCGAGTTCGGCCGCTTCTTCGCTTCCCGGCGCCGCGAACGTAATCGGTGTGAGCTGGTTGGCTTTCAACTCCATCTCGCGCGCGTTCTCTTCGGTCAGCCCGCCGGTCGGGGTTACGGTGCCTTTTTCCAAATCGAGCATTCCGCCGTTGGAGAAATAGTGTTCGCGCATGCCGCCGGCCGAATTGGTCATACGCGCGGTGTAGACAACCTGAAATCCCTTCGCAGCGCCGGTTGCGCCTTCGTCGATCGGGCCATAATCGAAAACGGCAGTGAGCGTGTCCCAGTTTTTCCGACCGTCGCGCCAGTGATAAATGCCGCCATTGGCAACGACGCTGCGCGGCCGGGGAAAACCGGTGAACCACTGGACCGTGTCGATGCGTTGCACCATCCACTGATCGGGGATGCCCGAAGAAAACGGCCAAAACAGTCGAAATTCGACATATTTCCGCGCATCGAAAGGCTCCGGCGCGCGCCCCGTCAAAAATCGCTTCCAATCCGTGTCCGCTTCGCGCAACTGCGATACAACTTTCGGCCGCCGCCATCGCCCCGGCTGATTTATGTTCCAGGTCAGCTCGACACTGACGAGGTCGCCAAACGTTCCCGACGTCATGTAGTCGTGGATGCGCTGATAGATCGGCGAGCTGCGGCGTTGCGTTCCGATCGCGACGACGCGGTCTGTGCCTTTCACCGCGGTGCGAATCGCGCGCGCGTCTTCCATCGTGTTCGCCAGCGGCTTCTCGATGTACGCATCACGCCCAGCGCGGACCGCTTCGACGCCCTGCGACGCATGCTGAAAATCCGGCGTCGCGATGATCACCGCCTGCACATCTTTGTTGTCGTAGAGTTCTTCGTTATTGCGCGCCACCGCGATCTGCCGGCCACTCGCCGTCTTCGAGACAAACGCGCCGCCGTCGTCGCGCCGCTTCGACCAAATATCCGACAACGCCACAAACTCAAAATTCAGCTCGCTCGCCGATTTCAGGAACGCCGGCGCAAGACTGTTCCGGAACCGGTCGGAAAATCCGATGATTCCCACGCCCACACGATCGTTCGCACCTGCAATTTTCGCATAGCTCGAAGCCGCCGCACTCAGCGCCGTCCCCGCTACGCCCGCCCCGGCCAGCTTCAGAAAACTGCGCCGGGATGCGCCTCCCTTCGCCATGAAAACTCCTCCGGGCAACAGAATGCCACAAGTAAGGTATTACGCCTTGGTGAGAGTTGCCTGGTAGAGACCTTGCAGCAAAATGCTTCGTCAGGTAACCTCTCGCCTTGAAGAGGTGAACCGCTTAACCGACCGTACCCAACCGGTGCCAGCCTCCATGACGAGAGTCTCGAACATTGAAGAGCGATTTCGCGCGCGATTTGGCGGTGCGCCTCGCGTCTATCGCGCCCCCGGCCGCGTCAACTTAATCGGCGAACATACCGATTACAACGACGGCTTCGCTATGCCCGCCGCGATCGAGTTTTATTGCTGGGTTGCCGTTGGCGCCCGCAACGATCGCAAGCTGTCGATTTATTCCCACGAATTCTCCGCCTCCGCTGAAGTCGACTTCTCGACGAATTCGATTTCGCCGACGAAGTCGTGGAGCGACTATCCCATCGGTGTCGCCATCGAGTTGGAGAAATCCGGCATCCTGCTGCGCGGCGCGAATCTTTTGATCGAGAGCGAAGTGCCGATGGGCGCGGGGCTCAGTTCGTCGGCCGCGATCGAAGTGGCGACGGCCCTGGCGCTTTCCGAATCGTCGGGCGCGCATCCGGACCGACTGCAACTCGCTCGCCTCTGCCGCAAAGCCGAAAACGAATTTGTCGGCGCGCGCGTCGGAATCATGGATCAGTTTGTGTCGCTGCACGGCGAGAAAAATCACGCACTATTGCTCGATTGCCGTTCGCTGACGTTTGAGCCATTGAGCATTCCCGACTCGGTGAAGCTCGTCATCAGCAACACGATGGTGAAGCATGAACTTGCGTCGAGCGAATACAATCGCCGCCGCGCGGATTGCGAAGAGGCGGTGCGACGGCTCGCGACGGTGTTGCCGGGAATCAAGGCGCTGCGCGATGTCAGCCTGGAACAACTCGAGAAGCATCGCGACGTGCTTACCGAAGTCATTTATAAGCGCGCGCTGCACATCGTGACCGAGGATGCGCGTGTGCTCGACAGCGCGCAGGCGTTGCGCGCCGGAGATATCGAGCGCTTCGGCAAGCGCATGGCCGAGTCGCATCGCAGCTTGCGCGATCTTTATGAAGTGAGCTGCCGCGAACTCGATTTGATGGTCGACCTCGCGTATCAACAAAAGGGCGTTTTTGGCGCGCGCATGACCGGCGGCGGATTTGGCGGCGCGACGATCAACCTCGTCGATGCGCGGCACGCCGGTGAATTTAAAGAAAATATCGCCAAGGCATATCGCCACGAGACCGGACTGATGCCGCAGATTTATATTTGCAATCCGGCCGAAGGCGCTGGGGCCGTCTCCTGAGCATGGCCACGCTGAAAAAAAAAGACACGCCGCATCGACGCTGGAATCCGCTGTTGCGCGAATGGGTGCTGGTCTCGCCGCATCGCACGCAGCGGCCGTGGCAGGGGCAGGTTGCGAAGGTTAGCTCGGCTGCGCTGCTTCAATACGATCCTGAATGCTATTTGTGTCCGGGAAATTCGCGCGCGGGCGGTGTGACGAATCCGAAATATACGGGGACATATGTTTTTACGAACGACTACCCGGCGCTGCTGCCCGATATCGAGCCGTTTGAGGTGGATGAGTCGGGCTTGATCGTTGCGCGCAGCGAACGCGGGACCTCCCGCGTGATTTGCTTTTCGCCGCGGCACGATTTGACGATTCCGCGGATGCAGCCCGAAGATGTGCGGGCGGTGATCGATGTGTGGGCTGAGCAATATCGCGAGCTCGGCGCGGTCGATTGGATCAAGCACGTACAAATATTTGAGAATCGCGGCGCGTTGATGGGCGCCAGCAATCCGCATCCGCATTGCCAGCTATGGGCCAACGAAAATATTCCGAACTATCCGGCGCGCGAACTGGCGGCGCAGAGTGAGTATCTCGACGCAAACAAGCAGTGTTTGCTGTGTTCGTATTTGAAGATCGAGCAGAACGATCGCGAGCGGATCGTCCTGGAGAATGATCATTTTGTGGCCCTCGTGCCGTATTGGGCGGTCTGGCCGTTTGAGACGATGATTCTGGGGCGGCGGCACACCGCGAGTTTGATTGATTTGGATGACGCTGAGCGCGACGCGCTGGCCGCGATCATGCGGAGCTTGACGATTCGCTACGACAATTTATTTACGACAGCGTTTCCTTACACGATGGGATTTCATCAGGCTCCGACGGATGGCGCGGCGCATCCTGAATTTCATTTTCATGCGCACTATTTTCCGCCGTTGCTGCGGTCGGCGACGGTGCAGAAATTTATGGTGGGGTACGAGATGCTGGCTTCGCCGCAGCGCGACATCACGGCGGAGACGGCGGCGGCTCATCTGCGTGGTCAGGCGGAAGTGCATTTTCTAGACCGCGGCTGAACTCTTTGGGGCACCTCTCATAGCGATGGTCATCGACGCGCATCAACATTTCTGGCGATTTAATCCTGTTCGCGACGCTTGGATTACCGAAGATATGTCGGCAATTCGCCGCGATTTCTTGCCGCGCGACCTCGCGCCGGAGTTGGAAGGCAATAAAATCGACGCGAGCATCGCAGTCCAGGCCGATCAGTCGGAAGCGGAAACGGAATTCTTGCTTGGACTCGCGGAAGGGAACCATCGCATTGCCGGCGTCGTCGGCTGGCTCGATCTGCGTTCGCCGTCGATCGAAAAGCGGCTCGAGCACTTCTCAACATTCAAAAAACTGCGCGGCGTTCGTCACGTTGCGCAAGCTGAGCCTGACGACCGTTTTCTAGCGCGCACTGATTTTGTGCGCGGCGTCGGGCATCTGAAGGAATTCCTACTCACCTACGACATGCTGGTTTATCCGCGCCAGCTTCCCGCCGCAATTGAGCTGTCCCGCAAACTGCCCGATCAGAAATTCGTGGTCGATCATCTTGCGAAGCCGGAGATCAAGGCGAAGAAAATCGAACCGTGGGCGTCGCTGATGGGCCAACTCGCCGCGAATCCGAACGTGTACTGCAAGCTGTCCGGCATGGTCACCGAAGCCGACTGGAAAAACTGGAAGCCCGCCGACTTCGAGCCGTATCTCGATGTGGTCTTCGATGCTTTCGGCGCACAGCGATTGATGTTCGGTTCCGATTGGCCGGTTTGCCTCGTCGCGGGGACTTACGCGCGCGTGAAGGATATCGTCGCGTCGTACGTCGAGCGCCACGCGCCCGGCGCAAAGGCCGCCATTTTCGGCGATAACGCACAACGCTTCTATCAAACCCAATTGCACGCCTAGATATGACGCGGCTCGCCCCCGAGAGCGATTTGACAGGCCTGCACGCAGTTTCTATATTCTTTAAATTCAAATCGATAGCCACGGAAACGGATGCGATGCAGAACACGGTGCTTCAGCTTGACCCTCGAGACAACGTTTTGGTTGCGCTGCGGCCGCTGCGCAAGGGCGAGTCGGTGTCTTTTTCCGGCAGCGAGTACACGCTGCTGTCCGACATTCCCGCGAAGCACAAATTCGCTACGAAAGATCTCGCCGCGGGCGACAAGATCATCATGTACGGCGGACTTGTCGGCACGATGAGCGAGGCTCTGCGACGCGGCGATCTGCTTTCGACGAAAAATTTGCGGCACGCGGCATCCGACTATCATTCCAGTACAGTTGCTCCGCCTAGCTGGACCGCGCCCGACGTCTCCAAGTGGAGGGAACGCACATTCCTCGGCTATCACCGCAGCGATGGGCAAGTCGGCACCCGAAATCATTGGCTCGTCGTGCCCCTGGTGTTTTGCGAAAATCGTAATCTCGGCGTTTTGAAACAGGCGTTTGAAGAGGAACTCGGCTTCGCGTTGCCGCAGGTCTATCGGCGGCAGGTTGCGGAGATGGTAAAGCTGTTCCGTGAAGGAAAATCAGGCGAGCTGAAGGATTTTCAGCCAGGGAACGGCAAGTCGCAAGCCAGCGCGGCGCCGAAGGTTTTTAAAAATATCGACGGCATCAAATTTCTGACGCACGAACAGGGCTGCGGTTCGACGCGCGAAGACACGCGCAATCTTTGCGGCATTCTCGCCGGATACATTCATCATCCCAATGTTGCGGGCGCGACGATTCTCAGTCTCGGTTGCCAGCACGCACAGACCGCGACACTCGTCGAAGAAATCAAAAAGCGCGATCCGAATTTCTCCAAGCCGCTTCTCGTTTTCGATCAACAGCAGATCGGCGAAGAATCGGTCATGTTGTCGAAAGCAATCCATGACACGTTTGTCGCCATGGTCGAAGCCGATAAAGTCGAACGCAAGCCCGCGCCGCTGTCGAAGTTGGTCGTCGGATTGAAATGCGGCGGCTCGGATGGATTTTCGGGCATCTCCGCGAATCCTGCGATTGGCCACACAGCGGATATTCTGGCGGCGGTCAGTGGCCGCGGCATCCTCTCCGAATTTCCCGAGCTCTGTGGCGTCGAACAGCAACTCATCGATCGCAGCGTGAGCAAGGAAGTCGGCGACAAATACATGAACCTGATGCGTGACTACGCCGCGCGCGCGAAAGCGGTTTTCGCCAGCTTCGAGATGAATCCGTCGCCCGGAAATGTGCGCGATGGCTTGCTGACCGATGCGATGAAGTCCGCCGGCGCCGCGAAAAAAGGCGGGACGTCGCCCGTCACCGCGGCGCTCGACTATCCGGAATATTCGAGTGAGCCGGGATTGAATCTGCTTTGCACGCCGGGCAGCGACGTCGAATGCGTCAGCGCGCAGGTTGGCGCGGGAGCAAACATCGTTGTCTTCACGACCGGTCTGGGAACTCCGACGGGAAATCCCATCACGCCGGTGATCAAGCTTTCGACGAATTCAGAACTCGCGCGCCGTATGCCCGACATCATCGACATCGACACCGGTTCGATCATCGAAGGCGAAACGACGATCGAAAAAATGGGCGAGGAGGTCCTCGAGAAAATTATTCAGGTCGCGAGCGGCGAGCTTCACGTGAAAGCCGAAGTCCTTGCGCAAAACGATTTCATTCCATGGAAGCGCGGCGTTTCGCTGTAATTGGCAAGGCGAGCCTGCAGCAGTTTGCAGCAGAAATCGAACTCATCTCCGTTTGAGGTAATCATTTGCCGCTGAAAATTCGAGACAAGAAAGATTGCCGCTGGGACCTCGTGAGTCTCGGCGAAGTGATGGTGCGCTTCGATCCCGGAGATCGGCGCATCCCGACCGCGCGGACGTTCGAGGCATGCGAAGGCGGCGGCGAATATAACGTCGCGCGCGGACTCAAACGTTGCTTTGGCATGGACTCGGCGATCATCACGGCGTTTGCCGACGATCCCGTCGGCAAGTTGCTGCAGGATTTGCTCTATCAAGGCGGCGTCGATCAAACCTACGTGAAATGGCTTCCGCACGACGGCGTTGGCCGCTCGGCGCGCAACGGTTTGAATTTCACCGAGCGCGGCTTCGGCGTACGCGCTGCCGCCGGTTCCTACGACCGCGGCCACACCGCGGTTTCGCACCTGAAGCCCGGCGATTTCGATTGGGACGAAATCTTCGGCAAGTACGGCGCGCGCTGGTTGCACACTGGTGGAATTTTCGCCGCGCTTTCCGACACGACACCAGAAGTCGCGCTGGCGGCGATGCAAGCCGCTCGCAAACACGGCACGATCGTCTCCTACGACCTCAACTATCGCGCGTCACTCTGGAAATCGCTCGGCGGAAAAAAGCAGGCGATGGAAGTGAATCGCAAGATCGCGCCGTTTGTCGACGTGATGCTCGGCAACGAAGAAGACTTTTCAGCCGCCCTAGGATTTGAAGTGCCCGGCATGGACGAGCACCACTCGAAATTTGCGGTGGAAGGCTTCCAACAGATGATCGCAACCGTCTTGAAGCAGTATCCGTTCCAAGTCGTCGCAACCACGCTGCGCAAAGCGAAAACCGCAACGCTAAACGATTGGGGCGCGATCTGTTACTACGACGGCCGATACTTCGAGGCCAAGAATCGCGAAAATCTCGAAATCTTCGATCGCGTCGGCGGCGGTGATTCGTTTGCATCTGGCTTGATCTACGGGTTTCTCGCCGGCAAGGACGCGCAGTTTGCCGTCGACTGCGGCGCCGCGCACGGCGCGCTCGCCATGACGACTCCAGGCGACACGTCGATGGCTACACTCGACGATGTGTTGCAAGTCATGAAAGGCGTCGGCGCAAGAATCGCACGCTGAGCGTTCGCAAAAATTTCCGAAAGGCCTCAAGCTCAATCATGGACAAGCAAGCTGTTCGCGAACGAATTCTCCAGATCGGCATCGTGCCCGTCGTTCGGGCGTCGTCGTCCGCCGAAGCGCGCATGGCGTCCGAAGCCGTCTGCAAAGGCGGCATTCCGATCGTCGAAATCACGATGACGGTTCCCGGCGCCGTCGAAGTAATTCGCGAGCTAACTAAACATTTTTCGCCGGAAGAACTGCTGGTTGGCGCCGGAACCGTGCTCAATCCCGAGCAGGCTCAGCGCTGCCTCGACGCCGGCGCGCAATTCCTCGTCAGCCCAGGATTCAACGCTAAGACCGTCGCACTCGCCGCTGCCGAGCGCCGCCTGATCATGGCTGGTGCGCTGACGCCGACCGAAGTGATCGCCGCGTGGGAAGCCGGCTCGGACTTCGTCAAAGTCTTTCCCGCAGGAAATGTCGGCGGCCCGAAGTACATCAAGGCGCTGAAAGGTCCGCTACCCGATGTGCCGCTGATTCCCACAGGCGGCGTAAATCTTCAGACAGCCTCGGAATTTTTGGAAGCAGGCGCTGCGGCGCTCGGAATTGGCGGGGAGCTCGTGCATCCCGGCCACCTGAAATCCGGAAACACCGAGGCCATCATCGGCGCAGCGAAGAAATTCGTAGCAATCGTGAAAGAGACGCGCGCGAAGCATCAAGCCTCCGCGTGACGTCGACTGCGCGGTCGTAACCCTCAACTCAAAAGCCGTCCAACTACTGCGTGTTGAGCGACTCTTTCAGACTTTCGAGATTCTGCGCGCGAACGTGAATCACGCCGCGCCGCGGACTGTCGATGTCCGCGATAAGAAACAGCGAGATCGAAAGCACGACCGGCAAGATCAGAAACAACAACTCGCTCTTCAACCTCACTCCATATCCAATCAGCAGATTGCAGAAGATCGAAATCGTAACGAGTAATATCCATGCTGCCGCGGGTATTCGATTCCACCACGCGGCTTGTGCAGAGCTCTGCGCGTTCAGCACATCATTCATTCCCGCAACGACGAGCGCCGCAATGGGCGTCGGCTGTGCTTTCGCCGGTGTGATGGTTGCGGTCCAAAGCTCGTTTTGCAGGCGCATCGCGGCCGCGCGAGTTGCAGCGATCGACGCTCCATCGCGCGACGCGTAATACAAAACCCGCTGCTCAAGATACTGCTTCAGTAGCGATCGAATCTTCTCAGCATCGGCCGACGGTAACGCGTCGACGCGCATATATTCCGTCCCGATCGCGTTCGCTTCCTGCTCCTCGAAATTCTTACGTTGATCATACCGGCTGACCGCCATCGAAAACGTAAATCCGATGATTAGCCCAAGGAGTGTGAGCGTCGCGCCGATGATGAACGTGAAATCCTCGGTATCTTCGTCCGCAATGCCGTGGTGTTTCCGCCGAAACGCGAGTCCGATGCGCGCCGCCGCCCACAGTGCGAAGAACGTGACGCCCAGGAGAAAGTACGGCTGCCTCAGTATGTTGGCCATGGCTGGAAGGCGGACAGTCTACAACGGCTCGTTGCGAAGTGGATTGGGAACGAATACCGGCGGGGCAAAACGCCGACGACTACAGAGAAAAGTGGCTCCGGGGCATGGACTCGAACCATGATAACCAGCTTCAAAGGCTGGTGTCCTGCCGATTAGACGACCCCGGAATTGGGTGAAGAAGCCGCGAAAAATCGATGCGGATGCGCCGTCGGGAACCACCGCTCGCTCAACGCAAAAAAAAACGAGCGCACTCACCGAACGATCGCACAGAAAGAATAACAGATGGCCGCAGCATGTCGCCACCGACTCTGAGACCGCATCTCAATCCGACCCCAACTCAAAATTTTCCACAACATCAGGTAAAATCCCCGCCAAAAGGCTTCGTTGGCCAGAAATATATTGCATTGACGTTCGTTCAGTCGTAACGTCACGCCGTCCCCCACCAGTAAAACGGCGTGACTCGGGTCGGAGTGCACGCCAGCAGGAAAGCCTCGGCCGCTCAACGATGGAAATGATGATTGGTGTAGTCGTGGTGTTGGGAGTCGTGATCGCAACCGGTGTGGTGCAGCTTCGCGCGGGATTGAGACGTTCTGTGCGATCAGCGAACGACCCGCAATAAATTGAGAAACGCTGGGAATCGAATTCCGCGTTATCTCTAGTGAACGCTCGTTTTTCCGTCGCCGGGCACCGCTGCCGCCGAGCCATCCTGGGTCGCCGCTTTCGCGTCCTGCTCCCCGCTGGCTTCGCTCACCAGGCAGTCGACTTTAAGGCGTCGAAACAACGCGCTTAGATCCTCATACTTCGAAAAAACGGCATCGATCCCCGCGTCGCGTGCAGCTAGCTCTAGCTCGCGGTTGCTGTGCGCCGTCAGCAGGTAAAGCTTCGTCGTCGGCAGCATAAATCGCAGTGCCGTAGCGGCTTCGAGACCATTCATCTCGGGCATTGCAAAATCCAGAATTACCAGGTTGGGATTCAGCAGCTGCGCCTTTTCGACCGCATCTACTCCATTCACAGCCTCTCCGCAGACCGAAAATTCAGGAAACGCATCGATGCGTACACGCAGCGTGCGGCGGATCGCTTCATGATCATCCACAATCAGCACAGAGGTTTTAGGCAAGTTCGCCCTCCCGGAGCCGGTACTGTTCTACCCGAATTTTGGATGCCGAAACAGTGGAGAAAGGATGATGTGCTTCGGACGCCAATCACTGGTGCTTTTCGCCAATGCGTGACAGCTAGCTCCTTGAAACCGAAATCCATGAGCCGAAGATTCAACCCCAAGGTCTTCCAAATGCGTTCACATATTTGTTTAATCGGCCGCGCTTGGCTTCATGAGTAACTCTTAGCCTAGTCCGAGACAATAAGCTCATAACATCGACCTCGCAGCCCGGAGTCGGTTGTTGTCCACTTGGAAGCCATAGGACACCTCTTGGACGCGGAAAATTTTCTGTGTCGCCCGCCCAGCTGCCCAGGGCACTCCCAATCTGGTTGCATCCACGGCTTCTAGCAAGGAGAACCTCGTCGCTACACACGTAGGGAGGCTTCCGAATCGCCAGCTCCACACCCAAAGCCCGCATTTTCAATGCGTTAGCTTAAATAGCAGCGATTGAAGGACCTTAAGAAGCACTAAGAGTGTCTCAAAGCCCCGCTACCCTGCCACGCATGTCAAAAAGTGACCGAAACCCCTCCGACAGGTGGTGTCCCACCAACTATCCCGATGGGACAAGGATTTGCCACTTGGTGGAAGTGAAAGGGGACCTCCCCAAGGCATCCATCCTGCTTGCTATCTCGTTTGCGTCATTAAAGTCATTCATTAGACTAAGTTAGCCCCCATCGACCGGGGCAATCCTGAGCTGCCGCATGGCACCGCGCCTGCTCTCTCAATAGACGGAAACCCAGCTATGGCCACCCAACCCGTCATTCATTTCACCGACCCCGCCTTTGTGTATGGCCAAGGCGCGGATCTCCAATCTCTGAATGTACTTACAGCAGAAATCGCCAGCACGGATATCCCCGTCCTCCTGGTCGGCGAGAGTGGCACCGGTAAAGACGTATACGCCCGCCTGATCCACCGATTGTCCGGCGCCCCGGAAAGCTCCTTTGTACGCGTCAACTGCGGTGCTCTCGACCCCGGCCGAATGTTGGGAGACGTCCGCGATGCCTTTCAAATCGATGGCGACAATGTCGACAGCTCGCCCAAAACGGTATTCCTCGATGGCGTCCACGAAATGGACGCCGCCTGCCAGCGTGTGTTGCTTTCCCTGATTCCCGACGGCGAACGCAAAACCTCGACCCGCTCTTTGCCCCGAATTATCTCCTCAACGTCTTGCAATTTCGAAAAGGAGATCGAGGCAGGCCGGTTCCGTCTTGAACTCTATTTCCGCATAAATGGCGTCATCTTGCGCCTTCCTGCCCTCCGTGAACGCAAAGAAGACATCCCGGACCTGCTCGAGTGTTTTGTCCTAAAGCACGCTAACGAGTTGGGCAAGCGTGCTCCCGAGATCAGCCGCGAAGACCGTAAACTATTGTTCTCCTACGATTGGCCCGGAAACATTCGAGAGTTGGAGAATGTCGCCCGCAAGATCGTAGCGGTAGGCGATGCCAGCCTCGCTCTGGGTGATCTAAAGGCGACCCGAATGACGGTCGTGCACGCGGTCGAAGCCCGCTCCGACGAGCACGAGCATTCGGACTCCGATAGCGTCTCGTCCTTGAAGGTCGCTGCCAGGGCGGCGTCCCGCCGGACCGAGCGCGAATTGATCCTGAAGGCATTGGAGCAGACGCACTGGAATCGAAAGCGCGCCGCGAGAAACCTCCAGATCAGTTACAAGTCGTTGCTTTACAAAATCAAGCAGATCGGCGCACAGGCGCCCGCGGGCAAAGAAGAGGAGAAAGCGTAATGCAAAAGTCACCAGCGATTCTCATGGGGACCTTTTTGGCTTTGTCGATGGGCGTTTCTGCCCAGGCGCGCCAGGAACAGGTCGCCGACGCCACAAAACCTAAAGCTTCGACATCCACCCCGGCTACAACGCCCGCGGCCGTGGTGCCCGCGACCGACCCTGACTACAAAATCGGTCCGCAGGACGTCCTGCGCGTCGACGTCTGGAAAGAAAACGAGATTTCCCGCATTACCCCCGTTCGTCCAGACGGCCGTATCTCCCTGCCACTTTTGAATGACGTGCAGGCTGCCGGCCTCACCCCGACGCAGCTCGCCGGCGTCATCGCCGAGGGGCTCAAGAAATACATCACGAATCCCCAAGTCACGGTCGGCGTCACGGAAATAAACAGCCGCCGCGTCTACGTCACCGGCGAAGTTACCAAGCCGGGCGCATTCCCGCTCCAGGCGAACATGACCGTCCTCCAGGCTTTGACCAACTCGGGCGGCTTCACCCAGTTTGCCAAGATCAAAGGCATCTACGTTCTCCGCACCGAGGACAGCAAGCAGGTCAAGCACCCCTTTAACTACAAAGAGGTGGTCAAGGGTAAACACCCCGAACTCAACATCGTGCTCCAACCGGGCGACGTCATCGTCGTTCCGTGATCGTACGAGGATTTATGAATCGACTTCCAAAATTCCCAGCATTCGCTCTGTCGGCGCTCGTGCTCGCCTGGTCGGTGCCTGCCTTCGCGCAGGATCCATCCAGCACACAGGAACCCGACGCGCAAAACCAGCAAACCATGCAGCCTGCGCCCGGCGAGGCTCCGCCAAAGCCTGCGGGCCGCGGCAATCCGAATTTTTCGGATAACGGCGACGCAGTGACCGACTCCGGTATCCCGATTCGCCCCGACTCCTCGACCTTGACTGGCGTTCAGGTCGCCGGCCTTGGCACGCAGCAAGAACGTCACAGCTACATCGTGCCAGGCGTCCAATTCGGAAACTTCTTTCGGTCGTCCACTCTCGAAGCGCCTGAAGTCGGAAACTGGAATTCCACCACTTTTATCGCCGGCAACCTGAGCGTGCTCCAGCAGTGGAGCCGCGCCCAGTTCGTCATGAACTACACCGGTGGCGGTACGTTCGCCACGGACTCAATTCAGGGCAACGGTTATTACCATCAGCTGCAGGCACAGCAGACTTTCGAATTTCGCCACGCAAAGCTGTCCTTCATCGACCAGTTCAGCTATCTTCCGCAAGCTCAGTTTGGATTCGGAGTCGCAAGCCCGTTGGCCATCGCCGGAATCGGCGGCCCTCTGGGACCTTCGCTGCCGGCCCTGCAGACCAACTACCTGCCGAATCAGAGCATCTTCGACACGGTCGGTTCTCGCTATAGCAATTCCGCGACGACCGAACTCGCCGCGTACATTTCGCCCCGTTCCACGGTGACCTTCTCGGGCTCCTACGGCTTTTTGCGATTCGTAGAACCGGGAAACATCGCGAGCAACGATGCGATTTTCAGCCTCGGCTATGACTATCAGGTGACCAAGCGCGACACGGTTGGCATCTTGTATCGCTTTACCGGCTACCGCTACCTCGGCGACCCGCAGAAAATCGACGATCACGTCGTACAACTTGCCTACGGTCGAAAAGTGACCGGACGCGCGGCGTTGCAGCTTTTTATCGGACCTGAAATCACAGAGTTTCACATTCCGGTGAACAACGAATCGCAGCGCATTTCGATTTCCGGCGGCGGCAACCTCACGTATGCGGTGTCGCACACCAATTTCACGATTGGCTACAACCACGGTGTGTCTGCCGGCAGCGGAGCTTTTGCGGGTTCGACCGCCGACCAGATCAACGGATCGGCCACTCGCCACCTGACGCGCATTTGGGACGGCAATATCAACCTCGGATATGCCCGCAACCGCAGTCTTGGTGGTTTCGTCGGCACTCTCTCCGAACCGGAAGTGAACTCGTGGTTCGCCGGCGCGGGAGTTCAGCGTCCGTTGGGACGCACGGCGACCGCTTCGCTCGCTTACACCGCCTTCATCGAAAATTCTTTCGCTGGATGCTCGACAGGCGCTTGCATCGGTTACTTGCAGCACCAGATTTCGGTCAGCTTCCAATGGCACTTGCAGCCCGTCGTCATCGAGTAAAATTGAAAGAGGAGAGTCGGAGAGTTCTTAAGCATTAGCCGCAGAAGTTTGTAGCGAAGCGAAATTTCGGGCGTCGGTTCTGTTGTTCGCCCCGCGATCGAAACTCGGGAGACCATGTACAAGAGTTTTTTCGGCCTGAAAGATAATCCGTTCAACGTTAATCCGGATCCTCGGTTTCTTTATTTCACCAAGGAGATCGAAGAGGCGTTTAGCGGGTTGAAGTATGGCGTGCAGAACCGCAAGGGGTTCATCACGCTCACCGGTGAAGTCGGCACCGGCAAGACCACGCTCGTCAATCGCTTGCTCGATTGGCTGCATGAAGAGGGCGTGCGCACCGCGTTCTTGTTTAACTCGCGGATGAATTCCAGCCAGCTCTTCGATTTCATCCTCGCGGAATTTGGTATCCCCTGCGAATCGCGCAGCAAAAGCCAGCTGCTGATGAAGCTCAATGGATGGCTGCTCGATCGATTTCGCGCCGGCGAAACCACAGTGTTGATCGTCGACGAGGCGCAGAACCTCACGTATCCCGTGCTCGAAGAAATCCGGCTGCTTACCAATCTCGAGACTTCCACCGAGAAATTGCTCCAGATCGTCCTCTCGGGTCAGCCCGAACTCGAAGAAAAATTGAAGCTGCCGCAGTTGCGCCAGTTGCGCCAGCGCATCATGCTGCGCTGCAAGACTTCAGCGCTGTCGAAGGAACAGACGCACGACTACATCGTCGAGCGCCTCAGGATCGCGGGCGCGAGTGACGGACCGATCTTCAGCCCCGAAGCTGTCGCGCTAGTCCACAAATATTCGGTTGGCATTCCGCGCGTGATCAATTTGCTCTGCGAGCATTCGTTGATCAACGCATACGTTGAGCAGCAGCGGCCGATTTCGGCCAAGATCGTCGAAGACGTGGCAAAGGAATTTGAGTTCGATCAAGTCGCGCCGACTGCGTCGCCGCAAAGCATGAAGCTCGACGCCGACGTCTACACTTCCGAATCGTTTATTCAGAACCTTGGCGAGGCGCTGTCGAAGTTTCGCGTGGGTCGCACGGCAATTACGCCTCGCGAGCGCAAGTAACTCTTCCGTTTCAACTGGCGGGTCCGTACCCAAATACTGTTTTCAATTCCAAAAATTCTTCGAGTCCGGATTCGCCCCATTCGCGGCCGTTGCCCGATTGCTTGTAGCCGCCAAAGCATCCCGCAAAATCTGGCCGCGCGCCGTTGATGTGCACGTTGCCCGAACGAATGCGCTTCGCGACTTTGCGCGCGTGCTCGAGGTCGCCTGATGTGACGAAACCCGATAGTCCGTACGGCGTGTCGTTGGCGATGCGTACGGCGTCGTCGTCATTTTCGTAGGGGATGATACAGAGCACTGGGCCGAAAATTTCTTCGCGCGCGATCGTCATGTCGTTGCGTACGTCCGCAAAAACGGTTGGCTTTGCGTAATAGCCCTTCGTGAGGCCATCTGGCCGGCCAGGACCGCCCGTGACAAGCTTTGCGCCTTCTTCGATCCCTTGTTGAATCATCCGCTCGACCTTATCGAATTGCGCTTTGCCCGAGAGCGGGCCGAGGTTGGTCGATTCCACCGACGGATCGCCCACGTTTGTCGCTGCCGCGGCTTGCTTCGCCGCATCGGCGGCTTCGCCCATGCGCGATTTCGGGACGAGCATGCGCGTCGGCGCGTTGCACGATTGTCCGGTGTTGCGGAAGCACGAGACCGCGCCTTCTTTCACGGCGGCTGCGAAATTCGCGTCGTCCAGAATAATGTTTGCCGACTTGCCACCGAGCTCCTGCGTCACGCGCTTCACCGACGGTGCGGCTGCGCTCGCGACCGCAACTCCGGCTCGCGTCGAACCGGTGAACGAAACCATCGCGATGTCGGGGTGTATCGAGAGTGCGGCGCCGACGGTTGGGCCGTCGCCGTTCACCAGATTGAAGACGCCCGCCGGCACTTTCGCTTCGTCGAGAATTTGCGCGAAAAGATACGCTGACAGCGGCGCGAGTTCGCTCGGTTTGAGCACCATCGTGCAGCCCGCGGCGAGGGCCGGCGCGACTTTCGCCACAATTTGGTTCATGGGCCAGTTCCACGGCGTGATTAATCCGCAGACGCCGATCGGCTCTTTGCGGAAGAGTGTCGTGCCGCGAACTTCTTCAAACGGAAAGTTTTCGAGCAGGCGGAGAATTTCCAGAAAATGTGCGAGTCCGGCGCCAACCTGCGCGGCTTTTGCGAATGCGAGCGGCGCGCCCATCTCCGAAGAAATCGCCTGCGCCATTTCCTGCGCCTTCGATTTGTAGACGGCGACGACACGTTGCAAAAGTTCGCGCCGCTGCTCGACGGTCGTTTCGGAGAATGACTCGAAGGCGCGTTTTGCGGCAGCGACGGCTTTGTCGACGTCGGCTGCGCTTCCCAACGAAATCGTGGCGATCTGTTCTTCGGTGGCGGGATTGATCACCGGGAAATCGCGCTGCTGCGTGGGCGCGACCCATTTTCCATCGATGTAAAACTGCCGGGCGTCTTTCATGCGCTCTCCTGAAACCAAGTCAATATTTCTCGCTCGCGTCTACTGCTGAGTCTGGTTCGTCGCGATTTTGAATGTCGTCGCTAGAAACTTCTTGAGCATCTGCGTTGCTTGGGTCGTTGCGGCGGCGTCGTAGCCGACGGTCGCTTTGTGGCGAACGCACGGATCGTTCCAGGTGAACGGTTTGCCGGTCGCGACGTTGACGATTTCACCCGGAGTCAGCTCTTCGCGTTCGCAAAATCCCGCGACAAGAGGATTCACTACATCGACGAAAGGCATGTAGAGCGGATTGTCGAAAACGTGATTCGCTCCGGGGAATTCCGTCAGCTCAACGTTTCTGCCGGCAGCACGCAGACGAGCGACATATTTTCGGCACGGATCGACGGGAACGTAGTCGTCCGCGCTGCCATGGAAAATGCGAATCGGAGCATCGTCGGTAATTTCGTCTTCGAGATATTTCGTGGCGCACGCGGGATAGAACGGAACGTACGCTGCGAATTTCGCCAGTGCGGGCCCATACAGTTTCTGAAAACGCGCGAGGCTTGCGTAGATTGTCGCAAAGCCGCCCTTGGAAAATCCCATCAACGCAATGCGATCCGGATCAATGTTGCGATGCTGCGCGAGGTGATCGAGCGCGCGATACGCGTCGACGATCATCGTGAGCGCTCCCAGCCGAGTTTGATCGGTGACGGTCTCCGCGACGCCGCGCCCGGTGAAGCAATCGACGATGAATGCGGCGACGCCGATCGAATGCAGTTCGCGCGCCCAGTAATCCACGTTCGCGGTCACTCCGCCGGAGCCGTGGATCAAAATCACGGCAGGGTAGCGTTCAAGGTCGCCGGGTAAGCGAAGCTCAGCTGCAATTCGCGCGGGAGTGCCTGCTGCGTTCGTTAGAAATTGTTTGTCGGTGAGCGTTATCGTCTCGAACGAGTGCAGTTCGGTGCGAACGGTGAGGCCGCGCGTCTGGTCGAGAGAGGGCATGCGTGTCAGTTCGATTCTAACGCGTCGTTTCTGTTCTTTCGATTTTCAACTGTCGACTTTCGACCTTTTCATCCCCGCTCTTCGCGCAAAATGCGAAGCATCCGCCGCAACGGCTCGGCCGCGCCCCACAGCAACTGATCGCCAACTGTAAATGCACCGATGTACTGCGATCCCATCGCGAGCGTATGCAAGCGGCCGACTGGCACGGTCAGCGTGCCCGAAACCGCCGTCGGCGTCAGACAGCGCATCGTCGATTCTTTGTCATTCGGCACAACGCGCACCCACTCGTTCGCGCCGCTGATTATTGTTTCAATTTCACTCAGCGAAACATCTTTCGTCAGCTTGATGCACAGTCCCTGGCTGTGGCAGCGCATCGTCCCGACGCGCACGCAAATTCCATCCACGGGAACCGCGGGCGACAGTCCCGTGATTTTGTTCGTCTCCGCCATGCCCTTCCACTCTTCGCGCGTCTGTCCCCCGGGCATGTCGCGATCGATCCACGGAAGCAAGCTGCCCGCAAGAGGCGCTCCGATTTCACTTGCCGGCAAATTCGCGGCGCGCTGCGCTGCAATCACACTTCGATCGACTTCGAGCGCATCGTCGGAAAGTTTCGCGCCCGTCGCGTCGGTGAGGCATTTCATCTGCTTCACCAGTTCAAGCATTTTCGCGGCGCCCGCTCCCGATGCGGCCTGATAAGTCATCGTCGTCATCCACTCGACGAGGCCGGCTTTAAAAAGCGAGCCAACCGCCATGAGCATCAGGCTCACGGTGCAGTTACCGCCGACGAAAGTTTTAATCCCGCGTGTAAGACCTTCGCGAATCACGCGATCGTTCACTGGATCGAGAATGATGATCGCGTCGTCGCTCATGCGCAGCGTCGACGCCGCATCGATCCAGAATCCCTTCCATCCCGATTTTCGCAGGGGAGCAAAAACTCCGGTGGTGTACTCGCCGCCCTGGCAACTGATCAAAACATCGCAGGTGGCCAGCGCTTTCAAATCTTTCGCGTCGAGCAATTTCGATCCGCTCGGAGCGGGAGCAGGCGCGGCGCCGCCGGCATTCGAGGTCGAAAAAAAGACCGGCTCGATTCCGGCGAAATCCTTTTCTTCCGACATGCGTTGCAGCAAGACGCTGCCAACCATGCCTCTCCATCCGATCAAGCCAACACGCAGCATCGTCACTCCCGTCAAACTTCTCCAGTCTTACTATTTTAGGCGTGGGCCGGCACCTTCAGGCCGCGAATCTTGGTGTTTCTTCCAAAGACCAACTGTATTCGGGATCGACGGAGCACGATGGCGTGATCAAAACGTCGAGGCGAGTTGTTGCGGTTCGGTTTCGTCGAGATTGAATTCGCGGTGGATGGTTAGCAGCGCGGCTTTCATGTCTTTTTGATCGATGGCGATGGAGCAGTTGCAGCCGGAAATACCGATCGCACTGGCAATCACGTCGATTTCGTCGCGATCGAGCGCAGTCGCAAGCCGCTGCGCGATGTCGGAGCAGGCATCGAGTCCTTGACCGACTACCGTGACGATCGAAATCGCGGAATGCACCGCGACCCGAGCGAATTTTCCTTGCGCGAGTTCTTCGCCGAATTCTTCCACTAAGGCATCCGCAATTTTGCCCGCGATTGCGGGACCGGCGCCGACACAAACTTGGTGGCGAATGTCCGACTGAGACACGAGCCACGCCTCTGCGCCAACAGATTGGACAGCGCGCGATGCGCGGCCGTGTGCGTCGTTAACCGTGCCGGCGATTTCGCCGCTTACGGTAACCAAGCGGGCGTCACTGATTGCGGTGACGGCTTTTACTTCTCCGAATGTCGCGACGCCGAGGGGAGTGATGCGCGTACCGATGCGCTCAGGCACGAACGAATTGCGAATCCAGACGGGAATATCGGATTGCATCACGGGATGCAGCGTTTTGGGGTGCAGGACTTTCGCGCCGAAATACGCGAGATCAGCAGCTTCCAGGTATGAGATTTCGGGAATCGTCCGTGCGTGCGGCACGAGTTTCGGATCGCAGGAAAGCACGCCGTCGACGTCGGTCCAGATGACGACTTCGTCGGCGTCGAGCGCGGCGCCAAGAATAGTGGCCGAAAAGTCGGAACCACCGCGGCCGAGCGTGGTGAGCGCGCCTTCGGCATTGGCGCCGAGAAATCCGGTGACGATCGGCACGATATTTTGGCCGAGCAGCGGGCGCAGGCGATTTTCGCAGAGCGTGTGCGTTGGCGCGGCGATTGGTTCGGCGCCGCCGTGATTGGCGTCAGTGACGATAAGTTCGGTTGCGCAGATCGACTCGGACGGTACGCCGAGGTCAGCGAGCATCGCTGCGACGAGCGGCGCGCACACGCGCTCACCAAGGCTGGCAATCAGATCGCGTTGCGCCGGAGTCACTTTGCGAACGGCGGCGGCGAGGTTGCAGAGCGTTTCCGTTTCTTCAAATAGTTCGCGCATTTTCTGCAGCACGAGATTGCGATCGAAGGCCGATGGAATCAGTTCGCAGGCGGCCTGCACGTGCCGGTTCTGCAATTCTTCAAAAATTGTTGCGACGCGCGCGCGGTTTCCCGCTTCGGCTTCCGCCGCGGCTTCAATCAATTTGTTGGTGACTCCGTACATCGCGGAAACGACGACGACGATGTCACTGGAGTACGCTGCGTCGCGAACGATTTCAGCGACGTTGCTGATGCGCGAGGCATCGCCAACCGATGTGCCTCCGAATTTCATGATGGCGAGCGGGCGGCGCAAATGTTCGCGCAAGGGCAGCGCGCTGGCGTGTGGGCCGGCGGACCGTTGAGAAAACGGGCGATGCGGGCGCTTCGGGACGGGAACAACGTCCGTCGCCGGCTCGACCACATGGTGGTGACCGTTGCCATTACCATTTCCGTTGCGGCGAAGCGGATCGGCCGCTGTGTTCAACGGCGATTCTTCGTTCGCGCGCGATGTGGCTTTGCGTTGCATTTCGTATCCGTCTACTTGGTGCGCGGCACCTGGACTGACGACAGAGCTTGCGGCTGCTTCTGTTGAGCCTGCCACGCGGCTACCTGTTTCTTTTTCTTCACGCAGGCGCGAACCAGCTCAGGTTCGGCCCAGGGGACATCGTGAAATCCGGTTTTGAGGAATGCGCTTTCGGGATTGCGATTCCATTCGGCAGGGAAGAGCGCGATGACGTCGCTTTGCGTCACTGCCGGAACGGGCTGCGGTGCATTGCCCGTGACCGCGGCGTACAGAGCCGCGGGAAGATCGTGCCCGGCGCCAAGCGCTAAGTGGCCGACTTGCGTCGTGCGCGGATTGAGTTCGATCAGGTATGCGTTGCCGGTGGCGGTTTCGATCATGAAATCGAAACCGTTCATGCCGGAAAGATTCAGTCGGCGCACCATTTTTGCGACGGCGGACGACATTTCGGCGTTGTCGACGCGGCGCAATGCGCTGGCGGGGCCGGACGCGTGAACTTTGTTCAAAACTTCAAAATGATTTTCGGCGAGCACCGTGCCGTTCCAGCACGCAACCAGGCTGGTCGCTTCGTGGCCAGCGATAAATTCCTGCGCGCTTACGACAGAACGCTTGCGAAGAAGCGAAGGCCAGACACGCGTGTGGTCGCCGTCGATGAGTGCGCGCTTGGCGGCCTGCGCCAGCATCGGCGGCGCGTAGAGTTTGTTGAAGGCGCGTTCGGCGTCGGGCATCGTGTGGACGACGCGAACACCCTCGCCGCCCGAGCTGCCGTCGGATTTCAGAACGATCGGCAAGCCAGCGTTCGTGGCCCACTTGCGCATTTCGTCGAGCGACGAGACAACCGTCATTTTCGGAACGCGGACGCCTTCGGCTGCGGCCATATCGATGAAAGTGGCGCGCTCGTAGAGCATTGGAAAATTTGCGGGAGAGCCGAGCGATCGCGCGAGGACCGCGCAGATCGGAGAATTTGCGCCGGAGCTTTTTTCTTCCGCGGCGTAGAGTTGGTGCAGTTGCAGCGACGCGAGATCGTCGCAGGGAATCACGAGATCGGGCTTGGATGCGAGGATGCCACGCGAAATCGATCGGAACGCCGTCAGTCCGCTATAGGGATGGCCGGTGCGGAGCGCGCTCATCTTTTCAATGGGATGGCCCGGTGGGCAAACGGCATCGACGGAAAAACCCGCCTGCGCCATAGCCATGCCGAGCCTGGCGGTAGGCACCCATTTGGAGCTGGTGACGAGTAGGATCGTGGGTTTCAAAGGTGTCTCTATATTCGGGCACAGCTGTCTCTCAGTCGACCAAGGATCCGAGAGGGTTTTCCGGGGATAGGAGGTGCAATCACCCTGCCAAAAGAGGGCTTTGGGCGAGGGTGGCAAGGCTGAATTCGTCGCTGTAACTAGCTTTAAATGAGCAAGTTATCCTGATCGCACGCAGTTTCCACAACAGGTGGAGCGGGAGGTTGCACAGCAGCGCCTCAGGAGTGGTAAACGACTTCCACTATTTGCGGAGGCTTCCTCCCTTGGAGACGTTGGGATTTTGGGGTCTCCAAGAGGGTACACCCCCCGGTGTTTTGCGTGAGAGTGCGTAACTATAAAAGGATCAGCGAGATGCGAGATTTTTGAGCTGGCCTCTTTGGGAAGAGTGCGCAAGTCTCATCGAATGATGCGGTTACGGGATGGTTTGTTTCGCTTTTGCTTCGGCTGTTTTGAGAAAGGCGAGGCGTGGTTTTCTATGGAAAGATCGTAGCACAGAAAGTACCGTATGTCAATGAAAATATGATGCTTAGCGTTCGAATGGCCGGTGAATCGGATGTGCTAGCAGGGATTGGAATTGGCGGCGACGGTTCGGCCCTGAAAGAGCAGCGAGAGTCGGCGCTAGGTGGCGAAGACGATGTGGTGTGCCTGTCGCGGCGTTGACGGGGCGGGGTGGCTGGCTTAAGTTCGAAGACGAATGATAGCAGTGGCGATTTGCCGGTGCTGACGGCGCCCCGTGGTGAGACTTGGGCGCTGACGACATCCGGTAGACACGACAGTGCGGTGCTGACGATACTGGCGTCGCGAAGGTCGCGGTCGAAATCCTAAATAAAGCAGAGGTAGGCATGACGCCTGGAGACGGTTGGACGAAGACCTGGACATTTTTCGACGATGCGTGGCACGAGGGCAATGTGGGGATGTGGGGGCCGCGGACGCATGCATTATGGCTGTGCTCGGTGGTGTTTGACGGCGCGCGATATTTCGAAGGCGTTGCGCCCGACCTCGATCTCCATCTGGCGCGAGCGAACGATTCGGCGAAGAAACTTTACCTGAAGCCCGTTGTCTCGCCCGAGAAGTGGGTCGAACTGGCAAAAGAGGGCATCAAGAAATTTGACGGAGAGACGGCGCTGTATATCCGGCCGATGTATTGGGCGGAGCGCGAGAGCCCGTGGATCCAGTCGCACGATCCGGAATCGACGCGATGGTGCATGTCGATTTACGAAGCGCCGATGCGGCAGCCGAAGGGATTTTCGATCACGCTGTCGCCATTCCGGCGGCCGACGCAGGAGACGATGCCGGTGGATGCGAAGGCCGGATGCTTGTATCCGAACAATGCGCGGTGTTTGTTCGAGGCGCAATCGCGCGGGTTTGACAACGCGGTTGTGTGCGACATGGTGGGCAATGTGGCGGAGCTGGCGACTTCGAATATTTTCTACGGCAAGGACGGAGTGGTTTACACGCCGGTGGCGAACGGAACGTTTTTGTCGGGGATCACGCGAATGCGCACGATCAGTTTGCTGCGCGAGGCCGGCGTGAAAGTCGTCGAGAAGAGCGTGAAGTATTCGGAACTCGAGTCGGCGGATGAGATTTTTTCGACGGGAAATTATTCGAAGGTCGTGCCAATCACGAAGGTGGGCGAGCGGAAGCTGGAGTTTGGGCCGCTGTATACGAAGGCGCGCGAGT
>DASXPD010000113.1:0-22402 GCA_036493835.1 Candidatus Acidiferrum sp. | reverse complement strand
GAAAAAAATCGAATCCGCTCACGATAAGTCACAGTTAAGTGAAAATGAGCAACGTGAGGCGAAGCAAAGTGCCACGATTCAGTAGGTTAGGCGAGTGCGCGCACGTGACTTTATGTCTCATGGCTGCATCGTATTGTAAGCGATGGGCTCCCGGCTTGTCGAAACGGGCCGCGGGGCGAGTTGCCAGGAAAGAACGCTACCGCAAAGGCTCCGAGATGCAGTTGAAATCGAGTTTTGCTATACTGTCTTTGGCAGGCCGGTGCGATCGGGCGCCGGCGATATTGGAGTCGAGAGGGAAACAATGATCAATTTGACGCCTGTAGCCAGCACCAAGGTTAAGGAAATCATGCAGATGCAGAACCCTGTGCCCGTTGCGCTGCGCGTGGCGGTGGTTGGCGGCGGCTGTTCCGGCTTCCAGTACCACATGGCTTTCGAGAACCAGACCAATGACACCGACGAAGTGGTCGATTTCAACGGACTGAAGGTAGCAGTTGACCAGATGAGCTCGATGTACCTGGAAGGCGTGGAAATCGACTACATCGAGACCGTCGAGGGCGCCGGCTTCAAGTTTAACAACCCGAACGTGAAGAGCACCTGCGGCTGCGGCAGCTCGTTCAGCGTTTAAGAGTTCGAGGTTGAGAGTTTTTATGGCTCCTGGGTTTCGGCCCAGGAGCTTTTTGTTTGTGCGGCTAGTGAAGGTGCGTTGGGCGACAAGACGCGATGGCCGGGCGGAGTGAACCCCGCCCCTACAATGGGAACTGGGATCGGCACATTTGCGGTTTGGACCGTTTGCAATCTCTGGATTTGGCTCGTATTCTGAAGTGCCAGCATGAAAATCGCTCTCGCGCAGTTCAATCCCACCATTGGTGATTTCGCCGGAAATTCAGCTCGCATCCTGGCGTTAGGCGCCCAGGCGAAGGAACGCGGCGCGCAGCTGGCCGTGTTTTCGGAGCTTTGCTTGTGCGGGTATCCACCCCAAGATTTGCTGGAGCGTCCATCCTTCATCGAACGAAACCTCAAAGAGCTAAAAGAGTTGGCGAAGAAGGTGCCGCTGCCGTCGATCGTGGGTTTCGCCGGTAAGGTTGAGAAGAGCAAGCGATCGAAGGCAATCGCGAACAAGGCTGCGCTTTTGAGCGGCGGCAAGATTCTGTTTGAGCAGAGCAAGATGCTGCTGCCGACCTACGACGTATTTGACGAGTCGCGTTATTTCACGGCTTCGGAGAAGCAGGCGACGTACGAGTTCGGCGGCGATCAGTTAGGAATCACGATTTGTGAAGATGTGTGGGCCGATAAGACGTTTTGGCCGGAATCGCGGTACGACCGAGACCCTGTGACGGAATTGTTTGAGCAGGGAACTACGCTGTTTGTGAATATTTCGGCTTCGCCCTACACGATCGACAAGCGCGCGCTGCGATTCGATATTTTGAAGTCGATCGCGATGCATCACAAAAAAGCCGTGATTTATGTGAACCAGGTCGGCGGCAACGACAGCCTGATTTTCGATGGCGCGAGCATGGCGGTCACCGCGGACGGCAAGATGGCGGCGCAGGCGCTGGCGTTTGAAGAAGATTTGGTGTTGTTTGAGACGACGACCAGCGAAGGCGATATTCATCCGCAGCCGCGCGAAGAGATCGAGTATGCGTATCGGGCGCTGGAGACCGGGACGCGCGATTATGTTAATAAATGCGGGTTCAAGAAGGTTTTAGTTGGACTGAGCGGCGGCATCGACTCGGCTGTGGTCGCGAGCATTGCTGTCAGCGCGCTGGGCGCGGAGAACGTGGTCGGCGTATCGATGCCGGGACCGTATTCGTCGGCGGGCAGTAAAGATGACGCAAAGACCCTGGCTGCCAACCTCGGCATCAAGCTGATTACGTTGCCGATCGCGGACGTTTTCGATTCATACCGCAAGGCGCTCGCGCCGGAATTTCACGGGATGGCGGAAGGCGTCGCGGAAGAAAATATTCAGGCACGCATTCGCGGCAATTACTTGATGGCGCTGTCGAACAAGTTTGGTTCGATGTTGCTCAGCACCGGAAACAAATCCGAATTGGCGGTCGGATATTGCACGTTGTACGGCGATATGGCCGGCGGTCTGGCGGTGATTTCCGACGTTCCGAAATTGATGGTGTATGAGCTGGCCAAATGGATCAATCGCGATAGGGAACTCATCCCTCAGGCGACCATCGACAAGCCGCCTTCAGCGGAGCTAAGGCCCGATCAGAAGGACGAAGACAGCCTGCCGCCCTACGACGTGCTGGACCGGATTCTGAAACTCTACATTGAGGATTTGAAGAGCCCGCAAGAGATCGCCGACCGCTATGATTTCGACCTGAAATTGGTGAAAGATATAGCGCTACTGGTCGATCGCACTGAGTACAAGAGGAAGCAGGCGGCGCCTGGATTGAAAATTACTTCGCGCGCGTTTGGATTTGGGCGGCCGTTTCCGATTGCGCAGCGGTTCATTCCATAGAGTTCGTTTGAGGAAGAGGGTTTTGTGAATACGTCATCGAGATTTTGGACGCTGACTGCCGTGGCGATATTTGGCTTAATGGGTGCGATGTTTGCCATGCCGGCGGCGAGTTGGGCGCAGGCGCAGGGAACTCCGATTTCTCAAAGTGGCGGTGGCGCGAGTACGGCCCAGACCCCGGCTGCCTCCGGATCAGCTACGGCTGCTAAGGCTTCGCCTGCGGCAGCCCAGTCACCGCTTCAGAAGACCATCGAGGCCTACGTGCGGAATCAGTTCGCTTTCGGGCCGGACGTCGAGGTCACCGTCTCCGAGCCGAAGGACGCGGGCATCGCCGGACTGCTCGAGACGAATGTATCGGTCAAGGTCGCCGGCAATAACGAAGACGCGAAATTTTATGTCAGCAAGGATGGCAAGTATTTAATTCGTGGCGAAGTGTCGGAGATGGCAAAGGATCCGCTGGCCGCGAATCGAGCGCTGATGGACCTGACGGATTCGCCGTCGATGGGCGATCCCAAGGCGGCGGTGACGCTGGTCGAGTTTTCGGACTTCGAGTGTCCGGTATGCCGGAGCCTGCACGACATCATGCGCGGGATCATGCAGAACTATCCGCAGGTGCGGGTGGTGTTTAAGGATTACCCGATTGAGGTTCTGCATCCCTGGGCCCGGACGGCGGCGATTGCTGGGCGGTGCGCCTACCAGCAGAGCCCGGCGTCATTCTGGAAAATGTATGACTTGATCTACGACAACCAGGACATCATCTCGGCGGCGAACGCCTGGATGAAGATGAGCGAGTTTGCCGGTCAGGCCGGGCTAAATGCGGATACGTTTCGGGGGTGCATGGCTGGTCCTGAAGCTGGCGCGGCGGTCGACGCGAGTCGCGCGAACGGACAAAAATTGGATGTGAATTCGACGCCGACAATCTTTGTGAACGGGCGGCGAATGGTCGGCGCGGATGCGCATTTGATCGAGCAATACATTCAGTACGAACTCGGTAAGGCAAAGCAGAGTGGGGATCGGAAGTAGAGGGAGTCGAGGAGCAGGTGGTCCTCAAAGGGCTGTGGATTGGCCTCAATCCACTCAGAATTTCTAGTTAACATAATATAACTTATAGGAAGCAGTGTCAAGAGAAATCTGCTGGGTTTGTGCGGATTGCCGTGGATTTGTGTGCTTTGTGTGCTTTGTGTGCTTTGTAGGGCTTGGGCTCTCGTATGGCTCAGGCTCTCATAGGTCGTCGTGGGGCGAGGCTTTGGGTGCTTCGGTGATGGTTGATCGGCTGGCGCGGGGGGTGCGCCAGCCGATCGCCGCGCCTACTGATTACCAATGTTGTCGAGCGTTGCGGATGCTTGGTGCTGGGCTGCTTGTTCTGGAATTTTTTCAGCGACGTGCGCGGTGGCCACTGCAATCGCGCGCAAAAATTATTTTTCGCGTTGCGAACCGGCTAGCGCTGCGCTGAGATGGTTTTCAACGTTCGGCACACCTAGCGGGGAAGTCGTAGTTCCCTTTTGGGCCGTCCTCTCCGAACCTTAGCCTACTTCCTCACGTCGGCCTCGAACCTCCACCACGACCTCAGCGTGTGCTCCTGTCCCCGAGATGACTACGGCTAGGTGATCGCCTGGGCGCCCCGCCTTGGAGGGCCGAGGTCCTATCGTGCGGCGCGGGCGGCTAGGGTACCGGCGGCGGCGCCTATTAGGAGCCATTTGGCGGCGCGGGCGAAGCGCTGGAGGGTGCTGCCTCCTTTGGCGGTACGGATGGCTTGGTCGCGTTCCTTGGTTAGCGTGGCGGTCTTGGACTTTTCGTCGGTTAGGTCGGACTGGGCGGCGGTGAGTCTGGCTTGGCAGGCTTTGCAGTCCAGGGCGAAGTCGTAGAGAGGTTTTAGGTCGGCTGTTGGGATGATGGCTTGGGGTTCGGGTGCTGAGGGCTTCGCGTTTGGTTTTTGTGAGTCGGCGATGGAGTTTCGCGTCGCGGAATCTTGGATTGCGAGTGGGGGATTCACCGCTGGTGCGGGCTGCAACTCGATCGGCTGCGGCAATGGGATTTGTTGTGGCAGGGCTTGCAGGATTTGCTCGGGTGTTTGGACGGAGCGCTTTTGTGCGGCAAGGCTAGCGAGCGTATGAAGCAGGTCGGCGTCGCGGGATTGCTGGCGGTCGGCGGCTTGGGTTAGGGATTGCTGGGCGACGGCTAGTTCGGCGGCGAGTTTGGTGCGATCGTTGCGTTCGGCGCGCCAGGCGACGAATAAGGATGTCGCGAGGATGACGGTTACGGCGAGTTCTGCGAGGCGGAGGATTAGTTTCCAGGACATTTGTCTTGTTCACGCAGTGAGACTCATCGTGTTGGCGAAGACCCGCACCCTGAAAACCGCAGGGTGCGGCATCCAAATGCCAAAGGCCATGCGTCGTTAGGCGTATCGCGCTTTTCGAGCCAAAACTTGGGCGGCGTAGGTGGCGTTGGAGCCGCCGTTCCAGGCGAGGAGTGCTTCGGTGATGTCGCCGCGGGCGCCGTCCAGTTTTTTGCGCAGGACTTTGCAGCCGATGGCAAGGCCGTTTTCTGGATCGCACAACGCGCTCAGGAAAGATGCGTCGAAGCCGGATTCGCGGGCGACTTGTCCCATGACTTGCATCAGGCCCCAGCTGAAGCCGCGGGCCCAGGCTTCGGTGGCAGAGATTTTGTTGTTGGTGTAAAGCGGCGCGACGTATTTCGTGAAGAACGCCGGCTCGTAGCGCATGGCCCATGGATTCCAGCCGGACTCTTGTTCGACGACGGCGCAGACGAGTGCGGGGTCGAGCGATTGGGCGGCGGCGGCTTTGTGGGCGAGTGTTAGTAGATTTGGCGGAATGCCCACGTCAGGCCGAATGGCGGCGGTTGCCGAGGTCGACGAAATGGATGACAGGGAATTCGTGGAGCGTAATTCCCTGCTTGGCGCCGATGGCTTGCAGCGAGTTGTAGATGTGCGGCAAGTGAGTGAGCGCGATGTCGCGCACGCAGGCGTGGATGATTTCGTCTTCGCGGATGCGGCGATGGAGCCAGCGCAGGAAGAGTGCGAATTGGACGGCGAACGGTAGCAGCGTTGTGAGCAGGCTGGTTACGGTTGGTTGGGAGAGCGCGAAATTGTGGATGGGCATTTTTTGTTGCTCGTGGTTTGCGGATCCGAAGAGAAATCGACGACGACGAGGGGGAAATCGTGCGGACTAGGGACGCAGCAGAGCTGCGCCCTACATAAAATGTGGCCGCGATCGAAAAAGCCCGCGATCTGGGAAACGATCGCGGCTACAGGAACATGCCGGGGAGCGCGGCGAGTGAGTTGCCGAGGCCGGCTCCGGCGGAGTTGCCGAGTGCGCTGAAGAATCCGCTGGGGCGAGAGGCGTTGGCGCGCACGTTGAGAAGTTGCGACGGGATGCCGAGCGTGCGGCCGAGAAGGTTGGAGTCGACGCCGTAGAGGCCGCTGAGTCCTTGCAGGGCAGCCATCTGTCGCTGAAACGCGGTGTTGCTGAAACTGAGCTGATTCTGGGCGGCCTGATTCCCTTCCGCGACTCCTTTTTGGCGCGCGAGGTCGTCGGTGAGGTCGCCGAATCCGGCGGAGTTGCGCGTGCGTGCGACGCGGTTGGCGGCGGATTGCTGGAGCGAGTCGAAGGCGCTGGCGATCGAGCCTTGCGATTGCGATGTGACGGCGGATTTGTCGGCGGGACTAAGGCCGGGATTGTTGAGAATGCTCTGGAATTGCGGCGTGAGGATGCCGCCGAGTTGCTGCTGCTGGCCGAGGAAGCCTTGGTTGAGTGCGTTGATGCTGGAGAGTTGCTGGTCGGTGAGATTTTGCGTTTGAGCTTGGGCGCCGCGGGACATTTTTTGTGACCTCCAAAGGCGAAGTAATGAAGCAATGAAGTAAAGAAGTAGCGACGAAGCCGCGTCGCGAGGCGACTTGGCGCGAGGCGGCTCGGTTTTAATCTTTACGTCGTGACTTCACTACTTCGTTGTTTCCAATTTTTTGCAGTACGGCGTCCATGCGTCGTCGCGAATCCAGCCGAGGCGACGGAGGCGGCGACCGAACTTTGTTGCGATCGGCCGTGGCAGCCAGGCGTGGACGTCTTCGAGGCCCCGTTGCCAGGCGTCGCGATGCGTTGCGGCGTGAAGAGCTAGTAGCGATTGCCAGCGTCCGCGTGGCGTGCCGGATTTTGGGTCGAGCAGCAGGTACGCTTCGGCGGTGAGGCGGAGTAAGGCGGCGCCGAGGATTTTTTCGTTGTCGTCGGTCAGGACGAGTTTCGTGACGAATAACGGGTTGCTGAGATCGGGAAGTGCGTAGTCGAAACCTTGGCTCGCGTGGATGGCCTTGAGCTGCGCGAAGTCGGACTCTTTGTATTCGCGGACTTGCATGGATTGCGCGATCGGGCGATTCGATTTCGATAGTTATCGGTTGCTGAAAGCTCGGTCGTGCTGGATTTAAACCCCGCGATCTGAGAAACGATCGCGGCTACAGGGTGGCGACGTGGAACGCTGGGAACACGGATCGGTTTCAATCGCCAATGGCTGCGTAACAGAGACTTACAACGTCGACGATTTTGTGATGCGGGCGCCGGAGTTGATGCCGAAGCCGTTGCCTCCGCGTGGAAGACCGTTGGGGAGGGCTCCGCTTCCCTTCGAGGGTTGAGGTGCTGGGCCGGACGCGCCGCCTCCGACGACGGCGGTCGGCGGCGAGCCGAAGGTGCGCGGTGAGGACGGCATCGAGCCGATGTATTGGCTGAATGCGCGCCAGTAGAGCGTCTGGTTGCCGAGCTGCACGTAGAGATTGCGGCTCGCGCCAAGGAAATAAACGCGCGGCGCGCTGAACGATGGCGTTGTGTCGGACTCGGCAAAATAAAAGAGGCCGGGGCGCGCGTCGCTCGGATCAGTGATCGCGACGTCGAACCAACCGTTTGAGGCCTGCACGCTGATTGATGCGACCGATGTTGGCGCGGGAGACGGAGTGGAGCTGTCGACTCCGGCGGCCTGGCTGGCCGAATTCACCGCGGACACAATTTTCGTGAGCGTTTCGTAGAGATACGGGTCGCGATCCTTCAGTGGCGCGAGTTGTGCGACGGTTAGCATTGGTTATTTGCTCGTGAAGGGGTACGGGAGGGCGCAGCGATGCCGAATCCCTAAATTCAGGCCTGCCTTGTGCGCTGACTTCAATGTATCTGGCTTATTTCTGGGTGGGGCGCGACGACGCTCTCGCGTCGAGTTTTCTTGAAGCCCAATATCCGACGGAAAACACGCCTAGACCAAACAGCAACATCGCGATCGTAACCGTGGTCATGACTTGTTTTCCTCCCGTCTCGTGGCGAATACCGCCATGGACATGGCTCCAATAAAGAATACACCTGAAATACTAACCGTCCAAAAGACGAGCGAAACAGTCAATCGCTTCGCACCAAAATTGATCAAGGTGTCCAGCGCGGGAAAGACAAACGTGAGGACCGCGGCGTCAAGAAGAAATTGCTCGCAGAGGCCGATGATTCTTTGAAGAGCGCCGTCGCTAACGCGGATACTCATGTGCAATATAAACGATAGTATAACATGGCATTTGTTTTGTTGGTCTCCTCTATCTGCCTTAGTTGAAGCCGCGGACGGGGGCCCAGGGGTCGGGGCGTACGCTGGGGATGAATTTTTGGAGGCGGAACCAGGCGCCGGCTTGATTTGTGGCGACTTGGAAGGCGACGCGTTCGCCGAGAATGTTGATTGGTAGCTCGAGGTCGCGCGTTGATGGCGAGCTGAGCGGCAGCGACGGTTGCGCCACCGGCTGGCTCTGCGTCTCGGTGAAGCTGATCAGCGCGAGCGAGCCGGCGCCTTCGACGTACATCGTGAGATAGCTGAACAATTTTCGGTGAGCGCCGAGATCGAGCGATTGCTCGACCGCGCGTTCGGGGAAAAAGTGCGTCGTGTAGTAGCTCGGGATCGCGGTGCCGTCGTCGCTGAGTTGCACGGCGTTGACGAGGTAGACCTTCCCTGCCGCGCCGCCTCCGCCGATGCCGGGGACACCGCCGCCCATCAGGACTTGCGTTGAACCGTCGGGGCGCTCGATCAGGGCGCAGGAATTTGCGGCGACGGTCCATGGCGACCACTTGCGGGTTTTGTCGGTGGCGGTTTTACGTCCGGTGTAGGTGATGTTGATCGGCGGGCGACCGGTGATGTCTTCGGCGCTGTCGAGATCGCGATAGTCGAGCACGATAATTTTATTCGGCGAAGTTGCTGTGCCGATTGGAGCGCCGATGAAGATGCGGCGCTCTCTTGTATCGACCGTGACCCACAGCGTGTGGCCGAATTGCCAGTTGATCGTGTTCCACGTCGGCTGAATTTCCTGAGAAATTTTGACCGGTTCGCCGCCACTGAAAAGATAGAGGCCGGTGCGGTGTGCGATGACGACCCAATCTTCACCGACGCCGACGCCGTGAACGGAAGGCGTGCCGAGTTTGCGCGAAATTTCAGAGATGCTCCAGAGCGCGGGCTCGTTGGTGCCATCGTCTTGCGTGGCGTGGAGCGAATGCTCTTTGACGAAGTAAAGGCGCTCGCGCAATTTGAACGCGGCGCGAATGGCTTGGCCGTTGTTTTCGGCGATGCTGAGCAGGCCGTCGATGCCGTCGTAGCTTTCGGGATCCTCGACGCGACTCGCGCGCACGATCGAGGTGTTGACGGGCTGTGCGGTCGGCACGATTTCGATGCAGTCGATGTAGAACTGACCGTTGAGTGTTGGCGTGCCGTCAGCATAAACGCGCAGCAGCAGGTCGGACGGGATTGTAGAAAGCGGCGCGGTGAGGTCGGCGGTGAACTCGGCGTAAGTATTCGAGAGTTGCGCGACGGTGAGTTGCAGACCGGTCGTATTGATGCCGCCACTCGCGCTGAAGAGATGAATGTGCAATGTGCCTTGCGCGAGCGTCGAGTTGATCGCGACGCGCGCGCGAACGGTGTAGTCGGTGTTGGGTTGGATGAGTGGCGCGCCGAGCGAATCCTGCACCGCGCTCTGCGTGATGAGCCCACGCGTGGCCGTCGTGCCGTTGCCGACGATGGAATACGCGGCGCCCCAGACGGTGAACGATTGTTCGTCGGTGCCGCCGGGGCCGAAACTGAGATCAGGCGTCCAACCGAGCGGATAATGCGGCAGCGACGGTCCCGTGAATCCGCCGTCGAAGCTGAGATTTGCGAAATTGTTGATGCGGTTGCGTTCGCCCCACCAGAAAAGGCGCTCGGAGTAATCGATCACGCCGGAGCAGTCGCCGAGTTCGATCAGGCGGAACATGTTGTCGACGTTGGTGCCGGCGAGCAGGATCGCGTCGGAAAAATCGACGACGGCGGTCGTCGCGGTGTTGTTGTTGATGATCATGTTGCCGCTGAAAAGCGACGCGCCTGAGCCAACGTAGAAAAAACTGTCGCCGCCTGCGCCGGTGAAGCAGAGGATGCGCGCGGTGACGTTCGCTGGGCCGGTCGGAATATTTGTGACGATGGCGCGCTTGGTGCCGCTGGCGGTCCAGTTTGTCGCTGGGGCAGGCGCGGTGAGATAGCCCTGGCGCGTTTGAAAGATTACGGAGACTTGATGCACGCCGGTGTCGATGTTGCCCGCGGCTGAGGCGGTGCCTCCGCCAGATGCGGCGAGGCCGCCGGACGTCGCAGCGAACGTGAAATGCGTGGAGTCGGGAACGCTGGCGACCGTGACGGTGCCGTTGTAGCCCGCGACGGTGACGCCCGCGACGGTGACGAGTTGGCCGACGCTGAAACCGTGCGCCGTTACCGTTTGCACTGTGGCGGTGGCGGACGCCGATGTGCCGCCGCCGGAATTCGCGAGACCGGACGCTCCGGCGATGTACGTGAACTGCGTGCTGCTGAGCACGCTGACGATCGGAAACGTGCCGTTGTAGCTGGTGACGCCGACGCCGGCGATCGTGACCGACTGCCCTGCTGTGAGGCCGTGCGCCGCGGTTGTGGTGATGGTGACGAGGAATCCGTTTTCGTTGGCGCCGCCGGGGCTCGCGGCGATGGTGACGGCGGAGGGCTGCGTCGCGCCGGTTGGGCTCGCAACGATTGCGACGAGTGTGTTTTCGTCAATCACCGTGGGGCCGGCGGCTGGACCGATCTGGCTCACGCGATCGAAATTCGTGTCGTCGTACTGGCGCGGGAGATCGTCGCCGACTTTGCCGTCGCTGATCGCGATGTATTCGCGTCCGAAAATTGTGGTGGAGTTCGCGTAGGAATTCGGCGCGAGATCGGTGGCGACGGTTGCGAGCGTTCCGGGCGTCGTCTCTTTGTAAAGATTGCCGTTGGAGTCGAGCACCATGGTGCGCAGGGTGGCGTTTAGCGTCTCGTAAGTCTTGATGTAGTTGATCGTGGGATTTCCGGCGAGTGGGCCGAAGAGCGCCTGTAGTCCGGGACGCGTGAGCACGTTTCCATTGCTGAAGACGACGTCCTGGCAATCGGGCGAGACTCCGTGCGGGAGATCGGCGGGAGACATATCGGTGACGAGGCCGCCGAAGATCTCGATGGGCGCGTCGAATGAGCCAGCTGTAGTCATTGTATAGTTATATGTAGCTATGTTATATATGAGTGGTCAGGCCGAGGTTTGGAGAGTGCTGCCAGTGGGGGTACTGGCCTCGCCTGAGAAGCGTCGAGGAGTTGCCTTGCAGCCTCGGGAGTTCGAGTCTCCCACTCTCCGCACCGTTCCCTCGACGCACTGTTAGACAACGTAATCTTGACAAAGTCGTATTACGGGATAGACTAAAAGTGCTTCTCAGGCGTGGCCAGTGCACGTTTCAGGCGGCGAGAAATCGCCGCCTTTTTTATTTCTTCTCGTGGGTGTGTTGCATTTGAGCGGACAGCGTGCCTTGCGCTGGCACCAAGCCGTACCGCGCGGCCTTCTCGCGATCGAGAATCGCGCCGCATGAGCGGCACACCGCCACTCCGTGCTTGATCTTCTCCGCGCATACCGGGCAATCCGCTAACG
The DNA here is from genome assembly GCA_036493835.1 of Candidatus Acidiferrum sp. Lineage (GTDB taxonomy): Bacteria > Acidobacteriota > Terriglobia > Acidiferrales > UBA7541 > Acidiferrum. The sequence continues at coordinate 10,979 of DASXPD010000113.1, read as the reverse complement.
GTTTCGGATCGTAGAGCCACGGCTTCTCGAATCCGAGGTGCCGCGCAGCACGACGCTCGAGATCGGTGATGAACATCGGATTGCGCGTGCGTTCCCATTCGAGATCGGCCGCGGCAACCAGGCGTCGGTGAAATTCCGCGAGTCGCTGCCGCGCGTCGGCGAGCTCGCTGTCGGTCGGCATCTCACCGGCCGCGACGAACACGCCGTGGAAACTTCCCTCCCCCGAATCGCCATTGATCTCTCGTGCGATGTCGTCGGCAATTTCGCGTGCGGTGAGGGGCAATTGGATCGTGCGCTTGTCCCCGAGGTCCATAACGGCGCTGCAGCCGCGGATCGGCGTGATTGCGAACGCGTCGCTCGATTCCGGCGAGCGAATTTCAAGCGATCCAAAGTATGTGCGATGGCGCGGCGGCCATTTTTCGGTCGAGATGTTGACGAGCGCGACGACGTCGGCGTTCTGTTTTGCAACTTGCTGGGTAATCAAGTGTCTTGTCCTCCGCTACAAATCTGTTTCTGCCTTACGGCGATCAGCGCGATGCGAGAGCTGACTCCGTGGCGACGCATCAAATCGGATACGTGAAATTTCACCGTGCGTTCGGCGATGAAAAGCTGCGCTGCGATTTCCTTGTTCGATTTGCCAACCATTACGAGATCGACGACTTCCTGCTGGCGTTCGGACAGTCGTCTCCACGGCCTCAGATCGCGCAGCTGAAACTCAATGGGGATCGAGCCGAGCAGCTGCCGTTTGCCGTCGACGACGACCGAAATTTCGACGGCGAGTCTCATCGTTATCTGTGGCTCACAAATTGTTGGGACATGCGACTGGCGCTACAGCGACTACTTTCGGCGGACTGCTAAGTTGTAGCTGGAATTTTAAGCAGAGTTGGCGCCCCTGGAAGTATCACCGCGGGCGCTGTATTGCTCGGCACGCTCTCCGCCCCGTTGAGCGTCGCCGTAACGTAGTAGCAGAAGCTACCTGGTCCGATCGTGGTATCGGAATACGTTGTCGTTGTGACCGGCGTCGAGTTGAGCTTGGTGAATCCCGCTGTGCCCGACGCGGGGCATGCGCCTGCCAAGCGATAAACATTGTAGCCGAGCGCGGAATTCGCCGCGGCGTCAGATGAGGCAGTCCAGCTGAGCGATGCGGAATGCTGTGCGCGAGCGGGCGGTGCGAAGAACAGCGGCGCGAGGCAGAGAGCGATGGCTACGGAGATTTGTTTCACGGCGGCTCCTTCAGGATAGGACGACGCTTCGTTCAAGAAAATCAGACAGCTCTCGCGAATGATTCGCGAAAAATTAGAAAACCAGAATGCCCCAGGTGCTTGTGTTTGCGGTGGTGGCGGTGACAGTCAGCGTTGTGCCAGAGATGTTGCAGGCGGCGGCGCCACCAGTGACGCTGGTGCCTTGTGCTTGCGCGAGGCAGCCGCGCCACTTGGCGGAAGACAACGTTGCGGTGCACGTCGTAGTCGACGACATCGTGCAAGTCAGAGCGTTGCCATCGAAGTGCTGCGGCTTGACCCAGCTCTCTTCCGAATCGAGCTGTGCGAAGGGATGCAGGTTGCCGCCGGACCAGTTCGATTCGGTCGCGACCGTTCCAAACAAAAACAATCCCGGCGAGCCGGTGAGATACGGTGAGCTGGAATCCGTCGTGGTCAGCGCGGAGACACCGTTCTTGAAGCACGTGAGCGCCGTGCTCGTCGGTCCCGGCACAGCTTCGAGGCGCAGTACATCGCCCGCGACGCCGGTTGTTGTCGCGCTCGTTAGCGTCGTATTCGCGACGCCGAGAATTTTCTGAATGAAGATGTTGGTCGTGTCTTCGACGCACTCGTAACCCTGCGCGCCGCTTCCGCTGCCGCTCATCAGAGCAGTGACGCCGGGGAAATCGGTCGTGCCGTTCAGCGCGGTGAGCGTTGCCTGTGAAAACTGGATGGGATTGAAAGAAGACGCGCTCCAGTAAGCGACTGAGTTCGATCCGGTGCCGACAAAATTGTTGGAAGCGACGTTGATCCCGTTGGTGTTGGTGATTGTCCAGTTCGATCCGATGGCGCCGTTGGCGCGCGTGGCGTTATCGAAGGCGGTGTTGACGTAACCGCTCACCATCGCGACGCCCGACAAATCGGGCAGCGTGACGTTGCGACTCGCGCTGAGCGCAGTCAGAAACGACATCGTGTTTCCGTTGTTCACCAGGCGCAACGACGGACCGGAGACGCCATTCGGCCCGATGATCGAGACGCCGGCGTTTGCCGCGCGCTCTTGCTGGCCGCAGGTGAAGCCGAACGTGTCGACGTACGTCGAATTGATCGGAATGTAGCCGAGCGCGCAGCCGCCCGGAGGAGCATTGACTTCGGCGTCGTTGCGGTACGCGACCCAGAAGATCGCGCCGAGCGGAGCCGTCGGAGGAGTTAGCGTGACGGTCTGATTCCCTGTCGTCGTGACGGCGTTGACGAGAGGACTGACCGGACTGTAGTTGCCGTCGACATCGACCCACTGCAATCGATACGGAATCGTGCCGACCGGCACGCTGCCGCCGGAGCTCACCGCAACGCTGGGTCCAGTCGGCGCAGCCATGAATGTTTCGACGCGGCCCGTGCCACTTGCGGCAAGCAAGCCCGTGCTGATGATACCGTTGCCGCTTACGTTGGTGTTCGGCGCGTTGCCAGGATTCGTGAACGGCGCGTTCATCAGCAACAGGCTCGGCAGATTTGCCGACGTAACGAATGCCGGCTGCTGCGGTCCGTTGACGGCGCCGCCTTTCCAAAGCACCGAGCCGATCGAGGCGTCATTCTGCGCGTCGATCGACGGCGTGCCGAGACCAACGACCGAGTCAGCTTGCACCACGTCATCCATCACGATGCCGTTGAAAATTCCGGTCGCGCAATTGAAGCGAAGGTACGGCGAGACCGCGCTCTCAAAAATTGTGGTGTTGAAGGTGAAGTCGACGGGCGCGACGTTGGTGCCGTCTGGCAGGCAGTCGATGTCGATCGCGTTGCCGGCGAAGTAGAGGCCGTTCACTTTCACGCGGCCGGGAACTTGCGCCGGAGTTGATCCGGTGACTGCGGGGCTGGCGTTGGTGAATTGCAGGCAGCTCTGCGGCACAAATTGCGCGGCGCCGCCCTGGCAATTTCCGCGATTGAAGAAAAAGTCGAAGCCGCCTTTGATGATGATTGGCGTGCCGGAGCCGTTCGCGTTGAAGTCGACATCATCGAAGACGAGGCCGGACACGCCGCCGCCGTCGGAGCCGGAATCGGCGAGGACGACGCTTTGCTGCGGCTGATTGCCGGTCAACATGAGGCGGTTGAAGTGCACCGATGTGACCGACGCGTACTCCGGCAGAATCAGCATCGGGTACGCGGTGTTGGCGAGCATCTGCGCGCCGTTGACATAGGAAAAGCTGGTGATGTTGTGCGGCTCGCCTTCGAGGTCCATGCCGCCGCGCAAGAGCCACGGTTGATTGAGGAAGACGAAGCCGCTGTTGAGGTGAATGCGGACGACGAGCGAGCCCGAGATGCTGAGGCCGCTGGTGAAGTCGAGCGTGGAGTTGAACGGCCAGAATTGTAGCGAGTTGGGAATGTAAACCGTGCCGCCGCCGGCTGAGTACGCGGCTTGCGTCGCGTTTTTCAGCGGGACGGAGTTGTCGTGCAGGACGGTTTGAGCAGAGGCCGCAGTTGTTGCGGCGTTCGCGAGCGTGAGCGTTGTCGTGCCGCCGCCGCCGCCGCTGGCGATCGTGGTCGCGAGGTAGCCGGGCTGCGTTGTGCTCGGCGGCGTTCCTGGAACGTACGCTGGCGCATTCGGTGCGGCGAGGCCGCAATCCTGAAACCACGGATCGACGCCTTGCGCTACGCCGATGAGCGAGTAGGCGCCAGCTCCCTGCGAGCGGTAAATCCAGTAGTGAATCGTGTTGTTGCCGCTGAAGCTGTTGGAGGGAAACGTTAGCGTGTTGCAGGCGAAGACGACGGCGGTCGGCGCGCCGGTCGTATTGTTTTCGTTGCCCAGCGGACCATCGTTGGTGGTGAAAGTTGTGCCGGTCGGAGTCGCGGCGATGGTCTTCACGCCGTTGCAGCTGTCGAAGACGCCGCCGGAGAATCCCTCGATGTTGACCTGCGCGCCCGCCTGCAAATTGTGCGCAGCGCTCGATGTGTACGTTGCGACGCCGTTGATGCGCACGCAGCTTGTGAGCGTGACGCTGTTCGAGCCGATCGTTGCGGCCCCGGCGGTCGTTGCGCCCGCGGTGCCTGCCGCAGTGAGCGCACCGTTGCGATCTTCGGCGACGGCTTTGTAGTTCCATGTTGTCGTGCCGTTGAGAAAATTTGTTGGCGTGACTGTGGGTTGTCCGGGAGTGGTAATGGTCGGCGATGGCCCGGCTTTGTAGACGACAATTCCCTGCCCGTTCGCGAAATCCTGCGCGGTGGCCAGCGTCAACGTCGTGCTGGTCGCGCTGATCGTGCCGGTTGTCGATGGCGGCGAACTTGTGGGGCTATTGTAGCCACCGTAGCGCGAAAGGCTGAATGTCGGATTCGGCCCTTTGGTCTCGACGTCGGAGTCAAAGTTTTGCGTCGCGGTGAAAACGTTGACGTTGTTGGTCTGCGCGCCGCTCGAGCTGGCGATCGGCCCGATCTCGGCGCCGGTGTCGTCTTTGTAGTAGAGACGTTTGTCGGTGGTTTTTGTGTAGACGTTGACTGTGCCGGTTCGCGCGGTTCCCGGAGCGGTGGATTGGTTCGTGAGATTGATTGCGCCAGAGAACGCCGGGTTTGACGGATCGCCAGGCAGAATCACGTTCGGAGTTTGCCTCGTCGTGATGCCGGGGCCGGAGATTTCGATTTCGTATTGTCCGGGCGCGGCGTAGAAGGAGTAGTTGCCGAGGCCGTCGGTGGTGGTCGGATTTGCGATCGCTTGCGTGAGCGCGGCGTCAGAATAAATCTGCGCGAGTGGAGTGCAAGGCTGTCCCGACGCAGGCATGGTGCAAACGCGAACGGTCGCGCCCGCCAGCGGAATGCCGCGCGAGTTGAAGACGATGTCGTCTTTGCGCGAGCCCTGCGCGTGAGCACTCGGAATATAGCCCGGGCACAAATGCAGCGCCATCGCGATCGTCAGCAGCCACAGCATATTGACGAGTCTATACCGTATCATTTGTGTTCCTAAAGAGAGATTGTCGATCGATTCGATCGAGACCGGAGAGACGCTGCAGACTCTGACCGATGCTACTGAAATTTACGGGCGATGATGCGGATCTGGACGGTGTCACCTGTGACGCCGACCGGATATGCCCCGGCGGCGAGTTCGGTGCCGCCAGCGCTGAAGACTTTCAGCTTGTGATTGTTGAGAGCGTTTCCGACGATCGCGACGTAATACATCGCATTGCCGTTGATGCTGTCGGCGACGATTTGAACGATCTGGCTGCTGGAAAGTTTCTCAGAGACAGTCGTGAGGTCGAGCGTGTCGCCGTTGGTTGCGTAGCTGCCGGTGAACGTTAGAGTCCCGATCACGTAGACGAAATTGCGGCCGGAGGCGTCGACGTTTTGCGCCGGAATCGAAATCGTAATGGGCATCAAAGACTCCAGTTAAAATTGAACGTAAGGCGCGGCGACTGGCTTGCGTTGCGGGTACCGATGGGAACGTGTAGACTCTCCGCGCTCATGACGGATACATCATCAGTTCAGGTGCGTGGCGAATTGACGGCCGTCGATTTGTATCGATTTATGGTCTACGCGCTCGTCAGCCGATTTTGGTTGTTTTTCGGGATTATCGTTTTTGTCGTTTTGATTATGACGACTGAACTTTGGACGGGACACACTTCCTGGGAATGGACGCCGCAAAGTACAGCCGGTTTGGCGTTTTTCTTGGTGTTGATGCCATACATTTTCTTCGTCGCTCCCTATTTCTCGGCGAAGAAGCAGTTGAAGAAGAATCCGCATCTCGCCGGTCCGGCGACGGTCACATTTTCCGATGCGGGCCTGGATATGATTGGCCCGCATTCGGAGTCGCATCTCGATTGGTCCGGGATCGTGAAAGTTCGAGAGACGAAGACGCTATTTCTCATCTATCCGCAACAAGCTATTGCGCAGATATTGCCGAAGCGACGATTTGCCAACCTCGAGGATGAGTCTCGCGTGCGAGAAATGCTTCGGTCGCACGTGAAAGATGCCAAGCTGAAAAAAGCTTAGTCGGCCATCGATAAAGCGTTGTGCCCTGATCCGTTTTCACTTCCCACTATTTTAGAAAGGCGTGTAGCCGCTGCGGGCTGAGAAGGGGCGGCGGCGGCGCGAGGATTGCTGTTCGCGGCGGACGGCGGCGATGACGAGATCTTCGATCGCGTCGGCCGCGGCGTCGTCCCAGCGTTCGGCGAGTGGGCTGCCGCGCGACCAGGCGGCGAGCGCTGCGGTGGCGTAGGCGATGGCTTCCTGCGCGCTGCGCACGAGGACCGGCGACGTCGCGTCGGTGAAATCGGGATACGCCTTGAGATAGCGCAGGCGGATTTGCGTGTCGACGGTTGCGCCGAGCAGGTAGATTCCGTCGGCCCGCCATTCCCACACGCTCAGCGTGACGTCTTGCGCGCGCGATGGCAGGCCGCCGTGTTGCGAGAGGTCGACCATTTCGAGGAAGTCGTCGGTCGAACCGTTGGGGCGCTCCCAGAGTTTCAGCGGAAACAGGAGATCGGTCGGAAGTTGATTCGGCGGCGCGGTGGCGTCGGTGATTGCGACTTGCAGCGATGTGTCGACGCCGCTGACGGCGGGAACGACGAGCAACGAGTCGTCCTGGATGAAGCCGCCACCGCCGGCGTTGCCGATCGCGCGCTGCACCTTGCGATACGCGGAGTTGGCGTAGGGCAAGAGAATCGCGTCGGTGAACAGGTTGCCCTGCGAATCGTTGAGCAGCGAGCGAACGAGCGCCGTGATTTGTCCGGCGGTGTTGTATGCGGATGAGCCGACTACGGGCATGTTGGCCTCGCGGCAAATTTAGTTGGTACGAAATGTGTACTGCGAGCGTGTTGACTCAGTCATTGGAGCGACGTACGCTGCATTTTGACAGGGGGCTGTGCCGGCGATCGTTTCATCGCCGACATTACACTGCGCCAAATTTGGGCGGCCAATCGGCCGCCCTTTTTTTTGCGATCAGAAGGAAAAACCGCTGGCAAGACGCCAGCGCTAACATTCAGTCGTCACTACTGGGCATGGGCGACTTCTGTAGATACGCTGCGACGCCGATTATCGAATTGATCAGTGCGGCGCACAGGCCCATTCGCATCGTTTCGTGCATTCCCGATTGCAGATTGAAATGTTGCGGATCGATTCCGACGGCGGCGAATCCCGTAAGAATTCCACCAGCGCCACCGCTAACCGCTGCCGCGATGATGCCCTTTAGCCATATCTCAACCTTGTCCATATTTTCGCTAGATTCTGCGTGTTTCGGCGGCTACGCTGAATTTATCGTCGGCTGCGGTCGGAATTTACAGCCGGGTCGAAATCAACTGAGGTTCGTAATGAGTTGGCGCTGGATTGCATCAGGAATCGGTTTGCTCGTATCTGCAATTTTCGCGGTCGTGATGACGAGCGCTCGAAGCTTCGCGTTTGAAGATCGGCTGTTCTGTTCGATGCTACTGGCCTCGTTCGGCTACCTGTTTTTGAGCCGCAATACACCGAAGGAAGCGGCTGACGCGCCCTGGTGGTGGTGACTAAAGCTTTCAGTCTTAATGTGCGATGCAAAAACAGGCGGCCAATCGGCCGCCCTTTTGTTTTAGAGGACCGTTACGAACGGCTGTTTGTGGAACGCCGGCACCGCGTCGTCGAGAATGTCGTAGGCGAGCTCACCGTATTCGCGATCCGCTCGGTCTTCGCGTTCGTAGAGTGAACTGCGCGATTGCGAGCGCGGATGTTTGCGCGACCACTCGATCGCGCGTGCGATATGTTCCGCCGCCGTTACGGTGAGCTGCACAAACTCACCGCACTTCCCTACTGACGACGGGCCTTCCAAAGTCAGGCAATGCTCATATTCGCCGCGCGCTGGATACGGACCGAGCGCGGGAATGCTGCGTCTATCGGCGATTTCGAGTGTTTGCGCCCACCACGCGCGAGGCGAACCGTACGCCTCGGCGGGCAGCCACTTTTCGATGTGCCAGCGATTGACCTCTGGATATTTCGGTTCCTGGCGAAGTTCGATGACTTCGCGAAGCAACGAGCCGGTGTCGGGATCGTGCTCCTCGAATTTGCCGCCGATCCATGCGAGACGATTCCATCCCCACACGGCGCGATAGTTCGGTTCGCCGAATGGATTTTTGCCGCCGGCAAGCTCGAGCGCTCGCGCGACAGAATCGGGTGCTTCATGTGTCTCGCGCAAAACGATCACGCGTGGCACGCAACTGCGCGCACGCGCCGCGTCACGCGAAGAAAGGAGCGGCGAACCGGGGGTGTTGCTCCGTGTTGGGGGAACGGAGCGAGCGGTTCGCCGCCTGTTGTGTGCGGTGGCTGGCAAGGTTTTTCCAGTGACGACGCGTGACAGCGAACGCGACTAGTAGCCGCTGGGCCGCGCGAGCGTGTCGATGAACGCGCCGGTGCGCGGCGAGTCGTCCCACACCTGGAACGCGGTGTCGAAGTAAAAAATGTAGCTGGCAGCGAGTCCGCCGCTGGCGCCGTAAATCGGAAACACCGTGTTGCCATTGACTTCGTAGAAGTCGATGTCTTTCAACACGGCGCGGCCCCAGTGCGACAGGTCGAGGAAATCGACGCGGGTTTGATCGGCGTTGACGCTCGACTTGATTGGTACGCCGCTCATCGTCTTGCGGCCGGTGAAGAGCAAATCGAGATCGTTGCCGTTGCTCGTGCCGCCTTCCTTGATGATCTGGCTGACGGTGATGCCGAGATTTTCCCACGCGTGCTCTTGCTCGACGGCCATGTAGGCGATGAGCTTGGAGATGTGGTTGATGCCCAGTGATTTGCGAACCTTGTTGATGGCGAGGCGCACGTTGGACGGCGTAAGCGCGGCGTTGCCGGCGTTGACGCGCGGCGTCGCGAGCTGCACGGGATACGTTGCGCGGTTGAGGTTGAGCCAGGTGCCGGTGGTCGCGTTGTTCTGGTGATACTTGATGCCGAACAGCGAGACCGGCTGCGAGCCTGTGAGGCCGTCATGCACGATCACGTCGGTGGCGATCGTGCCGGCGGGAACGTTGTCGACCGTGATCGTTTGCGCCGTGACGGGATCGGCGCTCGTCACGGTCGTAACGACGCTCGCGGCGACGTTGCGATTGGTGGTGAGCGTCGTGTCGTAAATCTGAATCGTCTGGCCGGGATAAACGAGCGCGGCGCCGCTGGGCACGGTCATCGTGAACGTGGTGCTCGCGATCGAGCTGATCGTGCCGAGCACGCCGTTGCCGGCGGTCTGCATGAGTTTGTCGAGGAACGAGCGGAACTGCTTCATGCCGTTCGCGACTTCGCGCTTGGCGGCATTTTCGATGGCGCGCTCGCGGCCGGTGGTCGCGTATTCGACCAGCTTCGTGATTTCAATCGCGAAGCGGAAGAAAATCGGCGAGACCTGCGCGACGTCGTACTGTGTGCCGGAGCCGCGACCGAGATCGCCGCCGTCGGCGTTGTACGATCCCGCTTTGCCTCCGGGATTGACCTGCAACGGCAGGCGCATGTTGCGGCTGGAAACTTTCTCGACATCGCCACGTTGCTGAATCATGGTGAGCAGAATGTCGTCGCGTTCGTAGAGCAGGGGCACTTTGTCGCGCACCTTCTCGAGCTGCAGCGCGATGACATTCGCGTTTGCTTGGGCTGGCATTTATTTTTTCTCCTTTAAGAATGCGCGACCGGGTGAGGGTCGTCAGAATGAATTACTGCTGGAAAAATTTGGTCGGCGTTTTGCGATCGCGTTACGCGGTTGTGACGACGATGCTCTGAATCTCGTGTAGACTTTCGCGCATGCTCTTTATGGTCATCGAGCGGTTCCGAGACGGCAACGCGAAGGCCGTCGGCGAACGATTTGCTCGCAAGGGGCGCATGATGCCCGATGACATCGAATATCGCGCAAGTTGGCTCGACGAAGCTGGCACGCGCTGCTTCCAGATCGTCGAGGCGCCACACCAGGAACTGCTGGGGGCTTGGATCAATCGCTGGGAAGACTTGGTTGAGTTCGAGGTCGTTCCGGTGGTGACTTCGAGCGAGTTCTGGTCGAAGCCTCGGTAGTCTTGTCGAGGTTTCGGCCTAGCCGCTTATTTCCGTTCCTGTCTATTACCAATCCAAAATTTGGTCGTCGGTGACGCGGCGGTAGTCGACTTTTTGCGCGCGAGGCGAGGCGGTCGAAGCGGAACGTCCGGAGGACGTTCCGCGTTGTTGCGTCGTGGTCGTGTTTGCGTTTGCGGACGAGCGCCGATGGCTCGCGGCGCTCGATGGAGCAGTTGCGTGTCGCGCCGAAGCTGGCGAAGCATTCGCGGGATCGAGATCGCGGCGTGATTTCGCTGCGTCGGTGCGACCGCCACGCTCGCGGTGGGCCGCGAGCGTGGTCTGCGTCCACTCGCCGAGGACACGTCTCGCTGTGCCGGGCACAAGCTGCTGTGCTCGTTCGCCGATGAGGCGAACGACTTGAGAGCGCGTCGCCTCATCGAGGCGGCGGGCGGACAAAACTTGCGCGACTTGCTCGCCGAGTTGGCGATCTCCCTGAAGCGAACGCTCGATGTCCTGGCGAATGCTCGCGGCCAGGCGCGTGCGCATGGCCGCGCTGTCGGCGCGATTGCTGTGTGGCAAGGCGCGGTCGAGCGTGCGATCGATGGCGCCGCCGACGATGCGTTCGAGGTCGTCGTTGGTCGAGCGCTCGAAGGTGGCGTAGTTGGCGGCGATGTGATCAGCAGCGGCGACGTCATTTACTCGCGGTGGCTGCGCAGATGGCTGGTTACCGGTGTTGTTCGCTTCACGGGAGCTGTTTCCGTGTGGGTGACGCGCATCGCGAGCGGAATCGCTCGCGACGCGGTTTGCGCTCGAGTCCGAAGCAGC
>DASXPD010000112.1:0-49877 GCA_036493835.1 Candidatus Acidiferrum sp. | reverse complement strand
GTGTCGTTCGGGGAAGGCTACTCGTCCCTGTGCCCGCGTGTCAATCTCTGTCTCGCCTCCAGCAGGAAGTCTGCGGCTGACTCGATCCTCGATGGAAAAGGTGACACGCATGAAATCCAATTCATTTCTACGAAGCGTCGTTTTGCTCGCGGTGGTCGCGATGGCCGTGCCGGTTTTCGCAAAGCCGGTCAGCAAGACCATCAATATCAACCAGGCCGCCACGGTAGGAACGGCGAAGCTGGAAGCGGGAGAGTATCGTCTGATGATTGACGGTGACAAAGCCACAGTTCAGAAGGGCAAGCAGGTTGTGGCGCAAAGCACCGGACGCTGGGAAGAGCGCGATACGAAATCGGTGTATGACGCGGTGTTGTTGAACAACACTGGTCAGGTCAGCGAAGTTCGTTTCGCGGGCCAGAAGAAAGTTTTCGTTTTCAGCGAATAGCTCGATCTCTTTTTGAGATGGAGAGAGGGATGCGTTACGGCGCATCCCTTTTTGTTTTAGTGCGCGCTTTCTGACTGATCGAGAATGTAGCGCTCCTACTACACTGCTGTCATCCTGAGGCGCCCGAAGGGCGCCGAAGGATCTCAGCCCTATCGCCACCACCGAACGTAGCCGCCGTGTGATGCCGGTCGCGGGTGTCGACTCCGCACGCTATCGAATGAACATGCAATCGCCGTAGCTATAGAAGCGATATTTCGCGTCTACAGCGTGGCGATAGGCCGCGATAACGTTTTCTTTGCCGGCAAACGCGCAAATAAGCGCCAACAGCGTGGAGCGCGGAAGATGAAAATTCGTCAGCAGCGCGTCAGTAACGCGAAATGTAAAGCCCGGATAGATGAATAGTCGCGCTTCGGCGCGGCCTGGCTGTACAAGCGTATTTGAGTTTGCTTCCTGTGCTTTGAGCGCCGCGGCTTCGAGCGCTCGGACGACCGTTGTACCGATCGCCACGATGGGGCGTTTGGCGGCCCGTGCGCGCTGGATGCGGTCGGCAGTCTCTTCGGGAATTTCAAATGCTTCGGCGTACATCGCGTGCGCTTCGATTTTTTCCGCGTGGATCGGCTGAAAGGTACCGAGGCCAACGTCGAGCGTGAGCTCGCAAATCTCGATGCCGCGAGCGCGAATGCGTTCGAAAGTTTCGGGAGTGAAATGCAGGCCGGCGGTTGGCGCGGCGATGGCTCCGCGGCGTTTGGCGAAAACGGTTTGGTAGCGATCGCGGTCCGATGATTCGTCCTCGCGCTCAATGTAGGGCGGCAACGGGATGTGGCCGAGCCGATCGAGCAACTCGTCCACGGATTCCGTCGTTTGCGACGTGAAGCGCAGAGTGCGCAGGCCAAGTTCGCCGCGCGTCAGGATTTCCGCCTCGAGTACTCCTTCTCCAAAATGAATGCGTTCGCCCACCGGCAGCTTGCGGCCCGGCCGCACCAATGCCTCCCAGATGTTCGCCTCGGCCCGCTTTGTGAGCAGGACTTCGACGCTTCCGGTGAGGTGCTCCCTTTGGGTGGCCTTGGAGGGCGGCTGGGAATGAACGCCTGCTCGGTGGCCGAAAAGGCGAGCGGGGATCACTCGGGCGTTGTTCAGGACGAGAAGCTCATCGCCGCGGAGGAGGCCTGGGAACTGCTGAAAGGTTTGGTCTTCGATCGCGCCGTTGCTGCGCGCCAGCGCTAGCAGCCGCGAGGAGTCCCGTTGAGCGAGCGGGCGCTGGGCGATCAGCTCGGGCGGGAGAGCGTAGTCGAGTTCGTCAAGGCGCATGGGATCAAGCCAGTGTAGCAGGGAGTTCCTTGGAGCCAAATTGCGCCCTGCACATCCAATGGAGTCGATGGGCACATTCCTCGGTTGAATGGGTTGCTTCGTAAGTCTATGAATGAGAAGAGCTTACGGAATCGTCCGAGGCCCCACTATGAGCCTAAGCCCCATGGAATCACATTCTTACAAAAGCCGCCGTATAACTCCCCCAGAATCACATTCGTAGAGAAAAACAGGGGGGTAGGGTGGTCCGCTTCGATCCTTCAGCGCATCGCGATATTTGACAATAATACACTCATATTATATTATAGTTGTGTAGTCATAACCAACGAGAGGTGCGCGAAGATCCTCGGCCTCTTTTTCACGAGTCGATCATCGAAATGGAGCGCAAGATTTAGTCGGGAAGTTTGAGATCCAGAAGGTCAAGGAATAGAAACATGCTTCGATTTGAAAAAATGACAGTCAAGGCTCAGGAAGCCTTGCAAAGCGCGCAAGACATTGCCGCGACCCACGAAAATCAGGCGATTGAGCCCGTGCATTTGCTGTCGGCTTTGGTCGGCCAAGTGGACGGCGTTGTTTCGCCACTTTTGGCGCGGCTGGGGATTCGGTCGGAATTGCTGAACCAGGAATTGCAGCGCGAAATCGGGCGGTTACCGAAGGTGACAGGATACGCGCAGCAGAACATGAGCCGTGCGCTGAACGATGTGCTCGAGAGCGCATTTAAGGAAGCGGAAAATTTCAAGGACGAATACGTCTCCACCGAGCACATGTTTTTGGCGATCGCGGGACAGGATCGCGATCCCGCAGGACAGTTGCTGAAAAAGCAGGGAGCTTCGCACGAAGCGATTTTGCAGGCGCTGACTGGATTGCGCGGAAATCAGCGCGTGACGTCGCAGAATCCGGAATCGACGTATGCGTCGCTGGAAAAATACGCGCGCGATTTGACGGAGCTGGCGCGCAAGTCGAAGCTCGATCCGGTGATTGGGCGCGACGAAGAGATTCGGCGCGTGATGCAGATTTTGGCGCGGCGCACGAAGAATAATCCGGTGCTGATCGGCGAGCCAGGCGTTGGCAAGACGGCGATCGTCGAAGGATTGGCGCAACGGATTATTTCTGGCGATGTGCCGGATGTTTTGAAGACGAAGAAGCTTGTGGCATTGGATCTCGCGGCGCTGGTCGCTGGCGCAAAATTCCGCGGAGAGTTTGAAGAGCGGCTCAAGGCTGTTTTGAAGGAGATTTCGGAAGCCGACGGACAGATCATTCTGTTCATCGACGAGCTACACACACTGGTTGGTGCAGGCGCGGCCGAAGGTTCGATGGACGCTTCCAATATTTTGAAGCCGGCGCTGGCGCGCGGGGAGCTGCGTGCCATCGGCGCGACCACGCTGAACGAATACAAGAAATACATCGAGAAGGATCCGGCGTTGGAGCGCAGGTTCCAGCCGGTGCTCGTGAGCGAGCCGACTGTCGAAGATACGATCTCGATTTTGCGCGGATTGAAAGAGCGTTACGAGATTCATCACGGCGTGCGTATCAAGGATGCTGCGATTCTGGCGGCGGCGACGCTGTCGCATCGCTACATCGCGGATCGGTTTTTGCCGGACAAGGCGATCGATTTGATTGATGAGGCCGCGGCGAGTTTGCGCATGCAGATCGATTCGCTGCCGGAAGAGATCGACGAAATCGAGCGGCGGATTATGCAGCTCGAAATCGAACGGCAAGCGCTGTTGAAGGAGAAGGATTCGCACTCGAAAGAGCGGCGACAACAGATCGAAAAAGAGCTGGCGAAGCTGAAAGAAGATTCGAGCGGGCGAAAGGCGCGATGGCAGGCGGAGAAAGACGCCATCGGCAAAATTCGCAAGCTGAAAGAGCAGATCGAACAGCTGCATGGCGAAGAGCAGCGCTACGAGCGGGCAGGCGAACTCGCGAAAGTTGCGGAGATTCGTTACGGGAGAATCGCCGCGGCGGAACGCGATTTGAAGCAAGCGGAAGAACGTTTTGCGAAGGTGCAAAAAGACGCGCCGATGCTGAAGGAAGAAGTCGATGAAGAGGACATCGCGAAGCTGGTCAGCAAGTGGACGGGCATTCCGACCGGGCGTTTGCTCGAAGGCGAAGCGCAGAAACTGGTGAAGATGGAAGCGCGGCTGCGCGATCGCGTTGTTGGTCAGGACGATGCGCTGTTGCGCGTATCGAATGCGGTGCGACGCAGCAGGGCAGGTTTGTCGGATCCAAAGCGGCCGATTGGATCGTTTATTTTTCTCGGTCCTACCGGCGTCGGCAAAACCGAGTTGGCGCGAGCGCTGGCGGAGTTTTTGTTCGACGACGAAAAGCTGATGATTCGCATCGACATGTCGGAATACATGGAGAAGCACAGCGTTTCGCGATTGATTGGTGCTCCGCCGGGCTACGTGGGCTACGAAGAGGGCGGACAGCTGACCGAGCAAGTGCGGCGGCATCCGTATTCGGTGATTTTGTTTGACGAAATCGAGAAGGCGCATCCCGATGTATTCAACGTGTTGCTCCAGATTCTGGAGGACGGGCGTTTGACCGATGGGAAAGGGCGCACTGTCGATTTCCGGAACACGGTGCTGGTGATGACGAGCAACGTTGGGTCGACGGCGATCTTCGAATTGTCGGACAAGGATCCGGAGCGGGCGCGGAAAGAAGCGCTCGAAGCGTTGCGCGCGGCTTTCCGGCCGGAGTTCATCAATCGCATCGACGAGATTGTGATCTTCAATCCGCTGGGCAAGGCGCAGCTCGAGAACATCGTGGGGCTGCTGCTGCGGAACGTCGAGAAATTGCTCGAGGAGCGAAAGATCACGCTGGAGTTGACTGCGGCGGCGAAGGCGCTGCTTGTGAGCGAAGGATATGATCCTGCGTTTGGCGCGCGGCCGTTGCGGCGCACGATTCAACGCATGATTCAGGAGCCGCTGGCGATGCAGATACTCGAGGGCAAGGTTCTGCCGGGCGAGCATATCAAAGTGGATCGCGACGGAAGGAAAGAAGCGATGAAGTTCGAGTCGGTCGCGGCGAAGAAGCCGGCGGCTGCGGCGGTTACTTCGTGAGCCGACTAGGCGTATCACTTGCGGAGGGCCAAGACGTTCGGCTCTCCGAGAGTGGATGCGCCATGGTCAAAGTTGTGCTTGAACTTGAAGTTGACGCCGGGCGGAGCGAGGCCCGCCCCTACAATGGTTGCTACGCGAGTTTTGTCGGATGAATTGATGCACGTATGAATGCGAGAGTGAGTCGGTAACCCTATGAGGATTTTTCGCACTGGATTGCTGTTGATCGTGATGAGCGTGTTGCTGGTCGTTGCAGGCGGAGCTTTGGCCGGACAACGCGGCATGGAGATCGCACTGATCTTCGCGGTCGTGATGAACGGGGTTTCGTATTTCTTCTCAGACAAGATTGCGTTGAAATCGAGCGGCGCGCAGCCGGTAACACGCGAGCAGTTGCCTCGTTTGTACGAGGTGATGGAGCGGCTCGCGGCGAAAGCGAGTTTGCCGGTGCCGAAGTTGTACGTAATTCCGGAAGAAGCGCCGAATGCGTTTGCGACAGGCCGCAATCCGCGGCATGCGTCGGTCGCAGTCACGGAAGGCCTGCTCAATTTGATGACTGATGACGAACTCGAGGGCGTGATCGCGCACGAGCTTTCGCACGTCCGCAACTACGACATCCTGACGACCTCGATTGCGGCGACGCTTGCAGGCGCAATCACGTACCTGGCGACCATGGCTCGGTGGGGCATGATCTTTGGCGGTTACGGCGGGCGCGATGACGATCGCGAAGAAGGTGGCGGCGGAGCGTTCGCCGCGATCGCAATGATGATCCTGGCGCCGATCGGGGCGATGATGCTGCAGTTGTTTCTGTCGCGTACGCGGGAATATTCGGCCGACGAAACTGGTGCGCGCATGGTGGGTCAGCCATACGGTTTGATCAGCGCGCTGCAGAAACTGGGCGCTTACAACCAGCGCATTCCCACGACATCGATGGCGCCGGCAACGGCCGCGTTGTGCATCGTAAAGCCACTCTTTGGGACGGGCGGGATTTCGTCGCTCTTCAGCACGCATCCTCCATTGGAGGACCGGATCGAGGCGCTCCGTCGGATGACGATCATTCCGAGCCGGTAGGACCGGCGATTTGCTTCCGCGAATGAACCCGCTGTCGCTAATTCGGCGCGATCGCGAGTCGTGCTCACTACCCTGGAAAATTGGCCTTGTGTCGACTCCTGGCACGAGAGCGCGCTAAAGCGACGCCCCTACGCCCAGAGCGGAGCGGGTTTACGCTCGTGTAAAGATTCCAGAGTTGTCCAACCTCAATTTTCGGCCAAAATCGATGGTATTCCCTCAAATCTCTGATTCTACGGTCGTTAAGAAGCTGGCCGGTGGTACAGCTCTTTGGTAGAGCAAGTGCACCATGGAAGGGTGCTCGTAAAGTAGACCGGGGCGATGTCCAGATACGGGGAACAATGAGCTGTAAGGACACAATCCACTTGATTTGCTGGTACTTAGAGCGAAAGCTGTCCCCTTCGGTCGAGGGCGAGATCGAGCGACATCTTTCGGAGTGCCGCGATTGCCACCTTGTTTTCGACGCTGCCAACACGACGTTAGACCGCTATTTCGGACCTGCCAAGGCCACCGAAAGCGAAACGGCGCGCACGGCCGCTTAGAAAGACAGAGCGTAAGTTCCAATAAATGAATTATTTGAGGCTGTGCACAGGAAATGCACAGCCTCTTTCCTTTTTTGGAACCTCGAAAGTGCAGGATTTCGCGTGTCCAAAATCGTACTCCAGAAAAATTGCTCGGACGACGCGCCCCTGCGGTAACATTTACTGGTACTAGTACGTTTATAACGACATGGCCTTTGCCTCTTAGCCACTCCCAACTCTCTTACAGTACTAGGATTAGCGCATTTCCACAGGACATAGGGCATTTGGTGTACGAGATGCTCCTTTAGGCGGTCGCGTGGCGGGTAGCCGCCAAAGGAGACGAAGTCCATGAGCGATTTTCAGGAACCCATTCACCACACGACCGCAGAGACACCCCGTTGGGTGGGTCTGGCGGTTGCCGTCCTGGGCGGAGTGTCACTCCTCAGCTTGGGCCTCGGCTGGAGCGCCATTAATCGGACCAATGGAATTCAAGAATCGACCGCAGCATCGGTGAAGCAGTCGAGCGATGCGATTCAGCAGCGGCTCGCGAAAGAAGAAGAGATCAATCAGCAATTGGAGAGCGACCTGAGGGTCGTGACCGACAAGCTAAACCTGACGCAGACGCAGCTGGTCTCGGCACGCAAGGCCACAAAGGCGACGACTGTCGCAGTTGACAAGAAGCTGAGCGGGCTGGAGAGCTCGGTCAACACGCAGCTGGCGACGAAAGCGAATGTCGATGACGTGAACAAGTTGAACGGCGACGTCAGCGGCGTAAGAACGGATCTCGATGCGACTAACAGCAGCATCCAGATGGCGCGCAGCGAAATGGGCACACTGATCGCGCGCAACCACGACGAAATCGATCAGCTGCGCCGCATGGGCCAGCGCGACTACTTCGAATTTACCGTTACGCGCAAGAACGGCGCGGAGCGCGTCGGTTCGATCATGGTCGAGCTGAAGGACGTCAACACGAAGAAGAACCAGTACACGATCAATGTCCTGGCCGACGACAAAAGCTTTGAGAAGAAAAACCGCTCGGTCAACGAGCCGATTTTCTTCTACACCGGCGGCAGCAAGGCAGCGCTGGAACTCGTGGTGAACAAAGTCAGCAAGACCACGGCGTCCGGCTATCTGAGCATTCCGAAGTCGGCTGGAGCGGTTTCGGCCAATGCTTCGGCGACGGCTCAGTAAGCTGTTTTCGACGAACGGAACGCACGATCTTTCTTCATAACCTGAGAGCACACGGGAGGGCTTCGAGAGAGCCCTCCCTTTTTCTTTTTCGTTTGGCTTTTTGCGCGTCGAAGAATTCAAGCGTCGCTCGGCGTCTTCATGGAACCGAAAGGGGTCCTTTCGCGTTCTACATACACAGAGTGCTGGTTTGATTTTGAGCAAGCATTCGATTTCCGCTACGATGTTGACGCGCCCATGACGACGATCCTCCTGCATACCGCGAAAGCCATCACGCCGACTGGCGAAATTTCAGATGCCGGGATTCTTATACGCGATGGAGTCATCGAGGCGGTTGGCGCGCGAGCCGATGTAAGCCTTCCAGCGGGCGCAATCGAAGTGAAAGCCACCGACCAGACCGCGGTACCAGGATTTATCGACGTACACATTCATGGCGCCGGCGGACGCGATGTGATGGAAGGCAGCGACGACGCGCTCGGGACCGTCGCGCGCACGGTAGCGAAGCGCGGCACGACGTCGATGGTGGCGACCACGGTTACCGCCGCTCCCGACGATATTGTGCGCAGCGTTGAGGGAATCGCGCAATTCATCGGCAATCAACATCGAAGCGAAGATCCGCGCGCGGAAGTTTTGGGAATTCACTACGAAGGGCCGTTCATCAGCACGGTGCGACGCGGCGTGCATCCCAAGGAATGGATCACGCTGCCGAATCGAGAGCTGCTGGATCGCATGGTGACAGCGGCGGCCGGGAACGCTCGCATTCTGACGATCGCGCCGGAACTATTGGGTGCGATGCCGTGCATCGATGCGGCGCGCAACGCTGGGATTGTTGTGGCGATGGGGCACACGGATGCGACGTACGAACAGGCGCGCGCCGCGATTATGCACGGCGCGCATCATGCGGTTCACGTTTACAACGCGATGCGTCCATTTTCGCATCGCGACAGCGGAGTGATCGGCGCGGTGCTCACGTCGCCGGAAATCAGCGCGGAGCTGATCGCCGATGGAGTGCACGTCGAAGAAGCGGCGATGCGCGTGTTGCTGCAAGCGAAAGGACCGGGCTGCGTGATTCTGGTGAGCGACGGAATTTCGGCCACGGGAATGCCCGACGGGCACTACAGCCTGGGCAAATTCGAAGTGACGGTTGCCGATGGCGTGGCGCGGAACTCGGAAGGGAAGTTGGCGGGGAGTACGCTGACGCTCGATCGCGCGCTACGAAATATTGTGCGCATGGGATGGTCGCTGAGCGATACGGTTCGCATGTTGACGGCGAATCCGGCGAAATTGCTGGGATTGGAATTCAAGAAAGGCGCGCTGCGGACGGGCGCCGATGCGGATATTGTTTTGTTGAATGAGGCGCTGGAAGTGACGAATGTGTGGGCGCGCGGCGTGCCGCTGAATTGACGCCGGCGCGACTATGGATTCAGCGGGACGTTCAGCTCATGCGCTAACTGCGAGGCGTTGAATGGGCTGCACGCGAAGTAGCGATCCCCAACCTTCAGAGTAGGCACTTTCCGCTTTCCATTGTTGGCCTTGATTACGATTTCTTCCGCGTCGTCGTCCTCTTCGATGTTGATCTCGCTGAACGAAATACCTCGCTGTGTCAGAAAAGATTTCACGCGACGGCAATCGGGACACCAGTTCGTGGTGTACATCGTGATGGTTTCCATCAGGGCCTGGCTTTATACATGAAAGTTTTTTACTGGCTGGAAACGGCAACGCTGCGCTGGCGACGCGCCACCTGGATACGGATGAGAGATCGCTGCAACGCGATTGCGGCGCGTTCCCAGTCGACGTTCGGATCGTTTTGTGCAGCTGCGAGCCGCTCTTCGGCGCGTTGCTTCGCTTTTTCGGCGCGCTCGACATTGATTTCGCCGGCGTGTTCCGCGGATTCAGCGAGTATGGTGACGCGTTCACCTAAAACTTCCGCAAAGCCGCTGATAATCGCAATGGGATCGGGGTGCGAGCCGCCCTTCGAGCGATAGGTCAGTTCACCGATGCCGAGTTCCGTGATCAGTGGAGCGTGGCCCGGCAGAATGCCCAACTGGCCGTCCGCGCCGGGAAGCGTCACTTCCGTGACGGTCTCGCGCAGGAGTTGGCGTTCCGGCGTGACGATGATCAACTCGATGGAATCAGCAGCCATTTTCTCTCAATAATCCTAAGCCAATTTCTAAAAACAGTCCCAGACGGGCGCGACTACGCGCTCGCCTTCATCTTCTCGGCCTTTTCGAGCGCTTCCTCGATCGTGCCGACCATGTAGAACGCCTGCTCTGGAACGTCGTCGTATTTGCCGGCGACGATTTCCTTGAAGCTGCGAACGGTGTCTTCGATCTTGACGTATTTGCCTTCGAGGCCTGTGAACTGCGCGGCGACGAACATCGGCTGCGACAAGAAGCGCTCGATCTTACGCGCGCGAGCCACGGTGCGCTTGTCTTCGTCGGAAAGTTCTTCGATACCGAGAATGGCGATGATGTCTTGCAGATCCTGGTAACGCTGCAGAATCGATTTCACGCTGCGCGCGACGGCGTAGTGTTCGGCGCCGACGATGCGCGGATCGAGAATGCGTGAGTAGCTGGCGAGAGGATCGACGGCGGGATAGATGCCGCGTTCGACGATCTGACGGCTGAGGTTGGTGGTGGCGTCGAGGTGCGCGAAGGTCGCGGCTGGAGCGGGGTCGGTGTAGTCGTCGGCAGGGACGTAGATGGCTTGCACCGAGGTGATCGAGCCGGATTTTGTGGAAGTGATGCGTTCCTGCAATTCGCCGATTTCGGTGTTGAGGTTGGGCTGATAACCAACGGCGCTGGGCATGCGGCCGAGAAGGGCGGAGACTTCGGCACCGGCCTGCACGAAACGGAAAATGTTGTCGATGAAGAGCAGTACGTCGAGATGCTCTTCGTCGCGGAAATATTCAGCGACGGTGAGACCGGTGAGGCCGACGCGCAGACGTGAGCCGGGTGGCTCGGTCATTTGTCCGTAGATGAGAGCGGCGCGTGATTTTTCAGAATTGCCGGGGACGATGACGCCGCCTTCCGACATTTCGAGCCAGAGGTCGTTACCTTCGCGAGTACGTTCGCCGACGCCGGCGAACACGGAGACGCCGCCGTGCTTCATCGCGACGTTGTGAATCAACTCCATGATCAAAACGGTTTTGCCGACGCCGGCGCCGCCAAAGAGGCCGATTTTTCCGCCTTTGAGGTAGGGCTCGATGAGGTCGACGACTTTGATTCCGGTCTCGAACATTTCGAGAGTCGTGGATTGATCTTCGAGGCTCGGAGCAGGGCGGTGAATCGCGTAGTGCTTGTCGCTTTTTACGGGGCCGAGCTGATCGACTGGCTTGCCGAGAACGTTCATCACGCGGCCGAGAGTCGCGCGGCCGACGGGGACCTTGATGCCGTCGCCGGTGTCGTAGGCTTTCATGCCGCGAACCATGCCTTCGGTCGGCTCCATCGCGACGGCGCGCACGCGGCCCTCGCCGAGGTGCTGCTGGACTTCGACGATAACGTCGAGGGGCTCGGGAATGTTGAAGCCTTCGCTGGTGACGCGAACCGCGTTGAAAATCGCGGGCAGATGCCCGCTCTCAAATTCGATGTCGAGCACCGGTCCAATGACCTGAACGACCTTGCCGATTTTTCCTTGTTCTGCCATGCCTTCTCCTACTTTCCGTAATTCGCGCCGCTGACGATTTCGATGATTTCTGTGGTGATGGCCGCCTGACGGACTTTGTTCATGTGCAGCGTCAGGGCTTGGAGAACTTCGCCGGCGTTTTTCGTGGCGGCTTCCATTGCGGTCATGCGCGCGGCGTATTCAGATGCCGAAGATTCGAGCATCGCGCGCAGAACCTGGGTTTCGACGTAGCGCGGCAACAGTTTATTGAGCAAATGCTCGGCCGGTTGTTCGTAGATGTAGTCGATCTGTGCGCTGTCTTGCTCGGCTTGTTTCTTTTCGCCGTGGGCGACGCGCTCGGCGTCGTGGCGCGGATCGTTCTGGGCGTCGGGCGCTTCGACCATTTTTTCGATGGGCAGAAGCTTCTCGACGGTCAGGAGCGGCGCCACGACGCTCTTGAATTCGCTGAAGATGAGGTAGACGGCGTCGATTTTTTCTTCGACGTAGAGTTGGGCGGCGAGATTTGCGATTTCGCGAGCGGTCTTGAACTCGACGCGAGCCAGTACGTTGATGTACTCACCGGCGAAGTTGAAGCCGGCTTTTTTCATTGAGTCGCGGCCCTTTTTGCCGACCGGAATCGTGAAGATTTTTTTGCCGTTGTTCGCGCGGAAGAAATCGTTGGCTTTGCGCAGGATGTTCGCGTTGAACGCGCCCGCCAGGCCGCGTTCGCCGGTCATTACGATCGCGAGAATATTTTTCTCTTCGCGCTGGGCCATCAGCGGATTCGAAACATCTTGAATGCGCGCCATCACAGAGCGCAGCAACCGCGCCAATTCCTGAGCGTACGGGCGCGCTGCCAAGGCAGCTTCCTGAGCGCGACGCAATCGAGCCGCCGCGACGAACTTCATTGCGCGCGTGATCTGCTGGCTGCTCTTCACAGACCGGACGCGGCGCCGAAAATCGAGAAGTGTTGGCATAGGTAGCTGTGCCTAAATGCGGCTCGTTACTTCGCGGCCGCGACGGCTTCCTTTTCCGACGCGGTGAAGCGCTGCTTGAATTCCTCGACGGCTTTCTTGATTTCGCCCTTGATCGCGTCGTCCAAAGCTTTCTTTTCCTTGATCGACGTCAGGATGCCCGAATGGCTTGTCTCGACGAACTGCACGAATTCTTTTTCGAAGCGGCGGACGTCGGCGACTGGAATCGAATCGAGCGGGCCGGTGGTTGCGATGAAGATGACCAGAACCTGTTTCTCGACCGACAGAGGGGCGTATTGATCCTGCTTCAAGACTTCGGTGAGGCGTTGGCCACGACCAAGCTGAGCTTGCGTCGCTTTATCGAGTTGATCGGCGCCGAACTGCGCGAACGATGCGAGGTCACGATATTGCGCCATGTCCAATCGCAATGAACCGGAAACTTGCCGCATCGCTTTGATCTGCGCGTTGCCGCCGACGCGGCTGACGGAGATACCAACGTTGATCGCGGGGCGAATGCCGGCATTGAAGAGGTCGGCTTCGAGATAAATCTGGCCGTCGGTGATCGAGATCACGTTTGTCGGAATGTATGCCGAAACGTCGCCTGCCTGCGTTTCGATAACAGGCAGGGAAGTCAGCGAGCCTGCGCCGAGCTTGTCGTTGAGCTTCGCGGCGCGTTCCAACAATCGCGAGTGGAGATAAAACACGTCGCCAGGGAACGCTTCGCGTCCCGGCGGACGGCGGAGCAATAGCGAAATTTCGCGGTAGGCCTGCGCGTGCTTTGAAAGGTCGTCGTAGAACGTGATCGCGTGCTTTTTGTTGTCGCGGAAATATTCGCCCATCGCGCATGCGGCGTACGGTGCGATGTATTGAACGGAAGCGGGTTCCGACGCGGAAGATGCGACGACGATTGTGTAGTCCATCGCGCCGGCATCCGTCAGCACCTTTACAACCTGCGCAATCGTCGAGCGCTTTTGCCCGATCGCGCAGTAGATGCAGATCATGTCACCGCCCTTCTGGTTGATGATCGTGTCCAGAATGACGGCGGTCTTGCCGGTTTGGCGGTCGCCGATGATCAGCTCGCGCTGGCCGCGGCCGATCGGAATCATCGAGTCAATAGCTTTGATACCGGTCTGAACCGGCTCGCGCACAGGCTGGCGATCGAGAACGCCGGGAGCGATTTTTTCGAGTGGATTGCGGAGCTTCGAATTGATCGGGCCTTTGCCGTCGAGCGGTTCGCCGAGAGGGCTAACGACGCGTCCGATCAGGGCTTCGCCGACCGGCACGGACATAATCGTATTCGTGCGCTTAACGGTGTCGCCTTCTTTGAGTTCGACCGTTTCGCCGAGCAGCACGGCGCCGACTTCCGATTCTTCCAGGTTGAGTGCGATGCCGAAAACGTTGTGCGGGAAGGCGAGCATCTCGCCGGCCATGACTTTGTCGAGTCCGTGGATGCGCGCGATGCCGTCGCCGACGCTGATGATCGATCCGACTTCGTCGACCGCAACGGTCTGCTCGTAGTTCGCGATCTGTTCGCGCAGAATCTTGCTGATTTCGTCCGCTTTTATATTCGCCATTCGCGCTCCGTAACTTTGCCTGACTGGGCCTAACTAGGCCTCGTGCGCTCTCGAACGAACCGGGATTCAGCCCGGCGAACTCGAGGCTCGGCTAAACTCTCACAAAATCCGCATCACCACTTTGACAAAACGGCCCACATCAACTGCACCCGGCGAGTTCTCTCTTACTCGCCTGTCAATTTCGACCGCATCTCGTTCAAACGATTCCGTACCGATCCGTCGTAAATCGAATCGCCGATTCGCACCACCGCGCCGCCAAGCAGACTCGGGTCGAGCGAATACTTCGCCTCGATCCGCTGTCCGGTCATGCGCTCCAGCGTGAACGCAAATTCCGCTTTTTGCGCCGCGCTGAGTTCGACGGCGGAAGAAATCTCCGCTTCGGCGATTCCTTGCCGTTCGCGAACGACTTCCTGGAACGAATCAACAATCTCGGGCAGAATGTGCATCCGGCTATGGTCGGCTACGACGAACAGGAAGTTTCGCACGATCTTGGTCGCGCCCAGCCGCGCCACCAGTTTTTCGATCACACCGTGCTTCGCTTCGCGATCGACCGCGGGGCTCGCCAGAAAATTTCGCAGTTCGGAAGATTCCGCATACGCTTCGCGGAAATCCATCAGTTGACGCAACACGGGATCGGCAGCGCCCTGTGCCAATGCAATATCCGCCAGCGCGTTGGCATATTGAAGGCTCGCTGACTTCAATTGGGTCTCCCCGCAAGGCCCTTCACGAAGGCGCTGACGAGCGCTTCTTGAGCCTGCGGTGTGAGCTGTTTCGCGAGCAACGATTCGGCGCTGTCGACGGCCAGGTTGGCCGCGAGAGCTTTCAATTCCAGGCGCGCCGCGCGTTCGGCCGCTTCGATTTCCGCGCCTGCGGCCGCTTCGATTTTTTGCGCGTCGCTCAAAGTCGCATTGCGAATGCGTTCCGCTTCGGCGGCCGCTTCGCGTTGTGCGATCGTTTGGAGCTGTGCGATTTCCTGCTCAAGCTTCGCGAGTTTCTGCTCGGCTTCGCGCAGTTGCCGGTCGGCTTCCGCCCTGGCTTCGGTCGCCTTTTTGATGGCTGCACCGATTTCGTTGGAGCGCTTGCGGAAAATCGGCGGCAAAACTTTGCCGAAGATCCAGATCAACGCGGCCGCGACGACCACAAAGTTGATCCACTTAAACAGTTCGTTGACGCGGTCGCCGGCTTCGCTGCCGCCTTCCGCCGCGTGCACGCTAACGGCGGCAAACAGCATTGCGAACGTTACACTGACGATGAGTGAGACGCGACGACCCGTCATGAAACCTCTCTGACCGGGCTGGAAGGCCTGTGTGGGGGAATCTGAATAACACGCTGCGCAATTTCGGAGGCAAGCTGCGCGACGCTGGTCTCGATGTCTTGCTTCGCCGTGTCGAATTCGCGCGCCACACGCTCTTTTGCGCTGGCGACGTGACCGGCAGCTTTGCCGCGCGCTTCTTTCAACGCTTCAGCACGATCGTTCAAAAGTTTTTTCCGCGCTTCTTCCTGCTCGGCATACACCTTGGCACGGGCCTGTTTCAGCGCGTCTTGATACTGCTTCACCTTATTCGCGGCGGCCGTCTGCGCCGATTCCGCAGCCTTGCGCGCGCCGGCGGTTCGCGCGTCACGCTCTTCCATGACTTTCATCAGCGGACCGAAAAACAACGCCCGCAAAATGCCATAGAAAATCAGAATGATCAGGACTGTAGGCACAGCCTGAAGGAAGAGTTCGCCAAGTTGGTGAACAATCTCTTGCATTTAACTTGTGTCGCCTGAACCTCAGGATTGGCAGCCGCCCGGCACGCTCGACCCGGGATGAGCGCCTCGGTGGCCTAGAAGCGCCCCGCGTTAGACAATAATTTTATAGCATCCAGCGCAGCGCGGCGTCAATTCGCGCTGACACAGTTTTGTTCGTAGAAGTTATACCGTCGATGCTCAATCACGCTCGCAATTTCGCGACGTCGTTCGCTAACCGAAGCATCGTGCTAACGCCTGATATCGAACCGGGTTAGCCGCTTTGACCTTTCTATTGTTTCGGCGCTGCGCCGCCAGCGGGCGCGGGGCCAGCAGCAGGCGCGCTCGCCGCAGCTCCTGGTGGCGGCCCATACGCGTCATACACATATCGAACCAAAAGCGTCGAGCCATTTCGCCCCATCGACATGTGCAACGTCTCATAAAGCTGGGTCCCGTCGTAAGACAACTCATACGTCCGGCTCATCTTCCCGTGCGGGCCCTTCTCATCCGTAGCGATCTGCTTCCCGCTCCAATGCGCCGCAACTTCCTGATTGTTCGCGTCCTTTGATTTCTGCAGCTTGCGGCCATCCGTAACGAGCACTAGCTTCCTCTGCTGGTCATCGGTCAGATCTACCTCGCCGCTGTTGGTCATGTCTGCGACCGTCAATCGATTCGCAGGATTCATTAACTCCTGCATTTTCTGTCGCTCATCGTCGCTCATTCCTTGCTGACCCATGCGGCGCCCACCGCCGCCCATGCCTCCGCCCGGGTAGCCCAAACGCGGGCCACCGCCGCCATACCCGCCGTTGCTATTGCTCCGGTCCTGTTGAGCCTCCTGCATCTTCCTTTGCGGGTCGTCGCTATCGTCGCGATTAAATTTCCAGTCTCCGAAGATCGCCGTTCGCGGCTGCAAAACCGATTTCTGCACCTGCGGGCGAGGAGCGGGCGCTGGCGCATCCTTCACCGGAGGCAACGTCATGGGCCCGGGAGGCGCTTGCGCGGAGGCAAGACCGGCGCAGGCCACTGAAAACAATCCAATTAGAGACGTCTTGAGCAAAAGCCGAAACACAAAATTCCCATTTTGGAATTCCACAGGACTTATACCTCTTATCTATCGTTCCCGAATCGGTCCGCCGAAGTTCCTGAGCTTGAAGCCCACATCCTTATTTGCAGGACCTTATCTCCCCAGCCACTCATTCAACTCGCTCGCCCGAGTCAAAATCCCAAGCGCCCCGAGTCTGCGAAAGTTGCCCAGCCGTTCTCGGTACCCGTGTGCGCCTTTTGGCAAAATCGCCATGAACGGAATTTTCGCATCCCGCGCCGCCAGCGCATCGTCAATGTTATCCCCTACGTAGACCGCTGTAGACGGATCCCGCCCCGCCAAGATCTTCAACAATCCATCCGGCGCAGGCTTCCCATTCTTGACGTCGTCCATCGTCACGACCGTCCGAAAATGCTTCGAATGCGGCCACTTGTCGAACGTGAATGCGTATTCTCTTCGCGTCCGCCCTGTAAACAGGTGCAGCTCGTATGTCTTCGCCCACCGTTCGATCTGCTTCGCCGTGATCACAAACTTCTCGTTATGCACGTTGCCGCGCCGGTCGTCCGTCCCCCAATAAAATTTCTCGAAAGCCGAGCGCGCCTCTTCATAGGATGTCGGTTTGCCGAGCGCGGTCACCCAGTTCGCCGTCATCCGCCAGTCGTCGTTGTGCCCCGGCTTGCTCTTCCACTTGTGCAGATCGGCGTACGTGACACGCTTTCCGCTCAGATGGCGAACAGTTTCGATCGCCGACCGCCAATACGTCGCCCGCACATCGATCAAAACGCCGTCGATATCGAAAATCAAAATTTGGGGATGTAAAACCAATTTCGAAGAGCGCACAGACTTTCGCGACTTCCTTGCAGGCTTTCGTTTCGTTTTTTTCGTGGTCATCTCGTAGGCAACGCGGTGTGTTTATTAACGAGCATCCAGTTTCGCCACACAGCCAACACACGTCAAGCGAGTGGCAGCACAATCGCCCGCCTTCGCAACTCCGAACTACTTCCGCTGTTCCGCCATCTCCGCAGCCTGTAATGCATCGGCTCGCCGCCCGACATAATCTTCTAGGACATCATCCAGCTCCTGCGGCCGGATCGGTTTCGTCAAATATCCGTCCATTCCGCACGCGATGCATTTTTCGCGGTCGCCCTTCATCGCGTGCGCCGTCAGCGCAATGATCGGCTGGTGCTTCCCGGTAATCTTTTCTTTCCCCCGGATCGCAGCCGTCGCCTCCAGCCCGTCCATCTCGGGCATCTGCACGTCCATGAACACAAGATCGAACGCGTGTTTCTCCATTGCCACCAGCGCCTCGGCTCCGTTCCCCGCAACGACCACCTGATGCCCGCGTTTTTCGAGCAGCCTCACCGCCAGCCTTTGATTCACAGCGTTGTCCTCGGCCAGCAACACGCGCAGCGAAGCCGCTGGATCGCGTCCATCCTGCAGCGAAAACCGCGTGATCAGCGGAATCGCACCAGTCGTTCCATGCGCTCCCAGCACGCGCGCAATCGCCTCACGCAACTCCGATTGCCGGATCGGCTTCAGCAGATACGCCGCAACGCCCAGCTCCTGGCATCGCGCCGCGTCGCCGCGATGTCCCGCGGAAGTCAGCATCATGATCGTCGCCGTCGCGAGCTCCGGCCGCTTTCGAATCTGCTCGATCAGCGTGAATCCATCCATCTTCGGCATATGCATGTCGGTCAAGATCAGCGAAAACGGCTGTCCCGCATTGCGCGCCCCCGATAGCGCATCTAGCGCGTCCCGCCCGTCTTCCACCGACACCGACACCATCTCCCACCGGCCGAGCATCCCTTCCAGGATGCGCCGGTTCGTCCGGTTGTCGTCCACCACCAACACCCGCGATCCTCGCAAAATCTCCGGTGGAGCGATGGACCCGACCTTGACCTCCTTCGTATCGGTCAGCCCAACCCGCACTGTGAAGTGAAACTGGCTTCCGCGCCCGACCTCGCTCTCCACCCAGATTTTTCCGCCCATCATTTCCACAAGCCGCGTCGAAATCGTCAGCCCAAGCCCCGTGCCTCCGTACTTTCGCGTCGTCGAAGTATCCGCTTGCGAGAATGGCGCGAAAATCAGCTCGCGCTTTTCCTCGGGGATTCCGACGCCAGTGTCCGACACCGTAATGCGGAGCACGCAATGCTGCGGCTCACGCGATTCCATTTGGACGCGCACCGCGATCTCGCCCGTGTCCGTGAACTTGATCGCGTTGCCGACCAGATTGATCACCACTTGCCGCAGCCGCGTCGAATCTCCGCACACGATCTCCGGCACCTCCGGCGCGACTTCGCACAAAAGCTCCAGCCCTTTTTCATCCGCGCGCAATGCCACCGTCTTCAGCGTCGACTCCAGGCTGTCGCGCAAAATTGAAATCCACCGATTCGAGATCGATTTTTCCCGCCTCGATCTTCGAGAAATCCAGAATGTCGTTGATCACCGTCAACAGCGAATCCGACGAACTCTTCACCGTTTCGAGGTAATCGCGCTGCTCCGGTGTCAACTCGGTATCGAGCGCCAGGTCCGTCATCCCCATCACCCCGTTCAGCGGAGTTCGAATCTCGTGGCTCATATTGGCCAGAAATTCGCTCTTCGCCCGGCTGGCCGCTTCGGCCGCTTCTTTCGCGCGCTGCATCTCGCGTTCGACGCGCTGTCGCTCGGTAATATCGCGTCCGACCCCCGCAATTCCTATCACCTGCCCATTCTTGTCGAAGAGCGGCACTTTCGTCGTCAGCAGCGCGATCCGGCCACCCTGCCTATCGAGCGATTCCTCTTCGTGTGCGAACAAAGTCTCCTTTTTGCGCATCACTCGCTGCTCGTCCTCGTAGTACTGATTCGCCAGCCTCTTCGGATAAAGATTGAAATCGGTCTTGCCCAGCAAATCCGCCGGAGAATTTACTCCCATCGACTTCGCTAGGGACATGTTCGCCACCACAAAACAGCTCCGCGCATCCTTCACGTACATAAAGTCCGGCACGTTATCGATCAGCGCGCGCAGCATGCGCCGCTCTTCCGACAAAGTTTCTTCGGTCAGCAGTCGATCGTCGATTTCCGATTGCAGTTGGCGCGTACGTTCGGCGACGCGCGTCTCCAATTGACTGTTTGAAGTCTGCAACGCCACATCGCGTTCTTGAATGCGGTCCAGCATCTCGTTGAACGCTTCCACCAGCGCGCCGATTTCGTCGTCGCTCTGCACCGTGCCGCGCAGCGTGTAGTCTTCCTGCCTCGTAACGCGCGCCGCCGTCTCCGCCAACTCCACCACCGGATTGATGATCAGTCGAATCAGCCGCGACGAAACGAGAAACGTCGCCAGCACCGAAACAAAAATCACCACCACCGAAATCTGCGTGTAACGCCGGATTTTCGCTTGCAGCTCGCCGAGGTCCGACTTGATCGAGATCCATCCCACCGGCTCGCTCTGCAACAAAATCGACCGGTACACCGTCACGGAATCCGATGCAAACTTCACTTCTTCGCCATGCACCAGCACAGTGCTGCATCGATCCCCCGCGCCGCTTCTTTGATAGCCCGCGAAAAATTGTCCGCTCTTGTCGTACAGGCATCCCGTAACAACATGCGGCTCAGCGCTCAACGCATTCAGAATGTCTACCGCCGATTGCCGGTCGCTGAATGCCAGCGACGCCGTGGTGTTCGCTCCCAGCGTTCCGGCAAGCGCCGTTAACTGAGTCGCGATCGCGCTCCGAAAACTTCCGCGTTCGTAAATTTCCGAACACAAGCACGCCAGGCTCAGCCCCAGCAGGCTCGTCGTCAGAATCACAAACGTCAGCTTGCGCTGTATGGAAGAGCGTCGTTCCTTCGGCATTTCAGGTTCCCTTCGGGGCGCCCAGCACCGTTTTTGCCAGTGCCAGCAGCTTCGCGCTGATTTTCAGCCCCGCCTTTCCCGCCGCATCTAGATTCACTTCAAACCGGATCTTGTTGTCTTCGGTGCAGAACCCGATCGCGCCGCCGTTCTCTGCAAATTGATCCGCTTCTCCGACGGTGAGAATGGGCAAGCTCGCCGTGCTCGCCAGCGTTTCGGCGACGTGCTTCCGATCTGCCGGTCCACCGACGAACAAGACCTGGCACTGGCCGATCTTTCCGCTGTTTGGACCTGCGCCTCCGCCGTTCAGGTGCTGCACGCGTAGCGGCCGCTGCTCGATCGTTTTTCCCGTCAACGTTCGCTCCAGCGCTCCGTGAAAGGGGTCTTCTCCGATCGTGCAGTAGGTGAACGGTTCGTTGGGTTCCTTGAACGTGTCGGGGGGCCACTCGACGAATTGCGCAAAGCGAAACAGGAATGCCGCTTTCACTTCGTACTCCAGCGGCGCGTTCGTAGCCGGCGCTCGTGGCCTTCCGTGCAGCGTCGTTGCCGCTAAAAGCACTGCGCTCGCCGCAAGAATTGTGCAGGCCGGCCAAAATGCGGCGCGCCATCGCCGACGCGTTTTTCTCGCGATCCTTCGGCGCGCTCCTTTTCGAGCTTCGGCTTGGCCTTGCTTCATCGAATTTTTGCCGCCTTGCCTAAAAACGCCACGTCAGCTTCACGTATCCGCTCCGCCGGATCAGCGTCGATCGAGTAGAACTGCTGTCGGGGTCAAAAAATTCTAGGTGCCGGTCGCGCAGGAGGTTTTGGCCATACAGACCTAGCGCGAACTTGTCTCGAAGTTGCCAGATCAGATTCGAATCCAGCCGCGTGTACGACGGCACACCCTGCGATTCCAGCCGGTCGGTGTAATCTCCCGAAACGTTCCACGAGAGCTTGCGCGTCAGGGATAGTTTCGATTGAAGTCGCGCTTGTTGGCGTGGAGTGCTCCCTTCGGTGTCGGGCCCAGTCGTGACGTCCAGGCTTCCCGCCGAACGGTGCATGTGAATCCGTTCGAACTCGGCGCTGCCGTCCAGCGCCCATCGATCGTTCACCTTCCACCGCGCCGACAATTCCGCTCCATGCGTCTCGCCATGTATCAGGTTCTGGTTGATCGTCGAAATCACCGTGTGCGGCGGCGCCGGCGTCGCTTCGAAGAACGGCGCCTGTGGCTCGTCGCTGATTTGATTGTCGTAGTCGTTGTAGTAAGCCGCTATGTCCAGCGACAGCCTGGGCGTCAGCATTCTCCGGTAACCCGCTTCATACGCCAGCAGCCCCTCATCCTTCACATGCGGATTCCCAAACACGCTGATGGCGGCCATCGTTCCGTTTGGCAGCGTGACTCCGCCGACGTTGATTCTCAGCGACTCATCGATTTCCGCCGGCGACCGCACCGCTCGCGATACCGCTGCCCACATCGACTGCTTTGGGTCCAGTTGATACAGCGCGCGTGCCGTCGGCATCGCAGCGAATCCTGAGAGCGTATTGTTTTCGAATCGGCTCCCCACCGTCAGATACAGGTGGTCCTGAATCGCGGCGATCTCGTCCTGCACAAACACGCTGAAAATGTCCTCGCTCTGATTCGGCGGAATCAGCGACACCCGGATGCCGCCGTCCGATGTCGCCGAC
Organism: Candidatus Acidiferrum sp.; assembly: GCA_036493835.1. GTDB lineage: Bacteria > Acidobacteriota > Terriglobia > Acidiferrales > UBA7541 > Acidiferrum. Next base: position 27,885 of record DASXPD010000112.1, on the reverse strand, counting down.
GTATGCCGGTAAGATGCGCCCCACACCAGCTCTTGCCTCTCACTCAGTACGTAGTGTTCACGGAAGTCCAGGCTCTCGGTTTGCCGATGGTCGTTCAACAGATCGCCCCGCTCGTAAGTGTCGTACGCCCCCATCAGCGTGAAGTCCGATCGGCTCGACGTCGTGTGCGTCCAGTTCGTCTGTAGGAATCCGCCGCCCACGTTGATGAAATCCTGCACGGCCGTCGGCCCCGGCGCCAGCAGCGACGTCAGCGTAACCGTCGGATCTCCCTCGCGCCCGGTAAACATGTCGCCTTCCACCACCAGCGCATCTTTTTCGCTGAGCTTTGAGTCCGTTCGAAATCCCGCGCGTGCCACGTGCCATCCATCGCCGCCGTCTCCTCCTCCGATCGCGCGCATGTCGTGTTCGTCGAAATATTTCACGTATCCTCGGTAGTCCAGCCGCTCCTTGATCGAGTTGCCGTACTCCACCGTCGCGAAATCGACGTCCGCATTTCCGCCGCCCACGCTCACCAATCCGCCCTTTGAATCTCCGGCTTTCTTCCGGATGATGTTCACCACGCCGTTCACCGCGTTCTCGCCCCAGATCGACGCGCCCGGCCCGCGAATCACCTCGATCCGCTCGATATTTTCCAACGGCAAGTCCACCGTGTCCCAGAAAACGCCGCCAAACGTCGGTGTATACACGTTCCGCCCGTCGATCAGCACCAGCAGCTCGTTGCTGAATTGCCCATTCAGCCCGCGCGCGCTCACCGCCCAGTTGCTCGCGTTGATCTGCGCCACATCGAGTCCCGGCGCGATCCGCAACACGTCCGGAATATTCGTCGCACCCGACCGCCGGATGTCGTCCTGCGTAATCACAAACACCGCCGCTGCGGTTCGTGACAATGTCTGCTGTTTGTTGGACACCGATGTCACTTCCATCTTCATCAGATCTTCCAGGCTCGCATTCGCCAGGTCTTCCTGCTTCGGCTGCGGACCCTGCGCGTCCCCGTCTTGGGCGAACCCCTCTTTCGGATACAAACCCGCGCCAACGCACAGCGCTGCTATCACCACCAAATGCCTCGCCCATGCTCGATTGTGTATTTGCACACTCCTCCTCGCGTATCGACGCCTGCATGAACGACGCCGAACCCGGTGCCTTCCGCCGGCTAAAATCCGCTGTCTTTTCAGTGATTTTGCTACTTCGAACGAGGTTGGAAAGTTCTCAAAAACCGCTGCGTCCGCGCCACCGTACCAAACTGAACTATCTCTAATGAGACTTTCCAAAATGGAAAGCTCGCCGTTCCACTTGGTTGCCCGCGCTTCCGCGCCATTGCTACAATATCTCTGCACGAGCCAGATTCGGACCCGAAACGCAGCCTCTACATTCCGCGCACTGCAATCGCGTCAGCGCCGATAACGTTCCACGGCACGACAATGCCGTGCTGGTCTTGCGCGGCCCGGATTTAAGTAACACCCGACTTTCGTAAGCTCGACTTTCGTAAGAACGATCAGGAGATCCTATGCCCGCCTACAACGGGGTCGATTACATCGATTTCGATTCGCTGCTCAACGACGAAGAAAAGCTCGCGCGCCAGGCCGCCCGTCAATTCGTCGAAGCCGAAGTCATCCCCATCATCGAAAAGCACAGCCGCGAAGGCACTTTCCCGAAACATCTCGTGCCGCAGCTCGGCGAACTCGGCTTCTTCGGCGCCAGCCTCCACGGTTACGGCTGCGCCGGTATGTCCAACGTTGCCTACGGCCTCGTCACGCAGGAACTCGAACGCGGCGACTCCGGCCTCCGCAGCTTCGTCTCCGTGCAAAGCGCTCTCGTCATGTATCCGATCTACGCCTACGGCAACGACGCGCAGAAAGACAAATGGCTTCCGCTGCTCGCGCAAGGTAAAGCCATCGGCTGCTTCGGTCTCACCGAGCCTCAGTTCGGGTCGAATCCCGGCGGCATGCTCACCCGCGCGGTGAAAAAAGGGAACAAGTACATCCTCAACGGCGAAAAAATGTGGATCACCAGCGGCTCCATCGCCGACGTCGCTGTCGTCTGGGCAAAATGTGAAGACGAAAAAGTCCGCGGCTTCCTTGTCGAAAAAGGCGCGCCCGGCTTTAAGGCGTGGGACGTCCACGGCAAGTGGTCGCTGCGAGCAAGCGTGACTTCCGGCCTCGCCTTCACCGACTGCGAAATCCCCGAAGAAAATCTGCTCCCCGGCATAGTCGGTTTAAAAGGTCCGCTCGGCTGTCTCAATCAGGCACGCTACGGAATCGGCTGGGGCGCGCTCGGCGCCGCCATGGCCTGCTACGACACAGCGCTGCAATACGCCAAAACGCGCAAGCAGTTCGCCAACAAGCCCATCGCCTCTCACCAACTCGTTCAGGAAAAGCTCGCCTGGATGATCACCGAAATCGTGAAGGGCCAGCTCCTCGCGCTCCACGTCGGCCGCCTGAAAGATCAAGGCAAGGTCGATCACACGCACATCTCGATGCTCAAGATGAACAACGTCCAGATCGCCCTCGAAACCGCGCGCAAATCTCGCGACATCCTCGGCGCCAACGGCATCGTCGACGACTACTGCATCATGCGCCACATGAACAACCTCGAGTCCGTCTACACCTACGAAGGCACCAACGACATCCACAAACTCGTGATCGGCGAAAAAATCACCGGCATCGCCGCCTTCGTCTAACCACAACGACACGCTGATTTCGAAACGTGCCGCGCAATTCTGTTTGTCGGGGCGGGGCTTGTTGCAAACCCTGAGGTTCGAAGGGCTCCGCCCGGCCGCTGCGTCTTGCCCCAACCTTTCGCCGCGTGCGGGTTCTCCCCAACCTCACTCCAAATTTCCCGCCTGCATCTCCGTTGTAACCTTCGTTCACCCGATGTATCGTTTCCCCTCGCAGGGAGCCAGCCGAAAAAATGTCCTCCAACCGAATTCGCGTCGTCATCACCGTTTTCACGTACATCCTCTTCGCTACCACGGCGAGCGCACAACGCTCCACCACGACAACCGTGACTGCGAACGACCCCGGCAAACCACAAATCCGCGCCATCACCGCCTTCGTCAATCTCGACCGCTCCAAATATCAACAACAAATCGCTGAGGCGATGAAGGCTCTGAAGTACGCGCGCACCATCCTCGAATCCCGCGGCTACAAAGTCCAAGGCGTCCGCATCGCCACGCAGCCTTTCTCCGAATACACCAAAGGCCTCTCCACCGAGCAGGTTGTCAGCTTCTTCAAGACCTACGAAGCCCTCGCCGACCAGCAACAATTCGCCGCCAGCATCGGCCCCGCCATGCTCAACGCCAACGACCCCGAGACTCAAGCCGATGTGCTCGCCGAAATTCTCGCCAACACAAAATCGCTCAACGGCAGCCTCGTCGTCGCCGGTGACGACGGCGTCCGCTGGCGCGCAGTCGGCGCCGCCGCCCGCGTGATGAAGCGTCTCGAAGACACCGAACATAGCCAGGCCAATTTCCATTTCGCCGCCATCGCTATGGTCCCGCCGCTCACTCCATTTTTTCCCGCTGCTTACATCAGCGGCTTCGGCCACCAGTTCGCCATCGCGCTCGAATCCGCCAACACCGTCAACGCCGTCTTCAAGGATTCGCAAGACCTCAACGCCGCGCGCCAGAAATTAACCGACACGCTCGCTAAAATCGCTTTCGACATCGAAGGCCTCGCGCAGCGCATCGATCGCGACACCGGCTGGGCCTACGTCGGTATAGATCTCTCTCCCGCGCCGGCGAAAGACATCTCCATCGGCGCCGCGCTCGAAGATCTTACGCAGCAGCCCTTCGGCTCATCCGGCACGCTAACGGCAGCCGCCACCGTCACTGCCGCCATTCGCGACGTCCACGTCAAGCGCACCGGTTACAACGGCCTCATGCTCCCGATCCTCGAAGACACGCGCCTCTCGCAACGCTGGAGCGAAGGCAACGTCTCCATCGACGCCCTCCTCAGCTACAGCGCCGTTTGCGGCACTGGCCTCGACACCGTGCCTCTCCCCGGCGACATCACCGAGCAGCAACTCGACCTCATCATCGGCGACATGGCGTCCCTCGCCTTCAAATGGAAAAAGCCACTCGCCGCTCGCTTGCTGCCCGTAGCAGGCAAAGCCGCCGGCGACATCACCGAGTTCGACGACCCCTACTTGGTCAACGCCACTATCCAACCGCTGACCCATCACTAAAAGCGTCGCAACGTCTGCGATACTGTTGCTTGCAGACATGTCAAAAATTTTAATCATCGGCGTCACAGGCACCGTCGGACGTCAACTCGTCTCCGAACTCCTCGCCACCGCCAACGTTAAAATCCGCGCCCTACTCCGCAATCCCGACAACGCCAATCTTTCACCCGCCATCGAAAAATTCCGCGGCGATCTCACCGCCCCCGAATCCCTCGACCCCGCCCTAAAAAATGTCGACGCCGTCTTCCTCGTCTGGACCGCCCCACCCGCCACCGCGCCCGCTGTCATCGACCGCATCGCAAAAAACACATCGCGCCTCGTCTTCCTCACCGCGCCCCATCAAACTCCGCACCCATTCTTCCAACAGCCCAACGCCATGAGCGCCATGCTCTCCGCCATCGAGCGCCACATCGAATCCTCATCTCTTCAATGGACTTTCATCCGCCCCGGAATGTTCGCCGCTAACTGCATCAACTGGTGGGCCCCCGCCTTCCGCAACAACGAAGTCGTCCGCTGGCCGCTCCTGCAAGCCCCCACCTCTCCCATCGACCCGCGCGACATCGCCGCCGTAGCCGCCCGCATCCTCGTCGACTCAACCAACACAACCACCGCCGCCACGCAATCCCACGCGCGCAAAAACTACGTCATCACCGGCCCCGAATCCCTCACCCAACTCGAACAGCTCCAAATCATCGCCGACACCATCAACCGCCCGCTCCGCTACGAAGATCTAGCCCCCGACGAAGCCCGCCTCCTCCTCGTCCCTCCGTTTCCTCTCCCCGCACTCAACATGCTCCTCAACGCCTGGACCGCCGCCCTCGGCCAACCCGCCTACATCACCACCACCGTCGCCGACCTCCTCAACCGCCCGCCGCACACCTTCCGCGCCTGGGCCCAACACAACGCCTCCGCCTTCCTCCCCAATTCCTCTTCTCTTTAGGGGGTCGGGGCTTCAGCCCCGACGAAAATCCCAGCCACCAACGGCGGCTTCAGCCGCTGAAGAAAGCCATTTCCCCACGCCCAAAGAAAAAGCCCCACCAAGACCAGCGGCGGGGCTTCTCCCATTCCTCTTCTCAATTCTTCGAACTAAAACTCATACCTCAACGCAAACTGCATAATCCGTGGATTCGTCAACGTCCCGCTATAATTCCCGAAGTTCGCCGAATTCCCATTCGCCAAACTCCCGCCCTCATACGCGTTCGCCGACTGCACGTCGAATCGCACCGAGTTCGTCACGTTGAACACTTCCCATCGGAATTGCAGGCTGTGGCTGTCGTTCCACGGCATCTTCCACCGTTTCGCCAATCCCAGGTCCACGCCAAAAAATCCGGGTCCGCGCAGTTGATTCCGCTCGCCCGTTTCTCCTGGGAACGTATACCCAAAGGAATTCGACGCGTCCGCTCCGTTCGCGAACAAATTCGGCGCCGTGTTTCCGATCCCATTATTGTTCGGACCGGTGTAGTACGTCCCCGTCTGCACGCCGCCGATCTGATCCGCGTGGCCTTCCAGTTGGTAGTTCGTCGGATATTGTCCGCCGTTATCCACCGTCACCGGGAAGCCGCTCGTCCATCGCGCCAGCCCCGACAGTTGCCATCCTCCAATCACCGCATCGACAAACCGGTTCGAGTCCCGCGCGATCCACCGGTTCCGCCCAAACGGCAATTCGACGATGAAGTTCGTATTGAACTGATGTCGCAAGTCGAAATCCGAATCGGCTCGTGCCGCCGCCGGATCCCACGAGTTAATAATCTGTCCGCCCAGCCCGCCCCACGATCCGACGCGTTCCGCATCTGACGAAAAGTCGATCGACTTCCCATACGTATAATTGAAGTCGAACTGAATGCCGTGCGTCATCTTGTGTTGCACTGTCACTTCCATCGCGTTGTAGTTCGCGTTCGTCACCGTCCGCAATCCATACAGCGATGTGTACTGCGGGCTATAAAACACGTTCGGTCCCGTGTAATTTCCCAGATGATAGAAATACGATTGGTTCGGATTCCCCGCATCCGGCACGCCCGTAACGTCCATCTCCTCGATCGACAGCGATTCGTTCAGCGCATTGGCGCACAGCAAATCAAACGCCAACACTGTCGGATTCGACGTCCCATTCAATCCGTTCGTCGCGCAGCTTCCGTACGGGCTGTTCGCTCCGATTGCATACGAACCACCCGGCGCCAGCTTTTGCGTGATGTCCGACCAATACTTCTGCACTCCGGCCGACACCATGTTTGGCTTGAACGTATTCGTCGTCACGCCGTTGCGATACAGCTTCGCCAGCGCCGTCGCCGCCGTGAAGTAATCCATTCCTGCGGCCTTGTCGTAAGGATCGAGCGGCATCGCCAGATCCTCTTGCGCCAGCAATCGGTGCGCGAGTCTTCCGACGTAAGCCACCTGGAACGTGAATCCGTGCCCAAGCTCTCTCTGCACCGACAAATCCAGCGTGTACGAATACGGCGTCTTGATATTGCTATCCAGACCCCACGTGATCGCTTCGCTTCCCGGCGCTGGATTGCTCGGGAACGGAGCCGGATAATTTGCCGCCGGCGCCGGCACCAGAATCGGACTGCCGCAGTTGTCCACCGTCGGCAGCACGTTCAGGTTCGTGATGCGCGGCGTGCATGCCACTGATTCCTGCCCGGCTGCGTTCTGAATTGCGCTCGACAATCCAAAAGCACCGTTCGAATCGAATGTATCCAGCAATCCCTCGCCGATTCGGTCATACACGATTCCGAATCCCGCGCGGATGCTGCTCTTCCCAGGGCCGCCAAACAAACTACCCAGCAGCCCCGAGCCGAATCCCGGCGACCACGCCACTGCCAGCCGCGGCCCCAGATCTTTCCAGTCCCAGTTGTAATATCCAGTCGTTCCGCCGTTCGCCGGTCCCGAAAAATTAAATGCCACCGGCGGTGACGCAATTGACGGCACGCCGTTGTTCATCCCGGTTCCGCGATCGTTGAACCACGTATTCAGGCTTTCTGTCGGCGTAACCTCCAGTCCATTCGTCTCCCACGGCGGCGAGAACAGCGAATACCGCAGCCCCATCGTCACCGTCAGGCTCGGCTTCACCTTCCACACGTCCTGCGCGTACATTTCAAAACCATCTTCGGCGTAATGCCGCACCACCGGCGCTCCTTGCGCCAGCACGCTTCCATCGCGCGCGTAGTTGTATTGAGCGTTCACTTCCACGTCCATGCCCAATAGCGCCGTTACGGCGTTGTCGTAATTTGTCCCGAACCCGTTGAAGTCCACTGCCGGAAATCCGTTGTTCGCTGGATTCAAAGGCGACGAATCCCGTCCCGCCAGTCCCGACGTGTTCAGCCACTGCGCGTTCGTATAACCGTTGCTGAACGAGCTCGTCGAACTCGATGTCGGATTCCGAATCAGCGATGTCTGGAATCCAAACTGCAAACTGTGCTTTCCGTGTGTCCAGTTCAGGTCGTCCCAAAATGTGTTGATTGGCCGCTGGAATTCGCTCGAATAATTCAGCGTTGAGCCGAAACTTGGGTCGAGTCCGCGGAAAGTGCTCCACGTCTGATCCGTATTCCCGATCGTTCCGATGCTTTCCCGGATGAATCCATACCGGAAGCTGTTGATCAGCGTGCTTTTTATCGTCGCCGTGTAGTTCGCGATCAAACCCTTGCTGTAATTCACCAGGTCTGTCGTCGGCGCATCACCCGGCAGAAATGGCGCAGCTCCCTGATTTTCGGTGGCCATCGATCCGCTCAGCGACAAGCGCTGCTTTCCGTCCTTCGTGATGTTGTAATCCATCTTCGCGATGTACCAGTTCTTCGTGCTGTGCGTTGGCGCAGCAAACCGGAATCCCGCCGTGTTGAATCCGTCGCCTTGGCTCAAATCGTTTGGCAGCGGATACGTGTTGAAAAACTTCATGACCGCCGGATCAGGTCCCACCGGCCCCGTATATCCCGGGAGTGCGCCCGCCGGATCCATAGCGGTCAATTGCGCCGGAGACAGCACTTGGTTTCCGGGAGCCGCCGTATACGTCGCTCCGCTTACGCCCGCAACCGTGTTCCCTGGGCAATTCGCCGACGCATCGCACACGTACTGCACCACCCCATCGCGCAGCGCAGCCGTCGGCACGATTCGCAACACGCTCTGTTGCTCCGCATCGCGATACGCCTCATAGTTCGCAAAGAAGTAGAGCCGGTCTTTTTTGATCGGGCCGCCAACCGAGCCGCCAAAGATGTTCCGGTTCAGGAATTGCGGTTGGTTTGGTTGGCCGCTTCCCAGTTCCGACTGCTTGAGGAAGTAGTCGTTCGCGCTCACGAACGAATTGCGGTTGTATTCGTACGCTGACCCGTGAAGCGTGTTCGTTCCGCTCTTGGTCACCAATGCGACCTGGGCTCCTCCCGCGCTTCCCGCATCCGCTTCTGCGTTGCTCGTCGTCACCCGGAATTCTTCCACCGAATCCAGCGTCACCGGCAGCACCGACTGAAACGCATAACCGCCCTTCGGGTTCACCGGAATTCCATCGAGCGTCACATTGCTCTGGTCGCTGCGCGCACCGTTCACCGCTCCGCTGCGCGTATCCGTATCCTTCATGCCTTGCGTGATCGTCGGATTGTTGCCCGTGTACACCACGCCGGCTTGCAGCGACAGCAGGTCGCCCACGTTGCGGCTTTCCAGCGGCAACTGTTTCACCTGGTTCTCGCCGAATGCCACGCCCAGCGATGCGTCGGTCGTATTAATCGTCTGCTCTTGTGCCGACACTTCCACCGTTTCCGTCGACGACCCGATCAGCATCGTGATGTTCAACGTCGTCGGATTGTTCACCAGCAATTGAATGCTTTTCTGATCGTAGGCGCGAAACCCCGTCGCCTCCACGCGGATCGCGTACGTCCCCGGCGGCAGCGACACGAATTCATACGCTCCCGTGTCGCTCGAAGTCACAGCGCGCTGCACACCCTGTTCGGTGTTCGTCAGCGTCACCGTCGCTCCGGTGATGCTCGCCGCCGTCTTGTCCAGAATTGTTCCGCGAAGGGATGTCGTACCCTGCTGCCCAAAAGCACTGAATGCAAATAACGTCGCCGAAATGAAGAAAACGAGGCTAAACCTTCGAATCACATCCCTAGATAAAAATCGAACTACGCCTCTACATCCAAGTCCAACTGCATCTCCAAATTTGAATCCAGGCACAACTCGAATTACAAATCGCTGAGGCAAATTTCTGCTCATGATCACACCCCTTAGCACAAGTTGTTGACCTGGGAGTGACAAGATTATTACCACGCCATTCGCCGCTTGTCACACAAATCTCAGCGCTCTCTCAAAAAAACTTCAATCCTCGAAATTTTCGCCTCTGCTCAGAGATTCCAAAAACTGAATCATTGCGTCTTGCCTCGTTCGATCCGCTGTCCTGTAGCCGCGATCGCTTCCCAGATCGCTGGATTTAGACTCAACCCCACCCATCCCCAAACGAGAAACCACCAACCTCGCCTGGGTGCCGCACCCTCCGAAGTCAGAGGGTGCGGGTTTTCCCCTCCACTCATTCGAATGACAAATCACCAAACAGTATTGACAAAGTACACAATCCGTGCTACCATGCCCTGTGATACTCCTCTCCGATCCCCTCCGCCCCTCGATCCCCACAAAAACCACCACTTTGCCCCTCCGCGACCCCTTCACTCCATTACCTTTGCGCACTCCCAAAAATGGAATACCTCCATCCCCTTCAAAACAAATCCCTTCCTCACTCTTCAAAAAACATACGGGGGTGTACCCATTCAGTTTCGAACCAACCCCACCCGCGAGCCATTCGCACCTCCGCGCTATACTCGCCCTGCCAAATTCGTCTCTCGGTGAGGAACTTATGCCCGCCCACAACACCCGTCGCCGTTCCATTTTGGGAATCCGCGCCGCCTTTGCCACCGCGCTCTTCGCGTTCGCCCTCCTCTCCGCAGCGACCGCCTCCGCCCAAAAGCCCATGTCCCACGCTATGGGCACCCGCGACCTCGTCGCGCCAGACAAACTCCCTGCACCCGAAAAAATTTCCGGCTTCGGCAACGTCCACCTCAAAATCACCGCCACTCCCGAAGCCCAACTTTGGTTCGACCAGGGCCTGAACCTCTACCACGACTTCTGGGACTACGAATCTGCCCGCGCCTTCCAGCAATCCATCCGCGTCGATCCCAACTGTGCGATGTGCGAGTGGGGTCTTTACCTAGCGCTCTCGATGCGCAGCCCCGGCGATCCTTACGCTGCCGAAGCGCTCAAGAAAGCCCGCGCCCTCAAGAAAAGCGCCGGCAAAAACGAACGCCTTTACATCGAGGCCGCGAATGCAGGCGCAAAGGAACATCTCTCGAGGGGTAGAGCCGGCGGCGATGAAGAATCCGCCGAGGTCAAAACTCTTCGCAAACTCGTCAAGCAATTTCCCGCCGACACGCACGCTCGCATTCTTCTCGCCTGGGCCTTGGACAATGGCTACGACGACGACGGCAAAGCGAAGAAAGGCACGCAAGAAGCACTGTCGATGTTTCAGGCGATCCTAAAAGATGAGCCCGAAAATTCCGCCGCGAATCACTACTGGATTCACGTCGTCGAGTCGAGCCCGCATCCCGAACAAGCTGTGCACAGCGCAGAAATTCTCGGCCGTCTCGCCCCCGCTTCAGGCCACATGGTCCACATGCCCGGCCACATCTTCTTTCGCACCGGCGACTACGCCACCGCAGACAAATCTTTCGCTGCTTCAACCGTCACAGACGAAAGCTACATGCAGGCGCAACACGTCGGCGTCGACGACGATTGGAACTACGTCCACAACCTCATGTATGCGATTGCCAACCTGATGGAAGAAGGTCGTCTTGCGGACGCCACCCAGCTCTCCGCAAAACTCAAAGGCGCGCGCGGCGAATCTTCCGCCACCCTCTATATATGGTCGCCGCGCGATTCGATTGCCCGCATTGATCCACGCCTGCCTGTCGCTCTCCGTGCCGCCGATTGGCCTCGCGTTCTCGAAATGGTGAAGGCCGCCCCCGCTCCGCCGGCGCCGCTCACCAATCTCGCGTTCCTCTCCGAATCGCTCTCCGATTTCGCCGCTGGAATGCAGGCCCTCGAATCGCACAACACAGCGCAAGCCGAAGACGCTTCGCGCCGCTTTGACGCTCAACTCGCGATTGCCACAAAACGAATGAAAGAAGAAGACTCCACCAAGAAAAAGAAAAAAAGCGACGACGCGAAAAAAATCATGATCATGCCCGACGCCAGTACTAAGCCGCTCGTGAGCAATCTTTCGATCATGTCGCTCGAACTGCGCGCCGGAATTCTCGTCGAGAAAAAACAGATGGAAGAAGCCAAAAAACTCTACGCTCAGGCCGCCAAAGAAGAAAAAGATCTCGGCTACCACGAACCACCCGCCTACATCCGCCCCGTCGGAGAAACCGAAGCCGCCGCCTTACTCTCCGTCTCCGACTACGCCGCCGCCAAAACCGCCTACCAGCAAGCTCTCACCGAACGCCCCAACTCCGGCTACCCCCTCTACGGCCTCGCCCTAACCGAAGAAAAATCCGGCAACACCCAAGCCGCCTCCGCCGCCTACACCACGTTCCTGAAATCGTGGCCAAACGCGGATTCAACGCTTCCCCAACTAACCCACGCCCACACGTACCTGGCTGGGCAGCAAGCTCAAGCGAGCACGAACTCAAAATAGGAAGCATCCACAGATGAAACATCGTGATAGCCGTGACGTAACTTTCAGCGCCCACTGGCAACGCTCCTGTATCGACGGGCGGGCTCGAATTGGACTAGCATTACCTGCCGCGCAAGCCGTGCCGGGTAGACACGATTTGCAGCGGCGCCCAGTACAAACAGGTCCCATCGGAGCAAAAACATGGGGTCGATCTCTCTCGCTTGCTACAAACCGAAGGCCGGTTGCCAGGAAGCGCTGCTGGCACTCGTTCGTGAGCACCTGCCGCCGCTGCGCGCCGCGGGTCTCGTCACCAACCGCGAATCGATCGTGATGCGCGCCGCGGACGGAACCATCATCGAAGTTTTTGAATGGGTCTCTCCGGAAGCGATTGCGAGCGCCCATTCGCATCCCGTCGTTCTCGAATTGTGGAAGAAGTTTGAAGCCGTCTGCACTTACGAGATTCCAAACAGCATCGCGGAGTTTCGCAACATGTTTTCGCATTTCGAGCCGGTCTGAATTTTCCGCGCTCCAGGAGGCGTGAGAAATGGAAGAGCAGCTTAGCCTGGAATTTTTGCGTGTCGTCGAAAACGGTGCGATTGCGGCGGCGCGCACGATGGGATTCGGCGACCGCCACAAAGCCGACGAAGTTGCCGTCGAAGCCATGCGCAAGACGATGGACGCCGTGCAGATGGACGGCACCATCGTAATCGGCGAAGGCGAACGCGATGAAGCGCCGATGCTCTACATCGGTGAAAAAGTCGGATTGGCGACGCACGCGCCAAAAGCGCTCTTTCCGGAAGTGGACATCGCCGTCGATCCGCTCGAAGGCACGAATCTTTGCGCCACCGGTGCCGGCGGCGCGATCGCGGTTCTCGCCGCGAGCGAAAAAGGCGGATTGCTTCATGCTCCCGACATTTACATGGAAAAAATGGTCGTCGGTCCGAGCTGCAAAGGCGCCGTCGATCTGGATGCGCCGGTTGCCGACAACTTGAAATCGATCGCGAAGAGACTCGACCGCGACGTAGAAGATTTGACGATCATGGTGCTCGAACGGCCGCGCCACGAAAAACTGATCGGCGATATTCGCAAAGCCGGCGCGCGCATTCGGCTGATCGGAGACGGCGACTTGTCGGCAGGAATTTCGGCGGCGGTTGTCGGCACGAGCGTGCACGCGGTGATGGGAACCGGCGGCGCGCCTGAAGGCGTGATCACGGCGGCGGCGTTACGCTGCCTCAACGGACAGATTCTCGCGCGATTGGTGCTGAGCAAGCCGCAAGACGCCGAGCGGCTCGAACGCATGGGAGTAAAAGATCCGAAACGCATTTACGACACGGAAGATTTGGCCCCAGGAAAGAAAATCATTTTCGCGTGCTGCGGCGTGACCGATGGAAATTTATTGAAGGGCGTGCGATTCTTCGGTGAAGGCATACGAACTATGTCGATGATTCTGACCCTCGACGACCGGCAGGTCCGATTCATCGATTCGGTGCATCTGGAAAAGCGCCCCGATGTCCGCGTCCGCTTCTCGTAACCAAGCAAGCGGCTTCAAAAAGCGACATGCGGCGTAACATTACGAGTAGATACCGTATAAGTAACTAGGCGAAATTTGCGTCGGCTTACCGCTGCGGCCTGTTTTTCCACGTTTTCCACTGTTTTCTACGGCCGAGCCCAATGACCAAAGGCCATTGACCTCATTCTGGTCGCGAGGCCAGTAGCCAGTTCCGCACGACCCCCGTAATCTCACGGTACCCAAGCAGCAACGCCCACACTCCGTATTGAAGTTGAGCTTCCGATTGCGAATGGCGACGCCTCGCGTGTTGCCCACTGCGGAGCAGTGTTTGTCGAGGTCCGATGGGGGTCATGTCCGTGAAACGAATCTGGAGCGCTCCGGCGGCAATCCTTATGTTGTTGTTGAGCGGCTGCTCAGGACTCGGCACGAAACGTGGAAGCGACGGGTCCACGCTCCCACCGGACGGTGGTAGCACTGGCGTGAGCGTGACGCCAGCGACCGCAACTGTTCGCGCGGGATCGAATGAATCGTTCGCCGCGGTCGTAAGCAGCAGCCCCAATGGAACCGTGACCTGGTCGGTGAATTCGGTTGCCGGAGGCGATGCGACGACGGGCACGATCGACGCGAACGGAATGTATACCGCGCCGGCAGGCCTTCCCACGCCAAACGCGATTACGGTGACGGCGACCAGTTCCGACGACGTGACGCAAAAGGGCAGCAGCACGGTCACTCTTCAGAATCCGATTCCCATCCTCAATTCTGTGGCGCCCTCCACGATAGCGACCGGGGCATTTGGCCTGACGCTGAGCGGCAGTGGCTTTGTGAAGAATTCGACAGTGTCGTTCGGCGGGCAGATGCTGACGACGACGTACGTTTCACCGACAGAATTGCAAGTGTCGGGAAACGCGACGGCGACACAAATCGGAACGATCAATATCGTGGTGAAAAATCCGGAGCCTGGCGCGGCGGCGTCTTCGGTGGTCGCGGCGAGCGTTGTCTCAGCGGCGCAACCGGTATCGCAAGTTTCGGCCGTACGATTTCGGAGCAATCGACATTTGGCCCGACGACCACGCTCGTGAGCCAGGTGGCACAGAGCGGGTTCGACATATTTTTGCAGGAACAATTCAGCGCGCCGGCTTCGAGTTATCCGACGCCCTCATCAGACACTGAGGATTCGGACATTCAGAACCAGTTTTTTCTGAACGCAGTGAACGACAGCGACCAGTTGCGGCAGCGGGTGGCGCTTGCGTTGGACGAACTCTGAGTGGTGTCGCAGAACAAAATCTCGGATACGACGGGCTACACGAACTACATGACGGTGCTGACGAACGACGCGCTGGGGAACTATTACAACGTCATGAAGGATGTGACGCTGACGCCCGCGATACGGGGAACAACGGACGATGGATTCCGACAACGTCGGTGGATCAGTATGCGGCGACGCTGGCGTCGTGGTTTGGAGTAACGAGCGGGAATTTGCCGTCGATCTTTCCGAATCTGGCGAATTTTCAGACGCAGAATTTGGGATTCACGATGTAGGCGGCGACTCGCTGCGGTGTCAGTTGCCCGATTTGGATTTGATTGGATTTGCAGCCGCATCGATTCCGAGGATGTGGGCGATGTTGAGTGCATTGGAACGCGTGAGGATTCCCTCGCGGAGTTTGTAATCGAACGAAAGAGTTCCGGAATCCCCGGAATCTTCGAAGAAGACATTGCGTCCTGGCAGCCCGTTGGCGGCGATCTCGGTCAGGGCCAAATCGTGCGTGCTTATCGCTCCGATCGCTCCCCGCAGCACCAAAGCACGTATCACCCACTCTGTGGCAACCCGTCGGTCATGGGAGTTGGTGCCACCCATGATTTCGTCCGCCAAGAACATCAGACAACCGTCGCCAGCGGATTCGATCATGCGCCGCAACCGCTGCATCTCGGCCATGAAATGCGAACGGCCGTCGACCAAGGAATCCTGAATTCGTATGGCTGCGCCGAGTTTGACCGGAGACAGTTTTAGTTTTACGCAGCGGACAGGCGCACCCACGAGCGCCAAAACGATGTTCGTACCGATGGCGCGCAGGAAGGTGCTCTTGCCGGACATGTTTGAGCCGCTGACGATGAGGAAGCGCACCTTGTCGTCGAGTCGAAGGTCGTTGCGCACGCAGACGTCTTCTTCGAGCACGGGGTGGCCGAGTCCCTCGGCGTCGAACAGAGGGCCAGATTCGACGATTTCCGGAAATGGGTCGGCGGGATGTTCGTACGAGTAAGTGGAAAGAGAGATCAGAGCATCCAGTTCACCGAGTGCTGTCATCCACTGCAGCAATTCAAGTCCGTGATGGCGACGCCAGCGATCGATCGCGATGCCAAACTGAGTTGCCCACAGCAGACAAAAGCATGGATAAGCCAGGAACTCATCTTCGCGCAGCTTCACCAAGCGAATGAGGCGATGCAGGCGATTCAGTACCTGAGAGGCTGAGAGACTGCTGCCTCGAAGGGAATTGGCAAGCTCCGTCAGCTTGGGCGAAGAGAACTGCTCGCGTTCCATGATTTCCAACAACGCACGCAGCGTCGGAAGTTCGATGGAGAGCGAGCCCAGCGAATCCAGGACGGACTTGATTCGCGGCCGAAAATTGGAAGCAAAAGTAAGACCGATGAAAAGTAAGACAGCAAGCCCATTCCACAGTGCCTTCAAGGCAAGCAAGCCGGAAAAATACAAGATTGGAAGTGTGATCGCGGCGAAGGCCAATACGAACGCCAGGTATGGCGCCCACGCCGGGAATGGGGCAGTGCGTTCGCTGAGCCATAGTTTGAGGAAGTCGGGGCGGAAGTCGGAAACCTGTGCCGGCGCGGCGGAGACGAGTCGTTCCGGAAGATCTCGACGATTTCGAAGTTCAGCGATTGCCAATTGCCGCGAGCGAACCTCCAGCGCGTCGGCGGGTGAGGTCATCCAATTCGCGATGGTCTGGCTGCCGATCTGGGTGCGCGCCGAACAGACGAGCTGGTAGAGAGAGCCACGACCGAAAAGATCCAAATCCCTGGCGTAAAGATGATCCTGGTCGAGAAATTCGTCGCCGGAATCGAGACGCTCCCAGTTGTGAGTGATGCGCGCGATTCCTTTTTCGTACAGCTCGGACACACTGCGGAGTTTCATGAAGTTCAAGCGCGAGCGGCGGCGTTGGTATTCGATGAAAAGGGCAACGGGGACGACAAGGCCGGCTGACCACAGAGGCACGCTCTTATTGGCGACAGCCTGATAGACGAGGTAGCAGGCGAGGAGGCCGAGTACGACCAAGATTTGTGTGTACTTCGAATGACTGCCGAGACAAGCGGTCGTCTCGGCTCGTAGTTCTTCGAGTCGCTTGGCGTAAAACTCGGATGCGGGAGCAGAGGCGTCTTCTGAGAGATGTGGCACGGTAGGAGATTATTATTGCGCGTCGATTGAAGGGATTGAAGGGGATTCGTGTAGAGAAAGGATTCTTCCGATGTGGGGAATAGTCCGTGGAGCGTCAGGCTTTGGCGGTGGCGGAGAGTTGGGTGGAGATTTGCGCGGAGATGAGAGCGCTCGGTTGGTAGTCGGGGACGAGGGAGCGGATGGCGTCGAGGAGGGCGGGGAAGTCGCGTGTGTGAATTTTTTCGGAGATCAAGGTGATGGAGGAGTCGAGGGATTTTGCGGTGAGAGTTGGGCCGAGGATGCGGCGGAGCTTGGGATGAGTTGTTTGTTCGGCGGTTTCGGATGAGGAGAGGAGATCTTCGGAGAGTTTGTCGCCGGGGCGGAGGCCGGTGAAGACGATTTCGATTTGCGTTCCGTTGGGCACAGCGAGGTCGATGGTGGTGTTGAGTGAACCCGACGCGTTCACGGCAGCGGCGTCGTACATCGCGGATGAGGCGGCTTCGCGGATCATTTTTTTGGCGAGGTCGAGGATTTTGATGGGGACGTCGAGTTCGGGGATGAAGAGTGTGCCGGAGTCCTCGAGAGCGGCGACGGCGAGGATCAGGTTTGTGGCTTCCTCGAGTGAGAGGAAATAACGGCGGGCGTCGGGATGCGTGACGGTGACGGGGCCGCCGCGCGCGATTTGTTGCTGGAATAGCGGGACGACACTTCCGGTTGAACCTAGGACATTGCCGAGACGGATGGAGCGCATGCGAGTTGCGGGCGTGTCGAGGCGCGCGAGGATCAGCTCGGCTACGCGTTTGGCGGCGCCCATGATGCTGCGAGGGTTTGCGGCTTTGTCGGTGGAGATCATCGTGAGATTGCGGGCGCGATGTTTGAGAGCGGCGGAGGCGAGATTCCATGTGCCGAGGATATTGTTGCGGATGACGGCGATGGGATTTTCTTCCATCAGCGGGACGTGTTTGAAGGCGGCGGCGTGAAAGATTTGTGTGGGGCGATATTTTTCGAAGAGGTCTGTGAGGAGTGGGGCGTCGTTGATGTCGCCGAGGATGGGGATGAGTTTAGGGGAGGCGTTCGCGGCGGCAATTGTGGAAGAGAGGTCGGAGTGGATTTCGTAGAGGTTTTGCTCGGAGTGGTCGAGCAGGACTATGGTGCGGATTACATTTTGCCAAGCTGGGGCACAGCCATGCTGCGCCCGTACATGTTGGTCGGAGTTGGCGGAATCTACTTTCGATGCCAGGAGATGTTTGGCGAGGGCGGAGCCGATGCTGCCGCCGGCGCCGGTGATGAGGATTACTTCGTGCGGTGATGCGACATCAGTTGGAGGGCGCGGATTCGAATGGCCGTTGTTTGCAGTCACCGGAGCACGATTTGTGCGATCACGGATGGTTGCCGGTGAGAGCGAGGAAGACGCGGTCGTCGATTGCGACGGAATGCGTGAAGACGGTTGCGGTGGCAGCGCCGGGGATGGCTACGCGCGCGGAATTGGCGCTGACCGCGGGACCGGCTGGCTTTGCTTCGCTGGATGGCGAAGAAGATGAGGATGTGTCGCCGGGCTGGAGCGAGATGCGGGTTGTTTTCGGCGTGCAGCTGGAGGCGCCGATGCAGGTGTCACGGACGAAGACCTGGCGGAAGCCACTGTTGGGAGTTGATGTGGCGGGCGCGGCGGCGGCGGATTTTGCGGCGGCGTTCGAATTGGGTTGCGACGTTGCGTGGCTTGGCGTCACGGCGAGGAAGGCGATGAATCGGCCGGAGGCGCTGACGGAGGGCAGGATGCCTTCGGTGCCGACGAGTGCGCCGCTTGGGTCGGTGGAGATGAGTTGCGTCGACGGCGAGCATTGGGATTGAGCGCCGATGCAGGTGTCGCGCAGATAGACTTGACGGCCGGCCGTGGAGGTCGAAGCGGATGAGGACGATGCGCTCGCGAAATTTGTGGCGGCGGAGCTGAATGCGATGTAGCGACCGTCGGCACTCACTGATGGTGAGCGGCTATCGTCGTTGCCTACGTTGCCGTCGGACGCGGCGGAGAGCAGGGTGGTGTGGGACTGGCAGCCGGAGTCGGCGCCTTCGCAGGTATCGCGAACGAAAACTTGGGAGTGGTCGCCTTGCGTAGCTGCGTAGGCGACGTAGCGGCCATCGGCGCTGACGGCGGGAGTGTCTTCGGCTGCTTGAGCAGCTTCGGCGCGCGGCGCGGCGTTCGAAGGTGTACCGACAGGATTGACGGTGAACGAGAGACCGCCGGGGCTGGTGCCGCCGCCACCGGAAGTTGGATTAGTAACGCCGCCATTGCCTGCGGGAGTGCCTGCGGCGGGGGGGTTGAAAACGGTGACGATGGCGGTGATGGGAGCGGCGGTTGCGTTGATAAGGAGGTTCGCGCCGACAGTCGCGGTAATTTGGCTCGCGGTGATGCTGAGGATCGGGAGCGAGGTTTGCGTAGGTCCGAGATTGAAGCGGACTTGCGAGCCGCCGGAGGGGTCGGAAGTCGGAATGAAATTCGAGCCGTTCACAGTGAGGGTGAAGGACGGGCTGCCGACGGTGGCAGCTTTGGGCGACATCGAAGTGACTGCGGGAACAGGATTGGCGGCGGGATTGACGAGGAAAGTGAGCGTGTTGGAGAGACCGTTCATGCCGGTGCCGTGGAAGGGATTGAGCGTGTTGACGAAATTGGTGCCAGCTTTTGCGATCAGAGCGGCGGAAACGGTGGCGGTAACAGTGGAAGCGCTGACGACGGTCGTGGGGATCGTTTTGCCGTCCCACTGAACGACGGTTTGCGTGACGAAGCCGCCGGAGGGGCTGGAGACGGTGATGGTGAATTGAGGGCCGCCAGCGTTGGCTTGCGAGGGTGCGAGAAAGCTGATAGGCGCGCCGGTTGGGGACTGGAAGGTGTTGCCGTAGTCGTTGCAGCCGGATACGGTGAAGAGCGCGGCAACGATGGCCGCAAGCACCGAGAGAGTGCGCGAGATTTTGAGCGCGCTTGGCGCTTTGATGGTGCAGTGAGTCTTCGCTGAGGTCGCGGTTGTGGCCGCGTTCCCTGGGCCGAAAGATTGGGCGAACAACTTCATCGATACTCCTTGAAAGTCCATCGAGGCCGACGTTTGGCGAACTCGAGCGCTTTAGATTCGAGCGGATTCGCGGACCGCATTGTAATCCTGTGGCAGAGAATCGCCATGCTCAAGGTGGCGCGGAGAACACGCGCCGCCAGAATGCTCGCGGAATGAGATGCGGAATAGCCGCCTGGCGTTGACCCGCGCGTCGGTCTGAAGGCGCCGTCCGACTGCCCCAAAAGGCAGACTTGGCGCTGTTACCGCGACTGCCGCGAAAAATGCGGGTCGAACAACTTTAGATGATTACATTGGGGTTGGGATGAGGTCAACGTGGAAACTGGCGGGGGCGGGATCGGATCGGGACGAAGAGATTGTGCCGAGTGTTGGAGTTCACGGTCAGGGGGCGAGGACTTGCGCCTAGACGCTTCGTCCGGGCGGAGCTCTTCGAAGCTCAGGGTTTGCAACGAGCCCCGCCCCTACAAGAGCTACTGATTGGCGCCCAGGGATTGGAGCGAGAGGTGGATGAGGGCTTGGACGTGGGTGTCCGATTCGGGGTCGGTGAGGTGGTTAGCGGCGGCGGCGCGATAGGCGGCGATGGCTTGGTCTTTGCGGCCTAGCTTGGCGTAGAGGTCGCCGCGGATGAGGTGGAAGATAGGATTGGTGGGATATTTTTCTTCGAGAGGCGCGGAGATTTCGAGGGCTTGCTCGTATTTCTGGTCGTAGTTGTGGAGGCTGATCGTTAGATAGAAGCGGGCCTCGACCGGGGTGAGCACCCCTTCGGACATTGCGCGATCGAGTTGACGAATGCCTTCCTTTTTGTTGCCGCCCGGGATGCCCATGAAGAAGCCAAGCACTTTCGTCATCGAGGAAAGCGTGTCGGCGTAATAGTTGTAGAGGCCGAGGCCGAAGTCGGCGTCGGCGAGATTTGGGTCGAGGGCTTGGGCGCGGATGAGGCGTTCGCGGGTGCGGACGCCGTAGCGGGCGGCGAGTTTTGTTTCGCTGCGGAGTCCATAGAGGCGGGAGTAGAGTGCGTCGCCCATTCCCGCATAGAAATGCATGTCGGCGGTGGAGGCGGTGTCACCGGACGCGGCGATGTGGTGCTCGGAGAGTTCGATGATTTTCGAGGCAAGATCGAGGTAATGGTTGTCGGCGGGTAGCTTGGCGCGACGGCGGGCGTAGGACATGTTGAATTTGAACTCGGCGGAGGTGGACCAAATTTCCCAGGAGATGGCTTCGTCTTCAAGGAGGTAGCCGATGGGGTGGTCGGGTCGGTCTTGCTGGAGTTTGTGGGCGGAGTCGATGGCGGCAGTGAGGTCGCCGGAATAGATTTGATTGAGGATGGATTGGGCGGCGGGGGTGAGATTTGGGTTTTGGGCGGGAGAGGGATGAGGGAATAGGAGGGCGATGGTTAGAAAGGGTATCGGACGGAGGAGGGATTTTGTTGGCATTGGAGCTGGAGGTCGCTAGTTTGGATGCTGAGAGGGTTGCTTGGGTGGGCGACTTGAGACCTCAAGGGCGATACCGATTTCCACACTCTATATTGATTGTGGCGCAGGCGGCTTGGGCCACATATTAAATGTTGATGGGGCGTTGGGTTGCGTCGACGGCGCATTAGGTGGGGCGGCGCGCATTTGTTATCCTCGCGGGCGCGATGGGCTCGGAACAAAACGATATGGCGGGTGCCGCGGCCGGCGGCTCGATCGGTGCGCTGGGAACACCCGGCCCCTCGGATGAAAAGCGCGGTGGCAGCGGCGAGCTTGAGCGCGGGCTGGGACTGAAAGAAGCGGTTTCCCTCAACATGATCGAAATGGTCGGCATCGGGCCATTCGTCGTGATTCCACTGGTGATTAAGGCGATGGGCGGACCGCAATGTTTGCTCGCCTGGGCTGCGGGCGCGCTGTTGGCGCTGCTCGATGGATTTGTGTGGTCGGAGCTGGGCGCGGCGATGCCGCTAGCGGGCGGCAGCTACGTGTTTTTGCGCGAGGCGTACGGGCCAGGGCGCATGGGCCGGATGATGTCGTTTTTGTTTGTGTGGCAGACGCTGATTCAGGCGCCGTTGTCGCTGGCGTCGGGTGCGATTGGATTTTCTCAGTACGCGTCGTATTTGTATCCGCTCGGAAAGTATGGGGAGAAGGCGATTTCGGGGCTCCTCGTGATCGTTTTGGTGGCGTTGTTGTACCGGCGGATTGCGTCGATCGGGCGGATTTCGTTGTTTTTGTGGGCGGGCGTGATCGGGACGATTTTGTGGTTGATCTGGGGCGGTGTAACGCACTTCCAGCCGAAACTCGTCTTTACGTATGAGCCGGGGGCGTGGAATCTGTCGTGGCTGTTTTTTGCGACGCTGGGCTCGGCGACGGTGAATACGATTTACACGTATTGGGGCTACTACAACATTTGTCACTTGGGCGGCGAAATCCGCAACCCGGAGAAGAATATTCCGCGAGGGATTTTTCTTTCGATCATCGGGATTGCGGTGCTGTATCTGGTAATGCAGACGAGCATTTTGGGTGTGTTGCCGTGGCAGCAGGCGCAGGACTCGCCATTTATTGTCAGTGCGTTCATCGAGAAGTTATATGGGAGCGGCGCGGCGAAATTCGCGACGGGGATGATTTTGTGGATTGCGTTTGCGTCGCTGTTTTCGTCGCTGCTGGGATATTCGCGCGTGCCGTATTCGGCGGCGCTGGATGGAAATTTTTTCAGTGTGTTTGGGCGGCTGCATTCGAAGAAAAGATTTCCGCATGTGTCGCTGTTGTTTTTGGGGGCGCTAACGTTTGTGTTTGCGCTGCTGTTCAAGCTGCGGACGGTGATCGCGGCGGTGCTGGCGATGCGGCTGATCATTCAGTTTATTGGGCAGGCGGTAGGAGTCGTGTTGTTGAGGCGACGTTGGCCGGCGGGTAAGCTGCCGTTTAAGATGTGGCTGTATCCGTTGCCGGTGGTGCTGACGATTTTGGGTTGGATCTGGCTTTTCCTGCGGACGGGGAAAGCGGTTTGGTGGGGGCTCTTCGTGATTATTTTGGGACTGACGATTTATCTGGTGAGGTCGCGGTTGCGGCGTGAGTGGCCGTTTCTCCCGGCGGGTGTAGAGGGGGCGCGATGAGCGTGTTCGCGCGCGGCAGATGGACTCGTTTTGTCGTTGGCGTGGCGTTAGTTGCGGGAGCATTTGCGCTGCTGGCTGTGTACGGATTCCGGGAGGTGGGTGTGCAGGCGCAGTTTTCGCCGGCGGCGGGAACGGGTCCGGGGCTGCCGGAAACGATTGAGGCGATCGATGCGGCGCGAGTGACGACGCGGATTCTATATATTGATGCGCATCCGGACGATGAATCGGCGGCGGTGCTGACGTATCTTGCGCGCGGACTGCATGCCGATGTGGCGCTTCTTTCGCTGACGCGCGGCGAAGGTGGACAGAACGACCTGGGGCCGGAGCAGAATCCGCAGCTTGGATTGATTCGAACGCAGGAATTGCTCGCGGCGACTCGCGGGTATGGCGTGAAATTATTTTTCACGCGGGCGCGAGATTTTGGATTTTCGAAGACGCCGGAAGAGACGGAGAAGATCTGGGGCGACCAGGTTCTGGAAGATATGGTGCGTGTGATTCGAACGTTTCGGCCGAACGTGGTGATCAACAATTTTGGCAACGTACATTCGGGGCACGGACATCATCAGGCGGCGGGACTGTTGACGCCGAAGGCTGTTGCAGCCGCAGCGGACGCGAAGATGTTCTCGAAGTTGGAGCGCGACGGCCTTAAGCCGTGGTCGGCAGGAACTGCGGGCGTGCAAATTATGGATCTGGATCGCGGGTCGGAATCGCCGCAGGGTTATTCGGTTCCGATCGGAGATGTTTCGCCGCTTTATGGGAAGTCGTATCGCGAGATTGGGCTGGATGCGTTTGCGAGTCATCGTACGCAGGGGATTTCGGCGTTTCTTGGGTCGCCATTTTTGCGGCGGCCAGTGGGGTTGATACCGGAGAAGGGATTCAAGTTCTCGCAGGGAATGCTCGATGTGAGTTTGAGCGCGTTGGCGGGAGCCGATGCAGGATTGGGTTGCGACGGGAAGGCGAGCTATTGCGGTGTGGTGAAGACAGCGGATGAGGTATTGGCGACTGCGAGGACGGCGGCACTGCGGTTGGATTGGAAAGAGGCTTCGGCGCAGGTGGCGAAGGCGGGGACGGAGATCGATTCGGTCTTGTCGCAAGCGAGCGATGGCAGCGAACTGTTTCGCGATCAGTTGGGTTTTGTGAGGAGGCACATCGACCGGGCGCTTGAGCTCGCGGCGGGGTTCGAACAGACGGCGGATGCGGATCGAGCGTATGTGGTGGCTGGCGAAGCGTTCAAAGTGCGGACGGGACGGCGGTGCCGGCCAGAAATTGAGTGTGGTTTCGAAGCGCCGGCACTTTTGCTGCCCGACGAGACAAAGCAAGCCGGCACTGCGGATGCGAAAACGGGCGACGCGGAGTTTTCGGTGACGCTCAGCGCGAAGCAATCGCAACGCGGGGGATTTCAGGGCAATTCTCCGGAGCCGTCGCCGTTGGTTGAAGGTTCACAGATTGTGACGATCGATGGGTACAAGTTTGAAGCGATGCAGCCGATGACGCATGTCGAGGCCACGTCGACTCGGGTGGACCGAGTGCCGCTGCGAATGGTGCCAGCGTACACGTTGATGGTGGAACCGAATCAGACTGTTGAAGTGTTGGGCAAAGACGCCAAGCCGTTCGATGTGTTGTTGCGCGTTCATTCGTATGCGACTCAGGCGCACAAGATTTCGGCGGGAGTAGATGTGCCGCAAGGATGGAGCGTCAGCAAGCCGGCGGAGTTAGCGTTTGAAGGCTCGACCGACAAATACGCGAAAGTTACGGTGACGCCGCCGTCGAAATTGACAGCGGGAAATACAAAGCTGGTGGCGTACGCACAACTTGGCGACGAGAAGTTCTCGACGTCGCTGGAACCTCTGCCGACACTGCCAACGCAACTGTGGAGCGAGCCGGCGCAATGCGTCGTGCATGCGTTCGACATCAATGTGCCGGCGAATTTGGTGGTCGGCTACATCACAGCCGAGAATGAGCCGGTGCCGGAAGCGCTTGAGCGCTTGGGCATTCGCGTCGAGATGCTGGAGCCGACAGCGCTTGCGTTTGGCGATTTGTCGCGATTCAGTGCGATCATAGTCGGATTGCGGGCTTATGAATTACGTCACGATCTGCCGGGGGCGAATCAGCGGCTGCTGGATTACGTTTCGAATGGTGGAACGCTGGTCGTTCAGTACGAGCGTGATTTTGCCTGGGACCGTGCTCAATACGCGCCGTATCCGGCGAAGATTGGGCCGCCCGCGGGGAGTCCGCTGCCGCGCGTGACGGATGAGACTTCGCCGGTGAAATTTCTGAAGCCGGATGATCCGCTACTGAACCGGCCGAACAAGATCACTCAGGAAGATTTCAAAGGCTGGGTTCAGGAACGCGGACTGTATTTCTGGACGCAGTTCGATTCGAAATACACACCGCTGCTGGCGATGAATGATCCAGGCGAAGCGGATCAGAACGGGGCGCTGGTTTATACGAACTACGGCAAAGGTGTTTACATTTACACGGCGATTGCGTTTTTCCGGCAGTTGCCGGAGGGCGTGCCGGGCGCGTACCGGTTGTTCGTGAACTTGGTCAGCGCGTCGCAACACCACTGAAAGATCGTCAACGCTGCATTGACCTGTAGGGAAATCGTTCCGCGCCGAAAAAATTGACGCGCCGTCCGCGTGCTATTCTTTCGCGAGTGATATTGATTTCCGCGGATGAGGAGTCGCTGATGGAGGAACGAATGCGCCCTGTGAGCTGCTGTGCGCGTCGGGTTATTACGGCACTTGCGATTTGCCTGTTGCTGTTGATCGCGGGAGCGACGCAGGTAAGCGCACAACAGAAGGACAAGAAGAACAAGAACAACAGTCCGCTGCCGACTGCGACCACTAGCGGACCTACGATTGCACTCTCGGATGAGCAGCAGATCGACTATCTCGTTTCGACGATGCTAGGCGCCTGGCAGGTCGGCGACGTGGACAAATTGCACGGGACGTATTCCGACGACGTGACGATCGTTCCAGGACCTTACATGCCGCCGGTAATTGGTTGGAACACCTATCTGCCGTTCTACCAGCAACAGCGGGCGCGCATGCAGCAAGTGCGAATGGACCGGACCAATACGGTCGTGAAGGTGAACGGAAACTGTGCCTGGGCTACGTATCAATGGGATTTTTCTGCCGTGATTGACGGGCAGCCGTCGGCGTCGCAAGGACATACGACACTGGTGATGGACAAGAGAAGCGGGAAATGGCTGATCACGCTGAACCACACGTCGGTGGCGGAGCAATCGGCTCCAAAACAATTCAGCGCACCGGGAACGGCCCAGCCTCATTGATATTCCGACGTGGCAACCGACGAACGAGACCCTCATAACAAATGGTGTCAAAGTTGTACTCGCAGCGAAGCTCGCACGCTCAGCGCGAGAAATGTGCCGAGACAAACTACCAGCGAACGGAAAACAAAATCAGCCTTGTCGCCAGGCCGAGATCGTCTAGAAGCTCTTCAGCCCTTCCCAGAGCCACATGCCGGCGGCGGTAGCCAACAGGAGACCAGCGAGTACACCCGTCGCCATTAGTGGCTTCGAGAGTGAGCCGATTTTTGCAACCAGCTCCCGCTGTTCTCTGGCCATGTGCTCGCCAGCAGAGTCTAGGAAGATTTGATCGTCTTCGTGGCTGGTGAGCAGGCTCCGCCAGATCAGCAAAACAATGAAGACGGCGGTGACAGCTCCCCAAGCGATCAAAAGATATAAGACGGGCCCCGTTAGCGTCGATCCCATCGCATCCATCGAAACCTCCCGTTGGATCCGATCCGCGTGTTTGCCATGAGGGTGGAAACGGCAAACATGGGGGTAGTTCGGTATTCTGGCGGGAGTATAGCACCGGGGATTTGAGTTTCAACTGCTTTGCATCAAGAAAGCGGATGTTTGCGATGTCGATAATGAGTAGGGTACTAGACGGTATATGGGGCGGGTGGAGGGGTGGGCATGGCGAAGAACAATAGGGTGGCGGTCGTCACCGGGGCGGCGCAGGGAATTGGTCGACGAACGGCGGAGGTGCTGGCGGAGCGGGGTTACGACGTTGCGCTCAGCGATCTGCGGTCACCCGTTGAGGCGATGCGAGCGGTTGCATCGCATGGTGTGGACGCGATCGAGTTGGTTGGCGACATCGCCGATGAAACGAAGGTGGCGCAATTTGCGGCGGCCGTTGGCGACCGATGGGGTCGAGTGGATGTTTTGGTGAACAACGCGGGGATCAGCATGATCGCGCCGGCGGAGAATCTGACGGCGGCGGAATACCGGCGCGTGCTGGAAGTGAATCTGGTGGCGCCGTTTCTACTGAGCAAAGCATTTGGAGCGATGATGCTGACGCAACGGTCGGGCAGCATCGTGAATGTGGCGTCGGTTGCGGGATTGGTTGGCGTTGCAGATCGAGCGGCTTATAACGCTTCGAAGCACGGGCTGATCGGCCTGACGCGAACGCTGGCGGCGGAGTGGGGAGGACGCGGGGTGCGGGTGAACGCGGTGTGTCCTGGGTGGGTGAAGACGGAAATGGATGTCGCCGATCAGGCCGGCGGAAGCTATACGGATGCGGACATCACGGGGCGAGTGCCGATGGGGCGATTTGCTTCGGCGGATGATATTGCGAAGGCGGTTGCGTTTTTGGGGGATCCGAGCGAGAGCGGGTTTGTGAACGGGCATGCGCTGGCGGTCGATGGGGGATGGACGGCGGATGGGAGTTGGGAGTCGCTGCGGTTGCGGCACCGGTAGAGTCGACGAAGAGTAACGTATAAGAAATGGGCAATTGGGCGAGCTTTGGCGGCCGAAGCTGCAGTTGGAAAGACTTGGGATTCGTTGAGAAAGCTGCGTGCGTGAGCAAAATTGAGAGACCTCGTAGTGCCGTCCTGACTAGGATTTTTCGACGGTGTCCGGTAGATTCAGTGCCCGAATGGCGGAACTGGCAGACGCGCTAGATTCAGGTTCTAGTGGCCTCACGGCCTTGGAGGTTCGAGTCCTCTTTCGGGCACCACTCATTTCAAACGACTGATACGTCTTCGGTTCGTGCTTGCAATCTC
>DASXPD010000111.1:0-3095 GCA_036493835.1 Candidatus Acidiferrum sp. | reverse complement strand
ATGCTCAATGATGTCGAATCCGGCGCTGCGCAGCATTGCCTCCACGGCCGCGCGATTTGGAATCCACCAGTTGGTGGGATCGCCTGCGAATCGCTTTTCGATGAAATACAATGCCGGAAAAGTCGCGCGCTCGAACACCTCAGTTTCCCAAAACTGGTAATCGTTGTCGACTGGCGCAAGAGCGTCGCTTCCGCGTTGCAGTGACTGGAAAATGAGGAGATCGCGAGCGACGTGCTCGTGAATCAGATCGAGCGCGAGCAGAGGATGACGAAGATGATAGAGAACGCCAAGAAATAGAACGACGTCGAATTGTTCTCCGAGTTCGTGCACGTCGTACACGGACAACTTACGAAATTCGATATCGTATCCCAGCGCTTCGGAGGCGAAATGCGCTTGCGCAAGGTATCGCTCGTCAAAATCCAATCCGAGCACGCGATCAGCGCCGCGCCGTTTCATCTCAATGCTGTAGAACCCGGCATTGCAACCAATGTCGAGTACCGTTTTACCGCGCAAATCTGCAGGAATAGCAGTCTCGAATCGTGACCATTTCACGCGTGGATAGTCTCCGAGAAAATGCTCCGGCGCGGTCTGCACACCCCCGATTTCGATATTGTGAAACCATTCGCCGAGCGCGCGGATGTGCTCGGCAATGTGCTCGCGTTCGTGCGTGTGGATCTCGGCAAGTCCTGTATTCATGGCATCATTTGGGGAGCGGCGGCTTTCCAGTCGCGACAACCAAAAGCGCCGTTCCCATCGGCGCCTTTGAGCAAATTCATCGCCTCGCGATAGCCGTGAAGCGTCCCAACGTCGACATATGACTCTCCAGCCCGAATGCCAAGCGCGCTGCCGCCGCGCGCCAGCCATGCGTTGACGAGCGTGCCGATGTATTCATCCTGTCGCTTTCTTTCCAACCACAGGGATTGTAATTCGTGCAGTATCGCGCCTGGCATTTTGAATGCCCCCCAAATCCAGTTCGATGACGCGTCTCGCTGTTTCACCTGAATTTCCAACACACGTCCATCTGCGTTTGTGCGCACCGCGTCGAAAAATTGCGGTTCTGTGACTGGAAAAAGCAGGAACGACAACTCGTCCTGCGGCAGCGTGCAAAGCGCATTTTCGGGGAACCAGATCGTGTCAGGCAACCCGATGCACACCGCCTCGTTTGCAGCGATAAGCGGCGCAGCTTGAAAAATCGCATCACACAACCCGCTCGGATGCGGCTGCACCACGAAACTGATCGTTACCGAGTCAAGACCACCACCGCCGTAGTACTCCAGAATGTCGGACTTGCCGGGCGCAATTACGAAGCACAGCTTGCTAGCCCCTCCGGTAATCATTCGGTCGACTAAATATTCGCTGATGGCCCGCGGCCGTTCGACCGCCCCATCGACGCGTCCCCCAACCGGAAGCAATTCCTTCGAGAACGCCAACGGCTGAATTCGTGTCCCCGAGCCAGCTGCTGGAATGATGCCCCACATGAAATTTTCGATTGCTGATTTTCGATTTTGACTTAAGCCGCAGCCATTTCGAGGCGGTGAACCTTTTCGATGATTTCCTCAAACTGTTGCGCGCGTTGCGCACCAGTATGTTCAGCGAGGACGCGCTCGCGCGCGGCGTGCGCGGTTCGGTTTAATTGCGCATCGCTCAATTCAAGCGCAGCGAGAACGTCCTCGGCCGAAGAGGCGATCAAAATTTCAGAGTGCGGAGCGAAGAAGTCGTCAAGGCCGTTCCACCAATCGCTGACAATCGGCGTGCCGCACGCCGCCGCCTCAAACAAACGACCGGACGGACACCATCCCATTTCCCGCATCGCCCCGCGCGTGACATTTAAGGTCAGCCGCGACGAACAAAAAAAGCTGGGGTGCTCCGCGGGTGGGAGATGTCGGACAAAAAAAATATTCTTCGTCCACGGAAACTCCGCCGGGTATTGCGCGCCGCCCATGACGAAACGCGCGTCCGGCGCGCGCCGAGCCGGCTCTATAAACAAATCGCGCAATGTATGTTGTCGATCTTGCGAATATGTGCCCAGGTACGAGAACGCTGCGCGATAGGTTTGTTTACGCTCAACCGGGTAATGCACATCGGGATCGACACTGCCATAGAGCGGCGCCACTTCTTTTGCCTTCAACTCGCGCTTCAGCGCATCTAGCGCCGCTCCGCCTGTAAAACTTAAGACCAGATCAAATCCGCCCAAGCCAGCGGGATGAATGTAGGGAACCGGCTCGCCTGCGCGGAGCCGGGCGAGAGTTACCGGGGAATCCAGATCGTAGAAGACGCGAGTCGTCTGCGACGACCACACAAATTCAGAAGCTGCGATCGCATCCGGGCAATACGAAGTAACAATTCCTACGTCGGCCTCGCGCAACTCGCGCGCAGCGATTTCGACAATGTCATTCCATGATTGATAGAACCGCAGCGTCGCACCGTCCATCGTCCACAGATCGCGATGTGCGGCATAGTAGGGCACATCACGTTCGAAAAATACAACTTCGTGTCCACGTCGGACCAGTTGCCGGCAAAGCGAGCGCCACACCGTTGCATGGCCGTTACCCCATGAAGAGCTGATCGTTAAACCAAAGATAACGATCTTCATTTCACTCTCACGCGCTTCCGGCGGTTACCGTCACGCCCAAGCGCCTCCCCGTTTGCTGCAGACGCAGGCACTGACGCAGCGTGCCTCTCAAACGTCGCACGCGGGACGCGGTCACCGCCCGCAGGTACAACCTGACCTCCTCGAATAAACTCCTCAGTCAACACGTGCGCTTCTTGATCCGTGAACTGTTGCGGGGGCGTTTTCATAAAATAGCTCGATGGTCCGATGAGTGCGCCGCTCAATCCACGATCCAGCGCAAGCTTGGCGCAACGAATAGCGTCAATGACAACGCCGGCAGAATTGGGCGAATCCCAAACTTCCAGCTTCATCTCACAGTTAATCGGCACGTCGCCGAAAGCGGTTCCTTCCATGCGGATGTAGCACCATTTGCGATCGGTCATCCACGGCACGTAATCGCTCGGGCCGACGTGCACATTTGATGCCGGCAAGGGATGACCGAGTTGCGAAGTAACGGCCCCGGTTTTCGAAATTTTTTTCGATT
>DASXPD010000110.1:0-47562 GCA_036493835.1 Candidatus Acidiferrum sp. | reverse complement strand
GCGCGGCACCGTCGAAACGCGCGCGAAAGAAGCGGCGACCGCTGCAAAATTCATGGGGCTCAGCTGGCGCGGCATTCTCGGCGTGCCCGATTCCGATGTACAGGCGAGTCGCGCGCACAAACTGCGCCTCGCGGAAAACATTCGCGAGCTTCGCCCGCGTACAGTCATCATTCCCTACTGGGAGGCGCGCCATCCCGATCATTACAACGCGTCGACTCTTGGCTACGAAGGTTGCTTTCTCGCCGGACTAAAAAATCTCCCCGCGCTCGGTGAAGCCTATCGCCCGCACAAAATTCTCTACTCCACCGCTTTCGCGCAGCATCTGCGCCCGTCGTTTGTTGTCGACATCACGCCGCACTACGAGAAGCGGCGCAAAGCGATCCTCGCTTACGGATCGCAGTTCCGCCCGAGAAAGGGCGAGCCGAAGAGCAAAGTTTATCTGGGGTTGGAACAGTTGGAAGACGAGATGAATCGCCTGGCGCGCTACTACGGGCACATGATCGACGTGCAATACGGCGAGCCGTTCCTCATCAAAGAGCTGATCAAGATGGACGACATCGTCGACATGCCAGTGCGTTCTGTATAGGTTTCTGACTCTTTGGTTTGATTTGTCTGACCGCCACTTCAGAAGTTGCGCCCCAAAATAAAAAACGCCGGCAGGATGCCGGCGCTACCAATTCAAAGCGCGTTTCCCGCGCTCTTACATCCGCTCATCTTCCTGCGCCGGCGAAAACCCGGTCAGCGTTTGCCCGTCCGCCGTCCGCCCAACTTTCACGCGAATCAGCGCCTCGTTCTCCGCGCCCGACTTGCGCAAAACCGCCATCGTCGACAGCGCCTCGCTGTAGACACGCGTCACCAGATACGTGTCCGCGGTATCGTCCTTCTTCCAGAGCTGTCCTATCTGAATTTTCGAGACGGGCATGTGTAAACCCTGACTTTAGAGGCGTTAAGCCGCACTGTCAACCGGTAACGGATTCGGGCAGATGCTGCTAATGCGATTGTTTCGAAGCGTCGGTGCCGTGATTCTGCGCGTCGCCGAGGCGGATCTGATACACGAGGTACGCCACGACGGCGAGATTCACCAAAAGGGCGCCGATTTTAAGAATTGTCAGGTGGCGATAAATCTCGTAAATCTCAAACGGTACCAACGAGCTCGTGATAATCACGCTGAACCACTCGGCCCAACGTTTGACCATCGACAAACCAACGCCTTCGGTAAGAAACAGCGCCGCGTAGAGAAAACTGCCAACTCCTACCGCCCGGATTTTGTCGGGCGTGAGTTTCGCCGTCTCGAGCAGAGCGCGACCGACGTAGCGTCCGCCTGGGTCGAGGCCAAACCGTGCAACTAACCGTGTCGCCTCGTCAGTGACGTCGCTGTGGATCATCTTGAACGCGCCGATGCCCACCGCGATGAGGAGGATTCCCTTTAACAACTTGAATAAACCAATGAGCCGGATGACCTGAGAATTGTGGGATGCCATGTGTAGTTCATGATATTCGAATCGGCGCGCGAGCACGGCGTCAGTTGAAGGGCGCTCGTTGAAGTTGCAACCTGTACTTTTGGGCTCGGTCTGAGTTTCGGTTATTCGCGGTTCGAACCGTGGTTTCAGCGAGACCATGCACGCGAGTCTTTGCTAGACTCTGGCGCCATGAAATCCATCATCGTTCGAACGCTCTGCATTGGGTTGCTGGCGGCATCCTGTGCCGCGGCGCAAGAAACAATTCCCCTCTACCCCGGCACGCCGCCAGGCTCGTCGCCCGAAAACTATCCCGAGAAAGCCTATTTCTCGAAGGTCTGGAATACCGACGTCGTCAGCAATGTGACCAAGCCGTCGCTGATGGTGTTCAAGCCGTCCGCCGCGACCAAGAACGGCACCGCCGCCATAATCTGTCCAGGCGGCGGCTTCATGGCACTTTCGATCACCAGCGAGGGCACCGACGCCGCAAAATATCTCTCCGAACGCGGCGTGACGACCTTCGTCCTGAAATACCGCCTCGCCCACACCGGCGACGACGCCACGCAGGAATTCGCGAGCGCGTTCACCAACCGTGAGCAATTTGATCGCACGATGTCGAAGGTGATTCCACTGTCGGTCGCCGACGGAATCGCAGCGGTCACCTACGTGAAGCAACATGCTGCCGATTTCGGTGTATCGCCCCATGGCGTTGGCATCATTGGATTTTCCGCAGGCGGCGTGGTGGCCGCGGGAGCCACTCTTCGGCCCGCGCCAGGAGGCACATCCGCTTTTGTCGCCGTGATTTACGGTTCGGCTTCAATGTTCAAAGACACGCCCGTTCCCGCCGACGCCCCACCCGCCTTCATCGCCGCCGCCACCGACGACAACCTCGGCCTCGCGCCCGACAGCATCGCGCTCTACCAAAAATGGGTCGACGCCCACAAATCCGCCGAACTCCACATGTACGCTAAAGGCGGCCACGGCTTTGGCATGCACAAACATGACATCCCCACCGACCACTGGATCGAACGCTTTACAGACTGGCTCCAACTCCAAGGCTTCCTGAAGTAGGTTCGCGGGCGCCACGCGGCGAACGGCTTTGCGTCCTCCTCGGGGGGCGAAAAAAAGTGGACGTCCGCTGTACGCAACGAAGTGGCCCCGGCTCCAAACGAGCCGAGGCCACTTCCCGTCACAGCTCCTGCATCGGTTTCAGTCCTTCATCGGCGCTGGTTTGCGAACTTCGATCGTGGTGATCACCGTGCCGGAGACAGGATTGTTAAAGCGCACGATGCGTCCCGCGCCCGGAGGCGCCGCGCCAAGATCGCTCACGTAGATGTCGTCGTGGCAATCGAGAGCCATCGCGGTCGGCACGTCGAGTCCGCTGACGATTTCTTCCACCAGCTTGCCCGTGATCCGAAGAATCCGGCCGTTTCCGAGTCCCGGGTTACCCGCTGCGCTCGACAACTCCAGAACGTATATTCGCCCTTGGCTGTCGACATGAGTGTCCACGACCGTCGTGAAACCTGCCCAATAATCGATCACGAAACCGTCGTGGGTCACTTGATAGAGCTTCGACGAGCCGACAACGATCGGAAAGAATCCCAGATTGCCAACATAGAAGCGATGGTCGCGCTCAGCAATGCTCGTCGGAACGAAATGTCCCAGCGGTGCCGAAAGATCGCTGATTTGCTCAATCGCCGGGCCGTGCCCGCCGATGTTAATGCGAAGAATTCGCCCGTGGTTCGGCTCCATCACCACCAAATCGCCTTGAAATTGCCGCATGTGATAGGGCACGCCATCGGGCTCGAAGTCTCCCAATGGCCCGTCGTTAGGATGTGCTACCGGATTCGCCATGAAAAACTTGCTGAGGTTGGCGATGATTTCTCCCGTGCCGTGCTTCACATTGATGCGAATCACCGAATTCGGAAAATTCTGATTCCCATGCGAGCAGCCGCCGCCCGCGGTCACGGCATAAAGTTGGCCGTCGACGAAAGCGACATCCGCGACGCCTTCCGTATCACCCGAAGGGAGAGCGCTGATCGACGACGGCAGATTGCCGATGACCGTCGTTCGGGTTCCGTCCGATTCGATTCGCGAAACGCGAGCTGTCAAGCCGCCGTGATAAGGCCCGACTGGCCCTACGACATTGGTGCAACCCGCCGGAGCGGGCTGGGTTCCGCCGGTTCCCGCCTCTGCGACATACAGCAGACCATCCGGACCGAACGTCAATCCACGCGGTCCCTGTAGCCCTCCCGCAACGAGCGATCCGCCTGGGGGCAGCGGCGGAGCCTGGGCCACCACGGAACAAACGAATGCGAATGCGGCGATCGCCAGAGTCATCAGTTTCATTATCGGCACGCGTCGCAAGCCCCGCCCTCCCACCAAACTATGTCCAAGTGTCATGTTCTCTCCTGGTTTTGCAATCGAGGTTTTCTCGCAACCGTAGGACAGCCTGGTCCGTCGAGATCGCGCACACTCTGAGAGAACCAAAAAATTATGGCAATGCAGAGCGAATCAATTTCAGTTCAACATGCAAGCGATTGAAAAGAGGCAGGATGATGCCGAACAACTGTATTGTTCAATTGACTGTTACATCGGAACTTGTTACTTTCCCCGTTATTCCGCGCAGTGAGTTGCCATGGAAGCTCCCCAAGCAAAGCCCCGCTATGTTTCCTTTGATCGTTTCGAAGTGGATCTGACCTCCGGGCGGCTCCTCAAGAACGGTCGGCGGATTCGCCTGCAACCTCAGCCATTCCGCATGCTGGAATTGATGTTGGAGCGACCTGGAGAGCTCATTACTCGCGAAGAGGTTTGCCGGGTGCTCTGGAACGCGGACACGTTCGTCGAGTTCGATCATAGCCTTGGGACCGCGATCAACAAGATCCGCGAGGCACTCGACGACTCCGCGGAATGCCCAAAATTTGTGGAGACGATTCCGCGGCGCGGGTATCGCTTCATTGGCAAGCTCGCGATCGCGCCAACCGCGGACGCGGCGCTGACATCCGCGGCCCCAACTACGACCGCCGCGTCCACCAACGGCCACGCATCGCCACAAACGTTGTTGCAAGCTCCAATGCAAACGCCAACAGCGACCGCAACTCCGCCATTCGTTTCATCACGGACTCGGCGAGGTGCAAGCGTCATCGCAATTGCGACACTCGCCGCGTTGGCCGCATTACTGACTTTCCGTTGGTCGCAATCCTCGCACCAGCGATCCTTCGCCGATGTTCAGGTGAGTCCCTTCACCTCGCTTCCCGGAGACGAGATGGCTCCGGCGTTTTCTCCTGACGGCTCACGCATCGCTTTCGCTTGGAATGGAGATCCCGCGTCATATACCGGGGCGTCGGGCGCAAAGGCTCCAGGCGCAAAGGGATACGATCTTTATGTAAAAACGCTCGGCAACGAAACCGTGCTGCGGCTGACCAACCATCCCTCGGAGTGGATGAATTCGGCATGGTCGCCCGACGGAACACAGATTGCCTTCCATCGCATGGCGGGACCCGACACCGGTATCTACGTTGTCTCTGCATTGGGTGGCCCCGAGCGAAAACTTCATGCGACGCACGTTCCATACGACGTCGCGGCTCCGATCAACTGGTCCCCTGACGGTAAATGGATCGCTTTCAGCGACTCCCTGCCGGAGCAGTCGGTCGACCGGATGTTCCTTCTGTCGCCGACAACTCTCGAGACTTCGCCGATTCCTCACAATCCTTCCTGTCTGCATGAGGCGGTGCCCACGTTCTCT
Source organism: Candidatus Acidiferrum sp. (assembly GCA_036493835.1). GTDB lineage: Bacteria > Acidobacteriota > Terriglobia > Acidiferrales > UBA7541 > Acidiferrum. The sequence continues at coordinate 42,360 of DASXPD010000110.1, read as the reverse complement.
CATCGCGGTGACCGACTGGCCTATATTTGCGTACATAGCCTGATTGATCTCGAAATCGATACCGTTGTTCCATTTCAGTGGCAACCTACGCGGGTTGGTCACTTCGCGGGGGTGTCTCCCGGAATGGCTTGGTCGACAGACGACGAGAGACTCATCGTTTCGCATGCTGCCGACGACGGGGGGGTGCTGGACGAATTCACCGTCAGGGATGGCTCGGTGCGTCGGTTAAGCTTCGCGCGGAACGCCATTTGGCCCTCCATTTCGCCCGTCGGCGATCGCCTCGCTTACAGTTTTTCGTCCGACCGGGAAAACGTCTACCGTCGGGACCTCTTGCATCCCGGCTCACCGCCGGTTGCGCTGGGTTCCACCACGCGCGAACAGGAGAATCCACAATATTCTCCCGACGGGAAGCGCATCGCTTTCGCGTCGAGCCGAGGCGGAAGCCGAGAAATTTGGGTGAGCGACCCTGATGGCACGAACCTGTTGAAGCTCTCAGCTTTGAAGGGTTACGCGACCCGCCCTCATTGGTCTCCCGACGGAAAAAAGATCGTCTTTGGCACCCATCAAGCGGAACGGAACGAAGTTTTTATCGTGGATGTCGCCGAGGGGCTGCCACGTAAGCTCGAGACGAATATTCTCGATATTTCGATGCCAAGTTGGTCGCGCGACGGCAAATGGATTTACTTTCGATCCTTTGAAGCTCTCGGACACAAGATTTACCGCTGCCCCGCGATCGGCGGCAACGCGACGGTTCTTCGCACCGGCCACGACGGCACCAGTCCGCAAGAATCGCCTGATGGGAGCGTTCTCTACTTTACAGCGCGAAACGTGAACACCGCTTTGATGGCGCTCTCGCTAAAGGGCAACTCTTCGGAGTCCACGGTCGAAGGCATGCCTCCCATCAACAACGAGGGGCAGTGGGTTGTCGTTCCTGGGGGCGTCTATTTTGTCCCGGCTCAAGACACCAAGTCCTTGTGGTATTTCGACTTTGCGAACAAAAAGACCCGCGTCGTGTTCGAAAACCAGTTGCCCATGGCGGACGGCCTTTCCTTCTCGCCGGACGGCCGCTGGCTGCTGTACTCCCAAACCGACGAAGAAAATACCGACCTCATGCTCGCGGACCATTTTCGCTAGGCGTTTAGCCCCGAAAACCAGCAATCTCGGGAACTAAGCGCGAATCTAGCGGTAATTTAAGGGTTGTGGGAAACCCTCGTGCTACAGTTGACATCGTAGCAATGTAGGGTTAGCAAGCCATCCGGGCATTTGGGGTGTATACTACCGGCTGGCGGAGGTGGGACTATGCAATCGATTCTCCGGCAAGCCACGAGATTAGCGGCTTTGACCACGCTGGCAGCGAGCGTCACGTGGGCTCAGAGCCCCCCGCCGACCACCGATCCATCCAAGGCACCGCCTCCCTCTGAAGGAACCCAGAAGTCGCAGGAAAAGCCTGTTCAGCAACAAGATACGGTCAGCCCCAAGAACACCAAAGAAGACGTCGACGCCATTGGCAATCGCAACGTCGGCAAAGGCATCAACTTCTACTCGATCGAGAAAGAGATCGCTCTCGGCAAGGGCCTCGCGCAGGAAGTCGAACGCTCCTCCAAGCTGATTGACGACCCCGTCGTCACCGAATACGTAAACCGCGTCGGCCAGAACCTCGTCCGCAACTCCGATGCACGAGTTCCCTTCACCATTAAGGTTATCGACTCCGACGAAGTGAACGCCTTCGCGCTCCCCGGCGGATTCTTCTACGTCAACAGTGGCTTGATTTTGCGCGCTCAGGAAGAGTCCGAGCTCGCCGGTGTCATGGCCCACGAAATTTCGCACGTTACCGCCCGCCACGGCACCAAGAACGCCACCAAGGGCGAAATGATGCAGCTCGCGACGATTCCGCTGATGCTGCTCGGTCCCGCAGGTTGGGCCGGTTACGGTCTGTATGAGGGCCTCAACATCGCTATCCCGCTCACATACCTCAAGTTCAGCCGCGACTCCGAGCGCGAAGCCGACTTCCTCGGCCTTCAATATATGTACAAGGCCGGATACGATCCGAACGCCTTCGTCACCTTCTTTGAGCGTATCCAGGCCGACGACAAGCGCCGCCCCGGGACGATCCCGAAGGTTTTCTCCACGCATCCGCCGACGCCCGATCGCATCGAAGCCGCACAAAAAGAAATCGCGCGCATTCTGCCCAACAAGCCGGAATACATCGTCACCACGTCGGAGTTCGATACGGTGAAAGCGCGCCTCCGCAACATCATGTTCGCCCGCAAGGTGCAGGACAATCAGCCCGGCAAACCGAGCCTCCGCACCCGCACCGAACAGCAGCAAAAAGGCACGCAACAACAAGATCCCAACGCCAACCCGGACGACGATCGTCCGACCCTGAAGCGCCGCCCCGACTCGCAGTAGTCCGCGGCATTCAACTCAACTCAAAATCCCAAAAGGGCGGCCACTTCGGCCGCCCTTTTCTTTTCACGATGCTCTTCGCGCGATTGGTAACTCCCAGCTCCTTAACGGGTCGAGTTGCACTCTGTCAGTGCTGCCAGTAGACTGATGTCCTCGCATTTTTGGAAGGACATCGGTCGGAATGCTTATTAATCGGGACTATGTTGCCCACATGGCTTCAGAAGTTGTGAAGCGCCTGCTCGAAGGAAATCAGATCGAAACAAAAGCGCCGGAAGCAGTGATTCCGCGCGTGCGCGCGAAGATGATGGAAGAAATCACCATCGAAGATAAGTTGAACGATGAAGTGCGCGAAATCCTGACGCAGCATCAAGATGAAATGCGCAAGGCTGGGGTCTCGTATCAAGAAATGTACAAAAAGGTGAAAGGACAGCTCGCTCGCGACCGCAAGCTTGTTTTGCGCTGATCGCCGGCCTCTAACGCATGCGACTCAGCCGCGAAAAAATTATTCGCCTCTCGCACCAAATCACGGAAGTGCTGGTATCCAGCAACGAAGTGGAATTCGTCGAAGATCGCGACACGATTCGACAGCAGGTTGTGGCCATTTTGACGGCGACCTTGCGCGAAGAAGAAAAGGCCGACGCGGAAGTACGCAAGAAGATCACCTCGCAGAAAAAAGAAATTCTCGAAGGCAGCGAGGAGTGGGACGTTTTGTACCGCAAGTATTACGTCGATGAACTTCGGCGGCTGGGCATCGCGACCGCGCCAGAAGAACGGCGTCCTCAGCACTAGCTTCGCACTGGCTCCGCACTGGCTCCGCGCTCGATTCCCAAATTGGAAATTTCCCGAAATGGAAATTTGGGTGGGGTACCCCACACCCCCATGTTTTATTGAAGAGTGCGCAAACACTGACAATTGATAGGGTTACGGATCCATCCCATTTCTGGGACTGCGCAAGTCGTGGTTTGCTGTGCGTTGCGGGGCGACTTACCTGACAGTGGGCGCCGGCAAAGTGACGTGCGGGAGCCTTCCCGGCACTGTGGTTTCGGTTTTCAGATTCAATGCCCCTACAGATTCAGGTTGAAGGTCGCCAGATATTTTTGGAGGTCGGACAGCGTTGAGGCGTTGCCGAGCCAGGCGATGTAGCCGTCGGGGCGGACCAGGATGAATTCGTTTTCAGCGCCGCCGTAAGCGGCAGCGAAATGACCTTCGGAATCAATGAACGTTTCGGCGGCGGATGATTTGCTGCTTTGCGCGGCGGCTTTTGCATTCGCCGCGCGTGTGCTTGCGGGACGGACGTCTACTTGTTTGATTTCCGGATTGGTGAATTGCGGCGCTGCGTCGGTCGACGGGAAGAGACGGAGCAACGTGAAGTGCGGTCCGCGGAATAGGTCGAAGAGGCGAAGTGGTTGGCCGTCGGCAGTCTGGCCGGGGGCGTCGGGAGCGCGGTCGCCGGCGGATAGTTTTACTTTGGTGTCGGTGGCGCGGCGGCTCAGCGACATTTCTTTGTAGGAAATTCCCAACTGAAGAGTGACGGCGTCGCGACGGAGGTTTTCTTCCGTTTCGCCGGAGATTTGTTTGTGAAGTTTCGTGCTAATGCCCAGCACCGTGGCGGCGACGGGAAGACGTTCTTCTTGATAGGTGTCGAGGAGCTCCGACGGGGCGCCTTTCAAAACGCGCGTGAGTTTCCAGCCGAGACTGTAAGCGTCCTGGATGCCGGTGTTCATTCCCTGCCCGCCAGCGGGAGAGTGGACGTGGGCGGCGTCACCGGCGAGGAAGACGCGGCCAACTCGATAGCGCGAAACCATACGGATGTTGACGCGATAGAGCGAAGTCCATGAGGCGTCGATGAGTTCGATGTCTGAGCGCTGAGAGCGTTCGGCGACGATGCGGCGAAAGATATCGAGCGAGGGCTCTTGTTCTTCATCGGGAGGAATTTGGGCCTGGAGTTGGTAAGAGTCGGTTGATGGAAGCGGGCAGAGCGCGAGCCAGCCGTCGGGATGCTTACCCCAGGAATGCCAGGCGTCACGATCGAGGCCGCGGAGGCGGACGTCGCCGACGTACATGCGCTCGTCTTTCCAGGTTTCGCCTTCGAAGGGGACGTCGAGAAACTTGCGAATGAAACTGCGGCCGCCGTCGGCTGCGACGAGGAATTTGGTGTGAATCTGCTCGGTCGATCCGTTGTGGTGAATTGCGGCGGTAACGCCATCGTCGTCTTGTGTGAGCGAGACGAGTTCGGTGGAGAGTTCGACTTGGCCGCCGAGTTTGTGGAGGAGATTGCGAAGATTTTCTTCGACGCGCCACTGTGGGGTGATCAAGGGGCTGGCGTAGGGAGTGCTTGGCGTGGGATTGCGTCCCGCGTGCAGATCGACTTCGCCGAGGACTTTGTCACCGTCGTAGGCGCGGAAGGGGACGTGGAATTTGCCGACGCGGAGGACGTCGTCGACGATGCCGAAATCGTCGAAGACTTCGAGGGAGCGGGGCTGGAGGCCTTTTCCTTTGGAGCCGATGAAGTGGGTTGGGGATTTGTCGATGACGCGAAAGGAGATGTTGCGGCGGGCGAGGTCGCAGGCGAGGGTTAGGCCGGTGGGGCCGGCGCCGGAGATGAGGACTTGGGTTTCGGTCGTGGGCATATCTCTGTTTACGTCGTGGGCGGGTCCAAGATAACAGAGGTGAGGGGATTGGATCCGAGGTGTCGTTTTGATCTCGGTGGAGTTGAATTTAAACCCGCGATCTGGGAAGCGATCGCGGCTACAGGGTGGCGAAGGAACAATAGCGGCAAGACGCAGAGGCCGGGCGGAGCGAGCCCCGCCCCTACAAACCATCCGGGTTGCTGCAATCCGTTCTGTGGCGTTGTGGTCCGGTTGGGAACAATTTTGGTGACGGTGGTTGGCGCTCTGCTTAGGCTGCGCGGATGAGAAACCAATCTGTTTCACCCAGCAATTCCGTTAGACCTCACGACCTCATTTCACTCAATACTTTAATTCGATTTGTGCGGACGGCGCTGCTACTTGTGGCTGCTGGACTCACAGGGCTGGCAGGCTCTGCGGTAGCGGCAGAATCGAGCGCGGGGAGCGGTGAGGCGGCTCCGCCTGCGGCGGCAGCTGGGTCGGCGGCGATCAAGGTGCCGATGACGGCGGAGCATTGGCAGACGGAGTCGGGGGCGTTTGAGAAGATTCAGGGGATGGATGCGATTGCGTTGCATCAAGGGGGCACGGCGATTGCGAAGGGCGTCAATTTGAAGGATGGGACGATTGAGTTTGATGTGCAGCCGATGGTGATGGGGACGGGGATGGTATTTCGGCGGCAGGACGAGAAGACATATGAGATGTTTTATTTTCGGCCGAATGGGAAATGCGCGGAGGCGCCGGATTGCCTGCAGTATGCCCCGGAGACGCACAGTATTTTGTTGTGGGACGTCTTTCCGCAGTATCAGGTGCCGGCGCCGATTCATGACGGTGAGTGGAATCATGTGAAGCTCGTGATTTCAGGCAAGCGGATGAACATGTATATCAATCACAGTTCGTCGCCGACGTTGAAAGTTGGACGGCTGGAAGGTGACGCGTCGGAAGGTGCGGTTGGATTATCGGGACCAGGATATTTCGCGAACGTTGTGGTTACACCTGGCGCGACGGAGGGATTGTCGCCGGAACCGGAAGCGGATCCGACTGCGAACGACACGCATCTGGTTCGTGATTGGCAGTTGTCGGCGGTGTCGGAGCTTGGAGAGGCGAAAGAGCCGAGCTATCGCGAGATGCCGGCGGGATCGGCGGAGTGGAAACCGATCACGGCGGAGTTGGGCGGGTTCATCGACATTAGCCGTGTCTATGGCTTGCCGCTGGAGCGACCGAAGAGGTCGATGGCGTGGATCAAGACGACGATTAATTCAGATAAGGCGCAGACGATTCATACTTCGTTTGGATGGGTGCGCGAGGTGTGGGTGTTTGTGAATGGAAAGCAGGTTTACGCCGACAAGAATTTGTACATGCCGGCGAGCGCGCGGAAAAGCCCTGACGGGAGATTGGCGCTGACGAATGGAGGGTTTGATTTGCCGTTGAATGCGGGGAGCAACGAAGTGGCGATTGCGGTGGCGAGCAATTTTTATGGGTTGGGAGTCGTGTGGAGGTTGGATTCGATGGAGGGGGTGAAGTTCGCGGGGAAATAAGGCCACGAATCGAGCCAGCGGAGACGCAACCTGCCGGATACGAAAACCGGTGGGTTGCGTCTTTGTTTGGGTAGGCGAAGAATCAAGGGGAAGGCAGAAAGAGAGAAAGAAAAATCGGATTCCGGGTGGGGTTGTAATCGTTCGGGCCTAGGGCGCATAGCAGGCTGCGCCCCTGCACGAGGTTGCTCACGGGAGTCAGCATGGGAGGGGCTGAATCTAAACCCCGCGATCTGGGAAGCGATCGCGGGTACAGGCTGGCGAAGGTTAAATTGCGGCAAGACGCAGTGGCAGGGCGGAGTGAACCCCGCCCCTACAACGGGAGCGGTGTGACATTGCGATGAGCGAGCAAGACACAGCGAACTGGAAGAGATGGGCGGGGACGATTTTGCTTGTCGCGGTGTTTTCGACGTTGATTGGGTTTATTTTTGCTTTGCCGAACTTGGGGATGGGTGGGCAGCGGAAGATGGTTGTGCTGTCCGCTCTGGCGCTGTGGTGGGCTTGGGGAATTCTGGCGTTTTTGATTGTTGCGGTGGATGCGCGATTGCCGTTTTCGGCGGCCCAGCTAGGGCGGCGGATCGCGGCGCATGTTGTGCTCAGCGTGTTGTTCACTTCCCTTTTTGTCTACGTGTTGATTGTGGTGCGGGCGCTGCTTGGGTTGCAGCATTGGGCGACGCTGTGGGATGCACGCGTGTTTCCGAACGCGCTGCGCGGGATGTTTTTGTGGAATTTGCTGATTTATTGGGTGATCGCGGGCGGGTGGCAGGCGTATCGGTACAACCAGAGCTATGTTTCGAGTGAGTTGCGGAGCGAGCGGCTGGAGCGGCAATTTTCGGAAGCGCGGCTGAATGTTTTGCGGATGCAGTTGAATCCGCATTTTCTTTTTAATGCGTTGAATACGATTTCGTCGCAGGTGGAGCGCGATCCGCGGCTGGCGCGGGCGATGATCGAGCATCTGGGGGATTTGCTGCGGTTGTCGCTGGAGTCGAAGGACAAGCAGGAAGTGCCGTTGGCGGAGGAGATGGAATTTCTGGAGCACTATGTGGCGATCCAGAAGATTCGATTTGGCGACAATTTGAAGATCGAAGTGGCGGTGACGGCGGAAGCGCGGACGGCTTCAGTGCCGTCGCTGTTTTTGCAGCCGTTGGTGGAAAACGCCATACGGCACGGCGTTTCGCGGAGGGCAAGCGGCGGTACGGTGGAGATTTCGGCGGTGCGAGTGGATGGTCGCGTGAAGATTCGTGTTGTCGACGATGGCGTGGGATTGCCGGCGGGTTGGGATTTGCAGAAGTCTGCGGGATTGGGATTGACGGCGACGCGGGAACGGATCGCTGGAATTTATGCCGACGGGCAAGGGCGACTTTCGATTCGTAATCGCGATGGCGGCGGGACTGAAGTGGAAGTGGAGCTTCCCTTTCGTTTGGTCGGCGGAGAACGCGCGTGATGGCATCAGCGAATTCGCCGATTCGCGTGTTGATCGCGGACGATGAGTTGCCGGCGCGGCAACGGTTGCTGGATTTGTTGAAGAAAGACAGCCACGTCGGAACGATTTTGCAGGCGGAGAATGGCGCGGTCGCGGTCGAGATGATTCGCGCACAACAGCCGGACATACTTTTTCTCGATGTGCAGATGCCGGAACTGGATGGGCTTGGTGTGATCGATGCGATCGGCGCGAAGGAAATGCCGCTGACGGTTTTTGTGACCGCGTACGACGAACATGCGATTCGGGCATTCGAGGCGAACGCGCTGGATTATTTGCTGAAGCCCTTTAGCGACGAGCGATTTGAAGCGACGATGGCGCGGGTTGCGGCGCGGCTGGATGAACGCGGGATGCGGGAGTTCGGGAAGCGCGTGCTGGAGATGGTGTCTCGGGAGCCGGAGCGCGAGCAATGGCTCGATCGATTGGTGGTGAAGGCGGCGGGGACGACGCGATTTGTGTTGGTGGCGGATGTTGAGTGGATTGAGGCGGCGGGAGTTTATGTGACGCTGCATGTTGGGGCGAAGGAAGTGCTTTATCGCGCGGCGTTGAATGACTTGGCGCGCAAGCTCGATCCGATGCGGTTCGTGCGGGTGCATCGGTCGGCGATTGTGAATATTGAGAGCGTGTCGCGGCTGGAGCCGATTTCGCATGGGGAATTTGAAGTGGTGATGAAGAGTGGGTTGCGGACGCGGATTAGTCGAACGTATCGGGCGGGGTTGGAGAAAAGGTTGGGGCAGACGCTGTAGCGCGCATTGGATCCGTTGCTGGGACGCACGGATCAACCGCGAATGTGTTTGGTGCTGAGATCCTTCTCTGCGCGAGCCGACGCGTTCGCACAGAAGCGAACGCGAAAACAAAAGGCGTCGGCTCGTTCCGCTCAGGATGACGGCACTTTTTTAGTGCGGATGTATTAAGCCCCACATATATTTCGGTCGTTCGTTAAAAAACCGCAACATTTGGGTTGACACGTCTCAGACAGCACCGTATGTTGTGGTGCGATTGCTGGTGACGTTTCACAAAGAAACGTTAAAGGGAATCCGGTGAGAAACCGGGACTGCCCCGCAGCGGTAAGCAGGAACGAACGCCCAAGCACCACTGGTTTTCCAAAAAACCGGGAAGATGGGTTAGTAGAAATTCCATTTGATTGAAGGCGATTGAACTTCGATTGAATGGGCACGCCTGCAAGTCCGAAGACCTGCCAGCAACCACGCCAAACCCGGCGTGAAAATTAAAGCGAGCCTCCGAGGGGAGGTTGGCGATGATCTGGCGCATTTCTGTCTGCTCTCCATTTCATTGGCCTTCCCTTGCGTATTGGCAGAAAAGGTTTTTCCATGGCAAGTCCCGTTCGTGTTGGCGTCGCGTTTCCCACTTCTAGTCCCGCAACTGGCAGTCATTCGCAAATGCAGGTTCGCAAGCGGAACGGCAATCTGGAAGCCGCGGACGTAAACAAAATTGTGCGCGCGATCGAGCGATGCTCGGAGGGATTGCAGTCAGTTGACTCGATTCGCATTGCGAGCAAGACGATTGGCGGCCTGTATCACGGCGCGACGACGCGCGAGTTGGATTTGCTGTCGATTCAGACGGCGGCTTCGCTGATCGCGGAAGAGCCGGAATATTCGAAGCTGGCGGCGCGGCTGCTGGATGGATTTATCGCGAAGGAAGTTGCGAATCAGAATATTCATTCGTTTTCACAGTCGGTGGCGGCGGGCAAGCAGCATGGATTGGTGTCGAAAGATCTGGCGTCGTTCGTTTCGGACAATGCGCGAAAGCTGAACGATGCCATCGATGATCGGCAATCGGAGCTGTTTGAGTATTTCGGGCTGCGGACGGTGTACGACCGGTATTTGTTGCGGCATCCGGAGACGCGCGAGGCATTGGAAACGCCGCAGCAATTCTTTCTGCGCGTGAGCTGCGGATTGTCGCGCACGGTGCAGGAGGCGGTGGAGTTTTATCGCGTGCTGGCGGCGCACGATTATTTGCCGAGTTCGCCGACGTTGTTTAATTCGGGGACAAAGCATTCGCAAATGTCTTCGTGCTATTTGCTGGATTCGCCGGCCGATAATCTGGAGGCGATCTACGAGAAGTACAAGGATGTGGCGCTGCTATCGAAATTTGCGGGCGGGATTGGGCTTGCGTATCACCGCGTGCGCGCGCGGGGATCGCTGATTCGCGCGACGAACGGGCATAGCAAAGGAATTGTGCCGTGGCTGAAGACGCTGGATTCGTCGGTAGCGGCGGTGAATCAGGGTGGAAAGCGCAAAGGCGCGTGCTGCGTTTATTTGGAGAGCTGGCATGCGGACATTGAGGAATTTCTGGAGCTGCGGGAAAACACGGGCGATAACGCGCAGCGGACTTACAACCTCAATTTGGCGAACTGGATTCCGGATTTGTTTATGAAGCGGGTGGAGGCGGATGAGGTGTGGTCGCTGTTCGACCCGAAGATTGTGCCTCAGTTGCCGGATTTGGTTGGCGAGGCGTTTGAGAAGGCTTACGTGAAGGCGGAGCAGGACGAGCTTTTTAGCAAGCAGATCAAAGCGCGCGAATTGTATGCGCGGATGATGAAAGTGTTGGCGGAGACGGGCAATGGGTGGATGACGTTTAAGGATTCGTGCAATTTGAAGTCGAATCAGACGGCTCGGGCGGCGAACGTGATTCATTTGTCGAATTTATGCACCGAGATTACGGAGGTTAGCTCGAAGCAAGAGACGGCGGTTTGCAATCTCGGGTCGATCAATCTGGCAAAGCATGTTGGCGCGGATGGATTCGATTTCGAGAAGCTGGCGCAGACGGTGCGGACGGCGGTGAAGTTTCTGGATCGCGTGATCGATATTAATTTTTATCCGATTGGGCAGGCGGCGGACTCGAACAAGCGGTGGCGGCCGGTGGGGTTGGGCGTGATGGGGCTGCAGGATGTGTTTTTTATGCTGCGGCTGCCGTTTGATTCGGCGGAGGCGCGGGAATTGTCGCGGCGGATTCAGGAGGAGATTTATTTTCATGCGTTGAGCACGTCATGTGCGCTGGCGGTGGAGTTTGGGGCGCATCCGGCGTTTGCGGAGACGCGGGCGGCGGAGGGTGTGCTGCAATTTAATGCGTGGGGAGCGAGTGTGCGGCCGGAGAATGCGCTGCGATGGGAGGATTTGCGCGGGCGGGTTCGAGCGAACGGGCTGCGCAATTCCCTGCTGATCGCGATTGCGCCGACGGCGACGATTGCGTCGATTGTCGGATGCTATGAATGCATTGAGCCGCAGGTTTCGAATTTGTTCAAGCGCGAGACGTTGTCGGGCGATTTTTTGCGGATGAATCGGTATCTGGTGGCGGAGTTGAAGCGGCTTGGGCTTTGGAACGAGGCGATGCGGAACCGGCTGAAGATTTCGGATGGGTCGATTCAGAACATCGGCGAGATTCCGGAGGAAGTTCGCGCGGTGTATCGCACGGCGTGGGAGATTCCGATGCGGTCGCTGATCGATATGGCGGCGGAGCGCGGTGCGTTCATCGATCAGAGCCAGTCGCTGAATTTGTTTGTGCTGAGTCCGAACATTGGGAAGCTGTCGTCGATGTACATGTATGCGTGGAAGAAGGGGCTGAAGACGACGTATTACTTGAGGTCGAGGCCGGCGACGGAGATTGCGAAGATTACGGTTTCGGCGGCGACTGGCGTTAAGGCTGGCTCGGTGAGCGCTGTCTCAAGCCAAGAGGCCGTTACGTGCTCGCTGGAAAATCCGGGTTCGTGCGAAGCGTGCCAATAGAGACTACGGACAAGATTGCGGAGAGAAAAGGAGAGGAAATGATTCTCAATCCAGGATTTGATTTGACGCTGCGGCCGATGAAGTATCCGGTATTTTACGAGCAGTACAAGGCGGCGATTAAGAATACGTGGACGGTGGAGGAAGTTGATTTCTCGACGGATGTGAGCGATTTGCGGCAGCGGATGACGCCGGCGGAGCAGCACTTGATCAGCCGGCTGGTGGCGTTTTTTGCTACGGGCGATTCGATCGTCGGAAACAATTTGGTGCTCAATTTGTATAAGCACATTAATTCGCCTGAGGCGCGAATGTATTTGTCGCGGCAACTGTTTGAAGAGGCGCAGCACGTCGAGTTTTATTTGACGCTACTGGATACGTATATTGCGAATCCGGACGAGCGGAAGCTGGCGTTTGATGCGGTGGAGACTGTGCCGTCGATTCGAAGGAAGGCGGATTTTTGTTTTAAGTGGATCGATTCGATTCAGGCGATGGATCAGATTCGAACGATTGATGAACGGCGTAACTTTTTGCTGAATCTGATTTGCTTTGCGTGCTGCATTGAAGGGTTGTTCTTTTTTGCGGCATTTGCGTATGTGTATTTTTTGAGGTCGCGGGGATTGCTGCCTGGGCTGGCTACGGGGACGAACTGGGTATTTCGCGATGAGAGTGCGCACATTCAGTTTGCGTTTGAGGTTATCAAGACGGTGCGGCAGCAGGAGCCGGGACTGTTTGATCGCGGGATGGAAGAGCGCGTCGTGGAGATGTTGAAGGAAGCGGTCGATTGTGAGATGGCGTTCGCGGAGGACGTGTTGAGCCTGGGAGTTGGAGGCTTGTCGGCTCGAGACATGCTTGAGTATTTGCGCTATGTGGCGGATCGAAGGCTGGAGGCGTTGGGCATTGCGCCGGTGTTTGGGTCGAAGAATCCGTTTGGATTTATGGAACTGCAGGACGTGCAGGAGCTGACGAACTTTTTTGAGCGGCGCGTATCGGCTTATCAAGTGGCAGTGAAGGGCGAGGTGGCGTTTCACGATGATTTTTGAGATTGGTCTGGGCGCCTTGTAAGCTGGATTGGTTTGGTTTGGAAGCCAGAGGCGAGCGGGTGCCTGACACAATTACGATTTATGTGGTGGCGGTGATTTTTGTTGCGACGCTGATCCGGTCGACGCTGGGATTCGGAGAGGCGTTGGTGGCGGTGCCTCTACTGGCGATGAGAACGCCGATTCGTGTGGCGGCGCCGCTGGCGGTGCTCGTTTCGGTGATTGTGGCCGGCGTGATCGTTGTGCAGGACTGGCGGCACGTGCAGGTGCGGAGTGCGGGCGGGCTAATATTGGCGTCGCTGCCGGGGATTCCGCTGGGCGTGTTGCTGCTGGCTCGGGGCAATGAGCATGCGGTGAAGTCGGTGCTCGGATTGATCATTATTGGGTTTTCGATTTTTTCGCTCGCGCGCAAGACCACACTACATCTCGCTGCGGACCATTTGGGATGGTTGATTGGCTGCGGATTTTTGTCGGGCGTGTTGGGCGGGGCTTATGGGATGAATGGGCCGCCACTCGCGGTATATGGCGCGTTTCGACGGTGGTCGCCGCAGCATTTTCGGGCTACGCTGCAGGGATATTTTTTGCCGGTGAGTCTGGCGGGGCTCGTGGGGTATGCGGCGCTGGGGCTTTGGAGCGGCGTGGTCACGCGATGTTTTTTGTGGTCACTGCCGGGAGTGACGGTCGCAATTTTGGCTGGGCGCGCGATCAATCATCGATTAAAGGGCGACGGATTCTTGCGATTCGTTTATGTTGGGCTGATGATTGTTGGTGTGATTCTTGTTGGGCAGGCGATCGTCGGATAGTCTTACTTTCTTATGACGCGAACAACGATTGGCGCGATTTCACCGTCTTTCATCGTCACCGATGTCGATCGGACGATTACGTTTTATCGCGACAAGTTGGGGTTTGAGACTGCGTTGCGAGCGCCGGATCAAGGGGCGTTTTTCGCGATTATCCGGCGGGACGGGGCGCAGATTTTTATTAAGTCGGAGGCGGGGATTGCGCCGCAGCCGAATTCGAAGCGACATCCACATCTGAGGTTGGACGCGTTTGTGTATGTGGAAGAACCCGATGTTCTGGCGGCCGAATTTGCTGGGAATGGCACGGAGTTTAGCGCACCACTGGAAGATACGCATGAGGGACTGCGCGGGTTCGAGGTTACGGACCCGGACGGGTATGTGTTGTTTTTTGGGCGACCGAGATAGTTTTGTTGGTGTTGAAACCTGAAGGATGCACGCTTTCGCATCCAACGAACGAAGAATCCTCTTCAATCCAGAGTTGGCAGAGAGTGGTGCTCGTGCATGACGCGCCATTTTCCTTCGATTTTCCTTAGTCCCATCGTGAGGCGAAAATCGAGCGGTTCCCTTTTGCCAGTGCGGTCGATGTTTACGCATTTCCCTTTTGCTGTAGCGAAGGCGACCTCCGATCCTGCCGTGACCTCGATGTCTTCGAAGTTGAACATCACTGGCTTTTCAACATTGGAGAAGAAAAGCTTCCACGTTGCCATGTACGCGTCGATACCGCGGGAGAGAAATGGTGGCGGGACGTCGAACATGAGAATGTTTGCGTCGTGATCGGCACGGATTGTGGCTAAATCTTCGTTGCGAACGGCTTCGGACCAGCGGTCGATGAGAGTTCGGATAGCGCGTACATCGTCGTTTTGTGATTCTGCGGACATGTCTGCTCCTCGCATTGTTCGATGCGAAACCGTTTGGACGGATCGACCGGTTCTAAGGTGAGTGGGATGACACAAATATGACTCAGAGATCGCTGCTTTTTTTGTGCGCCGTATCGGCCAGTTGCTTGATTCTCGCCGTGGGCGCTGCACATGCCTATGCCTTCCAGACAGCGAGTAAGCCTAACTATGATCCACCGGCGAATCTTGTCAGGACTGATCTTCCCGACTGGCCTTATCCGAAAGGTGCGCACGAAGTCTCGAAGCCGGACGACGGTCAGATATTTCATATTCCAGGGAGCACGAAACACTATACGGATACCGAGATCAATCGGAGTACCAGCACGGTCGATTGGTTTCCGGAACTGCACCCTGCGCCTCCTGCCCCGGTGATTCAGGGCAAGGAAGGCGCGTACAGCGCGTGCGGGCAATGTCACCTCATTGATGGCCGAGGCAAGCCGGACACGGCTGATCTGCAAGGACTGCCGGTTGCTTATTTTCTACAGCAACTTGCCGACATGAAAGACGACAAGCGGCATGCTTCTGTGGCGCATGCGAGCCTTGCGGACATGATTCCGGTTGCGAAGTCGCTTGACGAACCCGATGAGAAGCTTGCGGCCGATTACTTTCACTCGGTGAAAGCTGGCAGAAGCGCGCGCGTCGTCGAGACGGATAGCGTGCCTGTCACACACCCCGGCGTGCATAACGTGCAGATGGTCGATGCTAGCGGAGCGAAAGAGCCGATCGGTACGCGAATCATCGAGGTGCCTGAGGACGTGAAGAGGACGATGTTGCGCGACGCTACGTCGGGGTTTATCGCCTATGTGCCAATGGGGAGTGTGAAGAGAGGCGAGCTGCTGGCGAAGACGGGCGGAGCCGGCAAGACGCTTCCGTGTGGCTCTTGTCACGGAGAAGGACTGAGAGGAAATGGAGATATGTTCCCGCCTTTGGCGGGGCGCTCTCCTACTGCCACAGCGCGGCAACTCTACGACTTCAAGAGCGGCACTCGTGACGGACGCTATGCGCCGATCATGAAGCCGGTCGTCGCTCGACTCACAGATCAAGACATCGTCGATCTCATGGCCTACATCGCGTCATTGCAGCCGTGACTATTTCTCTCGCGAGAATGCAACAAATACAGGAAATTCGGTGTGGATGAACTGGAGGAATGCACGCGTCGCTGCCTCTAGTGCCGTCCTAGCCCGCGGGTAAGTTAATGCCGAAGCTCCATTTCCACACATTGGCGGACTTAACGTAGACCGACGAGCCCCAAATAGGTCCAACCTTCTGTCCGTAGCAGGTGCCGTCCGCAGCAGCCTTGAAGGTCAGGACGCGGACTCTCGGCGAGAGCATCGTACCTGCGGCGTCGGTGAGACTAAGGCTGCGGACATCGCAATAAGGTGCGGACCAGTCCCGCATCGCGTCGGCTTTGGTTGCGAGATACGCACCGAAAATGTTGATGAACGAAATATTCGTAGCCGTCAGGTCCGTGAGCTTCTTCGCATTGTGTGTTCTCCAAGCTTCCCAGACATCCGTTTCGACCGCGAGAATGTCGTCGGTGCCGGCATTTCGATTCGTAGGTTGCGCAATCTCCTCACTAAGAGCTTTCTGCCCACCAGTCGAGTTCACCGCGATTGCTTTTGGGTCGACAATCGCAGCTCGGGCGTAAAAGGCTCGTTTCCATTTACCGTCGTCGCGGACATAAATCGCTGCCGCCCGACTATCGGTCGGGAGATGTTGTCCGGAACACGTCCCGTTAACAGTCGCCTTATAGGTGATAAGCGCCGCGTCTTTGCCAAGCCAGCTCACTAACTCGTCGGATAGAGCGTAGCTTTCGATCTCGCAAACCGTGCCGGTGTATTCCTTTGTCGCTGATGTCTTATCGAGCCTGCCAGACGAACCCCAGCCGACAAACTTGTCAGAGAGAAATGTGGCCCAAAATTTGGCGTCCTTGGACTTCCAAGCTTGGTACGCACTGTTCTCGAGCTTTACAAATGCAGCTTTTGTAGATACGTCCGAATCGGTCCTTTCAGGCGTATCGTCGGCGTTTGTATTGTTCGCGAGTGCATTTCCGCCGCACGTTGCGAAAATGAAAGCCGCAGCCGCGGCTAAGCCGAAGCGCACAATCTTGGCCATATCGTTTGCCCCAAAGTTACTTGAAATTGAATTCGAGTCCAAAACTGTACTGTAACAGGCCCCGGAACGCATCCGGCATGGCGTTCATTTACGAATCGCGGATAG
Source organism: Candidatus Acidiferrum sp. (assembly GCA_036493835.1). Classification (GTDB taxonomy): domain Bacteria; phylum Acidobacteriota; class Terriglobia; order Acidiferrales; family UBA7541; genus Acidiferrum. The sequence goes on along the minus strand of DASXPD010000110.1, from coordinate 25,619 downwards.
ACGAACTAACCTCCAAGAATAGAGGAGACGACCATTTATCCTGGCAACCGAAACACTTGGCCTGAAAGTTTTTGGTGAAGGGTCTTCAAACTTTATGAGGAAAAATGGCGGGGACGACGAGACTCGAACTCGCGACCTCTGCCGTGACAGGGCAGCGTTCTAACCAACTGAACTACGTCCCCACTGAAGGTGAAACGTCACTTGGTGGGCACTGAAGGATTTGAACCTTCGACCTTTCGGGTGTAAACCGAACGCTCTAACCGCTGAGCTAAGCGCCCCTGCAGAAATAATCGTACAGGAAGCAATGAGGTTGGTCAACGCGTGTGAGGAAAGAAGTCGAAATTCGACAGTTAAAAGTTAAAAGCGAGAAAAGTTGGCGGTGGGTCTCGAGTGTCGAATTATGAGTTCGCGGACTACTTCCCGCTATGGGTTAAATATGGGACGAAACCCTTGGTCTTGGTGTGGAGTTTGTAGACCCCGTGCGTTGCTGTGATGTAGAGCGTGTCGTAGTGCGCATCACCCCACGCGAGATTGGCGGGCTGTTCGGGCATTGCGATCGTGCCGATGTGATGTCCTTGCGGGTCCCAAACCCAGATGCCTTTCGGGCCGGTGACGAAGATATTTCCTTTGCGATCGACGCGCATGCCGTCGGGGACACCTTCGCCCTTGTTTCCCTTTTCTTCTCCGAAGACCCGGCCGTTTGCGAGAGTGCCATCGGGGCGAACATCGTACACGCGGATATTTTTTTCCTGGCTGTCGTCGACGTAGAAGTGTTTACCGTCGGGAGAGAACGCGAGACCGTTGGGCTGCGAGAGGTCTTTCGTGAGGAGCGTGACTTTGCCACTGTCGTCGAGACGATAGACGCCCTGGTATGGGATTTCCTGGGTTTCGCCTTTTACGAGATCGAGCGTCGGGTCGGTGAAGTAAATTGCACCGTCGGGGCCGATGACGACGTCGTTCGGGCTGTTGAGCTTTTTTCCTTCGAAATGGTCGGCGAGGACGGTGTATTTGCCGTCGGGCGTGATTCGAATGATTGCGCGGAGAACGCTCGCGGTGTCGATCAGGCGGAGTTGGCGATCGTAGGTGTTGCCGTCGGGGTCGCCGAGAGCGATCAGTTCTTCCTTGTGACCGTCGGGATAGACGCGAAAAATTTTATTGATCTCTTCGTCGCTGACGTAGACGAAGCCGGACTTGTCCCAGACGGGGCCTTCAGTGAAGCCGAAGCCGGTGGCGACGGTTTCGAGTTTGGCTTGCTGGGGGACGAGCTTCCAAAAGCTGGGAGATAAAGCTTCGAGTTCGAACGTTCGCGGAGGCTTGTCTTGCGCGAACGCAGCGGCAGAGCTCAGCAGAAACAAAATAGCGATGATGGACAATAAGGGAAGGCGGGCCAGGGAGTTATTCGGATTCATCTTGGGGCTCGGTATTGAGTTTGTCGCCTGCAGCGTTATTTTGCTGCGCGGTTGACATCAAAAAGCTGATCACGTCATTCAGTTCTGCGGTGGTGAGCGTTGAGCTGTAGTCCGTCGGCATCAAGGGTTTCGAGCTGCGCGAGACAGAGACGGAGTCGGATTTGCTGACAGAGTGAAACGCACCGTCGAACGATTGAAGCTGGAGTGAAAAATTGTCTTCGTTGCGCAGAACGCCGACCAGAGGCATGCCGTTGCGAGGCGTAACCGTGACTTCACTCCGGCCGAGACCGGGCATCGTCGTTGGCTTGATAATCGCGTCACGAATTTCATCGGCAGGGCGGCGGCGCGCGAAAGTCGACAAGTCTGGGCCGAGAAAGCCACCCGAGCCAGCGGCGAGGTGGCACTGTGAGCACTGAGCCTTGCTGCCGAAGAAGATCGTTTTTCCGTTCGCCGGATTGCCCGGCATCGCCGCACTTTCACTCTTGCCTTGGAGAATACGAAGATATTTCACAAGAGCGCGGATCGTTGGCGCGTCCAGACTGCTGAACGACGGCATGCCGGAGGTCGGAATGCCGTTCGTGATGATTTGAGTGAGCGCGGCATCGGTTCGATTTTGAGTTTTTTGCGATGTGGCGATGTCAGGCGCGCGCTCGCCACCTCGACCGTCGAGTCCGTGACACGCGGCGCAGCGATTTTCGAATGTCTGGCGAGCTTCCGCGATCGGACGCTCAGTTTGCGATGGGTTATCTTGCGCGGCGGGTGTACCTTTGACGGTGAAAGCGAGTGTGGCGAGAACGATAGCGATCGTAACAAGCGCTAACCGTTCGAAAGCGAACAGCCAAGGTACATCGCCGGGAGCCCCCTTACGAGTTCGACGAGTGGTGAAGAGAAATCTGAGTCGCTGGCAACGGGTCATGGGCACAATTTTTCTCGGCGCGCTGAAAAATCATACTGCACTCGCCTCTTGACAAGCTGAATTAATTCGAATTAATAGCACACTACGGTTGCGTGTCAAGCGCCAACGAATCTTCGGCGATGCGCGCGACACCCAAGAGAGCCCAAAGAGAACGATGAGCACTGGATTTCCTCGGTACACAATTTCCATCGGAGTGGGCGCAATCCTGTTAGCTTTCGTTTTGCTACCGGTACTCCCCTCCGCGCGGCACAATATCGCGCGTGCGAATCAAACGAACACCTCAGTCGGCACAGACGACGCTTCTCTTTTGGACGGTTATCGCCATGTTGAAGTCGCGTCGGTGTCGGACGCGATGGAGAAGGTGACCGGCAAGCGCGCGTACATGTCGCATCACATGCGGCCGATTTTTCCCTCGAAGTTTGCGGGATTTGCGGTAACGGTGCTCCTCAAAAAAGAAGAAAACACAGATCCGAACGCACTCAGTGGAATGCTCGCAGCGATCGACGCAGGTACGACCAACTCGGTTTATGTGATGAAGGTAGAAGACGGCGCTGACATCGCGGGCATGGGCGGATTGATGGGCACGGCGATGGCGGCGCGCAGTTTTTCGGGCGCGGTGATCGATGGCGGCGTGCGCGACGTGGCGTATCTCCAAAAGATCGGATTCCCAGTGTTTGGTTTAGGCATCGTGCCGTCAACTTCGGTCGGTCATTATCGATTCGGTGGATCAAACATCCGGGTTGTGTGTGACGGCGTGCCCGTGAACGCCGGGGACATCATTGCGGCCGACAATGACGGCGTTGTCGCGATTCCTCGCACATCTGCGGTCGAGGTGCTGAAACTGGCGCGCGAAATGGATTTCAAGGAGCACTCGATGTACGCAACTATCGAAAAGCTGAAATCGATCGTCGAGGCTGTAAGGCAGTTCGGTCGGATATGAGAACGACGGTTCGAATGCAGAGATTCAGAATCAACCTAAGTGGGCGGGCTTAGACGAATGCGGATTGCGGCTCGAGTTGCCGTCGTACTTGCGATTTGCGGATTTGCATTGACCTTGTGGACCAAGAGAACCAGCGGGCGAGCTGAGGATCAGGCGGGCGCGGTGGTATCGACATCGATCGATGTCACACCACAAGCGATGCTGGCGAAGGCCGGAGAGAACTGGTTGTCGTACCACGGCGACTATTCAGGGCAGCGATTTACGCGACTGAATCAAATCACTCCGAGCAACGTGGGCAATCTGAAGACGCAATGGGTATTTCATGTGCGCGATGTGAGCGACATGGAAGTTACGCCGGTCGTTGCGGGGGGCGTCATGTTCGTTACTGCCGCGAACGATGCGTATGCGCTCGACGCTCGTACCGGGCGTACGCTCTGGCACTACTCGCGCCCAATCACGGAAGGACTGATCGACGACGCGTCATCTCATCACAATCGCGGCGTGAGCCTCTGGCATTCGCGTTTGTTCATGGAGACCGACAACGCCCACTTGCTGTGTCTTGATGCGCGATCGGGGCATTTGCTCTGGGATGTAGCCTATGCGCCGCAGGGCAACAAGAACTACGGCGCAACGAGCGCCCCGCTCGTCGTCAAAGACAAAGTGGTCGTCGGTACTTCCGGCGGTGACGACGGCGTACGCGGTTTCGTCGTCGCATTTAACGCGGAAACCGGAAAAGAAGCGTGGCGATTCTGGACTATTCCCGCTCCTGGCGAGCCTGGAAATGAGAGCTGGCCCGGCCAAATGTATCTACGCGGTGGCGGGACGACCTGGATGCCAGGGACGTACGACCCGGAGTTGAACCTCATCTATTGGGGCACGAGCAATCCCGCTCCCGACTTCGACGGCGGCCCTCGCCCCGGCGACGACCTCTACACCGACTGCGTTCTCGCCATCGATCCCGACACCGGCAAACTCAAATGGCATTTCCAATTCATGCCGCACGATCTCTACGACTACGACGCCACCGAGGTTCCGGTCCTCGTAGACGCCACCTACAAGGGCCAGCCGCGAAAGCTCCTCGTCCAGGCCAATCGCAACGGCTTCCTCTATGTCCTTGATCGAACCAACGGCGCCTTCCTCAACGCGATCCAATTCGCCGACAAAGTCACCTGGGCTAAAGGCATCGACGAAAAAGGCCGCCCAATTCTCACCGGCAAAATTCCTTCCGCCGAAGGCACCGATATCTGCCCCAGTTTCGTCGGCGCCACCAACTGGTATTCGCCTTCCTACAATCCAGAACAGAATCGCCTCTACTTCCTCGCGCTTGAAGATTGCGGAACATTTTTCCTCAAGCCGGAAGAATTCGCCGAAGGCCGCACCTACTATGCAACCGGTGTCCGCCGTAGCCGCACTGTGAAAACCTTGCGAAAATTGCTCGCCTACGACCTCGCGACCAACAAATTTGTCTGGGAATATCCGCTCGTCGGCGAGCACGATTCTTCCGCGGGCACACTGGCGACCAGCACCGGACTCGTTTTCTTCGGTGATACGTCTCAGGCGCTCGAAGCCGTCGACACTACGACCGGCAAGCCCTTGTGGTATTTCACGATGGGGCAAACGATTCACGCTTCGCCGATGAGCTATTCCATCCTCGGAAAGCAATATGTGGCAATCGCTGCTGGGACCGATATTTTTAGTTTTGCGTTGCCCTGATCCAGTCTTTCGGGATCGAAGAGTTGCAGGATTGAAGTTCGCGACAAATCTGAAAAAGGAGAATCACACAAATGCTTTCGAATCTATTCTCGCGTAGGGCTTTTGCCGGACGTTTCGCATCGCTCGTTTCAGGACTCGGACTCGCGGCGGCGGCTTCCGCTGCGGCCGAACCGGCAGCTGAACCAAAAAAGACGAGTGGCGGCGTCAAGAAGATGGATTACGACGGTAAGCCGGCGGGAACAGGTTTCATCACGCCCATCATCACCTTCAATGACGTCATCTACATCGCAGGAATTGGCGCGCACTCGCACGACCAGAGCGAGTTTCCGATGGACATCGACACGCACATCAAGAAGGTGATGGAGGGGGTCAAGCACGTAGTCGAAGTGGCGGGTGGCACTATGGAAAGCGTTCTCCAGCTCACCGTGTTCCTGACGAAAATGGATGACTACGACGCCATGAACAAAGTGTTTAAGACGTATTTCCCGAATGGTGGCCCGGCGCGAACTTGCGTAGCGGTTGCGGCATTGCCTGGCAATTCCCTGGTGGAGATCAACTGCACCGCCGCGATCGTCAAGAAGTAAGCGATTGCGTTCGCCAACTTCATGACGCAAGCACCGGCAAGCCGCGTGCGCTGGCTGCTCATCGGCTGGCTATTCGTGCTGAGCGCAGTCGCCTTCCTCGATCGGGTCAATCTATCGATCGCGGGCGGGGCGCTGTCGGCTGAATATCACCTCACCAACGTTCAGTTCGGATTTCTGTCGACTGCGCTGCTGATCGGCTACACGCTCTTTCAAACACCAGCGGGTTGGCTCGCGGACCGATTTGGACCAAGACGCGTTCTGACTCTCTCGGTCCTCTGGTGGGGCGTGTTCACTGCACTGACCGCTGCCATACCGAGTTCAATTGTTTCGCCGTTCGCGGCGTTGATCGGGGTTCGATTCTTGCTAGGTGCCGGCGAAGCGATCATGTATCCCGCTTCGAATCAATTCGTGTCGCGGTGGATACCTTCTCAAGAACGCGGCGTTGCGAACGGATGGATCTTTGCAGGAGTCGGCGTCGGCTCCGGGCTGTCGCCGTTCGTCGTCATCTACACCATGGCGCACCATGGGTGGCGGTTTTCGTTCTGGGTTTGCGCGTTGATCGGATGCGCTGCGGGAATCGTCTGGTATCTCGCGGCTCGCGACACGCCGGAGCAACATCGCGGCGTGTCGCCTTCTGAACTCGCGGCGATCAATGCGGGACTGACTCTGGGTTCTCAGGCCGGCGCGACGAAATCTGCGGTGCGCAGGTCCCCTCCGTGGGCGTCCATCCTGACCAACACCAACATCTGGCTCGTGACGCTCAGCTATTTTTGCTACGGCTATGTCGCGTGGATCTTTTTTGCCTGGTTCTATCGTTACCTCAGCGAAGTGCGCGGTCTGAATTTGAAAGCCAGCGCTTTTTACGGAACACTTCCCTTCCTCGCGATGGCGATTGCGTGTCCGCTCGGTGGTTGGATTTGCGACGTACTAACTCGGCGTGTTGGCCGGCGTATCGGACGCTGCGTCGTCGCCGGAGTCGCTGTCGCTTTGGCGGGCGTCTTCATCGCTTTCGGCTCACAAGTCGACAACGCGCGACTCGCCAGCGTGGTGCTCGCCGGCGGAGCAGGCGCGCTTTACCTATCGCAAAGTTCATTCTGGGCAGTTAGCGCGGACATTGGCGGTCTCTTTTCGGGCTCCGTGTCGGGCTTCATGAATATGGGCGCCCAAACGGGCGGTGCGCTTACGGCGTCACTCACTCCGTGGATTGCTGCCCGTTACGGATGGACTGCGTCGTTTATGGTTGCTGCTGGGCTGTGCGCGGCTGGCGCGATTGGATGGTTTTTGGTCAATCCGGACGCGAACAAGGTCGTCGCCGCAGATTCGGAGTCATCGGCATGAAACTGAGATCAGCCTTGATATTGTTCGCGGCGATGCTCTTCTACGCGCAAGCCGCGTTGCCTCAGTCGAAAGATGACGTTGTGACGATTCACGTCGAGGTCACTCCAGGACACGAAATCAATTCGTTCGACCCCGACGTCGCGCTGGGGAGCTCGATCGACGCGTTGTCGCATTTCGGAATCGACAAGGTTTACACGCCGCACATCATTCAGGCATCGCTCGGAGCAGGCTGGGGTCCGATCAGCTACCGCAACAATACGGAACTTCGCATGGCGGCGTGGCATTGGACTGAGAATGGAACCTGGAGCGACGCCGCAGGTAAGCGCGGATATTTCACCGGTAGTCCCGAATTGAAAGAACCGATTCGCTACATCCTTCCTTACGCACTGCCTCACCGCGGATTCTCGACCAGCGGCGATCGTCCGATCACGGGACCCAATCTCACTTATTGGAAGAGCAATCCGTATCTCACTTCGAAATTTACAGGTGAAAGCGATGCGCTTCATCCGCAGTGGGTCGTCATCGATTTGAAATCGCAAAAGTCGGTTGACGCGATTCGAATCGCGTGGGCATCGCCGTTTGCGGCGACCTATCGAGTCGAGTATTGGGTCGGCAAAGACCCGCTCGAATTTGATCGCGGTCCCGAAGGCGAGTGGAAGACATTCGAGTCCGGTTCGCAGAAAAACGCGTCCGGCGGGACGGTAACGCTAAGGCTCACGAACGCGCCGATTACGGCTCAATACTTTCGAATCTGGATGACCGAATCTTCGAACACATGCGACGAACACGGTTCGGGTGACATTCGTAACTGCGTCGGCTACGCGATCAAACAGATCGAATTGGGCACGGCGGACTCCAACAACGAATTCAAGAGGGCTGCCCAGGATGCCGGCGAAGAGCAGAAGTTCGCTTTTTGCTCGTCATCGATCGACCCTTGGCATTCAGCCGACGACGTCAATTCCAGCGGAATGGGCCAGCACAGCGGTTTCGATTTGTTTTACACGAGCGGCATCACAAATGGGCTTCCCGCAAGAATTCCGGTAACGATGCTCTATGGAACTCCCGACGACGCAGCTGCCCAAATCGCTTACATCGAGAAACGCGGATATCCGATCGCGGGCGTTGAACTGGGCGAAGAGCCGGACGGCAAGCACGCTCTGCCCGAAGACTATGGCGCACTCTACATCCAGTGGGCCAAGGCAATTCACAAGGTCGATCCCAGTCTGAAACTGGGCGGGCCGATTTTCGAAGGCGTCAACGAAGACATTACCGTCTGGCCCGATGAGCATGGCCGAAAATCCTGGATGGGTCGGTTTGTTGACTACTTGAAGTCACACGGACATCTTCAGGACCTGGCTTTCGTATCATTCGAACACTATCCGTACGAACCTTGTACGATCACATGGAAATCGCTGTATCAGGAACCACAGCTAACAAAGCACATTTTGCAGGTATGGCGAGACGACGGAGTACCCCAGGACGTCCCTCTTATGATCACGGAGGATCATTTGGCTGCGGCTCTAACCGGTCCAATGAGTACGATTTTCTCGGGCATCTGGCTGGCCGACAACGTCGGCTCGTTTTTCGAGGGTGGCGGCGCGGTCTTCTACCATTCGCCGATACAACCGGAAGCGCTTCACAACACGTGCCTTGGCTGGGCGACCTGGTCCAATTTCATCGCCGATGCCAACTACAACATTTTTGGCTACACGGCGCTCTATTACAGCGCGCGAGTGATCAATCTCGACTGGGTTCAGCACCACTCCGGCGTGCACCACATGTTCCCGACAACGAGCAAAATCGAAGACACCGACGGAAATCAGCTTGTGACCTCCTATGCCGTGCATCGGCCCGACGGGCAATGGGCGTTGCTGCTGGTGAATCGCGACGAAACCACGCCGCATTCCGTTCGAATCGCGTTCGAAGACAAGCAGCACAAGAAATCGGAAACATTTGCCGGCCCGGTATCGTTTACTACGTTTGGCAGCGAGCAATACGTATGGAAAAATGATGGCGAGAATAGTCACGCCGATCCCGACGGACCGCCGTTCGCTACCAGCATCCCGGATTCACGTGGACGCGTGTTTACGCTACCGAAAGCGTCCGTTACCGTTTTGCGAGGAAACACCGGAAATCCATCACGGTAACTACTCGTGAAATTTATAGGCAAACTACTATCAACCCGCACCAGGGCGGGTTCTGGGCACATTTGTGTTCGTGCGATGTTCGGATAAATGCCAAATTTCGATTTATTTCGATTTGTTTCGATTAAACCGATTCAATCCTTGACAAGACCGCTTGACAGGAATACATTTTCCGCCATTGGGAGCTATAGCTGCGTAGTTTTTCGAGTCATCGAAACACTGCAAAGCGGCTCCGCCTCAGTTCGAGCATTCAACTTAGGAACGTAGCACCGAATCGAAACGATGTTCGGAATTGCTCTATCCAGTTGAAGCTCCTGTAAGTGCCTGAAGTGGATTTGGGGACCGCTCAAACCCCAAGGAGGGTGTCGGATGGTACGTCGTTTTACTCTATTAGCTCGGGGTGTATTGCTGGTGTTGGTGGCGCTCTGTTGTTCGAATGTGCTGCGCGCCGACGTTACCGGCTCAGTTCAAGGAACAGTTCATGATCGGTCGCAAGGCGCCATCGTCGGCGCTCGCGTTCTCATAACGAATATCGCGACGAACTCTAGCCAGGAGACAGTCACCGCTGCGGACGGTTCATTCCGTATGCTGGCCCTCGCGGCCGGGTCCTACAAGCTTACTGTGACGGCGAGCGGCTTCCGCCCCTCCGTCGTGAACGACATCACCATTCAGGTCAACGACCAACTCCACTACGACGTGTTGATGGAAGTCGGCAGCGTCTCCGACAAGGTCGAAGTCGCCGCCAACGCTGTGCAGGTCCAGACAGAAAGCACGCAACTCGGCGACGTCATCGATTCGAAGAAGATGCTCGCCCTGCCGTTGAACGGCCGCAGCTTTATCGATCTTCTCGGCCTTCAGGCTGGCGTCGCGCCCGGTACCGCATCGACGATCCAACAGGATCGTCCTGTCTCCGGATATCTCGCGAATTCCGGCAACATCTCGGTGAACGGCCAGCGTGAAACAGCGAACGCCTTTCTCGTGAACGGCGGAGACGTCAGCGAAGGCCGCAACCTCGGCGCCGGCTTAGTTCCGAACCTCGACTCCATCGAAGAATTCCGCCTTATCACCAACAGCTTCGACGCCGAATACGGAAAGTTCAGCGGCGCAGTTGTCAACGCCATCACGAAGTCAGGCACGAACGGCTTCCACGGTGACGCTTTCGAATTCCTGCGCAATGACAAGCTCGATGCGAAAAACTTCTTCACGCAGTCAAAATCAGAACTACGTCGCAATCAGTTCGGCTACGCAGGGGGCGGCCCGGTTCTAAAGAACAAGCTGTTCTGGTTCTCGGATTACCAGGGCACCCGACAGGTGCAAGGCGCGGAAACCGGGCTCGTTTCGGTTCCCACAGACGCACAACGTGCCGGCAACTTCTCCCCTGCGGATCTAACTGGCACGGTCGACGGTCCGTATTGGGCGCAAGTGCTTAGCACGCGCCTGGGCTACGCGGTCGCGCAAGACGAACCGTACAGCGCTCCTGGTTGTGCTAGCACGGCGGCGTGCGTATTTCCCGGCGGCGTGATTCCCAAGTCGGCGTGGTCGGCACCGGCAGTCAATATCCTTCCCTTCATTCCTACTCCGACAAACGCGGGCCTCACGCAGAATTATTCTGACAACAGCCAGCGAAACATCGCCAACGACAACAAGTTCGGCGAGCGCATCGATTTCAACAACCAAAAAACCGGCAATTGGTCGTGGTACTACCATCTCGACAACACCAACGTCACCAGCGGCCTCGCTGGTTTCGCCAGCGTGCCGGGATTTGGAACCACAACACCTTCACGCGCCCAGGAATTTGTCATGAGCAACACAAAGACAATCGGCGCGACCGCCGTGAACGAAGCTCGCATCAGCTTCTTCCGCACGGCGCTGCACAAAGATCAGCCCACAGCAAGCTTCGCGGACCTATCTTCGCTCGGTTTCATCACGGGAGCCGGCACGCTCGGCATCGTGCCCTTGGCCGGATATCCGCAATACGTGCCCCAAACCAGCTTCGGTGTACTCGGTCTGAACATCGGCGTACCTACTCTGGACACGATCCAACCCGATACGACTTACACAGCCTCGGACGTTTTCTCAAAGAGCCAAGGTCGGCACACATGGAAAGTCGGGGGCGAATTCCGCTACTTCCAGATCAACGAACGCAACTTCGCAAATCCCAACGGCGGTTTCACGTTTGATGGAACCGTGACCGGCAGCGACGTCGCCGACTTCCTCCTCGGTGCGACTTCAATTAACAACGCGCCTTACACTCAGGCAGCTGAGCAGTTTCTCGATTCGCGCACGCGTTACGGCGGCGCCTTTGTTCAGGATTCCTGGAAGGTGAAGCCGAATCTCACACTCAACCTGGGCTTGCGTTGGGAAGTCAGCATGCCGCTGTACGACACTCAAGGCAAAATTCAAACATTTGTCCCTGGCCTGCAGTCCACGACATTCCCTCTGGCGCCGTCCGGCTTGGTGTTCCCGGGTGACCCAGGTATCCCCAAGACGCTCGCTCCCACCAAATACAACAACTTTGGACCGCGGCTAGGACTTGCTTACTCTCCGAACTTCTCGGATGGCATTCTGGGCAAGATATTCGGTGGACCGGGTAAGAGCAGCGTTCGCGCATCCTACGGCCTCTACTACACTTCGATCGAAGACCTGAACCTCTTCTACGAGGTAGCCGATGCGCCGTTCGGCCTCTACTGGACTTCCCCGTTATCTGTCATGTTCGACGAACCGTTCAGGGTACGGACCACCGGTGCATCTCTCAATCAACGCTTCCCCTTCACCGCGCCGGTTCCGGGCGCCCCCTCGAACAAAACGTTGGACTTCTCGGTCTACGAGCCGTTCAACTTCTTCCCCGGCTACAACATCAACAACAAGTTGCCATACGCTGAGCACTTCAACCTGTCGATCCAACGCGAAATATCCAAATCGACAGTGCTCACCTTGGCGTACGTCGGCACCGAGGGTCACCGGCTCATCACGCAAAACGACGCAAACCCCGGTTCGGCCGCTCTTTGCAACCAGCTCACGGCGCAAGGCGCAGTCGACGTCACTGCGGGGAACACGACTCCTGGCTGCGGCCCCGGCAACGAAAATGACGTCTTCCAGTTGCCATCCGCGACCGCCGCCGGCATCAACTGCGCCGACAACACCGTCAAAACAGCCCAACCGGGTTGCGTCTACAGCACGCGGCAGACGATCCTGAGTCCCAACTTCTGCCCGGGTGGCGCTCAGGTCTGCTACGGCTCCAACAACACCAACACACTGACCGTCGCCAACTCGATCTACAACTCGGCGCAGGTCAGCCTGGAGCGCAAGGCCAGCGACTTCACCTTCCTCTTTGCCTACACGTTCGCGAAGGGGCTCGATGACGCTTCCGCCTTCAACGATCTGGTCAACTTCGCAGACCCAGCGATCAGCCGTGGCTTGTCGTCGAGCGATATCCGGCACAACTTTGTCGCCAGCTATGTATGGGTGGTGCCATTCGATCGCTGGTTTGGCAATGGGCCGAAGCGTTTGACCCAAGGCTGGCAGATGCAAGGGATCACCCGCTTCTCGACCGGCTTCCCGATCCAGCTAAACCAGGACACCGGTGACGCCTCTCTTTCAGGAAGCTCCTCGACCGACATGCCGAATCTCATCGGCAAGGTCTCGACCCTGAATCCCCGCGACGCGAACCCGAGTTGCCCGACAGCGGATCACACGGGATGCTACTTCATCCCGCCGGATCCGAACGCCGTGGATCCATGCGTTCCGACCACAGGTGCGTTCGTTCAAAACTGCGACATCGGCACATTCGGCACAGCCAACCGCCGCTTCTTTCACGGCCCCGGCTTCAACAACACCGACTTCGGCATGCTGAAGAGGACCAAGATCAACGAGCGGTTCGCGTTCGATGTCCGTGTCGAATTCTTTAACATCTTCAACCACACTCAGTTCCAGAACCCCGGTGGGAACATCACCGGCTCGAGCTTCGGCATCGTGACGCAGGCTCAAGCCCCACGTATCGGACAGGTCAGCGCCAAGTTCTACTGGTAGTCGCTGCCTCAGACGTAGAAGTAGGGTGAGCGGGCACGAAGTCGCGTGCCCGCTTCGCTCGTCAGCCGTTGCGTCGCCGCAGAACATCGATCAGAGTTATGAGCACGGCCGCAGCAGACGCCGCGCACGCAACTCACTCGTTGGCCAGCCGTGACGCTGGCACGCGTTACAGGACGGACTTGTTGTTCTACTTCGGCAGTCGAACGGTGGTTCTGGTGGCATCGGTTCTTGTGCTCTCCGCTGCGTGCTTCGCCCAAACTGCCGAGACCTATCGCAAGCAGGCCGTCGAACTTTCACGCGCGAAGTCTTGGGACGCCGCCATCGCCGACTATCGCAAAGCGCTCGAACTCGAACCCAACGACGCAGACACTCACTACAATCTGGCGCTAACTCTGAAATATAAAGGCGAGTCTCGTCAGGCAGCCAATGAGTTCGAAGAAGCGGTACGTCTCAAGCCGAACTGGGCTGAAGCGCACTTCGCTCTCGGCGCGACCCAATACGATCTCGGCGATCAAGCTCCCGCGCTAACCGAGCTTCAGACCGCGGTTCGACTCGCCCCAGCCAACGCCACTGCGCGCGAACTCATAGCCCGCATCGATCTGCAACAGAACAACCCGTCAGGCGCTGAAGCCGAACTAAAGAAAGCACTTTCCGCCAAACCGACCGCCGAACTCCACTTCGAACTCGGTTTGGTCGAAGGCCAGCTCGGAAAACTCGATATCGCCGCCGCCCAGTTTCGCCAAGCAATCGCGGTCAATCCAAAGTTTGCACGTGCGCACGCCGTGTTAGGCGTCACGTTACGCCGCCAAGGCAATCACGCCGCCGCACTCGGCGAATTTCGAAAGGCCATCGCGATCGATCCAAACGATCCCGAAACTCAATACGACCTCGGTATGGAGCTCAAAGCCAGTGGTGACAACGCTGGCGCTGTCACTGCCTACAGGAAAGCGATCGAGTTAAAACCCGATCTCGAAAAGGCCCATTACGCCCTCGGCATCGCCCTCAGGTCTCAGGGCCAAACCGACGCTTCGAATAAAGAGCTCAACGAACTCAATGGTTTGCACGACTTTCGAACGCATCTCGCGCAAGCGAAGATGCTCATCATCAAGGGAGTCGATGCGCTCAAGCAGCAACAACTCGACCAGGCGCAGTCGCTCTTCGAAGAAGCAATCAAAGAGGCTCCTTCCCTTCCAACCGGCTACTACTACTTGGGGCTCACTCAGGAGAAAAAAGGCAAGGCAGCACTCGCCCAGGCCCCCTACGCGAAAGCCCTGGAATTGCAGCCCGACTACGCTCAGGTCCATACGCGTCTTGGCTTGCTCTACTGGCAGTCAGGCGATCAGCAAAACGCAATCGAGGAATTCCACCAGGCGGTCCTCGCCGATCCCGATCTCGCCGAAGCCCACTTCAACCTCGGGTTAGCGTTTGCTCAAGCCAACCGTTCTCAGCAGGCCATCCCCGAACTGAACGAAGCTATCACCCTCGATCCGAAATACAACGACGCCCGCGTTCAGCTTGGTCTCGTCCTCAGTCAAACAGGCGATCAAGCAGGCGCCACGAACGTATTCCGCGAACTCGTCCGCCGCGAACCCAGTTTTCCCGAAGGCCATAACAATTTCGGCCTCATGTTGCTGCAATGGGGAGACGCCGCCGGCGCGCAGGCGCAATTCAATGAAGCCATCCGCCTCAAGCCCGAATACGCCGAGGCTCACTACAATCTTGCTCTAGCTCTTCAGCAATCAGGTAAGGAGGACGCGGCGCGCGCAGAATTCGAAAAAGCCTACGCAATCTCGCCAGAACTTCGCGACACGCCACGACTGTAACCAATGAAAACCATACGAATCATCCTCATGCTTCTGGCGCTCCCGCTCGCCGCCTTCGCGATCGACGTCTGCCAAGTCACTCCACCGACCGCTTCGCTCACCGTCCCGTACGTCTCTGGCGCTCCCGAGCTCAACACCGATCCCCACTCCGCAACCTGGGCCCACGCATCATCTGCGTGGATTGAAAAGGACTGCACCGACAAAATCAGCTACCCCGAACTGAAGACCGAAGTCCGCGGCTTCTGGACCGACACCGACCTCTATCTCCTCTTCGTCTCGCCATACAAAGTCCTCAATCTCTGGCAGCCGCCCGACAACAGCAAAGATCGCCTCAAGCTCTGGGACAAAGACGTTGTCGAATTCTTCCTCGGCGACGATTGGCAAAACATCCGCCACTATCGCGAATTCGAAATCGCTCCCACCGGCGATTGGGTCGATCTCGCCATCGATCTCGATCACGACACCTACGGCGCCGAGTGGAACTCCGGCTTTGAGCACCAGGGCCGCATCGACGAAGCCCATCACATCTGGTACGCCGCCGCTCGCGTCCCTCTCAAATCTGTCAGCGATCAGCGCGTGAAAAACGGCACGATGTGGCGCGCCAATCTTTATCGCATCGACGGACTCGGCGAAGACCCGCAGCGTCATTTCATGTGCTGGCAGCAGACCTGCGTCGTCAATCGCGACCCGAATCACGTTCCCGAAAATTTCGGCACCATCGCCTTTTCACAAGAACCATCAGACGAGAAACACAAGAAATAATCCTCAGCCCGGAGAATCCGAATGATCACTCGTAACGGTTCGAATCGCCGCTCGTTCATGAAATTGCTCGCCGCCTCGCCGCTTCTGGCGCAGATCACCGCGAAGGATCTCTCCGCGAAGTCGCTCGCCGCGGTCGGCCTCTCAAAAGAGAATCCCTACACGAAGATCGGCGTCCGCACGGTCATCAATTGTCGCGGCACGTGGACCTATCTCAGCGGCTCGCTCGAGTTTCCCGAAGTCCGCGCCGCACAGATCGAAGCTGGACATCACTTCGTGAACATGGTCGAGCTGCAGCAAGGTGTCGGCCGCAAACTCGCCGAACTCACCGGCGCTGAATCCGGCATGATCACCAGCGGCGCAGCCGGCGCGATGGCCACGTCCACCGCAGCCTGTATGGCTGGCACCGATGGCGCGAAAATCTGGCAGCTGCCCGATACGACCGGCATGAAACACGAAGTCATCATGGTCGGCGGTCGCAGCGCGTTCGACAGCGCGATTCGCCTCACCGGCGCGAAGCTCGTCCTCGTTGAGGGTCCCGACCAGATCGCGAACGCCGTCAACGACAACACCGCGATGATTTACACCACCGACCTCGGTGACAAGCTCGTCAAGGAAGTCGCCATCGCGAAAGACAAGAAAGTGCCGATGCTGCTCGACGACGCCGCCGGCATTCCGCCCGCGCAAAACCTCAAGCTCTACGCCCAAATGAAAATCGATCTCTACACCTTCTCCGGCGGCAAAGGACTTCGCGGGCCTCAGTGCAGCGGTGTTCTCCTCGGTCGTAAAGACCTCATCGAGGCAGGTCTGCGCAACTCCGCCCCATGGGAAGGCGCCGTCTGCCGTGCCATGAAAGTCGGCAAGGAAGAAATCATTGGCTGCCTCACCGCCGTCGAAACATGGCTCAACCTCGACGAGAAAAAGCAGTTCGCCGAGTGGAACGCGCGCATCGACAAGATCGCAAAGCTCGTCGAGACCGTTCCCGGCGTTAGAACCGATGTGTTCGTCCCTGACGATGGCAATCGCTATCCGACTCTGCGCGTTTACTGGGACCAGGAAGGTTGGGGCTACACCATCGACGATTGCGTCAAGGCGCTCCGTGCCAGCGACCCCGTCATCGAAGTCCTCGGAGCCGACAATCCAAGCCTCGTGCCCGCCGTTCACGAAGGTATCCAGAAGCCTACCCGCAAAGCGCCGCGCCCAAAGATCGACCACATCGAACTCGTATCGATGACGATTCAGGACGGCGAGGAAATGATCGTGGGCAAGCGCCTGCGTGAATTGCTCGGCGCCGCGCAGAAAAAAGGCAAATAAGCATGAGCCGCGCACTTTGCATTCTCGGTTGCTTCTTCGCCCTGTTTGCAGCCAGCACGCAGGCGCAGATAAAGCCTGTCACGGCAAGCCAGGTGCCGGCGAAGCCCGACGCCCTCGGTTCGCAAGCCGTCGATGCCGGCGACTACGTATATGTCTCCGGCCAAGGCCCGCATCGCGCCGACGGCAGCACACCGTCGACTTTCGCGGATCAAACGCGCCAGTGTCTCGACAACATCAAGGCTCTTGTCACAGCCGCTGGCCTCACGATGGACAACGTCGTCTACGTTCAGGCATACATGGACGACACCAGCGCCAGCAAATACAACGAACTGAATCAGACGTTTGCCGCCTACTTTCCGAAAGATCCGCCAGCCCGCGGCATCCTCGGCGTCGCTGCCAATCCGGATTCGTCGATTCAAATCACCGCGATGGCCGTTCGCGATCTCACCGGCAAAAAAACCGTCACGCCGCCGAACTACAAACCGAACAAGGCTTTCTCTTGGGGCATGCTGACGCACGACCGTATGTTCATTTCATCAATGCAAGGCATCGACCCCGTCACCGGGAAAATCCCATCCGATCCCGGCGCGCAAGTCGATCTCGCGCTCGATGGACTCAAAGCCGTGAACGAAGCCGCTGGCTTGACCCTTGCCAACATGGTCTTCGTCAATCCGTATCTCACCGACGAGATTCCGCATGGAGTGATGAATAAGCTCTACGCCGCCCGCTTCGAATTCGGCAACACCCCCGGCCGCGCCACGATCGAAGCATCGAGCCTGCCTGAAGGCGCGCACATCGCCTACACCGGCATCTCCGTTCGCGACATCACCCAGCGCCATTCGATTCGCCCCAAGAATATGCCGCCAAGCCCGACCGCCAGCCCCTGCGTTTTCGCCGGCGACACCTTCTTCTGTTCCGCCAAAAGCGGCTTCATCCCCGGCCCCAACGGCGGCATGTTTATCCAGGACGTCCCCAATCAAACGCGCCAGAGCATGCGCAATCAGCTCGACAATCTCGAAGAAGCCGACATGAAGTACGACCAGGTCGTCTCGACCGTCATCTATCTCGACAAGCTTTCCCAGACGTCCGACTTCGCCAACGTCTACAAAAAATACTTCGGCAAAGTCCTTCCGGCCACAACGGTCGTCCAGCAAAGGAAGCCAGTCGATCGCAAGCCCGACGCCGAAGGCCATGTCCCCGAGGTCGAGCAATTCTCGATCGTCGCCGTCCGCAGCCACGCCAAACAGTAGTCCACAAATCCCTCAGCGAACGCAGGTTGCTGTTACATCGAGCACCGCCGAGGGATAGAATGCCAACGATTTCGCAACACTCACTTCTGATCGTGCCCGAGGAGGAGTCTTGCTTTACCCCAGAATGTCACTCGTAGTTGTGTCGGTATTTGCGTTTGCTCCGTTCATTTCGCCGCGCGACGCTCGAGCTCAGCAGCAGTCCGCTCCCGCCGCTCAAACCAGCCCGCAACAGGTCTACGAAGTCGTCGTCCAAACCGGCGTCAAGATGGAAACGCGCGACGGCGTCACGCTTCGCGCTGACATATACCATCCGAAAGCCGAAGGAAAATTTCCTGTCATCCTCATGCGCACGCCCTACGACAAGAGTGTCAGCTGGGCTGCTGCGCCTGCCTATCAGGTCGCATCGCATGGCTACGTCATGATCGTGCAGGACGTTCGCGGCCGGTACACCTCGGATGGCGAGTTCTACACCTTCCGCCACGAAATTGCCGACGGCTACGACGCCGTCGAGTGGGCCGCCGCTCTCCCCTATTCGAACGGCAAAGTCGGCATGACCGGCGGCTCCTACGTCGGCGCAACGCAAATGCTCGCTTCGATCGCAAAGCCGCCCCACCTCGCCGGCATCATGCCCACCGTCACTTCCAGCAACTATCACGCGAACTGGACCTATCACGGCGGCGCGCTCGAGCAATGGTTCGATCAGAACTGGACGACGCAGCTCGCCACCAACACGATGTGGCGCGAAATCGAGAAAGATACGAACGCCCTCGTCGGCACCACGACGCTTCCCCTCACCGACTTCCCAGCCTTCAACTACAAAGAACTCCCCGCAGGTGCATCAATCACGCAAGCGATTGCGCCGTATTACCTCGATTGGCTCGCGCATCCTTCCTACGACGCCTATTGGAAGCAATGGTCCATCGAGGAACATTTCGCCGACGTGCAAGTTCCCGCACTCCATATCGGCGGCTGGTACGACATCTTCCTTAACGGCACGCTCCGCAACTACATGGGCGTAAAAGCCCACAGCGGCAACGACGCTGCGCGCAACGGCCAGAAATTGCTAATTCAGATCGGTGGCCACGCCGGCTTCGGTCGCAAAATCGGCGACATCGAATTCGGCGACCATGCAATCGAATTTCCCCCAGGGCAAGTCCTGATCGATTGGTACGACTTTCTATTCAAGGGGATTCAGAATGAATTCGCCTCCGACAAACCGGTCCATGTTTTTGTGATGGGCGAGAACAAATACCAGCAATTCTCAGACTGGCCGCCGCCCGAAATGAAAGCCACCCGCTACTACATCCATTCGAACGGCTCGGCGAATTCCCTGCGCGGCGACGGTTCTCTTTCCACGACCGCACCGAAGAAAGAATCCACCGACAAATTCACGTTCGATCCCGCGAATCCCGTCCCCACCATCGGTGGCTCACTCTGCTGCGACATGGTTCACTACGAACCCGGCCCGCGCGACCAGCGTTCCGCCGAAGGCCGCAACGACGTCCTGATCTATTCCACCAAGCCCCTCGACGCCGACATGCAGGTCACCGGCCCCGTCACATTCGAAGCCTGGGTCAAATCGAGTGCCGTCGATACCGACTTCACCGCCATGCTCGTCGACGTCGCCCCCGACGGCTTTGCCAAAAATCTCGCCGACGGAATCCTACGCATGCGCTACCGCGATTCCGACGAAAAGCCCGACCTCATCAATCCCGATCAAATCTACAAAGTCACAGTCGACCTCTGGGCCACCGCCAACACATTCCAGAAGGGCCACACCATTCGCCTCCAGGTGAGCAGCAGCAACTTCCCCCGCTTCGACCGCAACCACAACACCGGCGCCGACCAAGCCACCAGCAAAGACTTCGTCAGCGCCACCAACACCGTCCTCCACGATGCAGAACATCCGTCCGCGCTGATCCTGCCGGTGATCCCCGCCACAAATTAAGCAGAGCGACTGGCTACGAAGCGCGTACCTTCACGACGCGATCGCTAGACTGAATTGGGTGCCCCACCCTCGGTTTGTGAGGGTGGGACGGTCGCGAGAGTCTGATGATTGTCATTCCGAGCGGAACGAGCCAACGCTTTCTCTTTCGGGTTCGCTCCCCGAAGGCCTGACTCCCGAAGGGTGCGAACGCGTCGGCTCGCGTGGGGGAGAAATCTCTCTTCAACCGATCCGTGACAGCGTCCGCCTGGTTTTGGGAGACGGTTTATGCTCTGTTTAGAAAAGATTGCGTAACGTAGGTTTTTGCTGAGCGGTCAGCAAGCCATCGCGCATCGAGCCGCGCGAAGTACTGATGACCAAGCCGAAACTAAAATCGGAAGACGCTGTGGGAGATCAAGACTCAAAACTCGCAGTTTCTAAAATCTTCGAAGTCCACAACCTCACACTAAAAGAAGCCCTGCAAATTATCCGCTCGCTAGCTACTGCTTCGCCGACGATCCACCAAACCGAATCGCCTCGTTCGCCACAATGCCCTTCCCCTCGCGAATCGTGACAACCGCATTCGCCTTTACGCCTTCGACCGTCTGCTTTGCCCCACCCGGCCAAATAATCTCAATCCGCACCGGCGCATTCTTACCTGGTTTGCCGAGCCCAAACGTCACCGGCAACTCGCTCTGCGACAAATAGCTCGACCCGCTCTTCACCATCCGCGTGATCCGCGCACCTGTGCTCGTAACCAGAGTCACGCGCGCACCAATCCCATCCCGATTCGACTTCGTGCCCTGCAACCTCACATGTAAAAAATCGTTCTGATTCGCATTCTCATTCCGCAGCAGCCGCGCCGCTCCATTGTTCGCCGTCACCACCAAATCCAAATCCCCATCGTTATCGTAGTCTCCGTAAGCCACACCGCGCGCCACGGTCGGCTTCTGAATCGCCTTCCCCAGCTTCCCAGACACGTCCTCAAACTTCTTGTCGCCCAAGTTCCGATACATCCCCAGCGGCTGCGCATACCGCACCGTGGGCTGCACCACCGCAATGTCATCCGACACATGCCCATTCGCCGCTACAACATCTAGCAGTCCATCCAGATCGTAATCCACAAAAAAACACCCAAACGTCAGCGCACCCGAAGTCATCGCTCCCAAGCCAGATTTCGGCGCTTCGTCCGTAAACAGCCCCGCCCCATCATTCCGATACAACGCCATGCTCTCGTTCGTAAAATTCCCGATCACTAAACCGAAATTTCCCGACCCATCAAAATCCGCTGCATCCACGCCCATTCCCGCGCGCACGCGCCCTGATTCGCTGAACGCAATCCCCGCCGTCAGCCCCGCCTCAGTAAACGTCCCATCATGATTGTTCCGGTAAAGCTTGTTCGGCTCCGTATCGTTCGAAACAAACAAATCCATCCACCCGTCATTGTCAAAATCGATCAGCGCAACTCCCAACGCCTTGCTCGTCGGGTCCCATAATCCAGCCTTCTTCGTCACATCCTCAAAAACACCGCCGCCCCTGTTGTGATACAGATGTGAACTCTCTCCTTTGTATCTCTGCGGCGTGCAATACGACTTGTTCTTGTTGTCCAGTGAGCAATATTGATCCGTCTCGATCGACCATTCGATGTAATGCGTCACAAACAGATCGAGCTTCCCGTCGTTGTCGTAATCCACCCAAGCCGCGCTGGCCGAAAATCCGGGGCTAGCAACTCCAGCCTTCGCCGTCACATCCACAAACTTCCCATCCCCCTGATTGTGATAAAGATGATTCGAACCCACCGTCGTCAAATACAAATCTTCAAACCCGTCGTTGTCGTAATCGCCGACCGCACACCCCATTCCATACGACTCGACCGCCAACCCGGCCGCGCGCGTCACGTCCGTAAACGTCCCATCATGATTGTTGTGATACAGCGCCGGATACGAAGCCCCGCCCGCCTTCTGCCCCGGCCAATCCATCGAATTCACCAGAAAAATGTCCTGCCACCCGTCATTGTCGTAGTCGATGAAGCACGCGCCACTCCCCATCGTCTCCGGCAAATACTTCTTCCCGAACGCCCCACTGTTATGTTTGAAATGAATCCCCGCCGCCGCAGTCACATCCGTGAACTGAATCGGCCCCGAAGGCCGCGCCGCTTCGGCTGGAACTGCCGGAGAATTTAAAGTAGCAGCGTTCGCGTTCGAACTCAGCGGTTCCGGTTTCGCGGTTTCCGGCTTGCGCGAATTGTCTTTCCCGCTCGAATCAGAAGCCGCGGGCGTGGCCACAGGCGTCGTTCGTTCCACATCCGGCTTCGATTGACATCCACAAACCCAAATCGCCGCAAGCACCCAAACCGCAACCCGTCCCACCGCCAATCGAACTCTCATGCCGTAGCGCGCGCCACCAACACACTCTTCCGCAATCGCAACTCAAACCAATACTCCACCAACAGCGCCGCCGGCCCCACCAAAAACAATGCATAGAACGGCGCATACACCACCTGATCCAGCCTCAAAATCATCTCCGCCAACGCCACAATCGCCACCACAATGCACTGCCATTTCTTCGACTTCACCGTCGTCTTCGGATCCGTAATCATAAAAAATATAAACAGCTGATACATCGGCCCCGTCAAAGGCGCCACTTCCGATTGCCAGGGACTTCCTGTAATCCAGCTCCTGACGAATGCAAACAAAATAAAGCACATGACGTACGTGCCGGTGATGTTAAAGCGCCGGACCCGTGCAATGATCACGGAGCCCAACACCCAGATCACGATCATCGGCAGCAAATAATTCCCCCACTGAATGCTCAGCGTCGCCACCGTCTCCGGCGCCAAAAACACCAACACCGAAATCCCAAAGTTCGACGGATTCCAAATATGCCGATTATTCACGCGCAGCACATACTTCGACATGATCGACACAACCGCGCACACCAAATATGGCCAGACGGCCGGCGACCGCACCAAAATCCCCACGCTGATCCCGCTGATATAAGCGCTGGCCAGAATCGGCCACTTCCCCATATAAATCTTGGAAAGAATCAGTTCCGTCACCAGACTCGCAACAATCGCGATCCCGGTCTTCCGATAACTCTCCAGCATCCCAAACGACAAATTCCCTACCACCAAAATCGTCGTAATAAAAATCGGCGCAATCCATTTGTTCTCAAGGCTGAAAAACTTTCCCACGCCAACCGGAGCCGTGCCGCCTGAAGTCGCGCCATTCATCGTCACAGCCTGCCCGCTCATGACGGCTCCTTCACCGCATTAATTTCGCCAATCTTCACCGACGTCAAAGTCTGCGTCTTCCCCGACGGCCACCGCACCACAACTTTCTCGATCTGCGGCGTCTTCCCTAACCCAAAATGTATCCGTCGCTGATTCTGCGCCGCAAACCCGCTCCCGCCCGACACGGATTGCACCTGCTCCTGCCCGTTCCAATACAGCGTCACCTGCGCCCCAATCGCGCTCCGATTGCTCGACGTACCCTCCAGCGCAAACTCAATCCACGTGTTCTCCGGCGTCACCGTATTCTTGTAAATCAGCAGCGGCCCGCGCTCATTCGCGACCACCACATCCAGCGCGCCCGTATTCCACAAATCCGCCATCGCCACCGCGCGCCCATCGTACGTGTCCGTCGCGCCCGCCGACTGCGCCACATCGATAAATTTCCCACTCCCATCGTTCAGCCACAAATGCTTCGCTTGATACCCCGACAAACTCCGCCCCTCCATCGCCGGCCAATTCTTCGCATCCTCAATGATCAACGCGTGCCCGCCCGCAATCTTCGAAAAGTCATACCAATAACTCTTGTTCCGGTCGAGAGAGACATATCCGTTCGTCAAATACAAATCGAGCGTCCCGTCATTATTCAAATCGCCAAACTGCGCCCCAAAACTCCACCCGCCAATTTCCACCCCAAACTCCCGCGCTAAATTCTCAAACTTCAACTCGCCTGAGTTCGTGCCGTCCTTCGGCACCCACAAATTATTCCCCTGAATCAGCACGCCCTCTTCCGAAATGTTCGAAACGTAGACCGCATACTTCCCCTGATTCAAAATATCCCCAAAACTCGTGTTCATCCCGCTCTTCGGCGCAAATCCAACTCCCGTTGCCTCGCCAGCCTCGTGAAACTTCTTCCCATCGTTCAAATACAACTCAGAAACCCCATAGTCATTCGACACAAACAAATCCTGATGCCCCGTCCCTCGCAAATCCGCCGCCGCGGCCGCCAAAGCCCATCGCCGGCTGCTAATCCCCGCTTTCTCGCTGACCTCTTCAAATCGACCGCCGCCCAAATTGTGAAATAGATATTTCCGTCCACCGTTCTTCGCATACTCAAAACTATCCGGCATCATCTTCGTCGAAGCCAGGTGCCACAAATCCACATTCTCGTTGTAATACCCGCCAATGAAAAAATCGAGCAGCCCATCCCCATCGTAGTCAAACCAAATCGCCGTATTCGCATTCACCCAAGCGGGCAGCCCGACTTGCTCCGTCACTCGAGTAAATCCCTTCCCCGCATCATTGTGAAAAAGTTCCGGCTTCCCCCACTTGATCAGCAGCAAATCCTCGTACCCGTCGTTGTCGTAGTCTCCCCATACCGCGCCCATCGACACGCCGGTCCCCGCCTGATTCACATCCGCAATCCCCAACTCCCCCGCCACATCCTTAAACGTCCCATCATGCTGGTTCCGATAGAGCGCATTCTTCGCGCCTTCCTTACTCGACGTCACATAAATATCCGCCCATCCATCGCGGTCGAAATCCACGATCGACACCGACGCCCCCATCGACGCCACCTGCGGCATAATGTGATTCAATCGCGCATCCAGAACCGGCGCCTGGTGCACAAAATCCACTCCCGCCGCGTGCGCCACTTCCCTTAAATAAAATCCATGCCGCGCCAGCGCCGACGCCGCATCCAGCCGCACACGCGACTCCGCGCGCCTCGACTCCACTCTCTTAATAATCAGCGGCGAAAATACAAATCCAAAAAAAATAATCGCCAGCACAATGCGCGCGATCGGGCCCCGTTTCACTTCGTTCCCGCACCCCTCAGTGAATTCTGAAACACGAACGGCGTCACATACCGCGTGTGATAGTTCTGCCAGTCGTCCGAATGATGCTGGTACACATACTCGTCTTCCAGCGCCCCCGGGGGCGTCACATACAAATCCTTCGCGTGATACGGCAGCGGCAGTACCGTCTTCGAAAATGTTGAATTAAAATCCCCGTCCTTGATCCAACCATCGCCCGCCAAAATAAAATCCCGCACATATCCCGGCGGCGCCGCCTCTTGCTCTGGGAATCGCAGCGACAATTCATCACCCGAGTCGACAATCACATAGCGATCGTCAATCTGCGAAATCAACTCCTTAACATCTCCAAATCGCGTGTAAGACCCAATCAAATCGCGCCATTTCTGCTTCGTCGATTCAATCTGATAGTAATTCGGCACGTCCGGCGCCG
>DASXPD010000109.1:0-125637 GCA_036493835.1 Candidatus Acidiferrum sp. | reverse complement strand
GTTGCTGTACTGATCGGGATAGAAATATTTTTGCGGATCGGCGGCGACGATTTCGTGGACTTTGCGAATGGCGCCGTCGGTAGCTTCGTCGCCGGGCGTCATCACGAGTTCGGCGCCGAATGCGGCGAGGATGCGCTTGCGTTCGTGGGATGCGCTGTCGGGCAACGCGAGTTTTACGGGGTAGCCAAGCGCGGCGCCGATCATGGCGTAGGCGATGCCGGTGTTGCCGCTGGTCGCGTCGATGATGGTTTTGCCGGCGGTCAGATCGCCGGACCTGATGCCTGCTTGGATCATGCTGAGCGCGGGGCGGTCTTTGACGGAGCCGCCGGGATTGAACCATTCGGCTTTCGCGCAGAAGTCAACGTTCGGGAAGTCCTTGCCGACGCGCTCAAGACGGAGCAACGGTGTGTTGCCGATGCAATCGAGGAGCGATTTTCCAGGCAGCGCTGCCGCTAGCGGTTTTGGGGAGGTGGGGGTCAAGACTGGGGCCCCCCCCTATGGTTTTCGCTAAGAATGTGAATATAAAGGAGTTGCGGCGCAGATGGGCTCAAGAATGTGATTCTAAGGGAGTTAGGATGAATTTCGAGACGAGCGAGGGGTCGCGCCGTCTGGTTGGGGCTTGAGGCGGCGGTCCGTCGATTCACGTTGAGAGCTTTATAGCACATAAATGGCTATTTGTCAAGTACTTATGCGAAGTTCGCGGGGACGCGGAAGTCGTTGATTTTGCTCACTGGTAGGATGCTTGGGGGGTGAGGGCGGGTATTTTTGGTGAGGGGTGATCGATCGAGTTGCGGCAGGGGCGCCCTTGCTTTGTCAGGACGAACTGAAGCGATGCCCTTGCCAGCAGTTTGCTCGGACTATACGCCGGGCGGAGCAAGCCCCGCCCCTACACGGAACGGTGAAGGGGGTGGCGATTCGGATTGGGGGCGGTCGTGTTGGATCTAAACCCCGCGATCTGGGAGGCGATCGCGGCTACAGGGTGGCGAAATTACGGTTCATGTGGAGCGGAGGGGTTTGATGGGGTCGGCGCTGGCGGCTCGCAGGGCGGGGAGGGCTGAGGCTAGTAAGGCTAAGAGAAGCATGATGAGGACGGCAGCGGAGTAGGCGAAGGGGTCGGTGGCGCTGACGCCGTAGAGGAATGAGGCGACCAGGCGCGATACGGCCAGTGAGGCGGCGACACCCAGGGCGCATCCGAGGAGGGCGAGTTTGCCGCCGTTCAGGAGCACCATTCGGGCGATGGTGGCGCGCTGCGCGCCGAGCGTCATGCGGATAGCGATCTCTCGATTGCGCTGCGAAACGGAGAACGCCATCACTGCGTAGATGCCGGTGATCGCGAGAAGCAATGCGCCTGCGGCGAAGGCGGTGATCAGATTGGTATTGAAGTGGCGGGGCGCTTCGACCTCGGAGATGGCGTCGTCGAGCGAGCGGACGTCTTGCAGGGCCAACAAGGGATCGATCTCCGCGACGGTGGAGCGCAGCGTCTGGATCATGTGCTGTGGGTCGAACGCCGACCGCATTGTGATGTAGCCGAACTGAGGCCCACTGAGGTTCCCAGGAGTTCCCGTTCCCGAGCGAAAGAGAGTGGCGGGCTGAGCCATCGGTATGTACCACTGGTCGTTGCCGGGCTGATCGCGAGGAATTTTCGTGTCAGCGACGACTCCGACGACGGTCGCCCATGGGTAAGGGCTGCGAGGATTGCCAACGTGCATACGCTTGCCGAGGGGACTCTGCCCCGGCCAGCAATCCCGCGCCATGGACTGACTCACAATGACGACAAGCGAGGCGCTGGCATTGTCGTGCGGATCGAAGGTTCGGCCATCTATCAAGGGAATGCCCAAGGCGTCGAAGTAGTTCCCATAGACGCTTGTGAACGCGGCGAACTTCAGTTTCCACTGTTCGACGGACACACCTTCCACGGTATATGCAGCCAGCGGGAAATTCTGGGATACGGCAACGGCGTTGCTGATGGCGACAGCGCTCACTCCAGGTTTGCTCGACAGTTGATCGATCACGGCGCGATCGAAGGTGTCGACCGAAGTTGCGGTTGGGTATTGCTGCAGCGGGAGTTGAAAATTGGCAACCAGAGCGTGATCGGCGCGGAAGCCAGGATTCACAGCGAGCATTTTTTGCAAGCTGTGCAGGAACATTCCGGACACGGTGAGAAGAACAAGCGCGATGGCGACTTCCGAAACCACCAAGGCAGAGCGTAGCCATGTGTGACTTGCACTGCTCGATTGAGCGCCTTCTTTGAGGCTTGCGATCAGGTTGGTGCGCAAGGCGGCGAACGCGGGCGCAAGACTGCAGAGGACGCCGGTGGCGACGGCGATGAGAAGCGCAAAACCGGCGACAACCGGATCAACCGAGACAGAGCTGATGCGAGGCAGCGAGGCCGGCAGGTAGTGTAGAGCCGCGCGGATGGCGATGGCTGCGAACGCGAGGCCAAGCACGCCCGACAGCACGCTCAAGAGCATTCCTTCGACAGCGGCCTCGCGGATGATGCGGTTGGAGCTGGCGCCAATGGCGACACGAACCGCGTATTCGCGGCGCTCACGTATTGCGCGGACCAAAAGCAGGCTGGAGACATTGACGCACGCGACCAACAGGGCGATCACGGCGGCCATGAAGAGCGTGCGCAAGATGGGGCGAACATCGGAGATTACGTTCTCGCGAAGCGGCTCAACGTCGCCGGTTAATTTGAGCGCCGACATGGTGGGAGGCAACGCGCTCATGATCTGGTGCGCGACGCGGTCGGCATCTTCGGCGCCTTGTTGAACGCTGGCACCGTCTTTGAGGCGGGCGATCATCTGATATCCGAAGAACCCGGAGTTTTGTTCCGAGAGTTCGTCCGGAGTGAGGCTCAAGGGCACCCAAACTTGGGTTCCGGAGAGAGTGCCGAGCGATAACGGAAATTCGAAATTGCGAGGCATGACGCCGATGACCTGATAGGGCTTGCGGTCGAGCACGATGCTGCTTCCCATCACGCTGGGGTCACGTTGGAAACGATTCGTCCACAGGGAATAGCTGATGACAGCGAGCGACTGGCGGGAGTTTTCTTCGTCGGCGGTAAAAACACGGCCCCATGCGGGCTGAACACCGAGAGTCGCAAACGTTGCGGAATTCAGGCGCGCGGCGTCGATTTCTTCGGGGCGCTGCTTTCCGGAAAGCTCGAACGATGCGGTGATGTAGCCGCCGAGGGAAGAGAACGCCTGCGTCGCGCTGGTATAGGTTGCGATTTCGGTCGCGCGGACGGACATGCCGGGGCGGCCGCCGAGGTGTTCGCCTAATACGACGAGCCGGTCGGGATCTTTGAAGGGGAGCGGGCGAAGAAGGACGCCTTCGACGAGAGAGAAGATCGCGGTGGTTGCGGCGATGCCGAGGGCGAGAGTGAGGACGATGGCGAGAGTGAAGCCGGGATTTTTGCGGAAGCGGCGAAGAGTGAGCCGGAGATCGTTTGCGAGGCCGTGCATGAAGTCCTCCTGATCTGCAGTTCGTGAGCGAGTGTGCCGACACGATTAGAGACCATCGCAGCCTTTTGTTCAACGGATGAAGATCAAGGATTCTTGCGGATGGATCTGCGGCAAGGCAGGCGACGAGGTCTGCAACCGAGAAGGAGACGAGTGAGGATCAGTGATCGAGAGTGCCTTCAAACCAGTCGGCAGGTGGGAAGGCTACGCCCCAGAAGTGAGGAGAGGGGCGGTCGAATGCGAAGGCTACTTCGAAACCGTGGCCAGACGGCGCGTCTGATGATCGGCTCTGCATCGCTTCGATCCGGATGACGCGGCACGATTCGACCTGGTCGGTCGTTGGATTGGTGAGATTGAAAGTGTCGCCGGCGGCCATCGGAGCAACGGAGAGCCGGATGGTGCCACCATGCGCGTTGACGATGATGGTGTCGGCGTCGACGATCCACTCGCGCTCAAGAAGGCGAAAGCGGGCGACCACGCGAACCTTGAGAAAGACGCGCTGGCTACGCCGGCGATTGCTAACGGCGATGTTGCTGAAGCTGGCGGTTTCGCTCATTTCTTTCCTTCTCGAATCGTTCCGTCAATTTGAAGATCAACCTTTGCTTTGAAACAGTCGCGTCGTTTCGTTCAAACGAACGTTTCTGGATCACTGCCGAATCCGGAACCGCGCTTACAACTTGAAGCGGTAACACGAACCAAAAATACGAATTCTGCAAAAGCTGGTTGCAGGACCTACCAAAAGGAGTAAACAGGCTGGCCGCTGCATACGGATTTTCCTGTATTAGTTCTAGAACCTAATTGATAGCGAACATTTTCGAACGAATCAGACAGGTATTCTCGCGTCTGAAAACGAGCTAAAGGCAGCAACGTGCGAGACGTGCGGCCGTAAGTCGACAGGCAGGAAAGCACGGAAAAGCACGCGTGGAGTTCCTGAGGGGAGTATGAGGAAGCGGCAAGAATTGTGGAAAATTGTCGCGAGTTGCTTCTATAGCGAAGCAAAACAAGGGCGATTAGTTCCATTTCGGGACACGTTCGGTAATGTTTCGCCAGGGGACCCCAAACTCTGCGCTCGACCCAGAGCATTGTCCTACTCAGGGGTGTGCGTGCAATCAGGCGATCGGTTGAGAGAATTTCGCGTACGTTCTGGAATCACCACACGAGAAGTCGAAGAGAAGAGTCAGGGCATCGCAGAGGCGGAAGGAAATGAGGAGTTCTACATTTCCAACGCCTGGCTGACGAAGCTCGAAAATACCGACTCGATACCGAGCGTCCACAAGCTCGTCACCCTCAGTGTCATTTACCACGTGGGATTTTCCGAACTGTTGACTCTGTATGGAGTCGATCTCGGACACGTGGGACTGCGTCAATTCGAAGTGGCGTCGCGAACGACTTACATGTTGACGACGGAAGAGCACGAAATCGCCGGCGAGATGTCTGTGCCGATCCAATTCGGCGATGGCGTGGAGCTGAACGAAACAAATCTTTTTTCGCGGATGGTGAAGCAGTGGATCGACGTTCCGTTTTCTGTTTTGCAGCATTTACAACTGCGACAGAACAGCTACGGATTCATTGGAATGCACGATTACACGCTGTATCCGCTGCTGCGGCCGGGATCGTTCGTGCAGATCGATCCACGATTTAGGCGCATCCAGCCGTCGCGGTGGCGCACGGAATTCGACCGGCCGATTTATTTTCTGGAACTGCGGAATGGATACGCGTGCGGGTGGTGCGAAGTGCAGGGGAATGAATTGGCGCTGTTGCCGCATCCGCTGTCGCCTTGCACGACGCGGCGATTTGCGTTCCCGGGGGATGCGGAGATCGTGGGGCGGGTGACGGGAATTGCGATGCGGCTGGCGGGGACGCAGGATGATGCGGAGCTTGCGATTTCGAAGTTGTTTCGGCGGCACTGAGGGGCGGGCGTCGATGTTGATTGGATTTTGCATCGACGGGCGCGTTTGTATTTGCCTGGCGGCTGAGATCCTTCGCTTCGCTCAGGATGACAACGTTTAATGCGTTTTTTTAAGGCGCTTTTTCAGACGCTTTTTCGTGGCCCTTTTTTAAGAGCTCTTTTTTGATGACGCTTTTTTGAGGGCGTTGCTCGTATCTGGAAGCAGGCGGTGGAAAAGTGGCCGCGGAAATTTTGCACATGGTGTTATTAGGCCGCCGGAGCGTGTAAGTCGAAAGGGACGACAAGATCCAAAGGCGAAACCGATGACCAGGGACAGATGTTCTTGGAGCGGGAGTGGATTGTTGGAAACAAAGAGGCGTCTGCAAAACAAGGAAGTTGCAGCATCCAGACTCAGATATCTCTCACCCGGCCAGCGCATACAGGGAACACCTTATATAGCCTTAGAAAGAAACCCTTTAGCGGCGTATGTGCGTGAAAACGCATTCTCGTTGAAAACCCCTATAAAAATGAGTGTATTGGCAACCTGGCGAGGTTCCTCCTTTCAGCCGTGAAAGCCCGATTCCAGCTCCGCTTTCTGATTGGATTTCTGCTCGCCACCGGTGCGCTGGTGATAGCAGCGCTGATCGTTCGCGCGGACAGCGCACAGTATCGGCACACGCAAGGCGAGATTTCGAACGGACTGGTGACATCGCTGGCGGTGCAAGAAGTGCTGGCGGACATCGATCGGGCGGAAGCGCAGAGAGACGCTTATCTGCTGGGCAAGGAAGAAGAGCAGAAGCGCCAGTATGACCGCACGGAAGCAAAGGTTTCGGACGGACTGAAAAAATTGCAAGTGTTGACGGACTTCGACCCGGAGCAGAGGGACCGGGCGGAGGCGCTGCGATTGTATGCGCGGGTGAGGATGGCGGAGCTGTCGGCAGCGGTCGAGGTGCAACGACACTCAGAAATGCTGCCGACAGCGACCGCAGTTTTGAGATTGAGCGGCGAGACGGATGCGGCGCGAAAGATGCGCGAAGTGGCGTCGGCGATGCAGCAGTACGAAACGAACCGCGTCACCGTTGCGCAAAGGAATTTCGAATCGAGCGAAACCAAGCGCGAGCGCGCGCTGACGACGGTCGGATTCATGCAATGCGGGCTGCTGGCGCTGGTATTCACATTTTTCTATCGGAGCACGCGACAGAGAGAAGCGTCGGCGTTTCGGCTGCTGCAAGAACATCTGCGGATGACCGCGACACTGCACACGATGGGCGAGGGATTGTTCCAGGTTGATCGGAACGGATGCATCGTTTATATCAATCCCGTCGGCGAGCAGCTGCTGGGTTACAAGTCGGAAGATGTGGTGGGGCTGCCGGCACATACGCTGCTGCATCGTGCGAGCGAAGATCAGAAATGTTCGAACGCGGCGTGTCCGATCGTTACGCTGAGCCCACAGGGCGCGCGCGCACACAACGAGAGCGACTGGCTGCGGAAGAAGGATGGGACGCTGGCGACCGTGGAATACACGAGTTCGCCGCTAGTGCAGTATGGCGTAGTGAATGGCGGCGTCGTGGTATTTCGCGACGTCAGCGAGCGGAGCCGCATGGAGCGCGCGCTGCGCGACAGCGAAGAGCGTTATCGCAATTTGGTGGAGAAGAGCGGCGGGCTGATTTTCATTCACGACATGAAGGGGACGCTGCTGGCGGCGAACGAAGCGGCTGCCGAGGCGCTGGGATATACCGTCGACGAAGTGCGCGGGAAGAATTTGAACGAGATGGTGACGGCGGAATTCGGTTCGAAACTGGAATGGTATTTGACGGCGATCGCGGAATGGAATTCGCATAGCGGGCTGATGCGGATGCTGACGAGCGAAGGCGAAGAAGTGGTGTGGTCGTATTCGAACCGGGTGGTTGCCGAATTTGGCGCAGAGCCTTATGTGCTGGGGCACGCACACGATGTGACGGCGCAGATCATGATGGAAGAGGCGCTGAAGGTGAACGAGGGGAAATTACAGGCGGCGCTGGAGAGCGAAAAGAATTTGTCTCGCGTGGATTTTCTGACGGGCATACCGAACCGGCGGATGTTTTATCAGGCGTTGACGCTAGAGGGAAAGCGTTCGCGGAGATATGGGCGCGCGATCACGCTGATTTACATCGACGTGGATAATTTCAAATTGCTGAACGATCACTATGGGCATGCGACCGGCGATGAGTTGCTGAAGATCATTGGGTCGATTCTGGAAGGGACTGTGCGGTCGACCGACATGGCGGCGCGACTGGGCGGAGACGAGTTTGCGATTTTGCTGCCGGAAACGGACGAAGCGAACGCCGGAACGATCGTGGCGAAACTAAGGCAAAACCTGCAAAACGCGATTGCGCCGAAGGGATGGCCGGTGACGTTCAGCTTTGGCGTGGTGACGTTCCCGATTGCGCTGGATTCGACGGAAGAGATGATCAAGCGGGCGGACGAGTTTATGTATGAAGCGAAGAAGGGCGGCAAGGCAGCGGTGGTTTCGAGGGTAGTCGAAACTGTGGCGAAAGAAGGTTAAGCGGTTTGATGATTGTGGCGACACACGTCTACGTGCCTTACCTGTCCTGGAGTGCCGGTCGGAGTAGTACTACCTGCCTATTTGCACAGCAAGTGGCGCCGCGTAAAGTTACTCGTGTAAGAGAAGCCGAAAGAAACTAGAGGGTCATGGTAGCTGGATTCATTCTCGCGTTCTCGCTCGTAGCGCTGGTCCGATTCGGGATCCTGTATTGCCGAGGGATTCTGTTGCGGACAGCAGAGCTGCCGGTTTCCGAGGAAGTGCGGTCGGCGGCACACCTGGCGGGCGAAGAAGTTACCGGGCGCGACTTTGCGGCGCTGGCGGGAGTGCATAGCTTGACGCCGGGCGGGTCTGGCGGAGTGACGCTGGTGAAGGCTTACTATCGCGCGGTGAAGATGGTTGGCGCGATTGGCCGGACACAGGCGGCTTGCGCAGCTTGGGCCGAGCGGGAAATGGCGATTTGCGCGCGGTACGTTGCGGTGCAGATCGATGGCCGGCTGCAGATGAGCTTTGCGGAGCAGGCGGGGCAGATTTAAGAGTTAGCGAAATTCAGGAGTTTGGTGCGGCGAGGCTTTTGAGCCTCGCTTTTTTGTTTTTGGGGTGGGCGATTGGGGCTTAGCGGCATCGACGAAACGGGGCTGGGCTTTCAGGCGTCGTAGGAGTAGGTTTGCTGGGGCGGTGATTATGAGACGCGGCAATTATCGTTCGAAATACCAGACTCAATATTTAGCGATGGTTGGGATTGGGGCGGCGCTGGCGTGTTGCGGCGGGGTGCTTGCCGTTCGCGGAGCGGATGCGAATCGTGCGGGCGAAGGCACTGATGCGCAGCAGCCGACGATCAAGTCGGAAGTGCGGATGGTGTTGGTGGACGTGGTCGTGACGGGAGCGAAGGGGCAGGCGGCATCGGGATTGAAGAAGGAAGATTTTCACGTCAGCGAGGACGGGAAGGCGCAGACGGTTTCGTTTTTCGAGGAGCACACCGATGGGAAGGTGACTCCGGTGGCGCTGCCGGCGATGCCGCCGGATGTGTTTACGAATTATCCGACGGCGAAGACGACGGATTCGGTGAATGTGCTGCTGCTCGATTCGTTGAATACGCAGGCGATCGATCAGGTGTATGTGCGGCCGCAAATGGAAAAATATATGGAGGCGGCGATTGCGTCGCCGCATGGCGCGCGGCTGGCGATTTTTACGCTGGGGCAGCAGTTGCGGATGATTCGCGGGTTTACTGCGGATTCGGGGAAGTCGTTGGACGCGATGGAGGATCCGAAGTCGCATACCGAAGCGAAGTTTGAGCCGCAGCTTGCAACGCCGGCGCGAAAGGAGACGGAGGCTATCGGGTGCGCGAAAATAAAGGCGCCGATGGGTCAAGAAGCTTGCAAGGGCTATCTGGCGCAACTGGAAGTTGATAGGTCTGCGGATCGCGTTGGGATGACGCTGCAGGCGTTTCAGGCTTTGGCGCGTTATCTGGCGCCAATCCCGGGGCGAAAAAATATCATGTGGGTGGCGGGATCGTTTCCGATTCACTTTTTTCCGGATACGGGAAGACGCGGACAGTTCGCGAGTCCCTATCCGAATGCGGTACGGCAGACGGCGGAGTTGCTGACGGCGGATCAGGTTGCCGTGTACCCGATTGGGGCAACCGGAGTGGGTGGAGAGTCGTACCTTCAGAGCAGCGCCGATCCGAGCGCGAACCGAACGGGAAAGGCCGTCGAGGGAGATGAGGCAGACCGGGCCTTCAACCAGATTGCGATGGAGATGCTGGCTCGGGATACCGGCGGGCACGCGTTTTACAACACGAATGGGTTGAGCGAGGCGATGGAGCAGGCGGTGGAAGAGGGATCGCATTTTTATACGCTGGCGTATGTGCCGAGCAATTCGAAGATGGATGGACGGTTTCGGAAGATTGATTTGAAGGTGGCTGGAGATTACAAGGTGGCTTACCGGCGCGGTTATTACGCTGAGAATGCGAAATTTCCGGTGACGGGGGCGGCACAGGAGAAAAATGATGCGCTGCTGCCGTTGATGGGATTTGGGATGCCGGACTTTGCGCAGGTTTTATACAAGGTGAAGGTGGCGCCGGTGGCGGACGCGTCGAACAGCGCGGGCGGTGGCGTGAAGGAGTTGAAGGCGCCGACGGTGCGGTATGGGCTGGACTTCGCGATTACGCCGACGGACTTGCACCTCGAGACGGGGCCGGATGGAGTTCGGCGGGGGAATATCGAAGTGATGCTGGTGGCGTACGACGCGGACGGCGGAATGGTGAATGCGTTTCGAAAGAAGAGCGAGATTGTATTGGAGCCGCAGATGTATGCCGAGGTGATGCGCGTGGGATTGCAGATGCATCGCGAGATGGATGTGCCGGAGGGTGCGGCTTATTTGCGGACCGGGCTTATGGATTTAGATTCGGGGAAGCTGGGAAGTTTGACGGTTGAAATGCGAAGGTAAGAAGTAATGAAGTAACGACGTAACGAAAAATTCTGTGGAAAAAAAAGGGGCCTTGCGGCCCCTTTTTATTTTGGTTGGAGATGCAGTGAGACTGGACCGCGCCTAGAACGTCAGGTGCAGGGCCATTTGGAGGAAGCGGGGGCTTCCGATGGTGTGCTGGATGACGCCGAGTTTGCCAGATGGGGCGCAGACGTAGGCGTCGGGAGCGGCGCAGTTGGTCTGGCCGTCGACTGGGAACGGCGCGCTGTACTGCGGCGGATTTTCGAAGAACGGATTGAACTCGACGTTGTTGTTAGGAGTGTCGAAGCTCGGATGATTGAAAATGTTGAACGCCTGGACGTCGAATTTCAGATTGAAGCGCTCGTTGATCTTGAAATTTTTGAAGACACCCATGTCAACGCGCGACTGGAACGGGCTAACGAAGATGTTGCGGCTGGCGGGGCCGAAGTTGGTCTCGTAGACGTCGCAGACTTTGCTGACGGGATCGCACGGCGGAACGCCGTTCTGTCCGGGCTGCAAAATCGGAATGCCGAACGCAGCGCTGTTGAGAACGGGATTGCCAGGGTTGACGCCGAGGGTGCCCTGCAACACGGGATTCGCGCCGGGCGTGCTGCCGACGCCGCCGATGGGAACGAGCGGGTTGGTGATGAAGTCGTTGCCGCCGCCGTAGAACTGGCTGGCGACGCCGCCGCTGAAGTCGATGACACTATAGGGCTGTCCACTTTCGGCGGAGATGAGGCCGCTAGTACCCCAACCGTTGACGATTTTATCGGTCCAACCGTGGAGCATCGACAGCTTCGGGAATTCGTAGGTGTACTGAATCATGAAAACGTGACGACGGTCGAAGTCGGAGTTGCCGTAGCCGGTGCGCAGATTTTCCGGGTTGTCACCGTTGTAGAAGAGCTGCTCGCCGCTTTCTTCGTCCATGCTGTGCGACCAGGTGTAGGAGCCGGAGAGCGTGAGGCCGTGGCTGTAGCGCTTGGTGACGTTGAACTGCAGCGCATCGTAGTTGGACATGCCGGCGGCTTTGGCGTATTGCGAGTTCGGATCGAAGCCGATGAAGGGCACGCGGAGCGCGGTGTTGCCGCTGCCGAAGCCTTCGACGAGCGTCGAGACATTTTCAGCGGCGACGCCGGGAACGGTGTAGCCGTAGGAGTAGATCTGGCCGTTGATCGGGGCCGACGGAGTGGCGATGTTGGGCTGATTGAATGGAACGGGGATGACTTCGTGGACGCCGTGATTTCCGACGAAGGCGAGCGAGAGCACGAGGTCGTTGCGCGGCTGCCATTGCAGATTGAGCGTGTAATTCTCGGAGTAGGGCAGCTTGTTGGTCGGATCGTAACCCGCGAAGATGAGCGGGCTGCAGAACGAGACGCCGTTGGCGGCGCAGAACGGCGTGGTGTTGGCGATGAGCTGCGCGATGTTGGGAATCAGCGAGGCTACGCCCGAAAGATTTTTCGGAGGCGCGGGCGGCGGAGTTGTGCCGAACGGAGTGGCGAAGGTAGCACCCGGCTGGCTGAAGAACGGAACGGAGAACGGCTGTTGCACGGTGACGCCAAATGGGCCGCCGATGCCTCCGCCGGCGCTCTGTGAGAGTTCGGCGAAATATTCACCGCGATCGTAGTACATGCCGTAGCCGGCACGGACGACGACGTTGTGCAGGAAGCCGGGAGTCCACGCGATACCGATGCGCGGCGCGAAGCCCCACTGGCGGCCGGTGAGCGTGGAATCGCTGACGCCCTTGGTCGGGAATTGTTTGTTATTTCCGGCGACGACGATGCCGATGTTGTTGATCGTGTCGGTTCCGAAGTCGTAGCTGTAATCCTTAGGATAGAAATTGGTGAGCAAGCCGTCTTTTTCGACGAGCGGACCGTTCCAATCCCAGCGAAGACCGGCGATGACGGTCAGATTGGATTTGAGGCGGAAGGTGTCCTGACCAAAAGCGCCGACCTGATTGGTGCGGTAGTAGCGGTTGGTCTCGCCGCTGACGAAAACGGAGGAACCGTTCTCACCGCAGAAAACACTGGGGTTGCAAAGATTGCCTTGGAGGAAATCGGCGAAGGTGTCGAAGTCGAGCAGGCCCTGATTGCTGTTTTTGTTGATGATGTTGAGCTGGCTGCGATCGAACTGGACTCCGGCTGCGATCGTGTGGCGGCCGACTGTCCAAGAATATTTCGTTGAAGCTTCGAACGTATTCTGAAACATTCCGGCATTTGAAAAGTTGTTGGAAGGGCCGATGCCGAGGCCACCGCCGGTGTTAGGGTTAGCGCTCCCGATGGTGATGCCGGGCACGTTCGAAAGCCCGAAGATGTTCAGGCCGTAGTCGCTGTTCGAATACCCGTCGATCGTGTGAGCGAAAGCCCGTTCGCGGATGAAGCCGAAGCTCTGCGTCCAAACGGCGTTCGGAGAAACGGTGGTGGTGTTCTGAAGCGAAATGAGTTGCGCACCGGCGGAAAGTTGCTGGGGGAAATTATTGACCTGGCTGATCGCGAACGGAGCGAACGTCGGATCGTTCTGAAAATAGTATTTGCCGGTGATGCGATCGCGAGCGTTGAAGTTGTAGTCGATGTTGGCGCTGACCTGATCGGCGTTGAACGTAGTCTTGGGGCCGAAGACGAGCGCGTTATAGCCGAGGTCGCTGTTGAGATTGTTTTCCGAAGGAATGAAGAACTGACCGTTGGGAAGCTTGAGGTTCATGATTTTCAGTGCGTTCGGGCTGATGTCGGCGGCGGTCAGCGTGGTGCCGAAGGCCGAGTTAGCGAGAGAGGCGAGGCTCGCGGCATCGCGGTTGGAATCGCTCAATCCGGGAAGTACGTTGGCTTCGGAGATCGAGCTGTCTTCATCGGAAACGCGCTGGCCCTGGTAAGAAGCGAAGAAGAAGAGCTTGTCTTTCAAGATCGGGCCGCCGAATGTGGCGCCGAAACTATTGCGCTTTAATTCGGGAACGGTCTTGCCGAGGCCACGCAGCGTGGAGTCTTGATTGAAGAAGAAAGGCGCGGCGTTCCAGGCGGAGGTCTGGTGATATTCGTAGGCCTGGCCATGATATTGATTCGTGCCGGTGCGGGTTTGCAGCGTGATGTGAGCGCCGCTGTAGGAACCTTCGGACGCGTCGTACATCGAGGTGTTCACGCGAACTTCTTCGAGCGTTTCTTGCGGAGGCGCAGGCATCGCCTGACCGATGGCGCTGTAGACCGAAGTGCTCGTCTGAATTTCGCCGCCGGCGGTGCTGTTGGTGTTCTGGCCGGTGTTGAGGACGGCGCGATTGTCGGCGACGCCGCTGGACGATTTGCCGTTGAAAAGATTATTGGTCTGCACGCCGTTGACGACGAAGCTGTTGCTCGTGTCGCGCTGGCCATTGGCAAAGATGTTTTGATTGCCGAGGCCGGCGTTGGTGCCCGAACCGGTGAGGAAGTCGGCGTTGACGCCGGGGCTCAAGAGCGCGAGTTGCGTGAAGCTGCCGGTGCCGAGCGGCGTGCTCTCGATGAGTTCCGAGCCGAGCGTGTAGCCGTTCGTGGTGTCGGTCTGATTCAGCAGCGGTGTGCCGGAGACGGTGATGCTCGTGCTGACTTCGCCGGGTTGCAGAGAGGCATTGACCGTCGAGGTGACGCCGCCGGTGACGGAGATCTTATTGTGGACTTCGGTCTTGAAGCCGTCGCGCGCGAACGAAACGGAATAGGGACCGATCGGCAATGCGGTGACGGAAAAAGAGCCGTCGTCTTTGGTCGAAGCAGTGACCTCAAGGTTGGTGTCGAGGTTGCGGATTTTCACTTCGACTTTGCTGAGTACGGCGCCGGTGCTGTCGGAGACCGTGCCGTTGATCGCGCCGAGAGTTTGTTGTGCGTTGGAAGGAAGAGAAAGCATCAACATCAGAAAGAGCAAAACGAGACTGCCGAGGAACACCACGAGCGAACGAATGCACTTGTGCATTTTTCTGAACCAGCCCCTTTATCCCCGTCACGCAATGCGATTGATTGCGGAGAGATATATCACAGGAAACGGCATCGAATCGATAAGGTGCCTGTGCAAAAAAAGCGGAAAAATGACGAAAAAATCGCTTATTTCGAGGGAGATGAAGCGACTATTACAATTCATTCAAAATGCAGTGAACGGCGACCGGTAATCGGCCGAAAACAACTCAGGGCGTCTTCAAGGGAGACGCCGAACCATCAGACCATTTATCCGCAAGGACAAGCAGAATCGTCACGCGCTCCTGCGGATCATTCGCCATCATGACAGGTGAGTTGGGATCATCGGCGGCCCAGCTCTTCGTCATGTCGCCGGGTGAGAAAAACATCGTGTGCGAGTGCCAGCTCTTGCCCCGGTCGTTTAAGTACTGCTGCTTCGACATCATGTATGCCATCGCGCCAGGTTCCAGTGCGGGCAGCTCCTTCTTATCGAGTGCCGTCGCGATGGCCTGCGCGATTTCAGGCTTCGACTTCCCTGCCAACACAAGTTTGGTCTTCATCAGATAAATCTGCGCAAAGCTCTTAGCGGCTTGCGCGTTGAAGCAATGAGGGGCGCGCATCTTGGGATTCCAGAACTCGGCTTCATCCGTGCCCTGTCCCCAGGATCTCTCCACGAGACAGACGAAGCCGTTCGTTCCCTTCACGGCGGTTTTGTATCCGTCGCGCCCCAGCACCATTACCTCGGCTCCGTCAGAAATGGAAGCAGGTGCAGCACTGCGAGCCAGCGCGATCTCGGATTTCTCGTCGGATATCAGGTACTGATCCAAAGGAGCCATCGCCGGATAGGTATCTTTTGCAGCTTGTGCGACTGCGGCCGTCGAAACAATGAGCAGAGCAAACGTCATCGCGATGAGCTTGATGGTGTGATTCCTTCGCATTTGAACCTCCCAATCGGCAGATTTCGCGTCGGTGAGTGTCAGTTGAGTGTCGGGCCTGGATGCGTACCCTTAGACTTCCCGCGAAGCCATTGCGTTAGCATTGGAGACCTTAACGTTGAGTGTACTCGTTCAGTGCGCGCTGTGGCATCGGAGCGGTTGGTCTCTTTACTACATCGGGTGGTTCATTTAACCTAATGGCCCTATGTGGAATGTCGACGAACGGTTTGCACCGAAGGCGATTGAAGGGTTGGCGGCGCTGGGATTCAGCGTCGGAAGCACGCGCGGCGTGGTGCGCGTGGAGAAGTACGGCTGCGGCGCGGAATTCCGCAAGGGCACCGACGACCACTATCAACTGACGATCCTGCCGACGATCATGGTCAACGGTCAGTTCACGCGGCTATGGGATGCGGGATATCAAAAGTTTTTGCTGACCGATGAAGGCATCAAGCTGCCCGCGCTGGCGAAGCACCTGCAGAATCTGCGAAAATTCAATGAAGAGCTGCGTACCGCGCTGGGCGTGCCGACTTTTTACAACGAAGCGTTGGGGTCGGTCAGCCAGGTTTCGGTGTATGACCGGGTGAAGGGACGCAAAGGCGCGGTGCCGGATGATACGGTTGGCGCACATAGTCCAGAGGGTGGGCACTGAAGCGGCGAAGCAACGATTGAAAACTTTCGATTCTGGGCGCGAGTTCCGCGCCCTTTTTTTTTGGTGAGAGAACTTACGCGCGCTATGGATGCAGTGTTGTGTAAACGCTAAAAGGGCCAGCATGTGGGTGAAACGCCTTGGCCCGGTACAACTCGGCGATTTGCCGGACGTGTCCTAGATCATGCGAAGCCCATTCGTTGAGCATTTGCCCCAGCGTGATCAAGCCGAGTTTGGAATGTTGCGCTGTGCGCGTGACGGATTCGGGCGGCAGCGCCTTTAGAAATTGCACGAGCCCTCGCCTCGTGAGCCAAAGCGCGAAAGGTGCTCCTGTGGCGTACCTGCCGAAAATCCTTGCGCTGGGGGCTCGTACTCTCTCAATTGAGGCGTATCTTCGAGAACGAAACGACGAACGCGCTCTCCCAGAACATCTTCGCTGTCTGCCAAGTGCGACAAGACTTCCGAAATCGACCAGCGGTCGGGCGCGGGCTTCCAACGCAGGACATCCGGCGCGACGCCACCCAGCATCGTATCGAGCAGTTGCGGCGTCTTTTCCATAAGCGCGATCGCGGAACGCATGGTTGTGGATGGGCCGGGTTGCATAGATGGCCCCCCGATAGAGAAGATTGTAGTCGCGTTGCGGAGGATCTATGGCGGAGATTGTCGGATTGATGGACGACCTGTTTTTTCAGATGAAAGTGTTGGAGACGGCGAAGCAGCTCGGCCTGCAATTCAAAGTGGCCGCGACGGCGGATTCGCTGATGGAGTTGATTGCGACATCGCCGAAGCTGGTGATCGTCGATCTGAATGCGCGAAGCGGCGCGATACCGGCGATCGAACGAGTGCGCGCCGAAAAGAGCGGTGTACGCATGGTGGGATTTTTGTCGCATGTGCAGGTTGAGCTGGCGGCGCAAGCTCGGGCAGCGGGATGCGATGAAGTGATGCCGAGATCGAAATTCACGCAGAATCTGGCGGAGATTTTGAGCAGCGCGAAAGGGTGAGAAATTTGGTTTCGCGAAAAAGAGTTTTAGCCGGCTTGCTGATCGGTGCGTTTGTGATCGCAACCAGCGGCGTTGCGCCGGCAGCGGCGCAGGAGTCGACTCCGAGGCCGAACAACATCGGCACCGCACCCGCGGCGCCCAGCGGCGCGACCGCGTTGACTGGCCCGAGCCTCGCGCTTCGGCAAGCTTTGTTGGCGGCATGCAGGCAGGATGCAAGCGAATTCACCCGATATCTAACATCACGCAACGCAGAGACATTTTCCACGATGACGGAAAGCGCGCGCGTCGCGCTGATGAAACGC
Source organism: Candidatus Acidiferrum sp. (assembly GCA_036493835.1). GTDB lineage: Bacteria > Acidobacteriota > Terriglobia > Acidiferrales > UBA7541 > Acidiferrum. The sequence continues at coordinate 108,506 of DASXPD010000109.1, read as the reverse complement.
TTCGTGCTGCTCAATGAGCCTGGAAAACCGTCGCTGGTCACCGGCGCGGCGCAACGGCCGCTCGTTCGTTGCGAAACTCCCGTCGGAGCCGCGGAGCTGCAAATCGGCGGCGCCGATGTCGAAGATAACCTCGCGCTACTGCCGGTGGAGATTCGCGACGCGACCGACACTGTCGGCGAAAACGTGCTGCACGTAAGAATGGGACTGGTGCGCGAGCACGGTGAGTGGAAATTGATCTCGGTGGGATTGGTGCTGTTGGATCTGCCGTCGCTCGCGGTGGAGTGGGACGCGGCGCAGATCGGCGAGACCGAGAAGACCGCGATCGAATCGCTGAAGGCGATTGCTGCGGCGGTCGAACGTTATCGCCGAACATACACGCGGCTCCCGGACTCGCTGACGAATCTGGCTGCGCCGGCGAAAGGCGCGCCAAATGCGGAAGCCGCCGCGCTGCTCGATCCCGATCTCGCCGCAGGGGCGCGCAGCGGCTACAACTTCCGCTACGTGCTGGCGAGCAACAGCACGCTGGGCGCGCCGGCGAAATACGCGCTGGCCGCGACGCCGCAGGTTTATGGGCGCACCGGCAAGCGATCGTTTTTTACCGACGGCGACGGCGTGATGCACGGAGCTGACCGGCAAGGCGGAGTTGGCGCTGCGTCCGATCCCAAAGTGGAATAGCCGATTGGCGCGCTCCGGAGCGCCCATCTCACGTCCATCGCATCGTCACGCGGCGAACGTTGACGCATTCGCGAGGCTCGCGTCCTTTCGGCTTGTTCGGCGCGACGCATCACTCTAACAATATTGACAGGGGCATCTCTCCACTTTGCGGCGCTCGTCGCTGACGCGATTCCACGCGTTCACTCACTCTCAGGGCAGATCGACGCGAATCAAGGAGCCCTGGCATGAGCGATGTAATGACCGACCGGCGCGACTCGCCGCGCTTCGCCCTGACACTGGTCGCAATCGTCACGGAGTCAGCGACATCCAATATCTTGAACGCGCGATCGTCGGATGTGAGCCGCAGCGGATGCTACATCGACACGCTGCAGCCGCTGCCGACCGGCGCGAACGTGAAAGTCTTGTTGCGAAGCGGCGACGAAACTTTCGAGACGCCGGCACGCGTGGTGTATATGTGTCCTGGACTAGGCATGGGCGTGAATTGGGGATTGAGCCTGCCGGAGAAGTCGCAGGCGATTTTAGATCGCTGGCTGGCGAAGGCGGCGAAGAACGCGAATGGCTGAGTCCGCGGCGCATGCGCGATTTAGAACCTGACCGCTTTATTCTTTCGCTTTCGACGCGGCACGATTAACGATGGGATATCGGCAGTTTGCTCCCGCGAGAATTGGATATAACATCGAGATACCGCGTATGGGCCTTCGTCGCCGCGTTTGTTCCACCGCGCTTTTGTTGCTACTTGCGATGTCGCTGCCGGAGATGGCGGCTGCGACACCGGCGAACTCTCCTGCTCAAGATCAAATTCAGACACAATACGCCAACCTGCCCGTATTCGAATTGCACAGCGGATTCTGGATCAACCTGCACCACACGCTCTACGGACAGGCGCGCGCATCCCGCGACGGGCGCGGGTTGCCTTCGAATGCAGGCGGTGGCCCGCGGCGCACGCCGAACGAAGAGCTGGCGTGGGACAACGCCGTCGCATACTACGCGGCGAACTACGTCGACAAGGATCTGCTCTTCAGCACGGAACTGATCCTGCTGAAAAATCAGCTCGGCGATTTCGAACAGTGTGATGAGCTTTCTGGCGCGAAAGTGAAAACGTGCGACGCGGGTCTGCCGCCGAAGCTGACGCACATTCTGAACGCGGCTGCTGTGGTCTATCGCGCTCACGAGTGGCCAGAGCACGACCGCGCGAATCGAAAATGGATCGCGGGCGTCTCGCCGCTGGTGCGCGACCGAGGCGTCGAATTGTCTCAGCGGCTCGCGGACATTTACCAAACGCGCTGGCCGAAGCAACGCATCCGCGTGGATGTCTCGGCGTATGCGAATTATGCGGGCGCGTACACAACGCTCGATCCGCTGCGCGTCATCATTTCGAGCACCGATCCGCGCAATCAGGGCAGTTCGGCGCTCGAGGTGCTCTTTCACGAGGCGTCGAATGGCATCGCCGAGCCGGTACAGCTCGCGATCAATCGCGAATGCCGCCAGCGCGACAGGGCGATCCCGCGCGATTTGTGGCACGCGCTTGTCTTTTACACCACCGGCGAAGTCATCAAGCCGATCATGCAGGGTCTGGCCAGCAACGCCAAAGATGCGTACACACCGTACGCGGTGCGCGAGCGGCTCTATCAGCGCGGCTGGGACGACTATCTCAAGCTGCTCGAGCATTACTGGCAGCCTTACCTCGACGGGAGCGTGAGCTTCGACGACGCCATCGCGCATATGGTCTCGGCGCTGTAGCAAGTCGCCGCTAAGTGCGTTCGAGTTCACGCTCGTACTCACACCCAATCCACTGATATCAAGCCGTTTGCGCCGCAGCCCTTTTGCCACGCTCGCCGATATGCTAGTCTTCTCGCGCGGAAATTCAGCCCAGCCGCGACGTACTGTCCTCGCGCCGTTCGCGACCTACCTTTCGGTCTCCTGATCGCCTCCTAAACCGGAGGACTGGTTTCGGGAAGGACATTGCCTGGGCTTAGTCCCGCTGCTCGGAGTCGGACCCGAACGGCTGCCGGCGACCCAGCGCAAAAAGAGAGGGCGAAATTATGTCCGGCACAACCGCAACCCCAAGGACCGCGCAACAACCGATGGAAATCAAGCTCGCTCACTCGCCCGATTCCGATGACGCATTCATGTTCTACGCCTTGGCAACGCATAAGATCGCGACGCCCGGCTACAAATACACGCACATTCTTTCCGACATTCAGACGCTGAACGACGCCGCGCACAAAGAGACCTACGATGTGACGGCGATCAGCTTTGCCGCGTATCCGGCGCTGCGCGACAAATATGTGCTGCTCGATTGCGGCGCAAGTTTCGGCGAAGGCTACGGACCGATCGTCGTCGCGTCGCGTTCGATGCGGCCGCAGGATTTGAAGGGCAAGCGCGTCGGCGTGCCGGGCCTGACCACCACAGCGTATCTCACGATGAAGCTGTTCGAACCAAACTTCGAAGCGGTGGTGATGCCGTTCGACAAGATTCTCGACGCGGTGCAGAACGAATCGGTCGAGGCGGGTTTGCTGATTCACGAAGGGCAGCTGATGTTTCCGCAGCTCGGCATGCATAAGGTGATCGATCTCGGCGCGTGGTGGATGGACCGCACCAAGCTGCCGTTGCCGCTCGGCGGCAACGCGGTGAAGCGCTCGCTCGGACCCGAACTTGGCCGGCAAATCGCGCAGACGATTCGCGACAGCGTTTCCTATGGGCTCGAACATCGCGAAGCGGCGCTTGCCTATGCGATGGAGTTTGCCCGCGACATGGAACCGGAGTTGGCCGACAAATTTATCGCCATGTATGTCAATAAATGGACGATGGGTTACGGCGATCGCGGCAAGCAAGCTGTGAAAGAATTGATCGACCAGGGCACTGCGGCGGGATTGCTGCCGGGTCCGCCGACCGTCGAATTTCTTAGCGAAAATTAATTTCGGGTGGACGGTCTGGCGAGGTCCGGCCCACCATTTTCAACTCAAGTTTCTCCGCAGGCTGCCGATACGCACATCGTAGTGGCACAAGCGTCGAGTGAGTTGCGACGTTGCCCCCCTTTTTAATCCTTGGCAAATCTGCGGCCCACCTCGGCCTGATTCTGTGCGGAGGTGAATCATGTCCGTCACAAACTTCGTCAATTTGTCCAGCAGTTTGCCGGGACAATCGGCAACGCAACACGCTCAGCCATCCGCATTGCCAGGCAACCCAGCGGTAACGAGCGGCACTTCGGCGCTCCCGAAAGATCAATTTGTGCCGTCGTCGCTGACCGACACTGCGGACGCGACTGCGCAGGCGGCGGGACTTTTCACCGTTTCGAAATCCGCTTCCTCCAGCGCAAGTTCGGATCTGTTGTCGACGCCGTCGGGTGTAGGTTCATCGGCGGCAAATTCGACGACGAAAACAAATTCGGCTACCGCGGCGATCGGCTCAAGCACGACCATCGGCGACTCCACGCCTGCAACATCTTCGACTGCGGGAGCCCTTTCCGGCTCTCCGTTGCCGCAGACGTCAGCGACAACCGGCGATTCCGCCGCAGCAACCGGCTCGGCCGCTTCTTCCGACAGTGCGCAAGCGGCATCCACAACATCGAGCAGCGCCGCACCGGCATCGGCGTCGGCGTCGGGAAGCTTCACGACGCAGACTCAACTCGATTCGCTGAACAACGCACTCGAGGCTCTCGGGCTGAGCGCGGCGGATATTCAGCAGGTCGACCAGGTGGCGCAGTTGACGAACGATTTCAACCCGACGTCGTTCACGAGCTTGGTGTATCAACTCGAAGCACTGGCGCGAAATTCTACATCGCAGACGCAAGCGCCTCCGGCGGCGAACACGAACGCAAGTTCGAATAACGCAGCGGCACAGCCAGTTGCGGCCACATCCGGATCAAATGGCGCGACCGCGCAAAACGCCTCCGGCGGGGAATCGTCCTCCAACAACAGAAACCTTTCGCTGCAGAGCGCTCAACTGCAATTAAATTTCACAAACGGCGACGGACAGTCCGTCCAAGTGCAGACGCCGGTGCTGAATTCGAACTCCGCCCCGGCAGTGGCAAAGACTCAAGCCGCGACGGCATAGCGAAATCGCCGAAAGCGTTCGCTCTCATAATTCAAACTTTCACTTCATCTTGACGCTGCTTCGCGAATCACTTAGTGTCTTGCGTCTCGTATGAAATTCCTCTCGCAAGCGCTTCGGTTCGCCGGATTTCTGGCGGCAGCCATCCCAATTTCGCTCGCGACGAGCTCGGCCGCGCACGCGCAAGCAGCCGCCGAGTTCCGCCCGCATCCCGTCGATCCAAAAGATTGGCCAAAGCAAGCCGTGCACGCGCCGCACGGAATGGTCGCAACCGACGAGCAACTCGGTTCGCAAGCCGGAGTCGAAATCCTGAAGCGCGGCGGCAACGCCGTCGACGCTGCCGTTGCGGTCGCATTTACGCTCGCCGTTGTCGAACCCGCTGCAGGCAACATCGGTGGCGGCGGCTTCATGCTCGTGCGACTCGCCGACGGCCGCTCAAGCTTCTTTGACTATCGCGAAGTCGCGCCCGGCAAGGCTACGCGCAACATGTACATCGGCCCCGATGGGAAACTGATTCCAAACGACAATGTCACGAGCTCGGTCATCGGTTACCGTTCCATCGCAGTACCGGGAACCGTCGCGGGACTCGAACTCGCGCTGAAAACCTACGGCACGTTGAAACTTGCCGACGTGATGGAGCCCGCCATTCGCCTGGCTGATACCGGTTTTCCAGTCAGCGAAAAACTGGCGCACGAATTCGCCGAAGAAAAAACCAGCCTCGACAAATTTCCGTTCAGCCTCCACATTTTCCTGAACGACGGCAAAATGTTTCGCCCAGGCGACACGCTTCGCCAGCCCGAACTCGCGGCCACACTGAAGCGCATCGCCAAAAATGGCGCCGCCGAGTTTTACACCGGCGATACCGCGCGCGCAATCGTCGACGACATCACAAAAGCCGGCGGCCTGATCACCCTCGACGACCTCGCTAACTACAAACCAAAAGTCCGCGAAGTCCTCCGCGCTCAATATTCCGCTAACGATCGCGACGGCAGAGCGCACGCTTGGGAAGTGCTCACGTCCCCTCCACCAAGCTCCGGCGGCGTCGCCATCATCGAAGCGATGAACATGCTGCAAACCACGCCGCTGAAAGGTTGGGACGACGTCGAGAGCGTGCACATGGTTGCCGAAACCATGCGCCGCGTCTTCGCCGACCGAGCTGCCTATCTCGCCGATCCCGATTATTCCGACGTGCCGATCGCCGGACTTACATCGCCGTGTTACGCGAAAGAGCGCGCCGCCACGATCGATCCGCAGCACGCCACGCCAAGCAAAGATGTGAAAGCTGGCACGCCGCACACGTGCGCCGCTTCGGCCGCCGCCGATTCCGCTCCCACAACCGTCAGCCTCAACGACGGCCCGCACACAACGCATTTCTCCGTCGTCGACGCCGCCGGAAACGCCGCCGCCAGCACTTACACACTCAACGACAGCTACGGCTCCCACGTCACCAGCCCCGCCGGGTTCCTGCTCAACGATGAAATGGACGACTTCACCACGCAGCCCGGCGTCCCCAACGCACTCTTCGGCTTGATTCAATCCGACGCCAACGCCATCGCGCCCGGCCACCGTCCGCTCAGTTCGATGACGCCCACAATGCTCTTGCGCGACGGCAAACTCAGCTTCGTCACCGGATCGCCCGGCGGCCCGACGATCATTTCCGCAACGCTGCTGAGCGTCCTTAACTGGATGCGCCTCGGCATGGACGCGCAATCCGCGATCAACGCCCCGCGTTTCCACCACCAGTGGATGCCCGACCTTATCTTGATGGAACAAAACTTCCCTGAATCGATGGAGAAAGCTCTGCAAGCGCGCGGCTTCACCACAAAACGCCGCGGCCACATCGGCTTAGTGAACGCCATCGGCGTCGACCCGAAAACCGGCGACCGCCAAGGCGCCGCGGACCCACGCGACAACGGCTCCGCCCTCGGCTACTAGTAGTTCAAATAAAAATTTATTTCAATGGATGTTTCGACACGCACTGGTACGCCATCGCACGACACCGGCGTGTATTTCCATTGCCGCACCGCATCTATTGCCGCGGCATCGAGCATCGTAGAAGCGCTTTGTAGCACTCTTGGATTCGAAATCGAGCCGTCCGTTTCGACGATGGCATAGAGGATTACATTTCCTGATTGATGGCTGGTTCTCGCCGCGGACGGATACACCGGAGCGATTTTTGTTGCCAGCTCTGGAGTCTTGACCGTGCCGCAACTAGCCCACAGGGTACTGCCAGCCGGGACGTTAAGAGGCAGGGTAGATTCTGGCGGAACATCGGACGAAATTTCTGTGATTTGGAGTGTCAGCACCGGCTTGCCTGATTTTGATGATTCGACATGGAAGGGGATCATCTTGTCGCCCTGTTTTCGAAAGTCCGAATACTGAATGCGATCGATTTCCGGCGGATTCGAATTTGTGTGAGTCGGATACTCGATTTCAACCACCGTTCCTGCCCCTGGATCAATGCAAATTGTCCGCTCGGAGCTTCGGTTGAGCGAAGAGACTGCGGAGCAGAGCACGCGGACACTGTTTTTGTGGGCTTCGTGAATTTTCCCAAGTATGTCTTTTGGACCGAGCGACAGCGCCTTCGGCAAATGCATCATGCGGTCAAGCCAAAACATGAATACCGGCTGGTAGTTGTCGGGCATGCTTTGCGAGTAAGAGCCGCCGTTTCCAACGCGAATCCGAGAATAGTTGGCAAAACGCACTTCCTCACGCCAGCGAGAGCTTGAAATAAATATGAGTTCATACGATGCGTTGATTGCTTTCCCGTTCTGCATGAACACAATCGTTCCCCGCAAAGTCATCGGAACCGTGGCTTTCCAGAAATCTGCATGGTCGATGGCTGTCGACATCAGCGACTCAGACGTCGGCATGTCGCTCTTATTGGTTCCCACTAGGCAGAGTGGACTTAGCAGGCATAGCCACAACGCGAGAAGCGATTTGCTCATGGGGCTATATATTGAATAAATGACGAGGCGATTAGCATAATTTTCGCGCAATGTTGCTCTGACGCACACCTTCGCGAGGAACCGGCGGCGTGCCACCGGGTTTCCGTAGATAATGTCCGAGGCGAACTATGCAACGACTGCTCTCGACCTACCTATTCATCTCACGCAAGCTCACCCGCGAACTCATCGCACAGATCGGCGACGCCGGTTTTCACGGCGTGGAAATTTTCTGCTCGCGCAGCCATTTCGACTACACATCGAAAGCCGAAATCCAAAACGTCGCCGGCGCATTGGCGGACGCAAAGCTGCAACTCGCGTCGCTGCACGCTCCGACGAGCCGCGATCTCAGCGCTACGCGCGAAGGCGGCCAGCCTCTTTCGATCTGCGAAGTCGAACGCGTGCGCCGCATTGAAGCGATGGACGAACTCAAGCGCGCCATCGACGTCGCCGAAGACCTTCCCTTCGCTCGCATGATTTTTCACATGGGCGGTAGTCGCGAAACCGCCGATCCGCGCAAGCGCGACGCCGCGTTCAGCTCGCTCGAGCACCTGATTCTGCACGCGAAGCACGTTGGCGTGACGATTTGCGTGGAAAATACGACCAGCGAGATGGGCTCGCCAGCTTATTTGCGCTCGTTCGTAGACGAAACGCGTCTCAGCGACCTGCGCTTCAATTTCGATATCGGCCACGCGCATCTCGCCGACGGCGCGGAAGAAAATCGCATCACGGAAGCGTTCGAGCCACTGCGCGAACTCGTCGCCAGCGCGCACATCCACGACAATCACGGCGAAAAAGACGAGCATCTTCCGCCGTACGAAGGCACGATCGACTGGCCCGCCGCCACCAAACTTTTGAAAACGGCGCCCGAGTCAAACCTGCCGCTCATGCTCGAATTGAAAGAGAAAATCGGTCCCGAAGCGCCGCCCCCGCAGCAACAACTCGACGCCGCGCGCAAATCGCTTGATCGCCTGGAAGAGGACTGGGGCTAGCCTGGCACCGGCACTCCTGTTTACGTTGAGCCTCGGAGGGCCTGTGCGCTTCTCAACTCTGATTCAACATTTCCCGCGCTACTGCACGCAGCCGGGATTTTCCGACGAAGCATCCGTCCCACAAAGTGGCTGATACTGCTGAGAATACGGCGGGTAGGTGTATCCGCTGTTGTCGTAGTAGCCGGGATCGCTCGAATACCCACCGCCGTACGAACCCTGATCACCGTAGTCGCCGCCGTAATTGCCGTAATCACCACCGTAATTATTGTTGTTGTCGAGATTCCCCAACGCCTGAACGCCGTCGCCGATCAAATTCGCTCCGAGAGTCGCAAACGGACTCCACGGATTTAGCGCCGTGCTAGTGAAATTCAGCGCCAGCCCAAACAAGTCGTCGAGGAACCACAGTCCGTCTCCGCCCCAACCCCATCCCCAACCGCCACGGCCCCAGCCATAGCCGCGACCGTAACCCCATCCGCGTCCGTAGCCGTAATGCCCGTAGCCATACCGCCCGTAACCGCCGCGCCCGTAAACGCTATGACCGTAACCGCCGCCATTCCAACTGTGCCCGAGTCCCGCGTGTCCGAATCCTCCGGCTCCGGTGCCGAATCGCGATCCGCCGCCCGTGAACGAGCTACCCGAAAACGAATTGCCCCGACCGAATCCGCCAGCGCCACCGACGCCGCTATGCGCGAACAGCCCCTCATTCCCAAAACGGGACGCGCCGAAACTCATGCCCGACCGATTCCCTCCGGCCAGCGCCATGTTCGTCACGCCGCGATTCCCCATCCCTGAGTTGCCGCCACTGGCTGAACGCTCCGGCATCGTCCGCGCGCTCGGCGGCCGATCCGACTGAAAGCCCTCCGACCCAGCCCGCTGAATTCCCCGCCCACCACGCATACCCGGCGCAAAACTCGCCGTCATCGTCCGCCCGCCATTGGCACCATTTGGTCGATTCCCATCATTCGACCCTGAGCGCGAACCCGAACGATCGAAACCGCCGCGCGATGACGATGGCCGATTCGAACCAGCACCAAAATTCCCGCCCGCGGTCCTGCCGTCAAAATTTCGCTGCCCACTCGGCGGTCGATTCGACGCACTTGGCGGCCGATTCGAATTATATCCGCCGTTTCCGCCGCCGCGCCCATATCCCGCCGTTCTCGCCGCGCCGTAGTTCCCTGCGTTTGAGCCGCGCGAAGCCGTCATCCCACCGTTGCCGGAGTTGCCACGATTCGACGACGCTCCATAACCGCCGCCCGAATTTCCGTATGCGTTCTCGTAGCCGCCGCTGTTTCGCCCACCGCCAGAAGCGCCGTTATAGCCGCCCGCGTTTCCACCGTTACCGTAAGCAGATCGGCCCGAGCTGCTGTTGCCGCCGTTCGAATAGCCCGACCGACCGCCGCCACCATATCCGCCGCCGTATCCGTTCCCCGATCGTCCGTAACTCCCTCCACCATAACCACCCGACGAATATCCGCCCGACGTGCGCGAAGGCCCGCCACCGTAAGCGCCTCCACCAAACCCTCGACCGCCGCCACCCGACCGCGCCATCGACGAGGCACCCGACGACCGTCCTCCCCCGAATCCGCCACCACTCCGCCCGCCGCTAAAATGTCCCCCGCCGCCACTGGACCGTCCGCTACTGAAATGCGCTCCTCCGCCACCAGAGCGATGCGAACCGCCGCCTCCATGCGAACTACTCGAATGCGAGTGTCCCCCACCGCCCCCATGAGACCCGCCTCCGTGCGAGCCTCCGCCGTGGGATCCGCCACCATGCGACTTGCCGGCGCCAAACACACCCGAACAGGCGAACGCGCACACTCCGACCAGCAACATTGTTTTCAGCGCGATGGTTCTTGGCATGTTTCCTCCGGGCGCACAACGACGCAAGTGAGGGCGGTCAGGGACGGGAATTGATGTGCATCTTACCAGCCTAAAAATTCTTCGGCGAACTTTTCGCGAACTCATTGAACGCGCAGCGATTAGATCTTCCGCCGACTATCGACCAGTACCACATTCCGCCGACACTGGCAGAATTCGCCGACAATAACCTGTCGGCTAAATCGGACGCTCTGCATCGCGAGCGAAGCCTTGCACTAAGTTGCGCTAATCTTTCGACGAGTGGCGATCGACTAAAATCCCGGCGGCCGCTCGCCCGCCACCGCAAACGCCCGCTCCATCGCAATCCCCGCCGTACACATCGTCCCCTCTTCAAACAACGGCGCAATCAGCGACACACCATGCGGCACCCGCCTTGGCGTAGAAAATTTCGGCAGCGGATTCTTCGGGTCCGGCGCCCAATCGCTCCGCGCCTCGCTCACCTCGACGAATCCCGCGCGCAGCGTCAGCGATGGCTGCCCCGTGAAATTTGTGATCGTCACAATTTCATCGCGCAGCGCGGGAACCAGCAGCAGATCGACCTCGCCGAAAATCCGCGCCATCTCTTCCGCAACTTTCCGCCGCATGCGATCCGCCTGCACAAAGTCCACCGCCGACAAAAATCGCGCCTGCCGAAACAAGTTCGGCCACGCATCCGGCACCTGCGCCTTGAGCTGATTCATCCGGCGATCCATCGTGTACTCCTCAAACGCCGCCGCGCCTTCCGTAAACAAAATCAGCTGCAGACAGTCGTACGGCCAATCCGGCAGGCTCACTTCCACAGGCTTCATCCCAAGTTTCCGCACCGTCTCGAGCGCCGCGCGATCGACATCCGTCGCCGGCAGCTCCTTCATCCATTTCGGAAAATATCCGACGCGCAATCCCGCGATCGACTGCCCCGCATCGAAATCCAGCTTCGACGGAACGCTCGACAAATCGCCCGCGTCCGGCCCCGAAATCGCGCGCAGCACCAGCGCCCCATCTTCGACATACCGCGTCATCGGCCCAAGTTTGTCGAGCGACCAGCACAGCGTCATCGCGCCCGTCCGCGGCACGCGCCCAAACGTCGGCCGCAATCCCGTCACGCCGCAGCGCATCGACGGCGCCACAATGCTCCCGCCCGTTTCGCTGCCGATACTGAACGCCACCAATGCTGCCGCCGTCGCCGCTCCCGGCCCCGCGCTCGATCCCGACGCGCCTTCCTCCAGCAGCCACGGATTCATCGTCTGCCCGCCGAACCAAATATCGTTCAGCGCCAGCGCGCCCAAACTCAATTTCGCGATCAGCACCGCGCCCGCATCATTCAGCCGCTTCACCACCACCGAATCCGTCGCCGGCACGCGATCGCGATAGAACTCCGCGCCCCACGTCGTTTTTATTCCCGCCGAGTCGAGCAAATCCTTCACGCCGTAAGGAATCCCATGCAGCGCCCCGCGATATTTTCCCGCCGCAATCTCCGCATCCGCTTGTTTCGCGCGTGCAATCGCATGCTCGCGAGGCATCGTGATCACGCAACGCAATTTCGGATCGAACTTCTGTATCCGCTCCAAATAAATATTTGTCAGCCGCTCCGACGTCAGCTTCCGCTGCTCGATCCATCGCGACAATTTATAAACCGGCGCGTACGCAATCGCCTCATCGCTCGACGGCAGCGCTCCCGCATCGTCCTTGCTCCGCACAAACGCGTCGCGCGCCGGCCCCGCCTTCTGCCCCGGCAGCACCGGATTCCACTGTGAATACGGCGCAACCGACTCTTCGATCTTCACCTTGCGCGGACCAACTCGCCGCTCATACAGCGCCGCCATCGTCACCCGCCAACTCACTGCCGCTTCCGCCAGCTCCTCCGGATTCAGCGAAATCTGCACCAACTTCTCCGCCTCGCTGAATGTCGTCGTCGAAACTTCCGGCCCAAACGCCGGTCCCGTTCCATACGCAGGCGGCGCCCCCGCCGGAGCTTCCGTCGGCTGCTGCTGCGCCCCGTCAACGACCGCTCCAGACAACGCATCCGGCGCAACCACCGGTCCGACTACCGCCGCAACCAATCCCGCCGACGCCGTCCCCAAAAATTCCCTGCGCGACTTCGCCATTTCCCCTCGCTCTCGTAGGTGCACGTCTCACCGTGCCCACTCTCCGCATCGTCGTCCGTAGTTCGCGGCCCGCGATTGTACCCTCACTCGCCGCAAAATTTGTCCCCTCTCGCAATTTCCGGCCACGCGCAAAGCGCGATATTCTATTCCGTCACACCGCACGCCACGACGCGAAAGGTACGCAGTACAAAAACAAAACCGCTCCATGACCATCATCAACATCGAAGACGCCGGCAAACACGACGCGCAAGAAGTCACAATCCAGGGCTGGCTCTACAATCAGCGCGAATCCGGCAAACTGCTCTTCCCGATTTTCCGCGACGGCACCGGCATCATCCAGGGCGTCGTCGCACTCAAAGAAAGTCCCGACGCTTTCGCCGCGCTCAAAGGCCTCACGCAAGAATCCAGCGTCATCGTCACCGGAAAAATTCGCGCCGAACAACGCGCTCCCGGCGGCTACGAAATCGGCGTCACCAAAGTCGAAGTCCTGCAAAAGGTGAACGAATCCACGCCCTATCCCATCCAGCTCAAAGAGCACGGCGTCGATTTCCTCCTCGACAATCGCCATCTCTGGATGCGCACGCCGCGCCAGGCCGCCATCCTCCGCATTCGCGCCGAAGCCCAGCGCGCCGCACGCAATTACATGGACAGCCAGGGCTACACGCTCACCGACGCGCCGATGTTCACGCCCGCCGCGTGCGAAGGCACCTCAACTCTTTTCGAAGTGAATTACATCGACGATCAAAAGGCCTACCTCACGCAAAGCGGCCAGCTCTACATCGAAGCCACCGCGATGGCGCTCGGCAAGGTCTACACCTTCGGCCCGACGTTCCGCGCCGAAAAATCCAAAACTCGCCGCCACCTCACTGAATTCTGGATGCTCGAACCCGAGGCCGCCTACGCCAATCTCGACGACATGATGTCGCTCGGCGAAGGCTTGGTCAGCGCCATCGTCCAGTCCGTCCTCAAAAATAAAACGCGCGAACTCGAAACCCTCAAGCGCGACACCAAAAAGCTAGAAAACGTGAAGCCGCCCTTCCCCCGAATCAGCTACGAAGACGCGATCAAGGTCCTCCAGAAGCACGGCAACCCCTCGAAATTCGGCGACGACATCGGCGGCGACGAAGAAACCATCGTCTCCAACGAGTTCGACCGTCCGGTCATGGTCCACCGCTATCCGGCTTCCATCAAAGCCTTCTACATGCAGCCCGACGCCGAGCGTCCCGATTTGGCACTCGCCTTCGACATGCTGGCCCCCGAGGGCTATGGCGAGATCATCGGCGGCAGCCAGCGCATCCACGACTACGATCTCCTCGTTAAACGCTTGAAAGAGCACAACTTACCGCAAGAATCGTTCGAGTGGTATCTCGACCTTCGCCGCTACGGCAGCGTCCCCCACGCCGGCTTCGGCATGGGCCTCGAACGCACCGTCGCCTGGATTTGCGGCAGCGAGCACATCCGCGAGGTCATCCCCTTCCCGCGCATGCTCTACCGCGTGTATCCTTAATCGAATCGAACCCCTGAACCGGCGGGGTTACCTCGCCCGTCTTTCATTCGAATCGGACCCTGTAGGGGCGGGGCTTGCTCCGCCCGCCATGGCGTCTCGGCTCAAATTTTTGCGTGACTAGCGGCCTGCATCCGGAAATTGGTGCGCCTTCGCAGGTGCGCCAAGTCCGATCGCGCAGCTCTCCGTCACGCCGCACTTAGAGTGATCGTGGATCGTCATTAGCAACTGGCCCCGTCCGCCAGCGAATCGCCAATTCGCGTCCGGCCGGCCAGTCGCTAGTCACCACTCATGAATCACCGTTTTCCAGGTCATCGCATGTCTCAAAAAGTCAGAATCATCGGCGTCCCCATGGACCTCGGCCAAAGCCGCCGCGGCGTCGACATGGGCCCCTCCGCTCTCCGCAGCGCTGGCCTCCAGGCCGCCATCAAAAAGCTCGGCGTCACCGTCGAAGACCTCGGCAACGTCGAAGTCAAACAGCCTGAAGAAATGTCCATCGGCGAAAAGCGCGCCAAGTATTTGCAGGAAATCGCCGAGACCTGCGCCGACATCGCCAAAACCGTCGACAAGTCACTTCAGGAAGGTTTTCTGCCGCTCGTACTCGGCGGTGACCACTCAATCGCGGCCGGAGTTGCCGCAGGCGTCTCAAATTTCTATCGCCAGCAAAAAAAAGACATCGGCTACATCTGGCTCGACGCCCACGGCGACATGAACACGCCCGACTCGTCGCCCTCCGGCAACATCCACGGCATGCCGCTCGCCAGCATCATGGGCTACGGCGCACCCGAACTCTCAGAGCTGCTGGGATTCAAGCCCAAAGCCGAACCCGGCAACATCGTCATCGTCGGCGCGCGCGATCTCGATTCCCACGAACGCAAAATCGCAAAAAAATCCGGCGTCCACGTATTCACCATGCGCGACATCGACGAACGCGGCATGCGCGAAGTCATGTCCGACGCCATCAAGTACGCCATGGACGACACCGCCGGCATCGCCGTCAGCCTCGACATGGATTTCGTCGATCCCACCGACGCCCCCGGCGTAGGCACACCCGTCCGCGGCGGCGTAACCTACCGTGAAGCCCACTTAGCCATGGAAATGATTGCCGACAGCGAGTCGATGGTTTCCCTCGAAGTCGTCGAGATCAACCCCATCCTCGACGAACACAACCGCACCGCCTTACTCGGCGTAGAGCTAGTCCTCTCCGCCCTCGGCCAAAAAATCCTATAGTCGCGTCGCCCACCCGGACCGATCGTCTGTAAAGAACCGTCATCCTGAGCGAAGCGAAGGATCTCAGAAGTTAGCACGACCGACCACCTCACCGACGAAGTCCTCACTCTTTTACCTAAACCCGCCACAATCACCCAAGCCGCCGCAACCACCCAAACCGTCATCCTGACCAAGGCGAAGGATCTCAGAAGTAAGCTTGACCGGCCAATTCACCGACGAAGTCCACGCAACTAGCACACGTCTCTCGACGGACCGATGGGTGCCAACCAATCATTCTGAGATCCTTCGCTTCGCTCAGGATGACGTTGTCGCAGAATATTATCTATGCGTTATGATAATTTATCGTTATCCTGAGAATTGCCCACAGAGACAAAGAACCAATCGTGGCATCGCGAAGCCCGAACCGAGAGCATCTCAATGAAAACCTTCGCCGTCTACATCCTCTCCAACGCATCTCGCATGCTTTACATCGGCGTAACCAACGATCTAGACCGCCGAATCTGGGAGCACAATAATAGAGTGTCCCCAGGCTACACGGCCCGCTACGGCCTCGACTCCCTCGTCTACTTCGAACCCTTCGGCAGCATCAAAGGCGCAATCGCCCGTGAAAAAGTTCTCAAAGGCTGGCTACGCAGTAAAAAAGCTGCGTTGATTGCCGCGTCAAACCCCGACTGGATCGACCTAGCCGCAACCCGCTTCAGAACACCTCGCAGCCCTATCCGATTCCCGCAACAGCAGCCCGAGAACTCTCAAGCTCCTACGACTCCGCCTTGGGGGGGCAAAGCCCGCTCCCCCGACATCACCAAACCTCCGCAACTCAATAATCCGCCAACCAACCCCGCCCAAACGTCATCCTGAGCGGAGCGAAGGATCTCAGAAGTAATCACGACCGACCACTTCAGCGGCGAACCCACCGGCCACACCCAAACTCACCGCTCCACCCAAGCCGTCATCCTGAGCGAAGCGAAGGATCTCAAAAGTAATCACGACCGATCACCTCAGCCCCTTAAGGCCCCACGACCCCGTCACTTCTTCTCTTCGCCGCTTCCGTCCAGCAAATAGCGCGGGATGTCCACATCGAGCTCAGGAAAATTTTCGTTGTGCGAAAACTTGAACCCCAGCTTGTCGAGCACCTTCTTCGAATTCACATTCTCAGGATGGTGTCCCGCAATCAGCTTCTTCGGCGCGTATTTCTCAAACGCATACGGAATCACAGCGCGAGCCGCCTCGGTCGCAAGCCCTTGTCCCCAGAATTTTGGTAGAAGGTGGTAGCCGAGCTCAATAATTTCCTCGGCCGGACGATACGGCCGCAATCCGCAAACTCCAACAAACTCCCCGGTCGCTAGTAGCTCAATCACCCAGTATTGAAAGCCGTGAACCATCCGCCGCGCGCGCTCGTGCTTGAAACGTTTGCGAACTTCGTCCTCGGAAAACGGCCCGCCGAAATACTTGGTGACTTCCAACTCACCCCAAAGTTGTTGCGCAAATGGGAGGTCGTCCGCTCCCCACCAGCGAAATCCCAACCGCTCACTCTTCAAAAAATATTTTTCAGTGGCTTCGTTTTTCCCGATCGTATCAGTCATCGTCAGTCCCTGCTGGTATTACAGCACGGAACGAACCTGACGCGATCGGGCTGGCGTAGATCAATCGATGCGCAGCGCCACCATCGGATCAATCCGCGACGCCCGCCGCGCCGGCAAATATCCCGCCAGGCACGCCACCGCCGTCAAAATCAAAACCATGCACGCAAACGTAACCGGATCCGTCGGCTGCACTCCAAACAACATCCCACTCAACGCCCGCGCCAAAATCCACGATCCGATAATCCCACCGACAACACCCACAGCCGCCAGCCACAATGTCTGCATCAAAATGCTCTTCTGCAGCATTTCCGACGACGCACCCAGCGCCATCCGAATCCCAATCTCCTGCGTCCGCTGGCTCACCGAATACGAAATCACCGCGTAAATCCCCAGTGAAGCCAGCACCAGCGCGAACGCCGCGAATCCTCCCAGCAAAATCACCACGAATCGCCGCGGCGACACCGCCCGGTCCACCATCGACTGCATCGTCCGCAAATTCGACGTCGGCAAGTTCGGCTCGATCGGCAAGAGCGCTTCTCGCAATCGCGCTCCAAGCTCCGACGTCGACATCGACGACCGCACGACAAGGTCGACCGATCCGTAGTCCTGGATCTGTCGCAACGGAATGTAAAACTCGTTGCCCGAACCTTCCTCCAGCGACATGTGATGCACGTTGCCCACGACGCCAACGACGGTGCGATCCACGTCCTCCGCAACAATCTTTCCGATCGGATCCTCGCCCGGCCACAACGTCCGCGCGCACGCCTCGTTCAAAATAATGACGTTCAGCGTCCCTTTGTCGTCACGCGCCGTAAAATCGCGCCCTTTCTTCAACGGAATTCCAATCGCACGAAAATATCCTTCACTGATGATCCGCGGAAATCCTTCAGGATACGTTTCCGGCGTATATTGCACACCCTTCGCCGCAACCCCCCAACTTCGGTTGTGCCCCAGTGGAATCGCATCCGACATTCCGGCGCCATGGATTCCCTGAACCTCATTCACGCGCCGCAACACCTCCGTGAAATACGCGTTTCGCTGCTCTTGCGTTTTATACGACGCGTTCGGATCGACGCGCACCGCCGCCGTATCTTCCGCGTTGAATCCCATATTCACATCCATAACGCGCATGAAGCTTCGGATCAGCAACCCCGCGCCGACCACCAGCACGCACGCCAAACCGATTTCCGAAATCACCAGCGCGTTCCGCACCCACGCGTGTCCGCGTCCGACGCTCGATCCGCGATTCGCATCTTTCAATGTGTCGTGCAACCGCAATCCCCGCACCTGCAGCGCCGGCAACAACCCGAACACCAGCCCCGTCGCCAGCGCAATTAACAACGTGAACGCCAACACGGTCCCGTCGATATGCACTTCGCCCAGCAACGGAATGCTGATCGACGTCAAACGCGCCAGCACCCGCGTTCCGACGAACGCGAAAATCAGCCCGACGATCGCGCCGCAAAACGACAGCATCAGACTCTCCGTCAGCATTTGCCGAATCAACCGCATCTTCCCCGCACCCAGCGTCGCCCGAATCGCAATTTCCTTTTGCCGCGTGGTCCCGCGCGCCAGCAACAGGTTCGACAAATTCGCGCATACGATCAGCATCACCACACCAACCGCGGCAGCCAGCACAAACAACGCAGGCCGCAACCGCCCGCTGACGTGCTCCGTCAGCATCGACACCTTCGGATCAAAATCGTTCCGCTCTTTGTGCGCCTGTGACTGGAGCTTCGCGAGCACCGTCGCTTCCGCCTGCGCGCTCTGCACGCTCACACCGGGCTTGAGTCGCCCCACGATCGCGAGGGTGTTGCCCCATTTGTTCGTCTCCGGCGTCAGCGGAAAACACTCGAAAACGTCCACGTGGCTGCCTGGCGTGAATACCGTCGAAAAATCGAACGATGGAGGCAAGATGCCCACCACTGTCTTTTGCCCGCCGTCAAAATCGAGTGACCTGCCTACAATCCGTGGATCGGCCCCGAACTTCCGGTGCCAGACGCCATCGCTCAGCATGACGGCGTGTGGTCCATTGAATTTTGCTTCGTCGTCGCTGAATTGCCTTCCCAGTTGCGGCTCGACGCCCAGCAAGGGAAAGAAATTCTGCGAGACCGGCACACTCGTGAATCGTTCCGGTTGGCCGCCCTCGATCAACTTCGCGTCACCCACTCCGTAAAACGCGAAATACGCGGCCATATCGGAAAACGATTGGGTCTTGTCGCGCATATCTTTGAAGTGATCGACTTGCGATGTTTTACCCGACATGTCGTTTGTCGCGTCGTCATGATTCGCGATCCACGCAAGCTGCTCCGGATCTTTGAACGGCAGTTTGTGAATCAGAATTGTGTTTACGACGCTGAAGACCGTGCAGCTCGCGCCGACGCCGAGCCCCGCGATCAAGATCGCGAAAATCGCAAATGCTTTGTCGCGGCGCAAAGTTCGCATCGCATACTTCACGTCCTGGCTCAGCACCTCCAGAAATGGCAATCCACGGCTGTCTCGATTTTCTTCTCGCAAGGTCTCACGTCCTCCGACTTTCAAAATCGCCGCACGCCGCGCATCCTGCGGCTTCATCCCTGCCTTTTCATATTCGGCAGCCAGCAAATCCAGGTGCGCCTCGAGTTCTGCATTAAACTCGTCGTCCATCTCCGCCTTCGCGAAAATCGCCCTCACCTTCGCCAAAAAAACGCGGATCGCGTCACCCATCACCGGTTCCCTTTCGCCGTCACGGATTCCCTACCCGTTCCCGTTCGCCACAAACCATGTAGGGGCGCAGCACGGCTGCGCCCCAAGGCCGCACGATGTTGGCAATTGTCGGAGGTTTGGTTTTCTCTCTCTCGGTCACTGGCTTTCCTTGGCCGCGTCAAAAAATCTCGCAATCACCGCCGAAAGCTGCTCCCAATTCTCAGCCGTTTCGGCGAGCCGCTTGGAGCCCCGAGCCGTAATCGAATAAAACTTCGCCTTCCGGTTGGTATCCGAGATTCCCTACGCAGATTTGATCAGCCCGCGCTGCTGCAGCCGCACCAAAGACGCGTAGATGGTCCCTTGATTCAACAAGATAGCGTCCCGGCTGACCTGTTCGATGCGCCGGGCAATCCCATACCCATGCAGCGCCCCTATGGCTTGCAGCGTCTGCAACACCATTAAGTCCAATGTTCCCTTCAACATCTCGAGCTGAGGCGACAATCCACCCTCCAAAACTGCGATCCGAGCGCATATGTGCTATTGCCACATGAACTGACGATAGAAACGTCAAACGGTCTCAGGATGTTCCCAATATTTTTCAATCAGCCCTGTCCAATCGTGCGGTTAGCGATTGACGGCATCGTGCGGCGGATTCGCTGGCAGTCCCGAACAAGCGGGCTAAACTGGCAAGGCGACCCCGACGCGTTCGGCAACGGCGTTCCGGTAGAAACGACGGAGCGAAGATCGACGCACGAGACGCGGGGACGGGACGAAAGATCAACATGTCGACTCCTGAGAAAAGATTGCGCGTAGGCATTTTGTTTGGCGGACGCAGCGGCGAGCACGAAGTGTCGCTCGCGTCGGCGGCTTCGGTGATTCGCGGACTTGATCCCAACAAGTACGAGCCGATTCCGATCGGCATCACGAAAGAAGGTCAGTGGAGGGTTGGTGCGGGCGCGCAAAACATGCTGCCCAAGGAAATCGTGCGTTGCGGGCAACCCGTCGCGATGACGGCCGATCCGACGGATGTCTCTTTGATTCCGCTCGGCGGAAACGGTAGCCACAGCGGCGCGCCGCAAAAGCTGGATGTGGTCTTTCCGGTGATGCACGGAACCTATGGCGAAGACGGGACGATTCAAGGTTTGCTCGATCTCGCAGGACTTCCATTTGTCGGTGCCGGCGTGCTGGGCTCAGCAGTTGGCATGGACAAGGACGTCGCGAAAAAACTTTTGCAGGTTGCGAAGATTCCGGTTGTGCCCTGGGTTACGGTGCACCGCTACGAGTGGGAGAAAAATCCGAAGCAAGTTCAGAAGACGATTGAATCGAAATTCAAATATCCAGTGTTCGTAAAACCAGCAGCGCTGGGTTCGTCGGTTGGAATGACGAAAGTGCATTCGCGCGCTGAGTTGGCGCCGGCGTTGAATCTCGCCTCCGAATTTGCGCTCAAAATTCTCGTGGAGAAATCAGTTGCAGCGCGCGAAATTGAAGTTTCCGTGCTCGGCAACAACGATCCGAAAGCTTCGATCCCCGGCGAGATTGTGCCGCACCGCGAGTTCTACGATTACACGGCGAAATATCTGGAAGACGGCACGCAGCTTTTAATTCCGGCAAAACTCAAGACCGCACAGATCAAGACGATTCAGAAACTTGCGGTGCAGGCGTTTCGCGCGCTGGAGCTGAGCGGCATGGCGCGCGTCGATTTCTTTCTCGAAAAACGCGCCGGCGGAAAATTATTCCTGAACGAAGTGAACACGATTCCGGGTTTTACGTCGATCAGCATGTATCCGAAACTTTGGGAAGCGAGCGGGATTCCGTTTCGCGAACTACTCGACAAGTTAATCGGCTTCGCTCTGGAGATTCACTCCGAAAAAGCGCGCACGAAGTACGAAATTGAATTGCCGAAAGGCGCCGGCGGCGCGCTACAGGGCTAGGATCTCGGTCGAGCGATCTTGCGGACATGAGGCGCACCCTTCGAGGCTCAGGGCAGGGCAGTGCTGCGCCCCTACACAATCCAGATTTCGTCGCTGAGGTTTTTCCGCTTGGTTTCTTGTTCGATCTTCCTTTCTTCCATTCTCTAAAATTTCGTTCGTTCCACTTGCACTCAAAGCCTTGCCGAACTAACTATCGGCTTAGCTCGGTGAGCAGGCGCAGGAGTTCGTCGGGGGCGACGCTGGCGGTGCCGAGTTTGCCGACGACTACGCCAGCGGCGGCGTTGGCGAGTCGCGCTGCGTCGGGAAGCGGAGCGCCTGCGGCTGCAGCCAGGGCGAGAACACTGAGCACGGTGTCTCCTGCTCCGGTGACATCGAAAACCTGGCGGCCATTTGAGCCGTGGTCGATGCCGGATTTTCCTACGCGCTCGTAAGTCACTTCAAAACTTGTCGCGGGAATGTGCAGCGGGCGCGGCGCTGATTCCTCGAACAGCGTCATTCCCTTTTCACCGCGGGTGATCAGCACGGATTCGCAGCCGAAGTGCGAGAGCAACGCGCGGCCTGCGTCGTCGAAGGATTTTTCGTCGGCAAGCGTTTGCGTCAGGAATTGAGCGGCCTCTTTGGCGTTACAGACGATCGTTTTTGCGCCGCGATACGCGTAGAGCTTGGAGCGTTTTGGTCCGACAAAAACAGGAACTTTGAGTTTGTGCGCGGCGCCGAGGACTTTGTCGGCAAAATCGTCGGTGATGATGCCTTTGTCGTAGTCGGAGAGGATGAGCGCGTCGAGATTATTCATCGAAGCTGAGAGAGAGCGCAGCAGGCGGCCCTGCGTTTCGGGATGGAGCGGCTCGCGGCGTTCGCGATCGACGCGAACGATGTGTTGATGGCGCGCGATGATGCGCGTCTTGACGGTGGTGATGCGGCGCGCGTCGGTGAGTACGCCTTTGTCGGAAATATTTGCGGCGCGAAGATGTTTTCGCAGCGATTCGCCGGGTTCGTCGGCGGGAGCTTTGCCGGAGCCGATGGCGCCGAACATTTCGACGCGCGCGCCAAGTTCGGCGAGGTTTGCGGCCACGTTGGCGGCGCCGCCGAGGCGATCGTTTTGTTCGGCGAAATCGACAACGGGGACGGCTGCCTCGGGCGAGAGGCGCGATGCGGTGCCCCAGAGGTAGCGGTCGAGCATGAGGTCGCCGACGACTCCGATGCGTTTACCACGGAGACGCGGGACGAGACGCTTGAGGCGCGCGGCGGACTGGGCGAGGTCAGTGTGCGAAATGGACATAGTTTTGGCGATTCTCAGCGTGGTCGGCGCGCTCGATCAGTCGGGAGCTTTGGTGGCCTGGTCGATGATCAGGACGGGAATGTCGTCGCGGATCGGGTAGATGCGGCGGCAGGTTTCGCATTGGAGGCCGCTGGCGGCATCGGTGAGCGGGCGGAGCGGGGTCTTGCACTCCGGGCAGACGAGGATGTCTAGAAGATCTTTGGGAATCGGCATGAAGGCTCCGGTGTCGAAGTTTGACTGTAGCAAAGGCGGCACGGTGGAGTCGAGTTGGGAAGGTGAGGGGGGGGTGTACCCCCAGGCGTTTTTGTCGAGAGTGGGGAAGGCGTTTGATTTGTTGCAGTTGGGCGGTTCCCGATTGGGGAAACGAGGAAGAGTGCGGAAGTGGTTTTGCTTTGTGCGAGTTGCGGGGGCGCGACTTTTGGTTTCGTTTCGCCTTTTGTGGAATTGGGCGCGATGTTGGGGAGCATTGGGCATGATAGACCAGATTATGATATTTGTCAAGTTACAGTATTACTTTAGTATTTCCTTCGAATGAGTTGTGGGCATCGTTCGAATGATGTTTGCGTAACGTATTGAAGGGAAACGGGTAGAGTGCGCTGGGGGGGCCGAAGAAATGATCTGTTGTGGGAAAGAAAATTCACTTCATCCACGAATGCTCGATGCTAGAGTGATCCCATTATGGGAAAAAAGGTAAAGCAGAAGGGCGCTCCGGCGAATCACGTAGACAAGTACATCGCGAAGGCGCCGAAAGCGGTGCAGGGCAAACTGCGGGAGATTCGGGCGGCGATACGCGAGGCGGCGCCGGGTGCGACCGAGCGCACGGATTACTTCGAATGGCCAGGATATTCGTACGAGGGCTACGACTACGACGGGATGTTTGCCTGGTTCAGTCTTAAGGAGCCGCACTTGCGACTGCATGTGCGGCCGCCCGTGATTCAGAACCACAAGAAAGAACTGGCAGGATTTTTCACGACGAAAGCCGTTGTGGGTTTTCCGACGGACAAAGCGTTGTCGACGGTGCTGGTGAAGAGGTTGGTGAAGGCGAGTATTAAGGTGATGAAGGACAAGGCGAAGGTAAAGGTAAAACCCAAGCCAAAGTGACCTGTCCCGGGCGCTCAACGGATACAGGCGCGGCATCGGATGGGCCAAAAACCCGGAGCGAGGATTTGGATGTGATCTCGCCGAGTTGGGGCGCAGCCCTTCGAGGCTCAGGATCTTCGACAGTGCTGCGCCCGTACATCAGGTCGATCGAATACGGCTGTGCGCCGACGGATCACTTTGCGGATGGAATTACGCCGGGCGGAGCAAAGCCCCGCCCCTACAAAGGCGAATAGCGGGCAACGCGCCTATGTAACACTGCCCCTCAACTCATGGGGGGAAGGTTAGGGATTTGTCGCGGGTGACGACCCAGATGCCGACGACGCGGGTTTTTTGGCTTTGTTCTTTTTGGGCTGGGTCTTTTGGGTCGGGCATGGGCGAGAAGGGGCTCAGGGCTACGGCGACTTCGACGGCGTTCGAACCGATCGGGGAACGTTCGCGGAGAATTTTGTAGCTCTTGACGGGACCGAAATAACCTTTGTCGCCCCAGTCAGCGATGAAATCTTCCATTCGATAACTGGGTTTGGGCTTCCAAAGTTCGTAGGCTTTCTGGGTGTCGCCGGCGACTACGGCATCGAAGAAATGGGTGACGGCGCGCTTTTCGGGATAGTAGCGGAGAGCAAACCAGAGTGCGACAGCGACGACAAGAACCAAAGCGACGGTGGTGAAAATCAACGGCCGAGATTTATGAGTGACTACCGGGGGCGGATCGAGAAGTGACACGTCGAAGTCTCCTGCCCTGCGAGCTCAGAGCAGCCGCTGGTTGCGCGAGGTGCGCGTTGAACTGCGGCACCTCAACGTTAACAAAAAGGGATTGGTGGAGTAAATGGGGATGAGACCGAATGAGAAAGATGAGAAGGAGGGCCTCGCAAGGTCGGTTAGGGGCACGCCAGAGGTAGCGGATACTGCTGGCCGAATGTTTCTCATCGGTAGACGAGGAACATTCACCGCAGGACTGATTTGACCGCGAGGGATTGGGCGGCTTCGCGGAGTTCGGGGCGGGCGGGGTGGTCAGCGTGGGGGCAGGATTTTTGGAGTTGGAGGTAGTAGCGGCGGCTAAGGCCCGGGTGGCCGGATTGTTTGGCGGATTGGGCGGCTCCGGAGAGGGAGCGGAAGCGGGCTGGTTCTTTTTTTAGGGTGGATTGGAATTGGGTGAGGGCGTCGGCGGGGCGATTGGCGAGGAGAAACATTTCGGCGAGTTGCTCGCGGGCGGGGGCGAGGGGGCCGGGAGTTATGGCGCTCTTTTCGGTGGCGTCTTCGAGGTCGGCGGCGGATTGCAATTGATGCAGCGCGTGTTGATGGTCACCCTCGGCCCATGTGGTCCATGCACGGACTTCGGTTTCGGCAATTTCGACTTGCAGGGCCCAGTAGGTCTCTCCGGATTTTAATAATTGCTCATGGATTTGTTTTAGGGATGAGGCGGATTCGTTGGCGGCTTTCACTTGGCCGAGGCGAGCTGCGCCGAGTCCGCGCGCGAACCAGGTGATCGCGTCGGTTTGGGGGAATGGCGTTTCTTTTACGGTGAGCTGCGAGGCTTGTTTCCAATCGCCGCGTTCGAGGGAGACGCGCGCGGGGATGGCGGCGAGGGCGAAGTAGGCGACCGCAGGACTGGCGGCGCCGCCGACGACTACGTTGGGATCGAAGCGCGATGCGATTTCGGGCAAGGACGCGAGGATGCGTTCGGCGGCTTTGTCCTGGGCGGTTTGCAGATAGGCGTAGACCTCGTAGTCGCTGGCGTGGAGTTCTTCGGCGACTTCGCCGTCGCGCTTTGCGGAGGAGGCGGCGGCGACGTTGCTGTCGATCGAATCCTGCCAATCGCCGGTGCGCGTGAAAGTGTGCGAGGGCATGTGCAGGGCGTGGGGCGCGTCGGGAGCGATCTGGGAGTAGCGGCGCGCGGCCAGGAGAGCGCGTGGGGCGAGCGGAGGAACGTCGTAGGTGTGGATGATGTAGTGCGCGAGGCCGGGATGATCAGGCTGCTGGGCGAATAATTTTTCGAGGATTGCGCCGGCTTTGAGGCGGCCGACGTAGGTTT
Source organism: Candidatus Acidiferrum sp. (assembly GCA_036493835.1). Lineage (GTDB taxonomy): Bacteria > Acidobacteriota > Terriglobia > Acidiferrales > UBA7541 > Acidiferrum. The sequence continues at coordinate 82,537 of DASXPD010000109.1, read as the reverse complement.
TGTCGGCGGGATCTTCGGAGGCGGACATCGAGAGCGCGTAGAAAATTTGGGCTTCGTCGTCGGCGGGATATTTTGAGGCGAGCTCTGCCATGGCGTCGCGATAGGCGAGCAAGCGCGCGGGCTGTGAAGTGGTTTCGAAATTTTTGTAGAGGGCGGCAACGGCGGCGAGGTAGGCGCGTTCGCGTTCGGTTTTTGCGCCGATCGTGTTGCCGTGGTCGACGCTGGCGCGTCCTTCCTGCAATTGTCCCGTGTCTTTTATTCCTACAGCGAAGGGGTTGCTCCACTGACTGAGGGCGATGCCCCAGTAGGCGATCGCGCAGGTGTCGTCGGATTTCAGGGCGGCGTTGAATCCGGCGATCGCGCGGCTGAATTCGAAAGAGTGGAGGAGAGCGACGGCGCGATCGAATTCTTTTTGGGCGGAAACGTTGCAGGATGTGGCGAAGTGGACGGTGCCGAGATGTTCGCGAGATTGGTGCGCATGCTCTTGAGCAGCGAGGGTGGCGGTGGCGGTCAGAATGAGAATGCAGGCGAACGCAAATGCCGCTCGGGACAAAGGTATTTCTCCGTGGTGGGACGTAGTGGAGGGAGTATAGCAACCCGGTAGTCGGTCGAGGCGGAGACTTGCGTTGCACGGGGCGCGGATTTTTGTGCATGTCAGGGGGCGTCAGGGATTTTTCCTTGGGGTTGTCGGATATTGGCTGGATTAACGGGCGGGGGTGCGGTGCGGACACTCGGGGTATGAGTTCCCTAGTGAACTGGGAACAAGGAGAAGAGAACGTGAGCGAACTATTGACGATCAAGGATTTGCTGGAAGAAGAGATCAAGGATTTGTATTCGGCGGAGAAGCAACTGACGAAGGCGATTCCGAAGATGGCGAAGGGATCGAATAATGAAGAGTTATCGGCGGCGTTCGAGGCGCACCTGAAGGAGACCGAAGGGCAGATTGATAGGTTGGAGCAGGTGGCGAAGATGTTGGGGACGACGACGGCGGGGAAAAAATGCAAGGGCATGGAGGGCGTGATCGCGGAGGGTGCGGAAGCGCTCGAGGAAGACGGCGATGAGAAAGTGTTGGATCTCGGGATCATCGGCGCGGGGAGCCGCGTGGAGCACTACGAGATTGCGGGATATACGACGGCGATCAATCTCGCGAAGCAAATGGGAAATGATGAGGTTGCGGAGCTACTGAGCGAGAACCTGAAGGAAGAACAAGCTGCGGACGAAAAGCTGCGAAAAATTGGGCAGCAGATCCTGTCGCAGGCTCCGACAGAGGAAGAGTCGGAGGAGGCGGAGAGTTCGGAGCGCGGCGGCAAAGCGAAGGCGGCGGGCAGGAGCTAACGCTTCCCTTTCGCCGAAGTTTTTCCGTAAGACACCCCAAGGCCAAATGAAGACGCCCGACAGATGGATTGTCGGGCGTTTTCGTTTTTGCGCTTTGGTTTTGATCGATCTCGAATCGAGAGGGCGGCTAGGTGTTTGCGGAAGTGATTTCGCGAGAGGTGATTTCGTATTTGAAATTGTCGGGGTCGAGGCAATCGAGGCGGCCCTGGTTTGTTTCAGCTTGCGGGTACATGAGGAAGCCGATGGGAGCGCCGGTGGAGCCGGGAAGAGCGACGTCGTGCGCGAAATTGTAGGCGATCCAATTCATTTCCCAGGAGCCGAAGAGACGGGCGCGCGTTTTTTGGACGAGATCGTCGTCGAGCGGGCGATTGCCGGGCGGCTCTTCGAGGACGACTTTGCGGACGTCGGCGGGATCGACGGGAACCCAGCCGTGATTGGAGAGATAGACTTCGGCGCGGCAGTGCTGGGCTTTGGTGATGGTTTCGGTGGCGGCGCCGAGACTTTTGTATCCGAGATCGGATTTGGCGACGCGGAGGCCGTAGACGTCGCGCGCGGGAAGACCGGCGGCGCGTGCGAGGCCGACGTAGAGAGAATTGAGGTCGGCGCATTTGCCGCTGAGGTCGCCGGTTTCGAGCATGAAGCGGATGTCGCCGGTGCCGCAGCCGCGCGTTTTGGGATTGCGGAAGGTGTTGTCGACGATCCATGCATAGATGGCGCGGGCTTTTTCGGTGTCGGTGGTGGCGTGGGCTTTGGCGATGATTTCGTCGGAGGTGGATTTGACGATGCCGTCGGTGGGGAGGAGTTTTGTGGGGTGGAGGAAATGGTCGAGGTCGACGCGATTTTGTTTTGGGGGCTTGGCGGAGGCAGATGTCGACAGATCGACGGAGTAATTTCTGGTGGCGACGCGGCTGGTGGAAGTCAGGACGGGGTGCGCGCCTTCGGGGAATGCGGCGGAGATGACGCCGAGGGCGTCGGATTTATTTTCGGTGAGTTTTGCGGTGCCGCCGGTGGCGGTGAATTTGTTGGAAAGAGTTTTTTGGAAAGGCGTTTCAGTGGTGAGAGCGGCGGGGAGCCAGACGCGCGTGAAGCCGGACGGCTTGAGGATTTCGATGCGAGTTGTTATTTCGAACGTGCGCCAGGTTGCGAGAGTTTGAGTTGGCGCAGTTGCGAGGAGGGTGGCGGCGTTCGGAAATGCGAGGGTGGCGGAGACGATTCCAGCGGTTTGGAGAAAATCGCGGCGATTCACAGTGAGCCCTCCGTAAAACGTTTATTCTAATTCGTCGTGGGAGCAAATCATAACGTACACAGTTTTGAGGCGAGGAGAAAACTGCAATGAGCAAAGCGATCGAGACGCTGGGAGCTGCGATGAAGCGAGCGATGGCGGGGCGTCCGAAGGTGGGAGGATTTCCGTATCTGGCGGAAACGCTGCGGCGCGCGGGAGTGACGCGCAATTTGTGGAGTTTGCCGTCGGGACAGAGTTTGTATCTGACGAAGGAAGGCGCGGTAGTGAATCAGGGGGCGCCGCTGATTTCGGGAATGGCGGAGGTGCCGGCGTTTGATCGAGAGGCGCTGATTCGGGCGCTGCGGACCGATCAGAAGGGCGAGAGTACGTTTCCGGAGTTTCTGGTGGCGACGTGGCGCGCGGGAGCGGTGCGCTACGACGTGGACTTCGAGGCGCGGACGGTGGCGTATTACGGATGTAACGGAGAAGAGTACGTAGAGGCGTATCTCGCGGTTGAGGTTGGGTGACGCTGCGGGCTGAGAGGAGCGCAGCTTTCGTCGGAAGTCGCCGCACGAAGCGCTGCGGTCGTTGTCGTCGAGGACAGGTGATTATTTTGATTGAGACGCGGATTCGAGTTGGGCGATTTGTTGTTTGACGAGGTCGGCGTTGGGGCCTGGCGGCAGATATTTGATGGCGATGCGCAGATGCTCGAGGGCGCCGGGGATGTCTTGCTTGTTGGCGAGGATCACGGCGAGCAGTTGCTCGGCGTTGGGCTCGGTGTGATTGGGATCGACGGCGATGGCTTTGGTGACGCTGGCCTGAGCGGCGTCGGTCTTGCCGAGCTTCATGTTGGCGACGGCGTTGTAGTAGTAGAGGCGCGGAGTGCCGGCGGGATTTAATTCTAGTTCTTTGTTGGTGTCGTCGAGGACTTCCTGCCACTTGTTGGCTTGCGCGGCGATGGGAACGAGATGTTCGTAGGGCGGAACGAATTTGGGATCGGCGGCGACGGCTTTATTGAAAGAGTTTGCGGCGTCGGGAGATTTTTGAACCTCCTGTAATTTGCCGAGCTGATACCAGGCTTCGGCGAATTGCGGATCGATCTGCACAGCTTTCTGGAGATCTTTCTCGGCTTTATCGGGCTTGTTCTCGATCCATTCGGTGCGCGCTTTTTCGAAAGCCTTCATCGCGTCTTTTGGAGCGGCGGCCGTGGTGGCGCTGGTGGCGGAGCCGGGAGCGTTGTCGGCGCGTTTGACGGTGATCGTGCCGACGTTGGGATCGTCGGTAAGATTTCGATTGGCGATGGTGACGGAGCTGGAATCGAATCCAGGGAGAGCGGCTTCAACGTTGCAGCCGACGTATTGCGCGGCGAATTTGTTTTGGTCGCCGCCAGGGCCGTTCGGCGTGGAGGCTGCGGCGTTTGCGGCGGCGTCGCCTGGCTTTGGAGCGATGAGGAAGTTGCCTTTGGGATCGGTGGCGGTGGTGTAGCGCGTTTCGCCATTGCAGATAACGTTGACGAGAATGGGATCCCACGGAAGCGCGCCTTCGGAGACCTTGACTGTGCCGCCGTAGTAGCTGCCGGCATGGCCCTGACGGATAAGCGTGTCGTTGTCGGGCTGGCGATTCATGCTGCCGGGGTTCGAGTTCGCGCTGGAGCTCGGCGAAGAGGGTTGCTTTTGACCGGAGTTAGGCATTTGGGCGTTGGCGCCGGTGGCGAGGAAGAAGAGAGATGCGATGAGGGCAGTGAGGAGATTTATATTCATGTTTTTCATTTTAAGGCTCCGCCTACGAAAGTGTCGAGTCGGGTTAGAAGGGGCGGGGCGGAAATTGGTTACAAGGCTTAGATGGATTGAGAGGGTGAGAAGGATGCGTCGGAGGATGGCTCGATTCGGCGGCGGTACTGGACCGGTCGGCACGCGGGTGGGCCCGGTCGTCCCGGGCGCGTTGCCTGTCCGAACTGTGTGGCAGATTCTGTCGGCATGAAATTGCGGCAGATGAATTTTTGCGGAGAGGTGGACTTGTGAGGCGAACGGCGAGCCGGGTTTGTCTGGTGTCGATGATAGGGATGTTGTGTGGGTTGGTAGGGATGGATTGCGTGGCGCAAGCGCAGAGCGGGGCGAGCGGCGGCTCGAAGGCGGGAGATGTCGGGTGGGCGAATTATGGGAATGATCCGGGTGGCGCGCGGTATTCGACGGCTGCGCAGATCACGCGCGAGAACGTCGGGAAGCTGAAAGTGGCTTGGACTTATCGGACTGGTGCGCTCAACGAAGATAACGAGCTGAATCATAAGGCGACGTTTGAGACGACGCCGATTTTGGTCGATGGGAAATTGTTTCTGAGCACGCCGTACGATCACGTGATCGCGCTCGATCCGGCGTCGGGAACGAAGATTTGGGAGTTCGATCCGAAGATGGATTTGACGCATGGATATTCGGAGGTGACGTCGCGCGGAGTTTCGGCTTGGCACGATTCCAAGGCAAAGCCGGGCTCGGTTTGCGCGCTGCGAATTTTTATCGGAACGATCAACGCGCGGCTAATTGCGCTGGATGGGCAAACGGGCAAGCCGTGCGCGAATTTCGGTGCGGACGGGAAAGTCGATCTGACGCGCGACGTCGAGTTGCGGGATGTTGGCGACTACCAGGTGACTTCGGCGACGTCGATCGCGGGTGATCTCGTGATTGTCGGCTCGTCGATTGGGGATAACCGCGCAGTTCAGCTGGAGCGCGGGATCGTGCGGGCGTTCGACGCGCGAACGGGCGCGCAGCGGTGGAGCTGGGATCCGATTCCGTGGGGTGCGAATACGACGCCGCGTACCGGAGCGGGCAACGCATGGTCGACAATTTCGGTGGATGCGGAACACGACCTCGTGTTTGTGCCGACGGGAAGCGCGAGTCCGGATTATTTTGGCGGGATTCGCAAGGGCGACAACAAGTGGGCGAACTCGGTGGTGGCGCTGAAAGCGTCGACGGGCGAATTCGTGTGGGGATTTCAGGTGGTGCATCACGATATATGGGATTACGACGTGGCGTCGCAGCCGACGCTGTTCACGTGGAAAGATAAAACACCCGCAATCGCGATTACGACGAAGATGGCGCGCGTGTTTGTGCTCAACCGATTGAACGGGAAACCGCTGTTGCCGGTGGAGGAAGTTGCCGTGCCGAAGACGGACATTTCCGGAGACGAGGCTTGGCCGACGCAGCCTTCGGGAATTTCGACTGTGCCGGAAGGACTGAAAGTGAGCGACGCGTTCGGGACGACGGAAGAAGATCGCAAGTGGTGCGCGGATCGCATTGCGGCTTCACGGTCGGAGGGAATTTTTACGCCGCCGAGCTTGCAGGGGACGATCGTTTATCCCGGCAACGCCGGGGGCGTGAACTGGAGCAGCTCGGCGTTCGATCCGCAGCGGCATTTGTTGATCATGAACACGAATCATTTGGCGATGTGGGTGAAATTGATCGAGCGCAGCAAGCTGCAAGCTGTATATGACGACCGTGAAAAAAATCGGATGAGCGGCGAATTCGCGCGACAATCGGGCACGCCATATGGGATGTATCGCGAACCGTTTCTGTCGCCGGCGAAAGGGACGCCGTGCACGCCTCCGCCTTGGGGAACTACGGAAGCGATCGATCTGTTTTCGGGGAAGAAGGCGTGGGATGTGCCGCTAGGGAGTTATACAAAAGACGGGCACACGGGGACGATCAATTTTGGCGGGCCGATTGTAACGGCGGGGAATCTTGTGTTCGCGGCGGCGTCGATGGACAACTTTATTCATGCGTTCGACGCCGAGAATGGGAAAGAGATTTGGTCGTATGAGCTGCCGGCGAGCGGACAGGCGACGCCGATGACGTATGTTGTTGGCGGGAAGCAGTATGTGGTGATTGCGGCGGGCGGGCACGGGAAACTTGGGACCAAGCAGGGTGACTACGTTGTGGCGTTTTCGCTGCCGTAAGCGATCGACGGCGCATTCAGCGACCTGATCAAAAAAACAGAACGAAATGGAGTTCACGTCCGGGCAAGCTGGGCGCAGAGGTGCTGTGCCCCTACATGACGGCGACCCTCGGTCTATCGCGATTGGGCTGACTGCTGAGATCCTTCGCTTCGCTCAGGATGACGGCATTTTTTTCTACTCGTAACGCTTTTTTTTTCATCGTGATTATCGGTTCAGATCTACAGATTTTTTGCGGCGCGGAAGGCGCGGACTACGGCGGCGGGGTCGTGCTGGTCGGCGTCGACTTCGGCGTTCATGTGGCGCATGTCGGCGGCGGAGATTTTTCCGGCCAGCTCGGCGAGTGCTGCGCGTAACGGCGGAAATTTCGCGAGCGTGTCGCGGCGGACGATCGGCACAGCGTCGTAGGGCGGAAAATAGTGGCGGTCGTCGGAGAGGCCGACGAGATGGAGCGCGTCGATGAGGCCGTCGGTGGAATTGCCGGCGACGATGTCGACTTTTTTGTCGACGAGCGCGCGGTAGATGAGGCCGAGATCCATGACGCTGGGAGTCTCGTCGAAGTGCAGGCCGTAGCGAGCGACGAAGCCGCGATAGCCGTCGGGGCGTTCGAGAAATTCGTAGCCGACGCCGGCACGCCAGCGCGGAGCGATCGGAACGATGTCGGAAATCTTGCTGAGGTGAAACAGCTCGGCGTCGGAGCCGCGGACGACCATCGCAAACGTGTTTTCGAATCCCAGAGGCTCGGTGACTTCGAGATTGAAGCGCTCGGCATAGCCCTGTTTGACGCGCTGGTAGACGGCTTGCGCGTTGGAGTTGTCGGTGGGCGTTTCGTTGAGAACGGCGGTCAGTGCGGTGCCGGTGTATTCGACGTAGAGATCGAGATCTCCGGCAAGGAGCGCCTTCTGACACAGCAGCGTGCCGCCGAGATTGGATTTGCGGTCGACGTGAATGCCGGTGCGGGCTTCGATGTGCTGGGCGAGAAGTTCGGCGAGGAGAATTTGCTCGGTGAAAAATTTGGAGCCGATGGTGATGTGGGGTTGGGATGGGCCGCAGCCGGAGAAGCAAATGGCGAACGAGATGAGCAGGAGGGTGGCGCGGCGCATGGTTGGCAATGTCTCACAGATTGAGTCGATCGGAAAAAGCGAAGAAAAGATTCACCTTAGAAGCGCAGACCGCACGGAGATAGCGCAGAAAATACTAAGTGACTTTGAGGCGGCGTTCGAGCAGGGCTAGCAATCCGTCTGCGAGGATTGCTAGAAGCGCGGCAGGGATCGCTCCGGCTAAGATCACCGCGTCATTCACCATGGCTACGCCGCGGAAGATGAATGTGCCGAGGCCGCCCGCACCGATCGCTGCGGCGATGGTGGCGACGCCGATGGTGATGATGGTGGCGGTTCGAATACCGGCGAGAATTACAGAAAGCGCAAGTGGGAGACGGACGCGCCAGAGAATTTGGGTTTCGGTCATGCCCATGGCTTCGGCGGCTTGCAACACGGCAGGATCGATATTGGTAAGGCCGACGTAGGTGTTGCGAAGGATCGGAAGCAGCGCGTAGAGAACGAGCGCGATGATGGCAGTGCGCGCGCCGATGCCGCCGATAAACGGAATCGGAATCAGAAAACCGAAGAGCGCGAGGCTCGGGATAGTTTGCAGAATGCTGGCGATGCCGAGCGCGATGGAACGCAGCGCGGGCCGTTGCACGACGAACATGCCGAGCGGTACGGCGATAGCGATTGCGATCAGCATTGAGATCGAGACGAGCGTCAGATGCGTCAGGGTCGCCTGAAAAATGTCGGAGCGGTGCGTGACGAAGAATTGCCAGCGGCTCATGCGCGGCCCTCTGAAGCCGAAGGCGGTTGCGGCTGCTGTTGCGACTGAGGAGGCTGATCAACGGGAGTCGAATCGAGCGTCGCGGCGAAGGCGCGCACTTCCGGATGATCGATGCGAAGAAATTCATCGGGCTTGGCAGATGCGACGATGCGGCCGGATTCGAGCAGAACAATCCGTGTGGCGAGACGGCGCGCTTCGCGCAGATCGTGAGTTACGAAGACGATTGTCTTGCCGAGCCGCCGAGCGATATCACCAAACTCGCGCTGCATCTCGGCGCGCGTGACCGGGTCGAGAGCGCCAAACGGCTCATCCATTAATAGGATAGGCGGGTCGGCTGCAAGTGCGCGCGCTACGCCCACCCGTTGGCGCTGGCCACCTGATAGCTGATTAGGTCGCCGGTCGGCGAATTGAGTCGGTTCTAGGCCTACGAGTTCCAGTAGCTCCCGTACACGCTTACTTGTGCGGGCCGAGTCCCACTTTTCGAGTGTGGGGACCAGCGCGACATTTTCAGCCACGGTAAAATGTGGAAATAAACCGCCTTCCTGGATGACGTAACCGATGCCGCGGCGGAGGGCGATCGGGTCCCAGTCCGTGGTCGGCCGATCTTGTACGAGTACCGCACCTTTTCGCGGCGCTAAAAGGCGATTTATGAGCCTTAGAAGGGTCGTCTTTCCGCTACCACTTCGTCCAAGCAGGACCAGTGTTTCTCCCGCATGAATTTCCATCGAAATGGCGCTAACAATATCGAACGTCGAAGCGCCGGAAGTCCCAGACAGATTACGGGTTACGCTGTATGTCGCTTCGCGAAACTGGATGGTAGGTTTCATTCGAAGGGGAACAAAGTTTCGCTAGCGTTTCGGGTTGACATCGTCTCAGAATAGGCGGGAACATAGTAACGCGCTCTGTACCCCCGCCAGCACCCAACTTTTACTGAATCCTTGAGACAAAGTCGGCATCCAAACTAACGCTGCGTACAACGTCGGGAGAACGATTGCATGGGAGCCCTCAACAGCGCCGTACGGATCCGCCACGATTTACATCTCCGCCTCATTGAGGCTCGCAAGCGCACCGATGATCTGTTTCGAATCGTGCGTGAAGAGGCGATGTATGATCGGCCCATAAACGAACGTCATCGGATTGTTTTTTACGTAGGACACGTCGAATCGTTCGACTGGAATTTGCTGGCCCAGCGGGCGTTTGGGCTGTCGTCGTTCAACGAAAATTTCGACAAGCTATTTGCGTTTGGGATCGATCCGGTCGGCGGAGGATTGCCGACGGATCAGCCCTCGGACTGGCCGAAGCGCGCTGAGATCGATGCATACAACACGCGGCTGCGCGAGGAACTGGATCGGGCGATTTCGCGGACGCTGGCGAATCCGTCCGAGGGGCATCCATTGTTGCTATCGATGCTCGAAGTCGCGATTGAACATCGATTGATGCACGCGGAGACGCTGGCGTACATGCTGCACCAAATGCCTGCGAACCGGAAAGTGCCGGCGCCGAAGGAAGCGGTGTGGAAAACGGCGCGCGCGAAGTCACATCTGGTCGATATTCCGGCGGGCACGGCGACGCTCGGGCTGAAGCGCGAGAACAACGGAGAATTTGGCTGGGACAACGAGATGGACGGATTCGAAACGTTCGTTCCGGGTTTCGCGATCGATACGTACAACGTGATGAATCGCGATTTTCTTCAATTCATGCAGGCCGGCGGATATCAGAATCGCTCACTGTGGAGCGACGAAGCGTGGAAGTGGAAAAGCGAAGAAAAGATTGCGAATCCAACGTTCTGGCGCCGCGAAGGAAACTTGTGGATGTATAGCACGATGTTTGGCGACATCCAATTGCCGCTGGATTGGCCGGTATATGTAAGTCACGCGGAAGCGACGGCGTATGCAAAATGGCTCGGGCGCAAACTGCCGAGCGAAGAGCAGTTCCATCGCGCGGCGTACGGCACATCGGAAGATGGAGTGGAGCGCGATTATCCGTGGGCCAACGAGGCGCCCAACGAGAAGTATGGCAATTTCGATTTTCAGCATTGGGATCCGAGTCCGGTGGGCGCGTATCCGCGAGGAGCGAGCGCGTTCGGCGTGCATGACATCGTCGGCAATGGATGGGAATGGACACGAACGCTGTTCGAACCTTTCCCAGGGTTCGAACCGATGTCGTTCTATCCAGGCTACTCGGCCAATTTTTTTGATGGGAAGCACTATGTAATGAAGGGCGGCTCGCCCCGCACGGCCGCCTGTATGTTGCGTCGTTCGTTTCGGAACTGGTTCCAACCACACTATCCATTTGTCTACGCCACGTTTCGTTGCGTAGAAGACTAACGCCGTCGTCAGGCGTGGGAGCAGACATGCTGACCTATTCCCTTCCCGTTCGTCATGTGTCCGAATTTGCGGACGCAGTGCGAGACGGACTCACAAAAGTGGGACAGAAAGAACTGCCGTCGAAGTATTTGTACGACGAGGTCGGATCGTCGCTATTTGAGACGATCTGCGTGCTGCCGGAATACGGGCTGACGCGGGCGGATGCGCGATTGCTGGAGACGCATGCGCGAGAGATCGTGGAGCGACTGCCGCGTCCGATCTCGGTCGCGGAGCTTGGGAGCGGCACAGGGAAGAAGACGCGCTGGATTCTGGAAGCGCTCTCGCGGCGACAGCGGACTTTTTACTATCCGATCGAGATTTCGCCGTCGGCGTTGGCGGCTTGCGAGAAAGAGTTAGGGCAGATCGATCTGGTGAGCGTCGTCGGCTACGAGAAGTCGTATCTGGATGGGCTGCGCGCGGTGGCGCGAGGGCGGGATTCGCAGGAGAATCTGCTGGTTTTGTTCTTGGGCAGCACCATCGGAAATTTCGACCGCGAAATGGGTGACGAGTTTTTGCGTGAAGTTCGCGACATTTTGCGACGTGGCGACTCGATGCTGTTGGGCACCGATCTGGAGAAGGACGAAGAGACTCAGATTGTTGCGTACGACGATCCAGCGGGAGTTACCGCGGCGTTCAACAAGAATTTGCTGGCGCGCATCAATCGCGAACTTGGCGCGGACTTCGATTTAGCGCAATTTCGCCATGAGGCGCGGTGGAATCGAACGGAGCGACGCATCGAGATGCATTTGCGTTCGCTGCGGGCGCAGAGCGTGACGATTTCAGCGGCGCTGACGCGCGTTGATTTTGAAGAAGGCGAGACGATCTGGACGGAAAGCTCGCATAAATATCGCCCTGAGGAAGTGCTCGAGATGGCGAAGCGGACTGGGTTTCGCTGCGAGGGGCAGTGGATCGATGAGGCGTGGCCGTTTGCTCAGAATTTGCTGATCTGCGAGTGATGGGTTTGCGATTTTTAAACCGCGCGACTTCGCTTCGGTTCGCTCAGCGAGACTAGTCGAGTTGTTCGACGCGCCAGACCAAGCGTCCTAGCCACGTATTGCCGCCGGCGAAATCCGGATACCACACCGCTAGAATTTGCGAACCCTGATAGACGCGTTCGAATCCTTCTTCGGATTCGGACACCGTTTCAATGGGCGCAACCCAGAAATGCTGCGCGCCAGGCGCGTGCAGAGCGATCTTCACGCGTTGCCAACCATCTTCCATTCGCAGCGTCGGCCCAGGCAAAGTTCCGCTGAATCTTAGAGTTTGCCGTCCCTCGGGCGTCTCGAAGAATCGATCGGTCGATTTAGGGGCCAGCAGGTTCGCGACGGATTCGAGACCGATCGCCATCGGTCGCTGCAGAGGCGATTTAAATTTCAGCCGAAGCTCACACGCGATTTCGCAACCACGCGGCGCAGGACCAAATGAAAACTGCTTGGTCACAGCGAGTTCCGTCGTCGAATCGGAATTCGCTCCGCCGAACATCAGATAGCTCTCGCGAGCTAGCTCCGCTGCCCGCGCAGATGACTCTTCAACAGAAAACACGCCGGCCGCAAAGCCCGGGTCTTCCTGCAACTGCAGCGATTCATACTCCGCGGCACTCTTCGCCGGATCGAATAGAAATAATCGAAAGGTATTGCGCGCCCACCGATCGTAGAGGAGGAATCGGTCGAGCCCCATTTCCTTCACCTTCGTTTGCTCGAACGCCGCAGCAGTCGAGGTCGCGGGTCGATAGTTCGGGTCGCGCAGCCGCGCATGATACGGCTCGGGCCGGCGCAGAATCGAATTGATCAGCGCCGATTCGCTCAGACGGAAATCGAGCGCAGGAAGCGTGGCGCCGTCCGAAGGCTTGAGCAGCGCTTGATATTCCGGCGCGGTGAAGAGCAACTCGTCGACGCCATCGCCGTCGTAGTCGAGCGTTTCAACGCGAGGCGTGGCCGCACCCGGAGTGTGCCGATCCACAATCGCTTCGGCGCGAATCAGATTGCGCAGAATGTCCGTGCGCAGATGCGGCGCGTAAAGCCCGCCAAAAATTCCGTGCCAGTAAGCATCGTTGCATTGCGCGCGCTGCAAAAGGTCGCGAGCCTGCGCAAGCTCTTCAGCAGCTTTCGAACCGCTGCGACGTCGCGGAGTCGCGGAAAGCCGGCGAGCGACGCGCAACATTTTTTTATGTAGCAAATTCGATTCCGAATACTTGCGGAAGAAACCACGCCACGGGCACCCGCGCAGAAACGAGAGCACATCATTGCGCGAGCGAAATTCTTTCAGCAGCGCGTTATAGCGGTCGCGCGTGCGCGTCGGCAGCGCCCACTCCATCATTTCGGTGTACGACGCTGTCGGCAGATCGGCGCGGCCTAACGGAGTGTGCTTCGAAAGATATTCGCCCGGCGTGCAGACGTCGAGCCACTCGGAATTCCGTTCGAACGCCTCGAACAATTGGTCGAGCCAGCCTTCGTCGAAGCAATGTTCGAACGTCCCTGGCCAGCCGCCAAACTTCTCCATGTCGTCGCCCATCGCGGCAACGCCGTCAGGATGCGCGAGAAACATTTCGTGCAGCCCCGCCATCACTTTGTCGACCGAATCCCACGGAATCAAATAACGCAGCGACTTCTGCCCTGGGATAACGCGAATCGTTTCGCCTTTGTCTTCCGCGATGTAGTCGCCAAAGAGTTCGTTCTGTTCGAATCCGGCCGAGAGAAAGTGAATATCGTCAAGCACCGTGTAGCCGACACCCGCCGTCGAAAGCACCGACGCCAGCTGCGGCTCCCACACGCGCTCGGCGAGCCATGCACCTTCGGGACGTTTGCCAAAATGCTGCTCGACGTAATCCGCAAGCCGAACAATTTGATCGCGCTGATCGACGGACGGAATTGATATCAGGATCGGCTCGTAAAAGCCGCCGCCGATCATTTCGACCTGCCCGCGCTTCACCAGTTCACGCAAACGTTCGAAATAGTCGGGATGATGCGACTCGATCCAAGTGAGCAGCGGCCCGGTGTAGTGCAGGCCCATCCGCGCATTGGGATGGCGCTCAAGCACTTCAACGAACGGGCGATAGCATCGCGCGAACGATTGTTCGAAGACGTGATCGAAATTGCCGGTTGGCTGGTGCGCATGAACGACCAGAACCAGATGGAGGCGTGAAGGCACGGATGCTAAAACGGACTCCCGAAGAAAAGAATAACCCGCGACGCAGGGTTTCGTGGCCGCTGAAGATGAATGTTGTGTGAAACGCGCACCTCTCGTTCGATGCGGGCCACGACTGGCCGGGTGCAAATCCTCGCGCGGACACTTCCTACGATCTACTTATCGACACGACGCGGAGCAACATTGCGTCAATCGCGCGCAGGGCCGCAGTTATCAGGAGGCAGTATGTTGCAGGATCCAATCCGAAAGCGTGTTCATCGCGTCGGGCGCGAATGTTTGCTCGATCGCACGAGACTCAGCGGGCAAGCCCATATAGCAATGCTGGAACTCATGATTAAGTCCCGGCAGCTCGACAACTTTGAAGTCTTTATTGCCGCCATCTTCGAGCGCTTTTCGAATCAGCGGCAAATTTTCTTTCGGTGGAACCTGCAAATCCTTTTCGCCGCTCAACGCCAACACCGGCACCTTCGTCTGCTGCAATGCCGGAACGGGATCGTAATCGAGGAAATAACGAAACCACGGCGAACTCGTCCAATGAATCTGCCGCTGCATGAACGCAGGCGGTATCGCGGGACCGATGCCGCTAACCTTCACCAAGTCGGCGAGATCTTTCTCGAGCTCGGCTCGATTCTTTTCGTTGCGAACCAGGTTGTACGACTGGCGATCGAAATCGAGACTCTTCGCCACTTGCTCGTTCGTCATGCCCGCAGCCCGAGTTATGAGATCCGATTGGATGAGCAGCGTCTCTTCGCCTTTCGTCGCGGGGCCTGCTAACAGCGCGATCCAATCCACGCCATTCGAGCGCGACGCGATCATCGACGCGATGATGCCGCCCTCGCTGTGGCCGATAAGTCCGATCTTTTTCGGATCGATTCCCTTTCGAGTTTTCAGAAACGCCAGCGCCGCTTCGGCATCGCTCGCGAAATCAGCCGTCGTCGCATCGTCGTAGCTGCCGTTCGATTTGCCGAGGCCGCGCTTGTCGTAGCGCAACACCGCAATGCCCTTGCGCGTCAGGTGATCGGCGAGCACGAGGAATGGCCGGTGCCCGCCGTCGGTCTCATCACGATCGAGCGGCCCTGAACCAACAAGCAAAATCGCTGCAGGAAATGGGCCCGCCCCACGCGGCATCGTCAGCGTCGCAGCCAGCGTCGTGCCCGCTTTCGCATTTTCAAACGTCAGCTCTTCCTCTTCATACGGATACGGCTTTTTCGGATTCTGCGGCCGCCGCAATTCGAGAATCTGATCCGAGCGATGGAATGTAAGGTCCGTCGGCTCGCCATTCTGCCGCCACGTGCCGGTCATAGAATTCCGCACAGAGTTGACCGTCCCATCGTAAGTCCCGTGCACGGTAGGCAACTCAAGATGAATCTGCGAATCACTTTCGGTCGCCTGCGACGCGTGAAATCCATTGATGCCCTGATCGATGCTGTCCATCGCAGCAATAAGATGCCCCTGCGAGTCGTGCGAAATGTGCAGCTGCAGTCGATAGCGCATCCCGTTCGCCTCGATTGCGCCCTGCCACGTGCCTTCCGCGGTCGAGATCGCGCCCGTCGGACTTTTCGAAAGCGCGATGCGCGCCTGCCGATGAAACACGATCGGCAAATGCGCGCCGCCCTGCGACCATGTGCCGTCGATCGATTCGCGATTCGCCGCAACCGTTCCTTCGAACGACGCGTTCACCGACGGAATTTCAAATTGAAAGGACGAAGCCGCCTCTTTCAGTGAACCAGCCTCAATACCGTAAACGCCTTGATCGAGGCTGTCGATCGTCGCGACAGCAACGCCGTACTCGGTCACGCCGATATGCAAAACAAAATGCAGAACGTTGTCGCCGGCCTTCAGCGAACCGGCCCAGTTGCCGGCCAGCGATTGGCCGTGCGTCGGGTGGGGAGCCTCCGGCTTCGCGTCGGACGGCGCCGAAGTTGGCGAAGGAGTCTGCCCGAGAGCGAAGCTTGCCGACGCAAACGAAACAGAACCCACCAATGCGATCGAAGCGAGCGCTCCGCCACACCATTTCCTTTGCATTCGCGCTTTCATCAGAAACAAGAAGGCTCCGCGTGGTCCACTCACCACAAAGATAGATGGCACAACTGGGCAAAAGAGTTGGAATCTGTCACTGATCCGGTCCGTTCTTTTCGCCGCATCGCACCCAACAAAAAAGCGGCACGCCGAAGCGTGCCGCCCAAATCCGTTCCTCCGCGGTAAAAAAACCGCTACTTCTTCGTGTAGTAGTCCGCATTCACCGGCGTGAAGCTCTGCCACTTCTCCGGCAGATCTTCCAACGCAAAAATCGCCGTCACCGGGCACACCGGCACGCACGCACCGCAATCGATGCACTCCGCGGGATTGATAAACAGCTGCTTGACGCCCTCATGATCCGGCTCATCTTTGCGCGGGTGAATACAATCGACCGGGCACACGTCCACGCAGGCTGTGTCTTTCGTGCCGATGCAGGGCTCGGCAATCACATATGCCATTCCAGATCTCCTCGTTTTTGCCCGGGAACGGTGCTCCCTCAATCCACGCCGCGCGACCGCCGGAAATTTGCCTGTCCGGCCGCTGGGACGCCGTCCGGAAACGCAAGCAATGGCACTGATTGTACGCGGCGCGCATTACTTTCTCAACCGCGATGCGTCCAGTTACAATAGATATTGGAAGATATCGGAAGGAATTCCTATGCGAACTCGGACTATTCTCGTCGCACTTGTTCTCGCTATCGCGGCCTCGACTTTCGCCGCGCCGCAAGCTACCGCGCCACACGATCCTCCGCTCATCGACGCCGCGGGATATCAGAAAATTCTCGAGCAGTATCGCGGAAAGCCGGTTCTGATCACATTTTGGGCGACGTGGTGCGAACCGTGCCGCGAAGAATTTCCCATGCTCAACGAACTGATCAAGGAATATCAGCCGAAAGGATTGAAAGTTGTCGGCGTGAATCTCGACGACGAAGGCGACTTGATTCTGACGCGGCGCTTCATCGCGCGCTACAAGCCGGCGTTTCCGAATTTCCGCAAAAAAGCTGGAGGCGAGAGCGCGTTCGTTCAAGCCGTGCTACCGGGTTGGAGCGGCACGATTCCGGCGTCGTTTTTCTATGGCCCCGATGGACAACAGATCGGTCATCTGCTGGGCGCAAGCGACCGCGCCACATATGAAGCGGCCATTCGCCAGCTCCTCGCATCCAACACCAGTGCCGCAACCGGAAAATAAAACGCAGCTCCGCGCTGGCGTCGCCTTCGCTGAATCAACGCATCCCATATCTCCGCGTCCCGGCAAATTCGAATCCTAAGCTTTCCAAAACTCGATTGAGGTCTGTCCATGCTCGACACCAAAGGCAACAAGATCACCTACTTCGGCCACGCCACGTTTTCGTTGACGACTCCCGGCGGGCAAGTCGCGCTCATCGATCCGTTCGTGATGCACAACCCGTCGTGCCCGGAGAACCTAAAGAAATTCTCGCGGCTCGACGTGATTTTTCTTTCGCATGCGCACAGCGACCATTTCGCCGACCTCATCGAACTAGCCAAGCAACACGGCTCGAAAGTGTTCGCAATTTTTGAAACAGCGATGTGGCTGCACGGAAAAGGAATCGACAAAGCGCATCCGATGGGCAAAGGCGGTTCTCAGAAATTCGGCGATTTCGGAGTGACCCTGACGAATGCGTTCCATTCGAACTCAATCGACGACGGCGGCAAGCTTATCTACGCGGGCGAGCCGGCCGGGTTGATCATTCGCATGCCCAGCGGCTTCACGATTTACCACGCCGGAGACACCTGCGTTTTCGGCGACATGAAATTGATAGCGGAGATCTACAAGCCAGACGTTGCGCTCTTGCCGATCGGCGACAACTTCACGATGGGACCGAAGGAAGCCGCATACGCCACAAAACTGCTCAGCGTGAAGCACGTAATTCCGATGCACTACGGAACATTTCCCGCTTTGGTCGGAACGCCAGAACAATTGAAGTCTGAGACAAAGGAGATCCCGGGACTCGAAATTCACGTGATGCGGCCTGGCGACACGATCTAGCCGATTTACTCGAGCGGCGAAGCGATGGAGTCGCTGAAGCGGCAGGCTATCCGCGAAAGAAATTCCGCATCAAAAACCCGATATTCGCCGGCCGCTCCGCCAACCGCCGCATGAAATACGGAAACCAATCATTGCCATACGGAATGTAAACTCGAACCCGATATCCGCCTTTGACTAACCGCCGCTGCAAATCCGTTCGAATCCCATACAGCATCTGGAACTCAAAAGCATCCCTGGAGATCTGCTTCTCCGCCGCCCAGCGAATCGTCTCGCCAATCATTTTCGGATCGTGCGTCGCAATGCCGTGATAGACGCCGCTCGGCAGCAGCACTCGCATCAGTCGAACATAGTTGCCGTCGACGTCCTCTTTTCGTTCGAACGCGACATCCGCCGTCTCTTTGTAAGCGCCCTTGCACAAGCGAATCCGGCAGCTATACGCGAGCAGATCCTGAATATCTTTTTCGCTGCGATACAAATAGGACTGAATCACCGTTCCAATCGCCGCATTACGCGCCCGAATGCGTTTCACCAATTCCACGGTCCGCTGCGTGTAGACCGAACCTTCCATATCGACGCGCAGAAAATTCCCGTTTGCCGCAGCCCGCTCAACCACCGACAAAACGAGCCCTTCGCAAAATTCCGGGCTGAGGTCGAGCCCCATCTGCGTCAATTTGCACGAAACATTGGCCTCAAGCTTTTCCGCGGCAATGCGATCGAAGATTTCCAGATAAGCGTCACGCGCGCGCTGCGCATCCGTAGTTGTCGCGACGTTCTCGCCAAGGTAATCAAGGCTCGTCATCATCCCGAGCTCATTGCACTTGCGCGCAGCGGCAATCGCATCATCGAGCGTTTCGCCGGCCACAAACCGGCGAGACATTTTTCGGGTGGAATTGTTCGAGATGACCCAGCGGGCAAAACCGGGGCTATCCGACAGCTTTAGCAGTATCGATCGGAGCATGGGATGCTTCGATTATCGCTGACCAACGCGTCGCGCGGCCAGTCCAGCTTAGTCCTTGTGTTCTTCGAGGAACTTTTCCGCGTCCAGCGCCGCCATGCAGCCCGAACCGGCCGCAGTGACAGCTTGGCGATAGCGGTGATCCTGCACGTCTCCGGCTATGAAGACTCCAGGGATTTTCGTCAGGCTGCCGTGAGTCGCGACAAGATACCCGTTCGTATCCATATCGAGTTTCGTCTTGAAGATCTTGCTGTTCGGATCGTGGCCGATCGCGACAAACATTCCTTGAATCGCGATTTCGCGCGTCTCACCCGTCTCCGGGTTCTTCACACGCACGCCTTCCACCGAGCCTTCCTTCTCAACGATCTGCTCGATGACCGCCGGAACAACGAATTCGATCTTTTCGTTCGCCTTCGCGCGATCGATCATGATTTTCGACGCACGAAATTCAGCGCGCCGGTGAATTAGATAAACTTTGTTCGCATAGCGCGAGAGGAAATTCGCCTCTTCCATCGCCGAATCGCCGCCGCCCACCACCGCAATCGGCCGATTTCGGAAGAAGTATCCGTCGCAAGTCGCGCAGGTCGAAACGCCATGACCGATCAGCGCGCGTTCATTCGGCAATCCAATCAATCGAGCCGAAGCGCCCGCCGCCACAATCAAAGTCTTCGTCTCGTAAACGTCTTTTCCCGCCGTAATCTTGAACGGCCGCTGGCTCAAATCGACTTCCGTAATCGTGCCGGCCTTAAACTCGGTGCCAAATTTCGTGGCCTGTTTCCGCATGTTTTCGATGAGTTCCGGCCCCATGATTCCATCTGGAAAGCCGGGAAAATTCTCGACGTGCGTGGTCAGCGAAAGCTGCCCGCCAGGCTCGTGGCCGTCGATGACAAGTGGGTTCAAACTCGCGCGCGCTGCATAGATCGCGGCCGTCAGCCCCGAGCAGCCACTCCCGATAATCACCACGTTGTACATTCGATCGCTCCTACAAATTTGATTCCGGCGCGCGCCTTAACGCTACAAAGCTGATGCGCCGAAGCCTACGCGTCTCACCGACCAGGCAGCTAAACCCCGCTGGCAAACATTGTAGCATTCAGCCGCCGCGCATCCTGCGGGGCGTCCATCCGTCCAATTTGGAGAGCCGTCGAGACTTAGCTCTTTTGACGACTCCGGCCGCGCACCGTACGCTGGTCTCGTGGACGCCCGCCGCTGGGATGATCACCAGCTCGACACCATTGGATGCAGCCACACTCTGGAGGATTCAAGCATGGACTCGCGCTATCCCATCGGCAAATTTGAGATGCCCACGCACATCTCCGCGCAGCAGCGCAGTGAAGCCATCGCCGAGATCGCCTCAACGCCCAAGAAAATGCGCGCCGCTGTCGCAGGACTCACCGACGCGCAGCTCGACACGCCGTATCGCGACGGCGGCTGGACCGTCCGCCAAGTCGTCCATCACGTTGCCGACAGCCACATGAACGCCTTCGTTCGCCTGCGCCTCGCGCTCACCGAAGACAATCCCACGATCAAGCCCTACAACGAAACCGAGTGGGCCAAGCTGGCCGATGCGAAGGCCCCGATCGCCGTTTCGCAAACGCTCCTCGACGCTCTTCATGAGCGATGGGACATGACCTGGCACGGCGTGAAACAAGAAGACTTCGCTCGCCCGCTGATTCACCCCGAAAGCGGCCAGAAAAATATCGACTGGATGCTCTTCCTCTATGAGTGGCACGGCAAACACCACACTGCCCACATCACAAATCTCCGCAAACAAAAATCCTGGTAACCCCAGCGTTGTGAAATGTCACAAATCGCGCCCGCGCATTTCTCGCGGCGCAGCACGCTGCGCCCCATTTCGACAAGGTTTCTGTTCAAACTGCTTGCTGTATCACTTGTCGACCGCTGAAAACACTTTGTCATTCCGACCGGAGTGAGCCGACGCCTTTTCTTTGCGTTCGCTTCCGAGCGAACGCATCGGCTCGCGCAGTGGAGGAACCTTGGCTTGATGTCAGCGCTGAAAACCCTCGTTCCAAGGAAGATATGTTTTTCTTCATCCGCGTGCGCATTGTCGCGTCACACCACATAAGCCATCCCAATACGCGACCTAAACCCTTCCAATAAGGAAGCCCCTCGCCATCGCAGTAAAATATCCGCATGACGCAAACCTGGAACCCCGAACAATACGCCCGCAACGCCCGCTTCGTCTCCGACCTCGGCGCTCCCGTCCTCGAACTCCTCGACCCACAACCCGGCGAGCGCATCCTCGACCTAGGTTGCGGCGACGGCGTCCTCACCGCCAAATTGCAAGCCCTCGGCTGCCACGTCCTCGGCGTCGACGCCAGCGCCGCTCAAGTCGAAGCCACCAAAAAACTCGGCGTGCCCGCACAAACAGTCGACGGCGAAAACCTCGCGTTCGAAAACGAGTTCGACGCCGTCTTCAGCAACGCCGCCCTCCACTGGATGCGCAACAACCCGGATGCCGTGATCTCTGGCGTTAAAAAATCCCTCCGCCCCGGCGGCCGCTTCGTCGCCGAAATGGGCGGCGCTCACTGCGTGCAAAAAATAAGGACGGCTCTCATCGCCGCCCTCAACCGCCGCAACATCAACGGTAAATCCGCCGACCTCTGGTACTTCCCCACCGTCGAAGACTACTCCACCCGCCTCGCCCGCGCCGGCTTCGCCATCGACTACATCGCGCTGATCCCGCGCCCCACGCCGCTACCCGGCGACGTCACCGCTTGGCTCCAAACCTTCGGCCACAACTTCACAGACAAACTCCCTCTCTCAGATCGCGAAGCCTACTTGGCCGAAGTCCAGGAATCCCTCCGCCCCCAACTCTGCGATGCCCAAGGCCAATGGACCGCCGACTACACGCGCCTAAGATTTAAAGCGCGAAAAAAGTAGAAGCAACGAAGCTGTGAAGTAAACGAAGTAAAGACAAACCAAATCGCTGTCCCCACTCGCTTTCAGCTTTTATCGTTACTTTTTTACTTCACTACGTCTTTACTTCGCTTTTCAAATCCCAAATTGCCGAAAGTGATGATCCATATGCAGCCATCCCCACCGCATCCAATCCCTCTCATTCATCTCTCCAAAAAACGGATGCGGCCTCCACGTAAATTCACGCGGAGAACCCGAGAATCGCTCCACCAATCGATCTAACTCGCCCACATCCCCCGCAAACTCCACCGGCGGCGTCCCCAGTTTCATCTGATCCACCTCCGGCATCGTCGGTAAATTACGCGACCACTTCATCGGCGCATACAACGCCACCCACTTAATAACGCCACCGAGCGGAAACGGCTTCCCCGACAGCGTCCGATCCCCCATAACCCCGCGAAACGAGTCGCACAAATGACACACCGCCTGGTGCGCATTCATCTTTCCCCATTGTCGCGGACTGTCCGGCCTCATCTTCCCGAGCCGCCCCAGGATCACCTTTCGGTCCGCAGTGCTCGCCAGCGTTTCCTTCCCCATCGTCGTCGCCCCACCTTCCGCCCAATATTTTCAACGACTTCCGCGCTCTCACCAAGTCCTTCGAGACCAACCCGCCGCCGCACACTCTGAAAACCACCGCCAGCACAAAAAAATTCCCTCTCCCACGGAACTTTTCCATCGCCACAGTCGTTCTACCCATAGACAATCTATCCCTAACCCATTTTCGAACGTCTATACCGAGAACGCGCACAACAAAGGACCATCGCCGCCCATGACCAAGCCCGACCTGCTCCCCGGCACCCTCGACATGCTCATCCTCAAAACGCTAACCCGCGCGCCCTTACACGGATACGGCATCGCGCTCTCCATCAAGCGCATTTCGCAAGACGTCCTCACCGTCGAAGAAGGCTCGCTCTACCCCGCGCTCCAGCGCCTCCTCCTTCAAGCCTGGGTCAAAGCCGAATGGAAAATGACCGACACCAATCGCCGTGCCCGCTTCTACACGCTCACCGCCGCCGGACGCAAACAACTCGGCGCCGAGCTCAACCAATTCCACCAACTCATCGCCGCAATCACCCGCGTCCTGCAAGACGCATAGCCAAAGCAAAAAAGGAGCCCGCCATGCCCAACAAACTCCATCGATTCTTCAACAAACTCTTTTTCTTCGCCCGCCGCCAAAAGTTCGACGCCGACCTCGCCGAAGAAATGGCCTACCATCGCGAACTCAAACAGCGCGACCTCCAACAAGCCGATCCCACGCTCACTCCACAGGACGCACGCTACGCCACCAACCGCGAATTCGGCAACGCCACCGTCCTCAAGGAGCAAAGCCGCGACGTCGTCGCCTTCTGGTTTGAGACGACCCTCCAGGATTTTCGTTTCGCGCTCCGCCAGCTTCGAAAAAATCTCGGCTTCACCGTCACCGCAATTCTCATGCTCGCGCTCGGCATGGCCGCCAGCATCGCGATCTTCGCATTCGTCGACGCCGCTCTGCTCAAACCGCTTCCGTACAAAGACCCCAACCGTCTCGTCGGCGTCTTCGAGCGCGTCCCGCTGGAGAACCGGGAGGACAGCAATCTCTCCATCCCCGATTATCTCGACTGGAAAAAACGTAATGTCAGCTTCACCGCGCTGGAAGCGTTTGACGGCACCAGCGTCATGTTGCAGCGCTCGGACGGCGTCGAAACCGTACGTGTCGGCCGCGTCAGCGACGGTTTCTTTCGCGTTCTTGGGGTCGCCCCCATTCTCGGACGCGACTTCCTCACGGGTGAAGACCTGCTCTCCGCGCCGCGCACCGCAATGTTGAGCTACTCGGCCTGGCAAACGCGCTTTGCTTCCGACCCTGGCGTGATCGGCAAATCCGTCACCATCGAGGGCCATCCTACCGTCATCATCGGCGTGCTCCCGCGCGAATTTCATTTCATCCCCGTCGAGCCCGCCGATTTCTGGCTCACTCTCCATCCCGAAGGCCACTGCGATCTAAGCCGCGGCTGTCACGGAATCTACGGCGTTGGCCGCCTCAAGGAAGGCGTCACCATCCAGCAAGCGCTTGCCGATACCAAGTCCATCGCCTCGCAACTTGAAAAAGAATATCCCGACACAAATCGCGGCCAGGGCGCCAACGTCGTTCCACTTACTCGATACATCGTCGGTGACTTTCGTCCGATTCTCCTGATGCTGCTCGCCGGAGCCGGCCTTTTACTCGCCATCGCCGCGATTAATATCGCGAGCCTCTTACTCGTTCGCACCGAAAGCCGCCGTCGCGAACTCGCTGTCCGCGGCGCACTCGGCGCTTCTCCCAGCCGCCTGATCCGTCAATTTGTCACCGAAGCTCTCGTGCTCGTCGGCACTGGCGCCATTCTCGGCACCGTAGCCGCTTTCTGGACAACTCGTCTCCTCACGCATCTCGTTCCCGAAGACCTTCTCGCCCACATGGCGTTCTGGCAGCACCTCACCTTCAGCCCGCGCGTCTTCACATTCGCCGCGCTCATCGCAGCCTTCGCCGCAATTCTCTTTTCTCTCACTCCGACCGTGCGTACCAACATGCCCGAAATGCGCGAAGGTCTCGCCGAAGGTTCGCGTGGCTCCGCCGGAAACGCGTGGCGCAGAATCGGTTCGAAACTCGTGGTGCTCGAACTAGCCACCGCCGTAATTCTTCTCGTCATCGCCGGACTTCTCGGCAAAAGTCTCTATCGCCTGCTTCACGTCGACGTCGGCTTTCAGCCCGATCACATCGCCACAATGTTCGTCGCCGCACCCACTGCCACCTACGGCAAACCGGAGCAGGCCATCGCTCTCCACCGCCTGATACTCGACAAATTGCATCAGGTTCCCGGCGTGAAGGCCGTCGGCATGTCCAGCGCTCTTCCCATCGACGGCTGGGGCAACACCACCTGGTTCCGAGTGATCGGTCGCCCCTGGAATGGCGAGCATGAAGAAGTCGCCCAGCGCGACGTCAGCACCGAATACTTTACTGCGTTGGGAGCGAAGGTCGTCCGCGGTCGCCTTTTCAACGACAACGATCAGAAATCGTCGCCGCAAGTCGCCATCATCAATCGTGCGTTCGAGAAAAAATATTTCCCCAGCGAAGACGCACTCACCAAACAGATCTCGTACCTCTCGACGCCGCCCGTCCCCATTCAAATCGTCGGCGTAGTGGAAGACATCAAGGAAGGTCAGCTCGACTCCGGCATGTACCCAGCGCTTTATTTTCCGTTTCTCCAGGAGCCCGATAATTACTTCATGCTGGCGGTGCGAACTTCGCAAGCCGAAACCAGCGTGATCCCCACACTTGCCGCCGCGATTCGCCAGCTCGACCCACAGATCGCCGCCACGCGAGGCGCAAGCATGGACGATCTCATCAGAAATTCCCCGATGGCTTACATTCACCGCTCATCGGCGTGGCTCGTCGCCGGGTTCGCCTCGCTCGCTTTGCTCTTGAGTGTCGTCGGACTCTACGGCGTGATCGCGTATTCCGTCAGCCAGCGCACCCGCGAAATCGGCGTCCGCATGGCGCTCGGCGCGCAACAAAGTTCCGTCTACCGCTTAATCCTCGGTGAAGCCGGCCGCCTCACAACGCTTGGCGTCCTCATCGGACTCGCCTGCGCCGTCGGAGCCGCCGCCGCAATGCAAGCCCTGCTCTTCGGCGTCCGCTCATGGGATCTCCCAACGCTCGCCGCCGTAGCCATAATCCTCAGCGCCGCCGCGCTCCTCGCCAGCTACATCCCAGCCCGCCGCGCCGCCAGCGTCGACCCCGTCGTCGCCCTCCGCGCCGAGTAATATAGATCGGGAGCTAACGTGCGGCAATCGTCAAGAAGCGTGTGCATTTTTGCACGACTGCATGCGAAATATATTCCCCGCTCCATAGATCCTTCTCAGTTTGACGTTAAAGCGGGGCGACACAATTCGAATGTATTTCTCGCTGAGCTGGATCTCGACCGGTTGACCTTCAAATTTGTGAAGATCTACCTTCTTCGCCCAAGGCCCCTTGTATGCGGAATAAAAGCCGAAGTAGAACTTCTGATCAGCTTTGAGACACACATCGAAATCAGGAGCGACATGCCAAGGTGGACAATCGAGTCCAGCACAAGTTGGGCTTCCGTCCGCTTCGACGAGAATCGCTGACTGTTTGTTGCCGGTTTGTGCGAAAGCCCCAGTGCTGAAAATCACCATGCTGGCGAGGAACGTAGCCGCGAGAGTCTTCGGATTTGTTCGGCCGATGAGCGTCATACCGAATACAGAGCAGGCTTCGCACCATCGGCATTAAAGGCAAAACATTCGTGGTACCGGCGTTTACTGTAGCTTGGCCGATTTGAGATTCAGGCTTTTGGCATCCAATTGCAGCCTTTTTCGGACTCGTCTGGATTGACGCATCCCTCACTCCAAAATACTAAAATCATAAATCCGCCCCGCCGCATTCCCTCCCGACCGATTCCCCCCGCGCGCCCCCGACATCGTCGCCCCCTGCCCCGTCCCCATAAAAAACGCATACTCTCCCGGCTTCAAATCCGATTCCAAAGTCACCTTGTACATTCGAATCCCAACGTGATCCGCCTTGAACCCCAGCTCCTTATCCTTCTTCACGCCAGACTTCCCGCCCGTAATTCCTCCGAACGACCCCACCTGAAACTCCCTGTGATCGCCCTTCTTGTTCAATTTGATTAGCACGTAGTCCGCCGCATCCGATCCATCCGGCACATACAGATAAAACGACGGGTGCCGTTCTCTCACCACATTCTTCGAAGTCGGTCCCGCGAGCGTCGCATCCCAATGCTGGTTCCTCATTCCATTCGTAAATAAACTCCCGGCTTTCCCGCCCGCCTTCGTATTCGTCAATGCCTGCCCCTGCAGCAAAATAAAGTTGGCTCGATCCTTCCAATACACTCCGACTTCCGGCGGCGGCAAGTTCGGATCGATCGTCATCGGTGTCGTCGACGCCGTGACAATCGTCGCCGGCGCCGCAGTCGGATTGATCATCACCTTGATCACCGCGTCCGGCACCGAAGCCGCTTTCAAACTTTTCAATCCTTCAACGCCCGTATCGAAGCTGATCGCATCTCCTCCAGCCGCACTCATCGCGCGAATTTTCGCGATGATCACATCCTCGGTCAGTCCCAAGCCCACCATGCTGATCACGTCTTCATTCGTAAATCTCTTCCGTATGGCGCTGTTGTCTTGGCCCCAAACGCTGCACGTCAAGCCAACACACAACAACAAACCAACAAACGTCACCATCCGAATCCCAAATATCCTGGACGCAAATCTCATGTCGTTCTCCGTCAATCTCGAAAGGTATAATTCCGGGGCCCTGTCAGCGGATAAAAACCACTTCGCGTTGCCGACATCCATATCACAGCCACCCCGCATCTCGCCACCACCGCGTCGCCGCCAACCACACCGCCCGTCATCACTCAAACCCCTCACCGTCGTCATCCTGAAGCTACCCGACGAGGGTAGCTGAAGGATCTCAGCGCGATCCCCACCGACAAACTCAACGACGACGCCCCTTCGAGAACTCGCCGCCTCAAACCTCGTCAAAAACCCCCCAATTCCCCTTTTTCCCCTACCCCAAAACTTTCCTCTTGACATATTCCCATATGGGAATATATTGAACTCATGCCTCGCGCCTCCACCACCTCCGACGCCTTCAACGCCGTCGCCGAACCTCGCCGTCGCGACATCCTGAATTACCTCGCCCTTCAGGAACGCTCCGTAAACGAAATCGTCGACAGCCTCAGCATGGAGCAGCCTTCCGTCTCCAAGCATCTGCGTGTCCTCAAAGACGTCGGCTTGGTCAATGTCCGCCGCGACGGCCGCAACATGTTCTACCGCACCAATGCCGACGCGATTCGCCCGCTCCACGAGTGGGCTTCGACCTTCGAGCGCTTCTGGCGCCATCAGCTCAACCAGATCAAGAACCTCGCCGAGCGCAAGGCCAACGAGCAACAACCGAATTCCCCAACTAATTTCAAACCAAGGAGCAAAAATGATTTTGACCGCGACAAGAATTGAAGATCTGGTGATTCAGCTCGACCAGGAAATCCACGTCCGCGCGTCGCTCGAAACCACTTTCGACGCGATGCTCACCCAACTCGGCCCAGGCAACTCCAACCCCGATGGCACTCCTATGCCCCTGACCATCGAAGCGTGGCCCGGCGGCCGCTGGTACCGCGACCTCGGCAACAACAACGGTCACCACTGGGGCCACGTACAGGCCATCAAGCGCCCGACCCTGCTCGAAGTCTCCGGTCCACTAATGACTTCTTTCCCGGTGACCCACAACGTTCAGTACCGTCTAAAAGCGGTAGAGGGCAGCACGCTCATCACGTTCCATCACTACGCCTTCGGCGTTCTCCTCGGCCTCGACGACTTCCGCAAAGGCATAAACATGGGCTGGACCCACATCCACGAAAGTATCCGCAAACTCGCCGAATCCCAATCCACGCGCCACTAAGGATTACGTCATGTCTGCTGTCGATTTTCTGAATGTCGTTCGTCGTACTCATGAGGGCTTGTCATTCCGACCGGAGCATACCGACGCCTTTTCTTCGCGTTCACTTCGTGTGAACGCGTCGGTATGCGCAGTGGAGGAACCTTGGCTTGATCTCTCCCCAGCGCCCAAACGATCCGATCTGCCCAGACAGCAAGCAGCCGTCCGCAGTACGAAGGAAAAATAAGCCCATGTGCCCCGCATGCTTCGCATCCGCCACTTTCCTGATCGCCAGCACCATCTCCACCGGCGCCGTCAGCGCCCTCACCTTCAAATTCCTGAAACTCAACAATCGCAACCCAATCTCTCGACCAAAACAAAAGGAGAAGTAACATGGCAACCGCACCCGTCGTAAAGCAAAGCCCGAAAGTCGTATCCCACTCCGATTGGCTCGCCGCGCGAAAAGAATTTCTCGCGAAAGAAAAGCAGCTGACCCGCCTGCGCGACGAACTCGCGCAACAGCGCCGCCAACTCCCCTGGGAAAAAGTCGAAAAGAACTACACCTTCGACTCCCCCTCAGGCAAAGTCACCCTCGCCGATCTCTTCGGCGACAAATCGCAGCTCATCGTCTATCACTTCATGTTCAGCCCTGACTGGGAAGAAGGCTGCCGCGGCTGCTCGTTCATTTCCGATCACATCGCAGGCTCGCTCCCGCACCTCGCCGCCCGCGATGTCGCGTACGCCGCCGTTTCTCGCGCCCCGCTCGCCAAACTCGAAGCCTTCAAAAAGCGCATGGGCTGGAATTTTCACTGGGTTTCGTCCAACGCCACCGACTTCAACTACGACTACAACGTCTCCTTCACCCGCGAGCAGGTCGACAACGGCACCACCGGCTACAACTTCGGCACCCAGCGCTTCCCCGAAATCGAAGGCCCCGGCGCCAGCTGCTTCATCAAAGACGAAGCCGGCAACATCTTCCACACCTATTCCAGCTTCGGCCGCGGCCTCGACACCATGATCAACGCCTACAACTGGCTCGACATCGCCCCCAAAGGCCGCGACGAGTCCAACATGATGCCCCCCATGGCCTGGGTCCGCCATCACGACAAATACCCCCAACCCAACCCGCAGCCCGCCGCCACAAAAGACCCCGCCTGCTGCCACCACGAAAACCAATGACCCATTGAATCTTTGTAGGGGCGGGCTTCAGTCCGCCCGACTGTTGCGAGGGCTAGACCGAAGGAATCATGCAGGATCGTGTACGGGCGCAGCACTGCTGCACCCCACACGCCCAGCCGTCGACTTCATCCACCGTCTGTTTTTTCCGTCATCCTGAGCGAAGCGAAGGATCTCAGTACGAGCCTAAGCTCCCGACTGAACTCACTCGTCGAACGGTTTCAACAACATCCGTAGCGGCACGGCAATGCCGTGCCCTTCTTCCAATCAACCAATTCACGCACCACCCAAAGGAGAGAAAAGAAAATGTGGCAATCCCTATCCCCAATGCTCAATGAATTCCATCGAGAATCCGCTATCACCCGCCGCGTTCTCGATCGCGTCCCCGCCGACCAACTCGCCTGGACGCCGCACCCCAAATCGATGACCCTCGGCAAACTCGCCAGCCACATTGCAGGCGTCCCCGGCGGCATTTCCCGGATCGCGCAAAACGACGTCCACGAAATCGATCCCACCGCTTTCGCACCGCAACAACCCAAAGACAAAAAAGAAATCATCGACGCCTTCGAAGGCAGCGTAAAAACCGCTGAGCAATACATCGAGGGCCTGACCGAATCGACCGCCACCGCAACCTGGCGCCTCACCGCCAAAGGCCACGAGATCCTCGCCGTCCCCCGCGTAGAACTCCTCCGCAACATCATGCTCAACCACTGGTATCACCACCGCGGCCAGCTATCCGTCTACCTGCGCCTCCTAGACGTCCCCGTCCCCTCAATCTACGGCCCCAGCGCCGACGAAAACCCCTTCAACTCAGCCCACTAACCAAAACGCGACGTCCGCAATTCTTCTCACCCGGTGTTCCACGATTCCCGCGGGTTGTAGGGGCGGGGTTCACTCCGCCCTTCGATCCACGCGACGACCACCCTGTACCCGCGATCGCTTCCCAGATCGCGGGGTTTTGATTCAACCCCGCCCATACCTCCCCGTTCGCCACTCCGTCTCCACCCCGACGCTTGCTCCGCCTTTCAACCCGCTCGACAACGCCCCGTCACGAAACCCCGTTTCCAGTCACATTAACCATTCGAATACCGCAATAATGTTTGACATCTGGTAACTATTTTGCTACCATGCCTCGTGACGCTCCAATTCCTCTCCGAACGCCCTCTCCAGCGAAACTCAAGCGAATCTCTGCTCGCTCCAAACCGCTCATTCTCAAAAACTTGCACACTCATTCCAAAGAGCGAGAGCCTCATCCCGCTTAAACATCTCAATCCAAACAACTTCCCCACTCTTGGGAAAATGACCGGGGGTGTAACCCCCATTCTTCCCACTTCGGAACGGAACTTTTCGCGCGCCGCTTCGTCTTTCATATGGACATTCCAAAGGAGCCCAGCTACCTTCCTTTGCTATGTCCAAAGGAAAGCAGTCCAACATGCCTAAATCCGACGTCCTCCAAGGCACCCTCGACCTCATGGTCCTCAAAACCCTCCACGCCCTCGGCCCCCAACACGGATTCGGCATCGCCCGCCGCATCGAGCAAGTCAGCGAAGACGTCCTCAAATTGAACGAGGGCACCGTCTACACTTCCCTGCTCCGCCTCCAGCAACAAGGCTGGATCTCCGCCGGCTGGGGCACCTCCGACAACAATCGCAAAGCAAAGTTCTACGCAATCACCAACGAAGGTTCGAAACAGCTCGCTCTCGAAACTGAAGAGTGGGAACGCATCTCCGCCGTAATCGGCCGCGTCCTCAAACTCGAAGGAGAAAAGCCATGACCCGCCGAGCTGCCCAGACTCAAAGGCAAGACGCGTTGAATGCCTGCGCCGGGCAACGCCAAGGAGAAAAACCGTGATTGCGCGACTCCGCACACTCTCCGCAAAATTCCGCCGCCTCTTCGCCAAGCAAGAATCGCGTGAGTTGCAGGATCTCGAAATCGACGACGAGATTCGCGAGCATCTGCAACAGCTCACCGAGCGCTACATCGCGCAAGGCATGTCGCGCCAAGATGCACTCGCGGCAGCACGCCGCCAATTCGGAAATCTCGGCGTGCATCACGAAGACCGCCACGAAACGCAAACCGTAAATTCACTCGAAAATCTCTGGCGCGACATTCGCTACGGCGCGCGCCAGCTTCGCCGCAATCCTCTGTTCACCACCGTAGCGATCGCAACGCTCGCCATCGGCATCGGCGCAAACACAGCAGTATTCACGCTGCTCGATCAACTCGTACTCCGTCTTTTACCCGTAAGAGATCCGTCGCGCCTCGTGATGGTCTGGCCCGAAGGCTCAAACTTCGGCAACAACAACGGCAACCGCGTCGTCTCGTATCCGTTTTGCCAAGACTTGCGCAAATCTCCCGCGCTCGAATCCGTAACCTGCCAGTACAACACCTGGGAATCCGTCACCATCGACGGCAACACCGAGAGCCTCAACGTCGAACTTGTTTCCGGAAATTATTTCGAGACGCTTGGCGTCAAACCCGCGCTAGGTCGCGTTTTTTCGTCCGCCGCCGACGATCAGGTCTATTCCGGGTCTCCCTCGATCGTCCTAAGCCACCGCTTCTGGGAAGAAAGATTCGCCGCCGATCCGAAAATCATCGGCAAAAAAATTCTCGTCAATAATTACCCGATGGAAATCGTCGGCGTCTCCGCCGCGGGCTTTGCCGGAGTCGATCCCGCGCAGTCACCGCACATGCGCATTCCTCTTCTCATGCTTCCAGTCCTTCCGGTAGACGGCGAATCGCTCATCGACCGGCGCACACAGTGGCTGCATTCATTCGCACGCCTCGCTCCGGGCTTTACAGCAACATCGGCGAGCGCCGCGTTGCAGCCGCTCTTTCACCAGTCGCTCGAAGTGGAATCAGCCGACCCGCAATTCTCAAAACTCTCGCCCTACGATCGCAACCTCTTCTTTACGCGCACACTCTCCGTGGAAACCGCGGCGAACGGCTACTCCGGAATGCGCGACATGTTTTCGACCGCGCTGGTCGTGCTGATGTGCATGGCTGGACTGATCTTGCTGGTCGCGTGCTCGAACGTTGCCAGCCTGATGATTTCGCGAGCGACCGCGCGCCAGAAAGAAATCGCAGTGCGCCTGGCGATGGGCGCCAGCCGCCGCACGCTGATTCGCAGCCTGCTCGTCGAGAGCCTGATGCTTGCCGGCGCCGGTGTCGTGCTCGGCCTAATCCTATCCGAAGCCGCGATCCGCACGCTGCTCGCCATGATGCCTAGCGGGACAACGCTCGTGATGCTGCACGCGCAACCCGACCTGCGCATTCTGCTTTTCAGCGTCGTCGTCGCGCTCGCAACTGGACTGCTCTTCGGGCTCGTGCCCGCGCTGCAAGGCACCCGCCTCGATGTAACGTCGACTCTCAAGGACGCCGCAATCATCAGCGGCGGCCGTTCCGCCCGCACGCGAAAATTTCTGGTTACCGCCCAGGTCGCGCTGTCGTTTCTGCTTCTCGTCGGCGCAGGACTGTTCGCGAAGACTCTTTATAACCTGAAAAACATCAACATGGGGATGAACAACATCGCGAATCTCGTGATGTTCAATGTTGATCCGCGCGGCGCGCGCTACACCGGCCCGACAGCCCAAGCCTTCTACAAAAATGTACTCAACGAAATCCGCGCAACGCCCGGTGTGACCGCCGCCGCGTTCTCGGTCGTTCCTTTGCTCCAGGGCTAC
The DNA here is from genome assembly GCA_036493835.1 of Candidatus Acidiferrum sp. Taxonomy (GTDB): domain Bacteria; phylum Acidobacteriota; class Terriglobia; order Acidiferrales; family UBA7541; genus Acidiferrum. Next base: position 49,493 of record DASXPD010000109.1, on the reverse strand, counting down.
GAATGGAGCGGCGGCATCAACGTAGTCGGCCACCAGATGAAGGACGGCGAAGATGTGGACGCCTCCAACAACATCATCTCGCCGGAATATTTCAAGACAATGGGCATCCCGCTCATCGCCGGACGCGATTTCACCGACGCGGATCGCAATAAAGGCCAGGACATGGCCCACATCCCCACGATCTGCATCGTAAACCGCAATTTCGCCGAGCATTTTTTCGGCAAAGAAAGCGCCATCGGTCACTACGCCCACAACCTCTTCCGAGACGAGCCAAAATTTCAAATCGTAGGCGTCGTCGAAAATTCGACCTATCGCAGCCCGCGCGAAGACGCGGACCGCCGCGAAATTTATTTCCCGGAGTACGAGGCGCCGATGGTGTTGCAAGCCACGTTCTACGTTCGAGCCTCGTCGGAATCAAAGGCGCTCTTTCCGGCGCTGCGTTCGGTCATCGCGAAACTCGATCCTTCCCTACCCGTCATGAACATGAAAACGGTCGACACGCAGCTCGACGAAGTTCTGAACACCGAGCGGCTGATCGCATCACTCTCGATTGTGTTCGGCTTAGTCGCAACAGCACTCGCAGCGCTCGGCCTCTACGGCGTCGTAGCGTTTTCCGTCGCGAGCCGCACGAAAGAAATCGGCGTCCGCATGGCGCTCGGGGCGCGCAAAGCTTCCGTGCTGTGGCTCGTCCTGCGCGAAACGATGATCCTCGTCACCATCGGCATCGCAATCGGCATTCCCGTCGCCTACGTTCTCAGCCGCTATGTCGAGTCCCAACTCTACGGCGTGAAACCAACCGACATCGCCACAGGCCTGGCCGCCTTGGCGGTTCTCGCCGCGGTAGCCGCCATCTCCGGCTTCATCCCCGCTCGACGCGCCAGCTCGATCGATCCACTGCGAGCCTTACGCCACGAATGACGGAGTGAGGGCGGAAAAAAAGAAGGCGCCCGGTGAAGGACGCCTTCGTCGTTCGGTGTTTCGTGGTTGTTGTTCAGTTTAGAAAAAGAAAGGGAACGAGCGGACGACTTGGGGGACGTACTTCGAGCCGTTGAGTTCGGCATCGGTGATGCCAACGACGTAGAACACGTTGGGGCCGCTGACGTCTTGCTCGAAGTCGTTATCGTTGGCGATCCAGAGGGTATGAATCTTCTTGCCTTGATATTCCACGTCGGGACCGAACGAAATGCCTTCGATCTTCGATGGGATCTGGTCGGTGGTGACGCCGTTCGCCGTGAGCAACGCCACAACGTCGAGGAACAGCGTCTTCGACACGGCGTTCAAGGATGCCGTGGCCGGATCGAGCTTCGAGATATCGGTCGCGCCGGCGAGGTCGATCTTGAAGATCTTCTTGAATTTGGCATTGCTGCCGTCGCCCAAGCCCTTACCGTCGCGCTCATCGACGAGGAATTCGTGATCGTTGAGCGCGGTGATTTCGCTGACGCCACTGCTGTCGAGGTTGTAGCCGTATTGATGCAAAACTCGGCCCGACGCGATGTCGATGGTCACGATGCGGAGCAAGTTCGGCGCCGCCGTCGCGTCCTGAAGCAACGCGTTCTGCATGATGCCGACCAGCGTGCGCCCGTCCGGTGTGATCGCAAGCCCTTCCATGCCCTTGTTGGCGACGCGACCGCTGGTGTTGCCGGAAATCTCGTTGGCTCCCATCGAGCTGAGGTTGGTCACGTAGAAATCGCTGGGAAGCTGGAACGCACGCAGCCGTTCGCCGGTGGCGCGGAGGAATTGGTAAATGTACGGGCCGTATTCATCCGAGATGAAAACGGTCAGGCCGTCGTTGGAAATACGGATGCCTTCGGTGTCGAAACGCGCGTCGAACGGAAAGCCCGAGTTGAATTTCGGATCGAAATTGTCGGACCGGCCCGTGAAATAGTGGCGCAGGAAATTATTTTGGGGAGGCGCGCCCGGCCCAACTCCGCCCGCCGCAGATCCGCCGGGTCCATAGGCCAATGGCAGCAGTGCGTGGAGCAGCGTGGTCTGTTGCAGCACCGGAGTCAGCGTGAACGGCAACCCCGAACCGGACTTGTTCGGCACAAGGTTCATTTGAATCGTGTGGAAGCGATTGATGTAAGAAACGGTGTCGTCGATCGAAGCGTTGTAGGAAACCGCGTTCGGCCCGCGATCGGGCAGCGCCAAAAACGTGTTGCCGTTCACATACGTAATTGCCGAACCGAGCCCACCGAGCAGGTTCGCGGCGGCTCCGTTTTCCAGCGTTCCTTTGAGTCCCGACAGATCTGCATACGACCCGGCCTTGGACTCGATTAACTGCCCTTCTGCCAGCAAGACCTGAGCGCCAGCGCGCGGCGCAACCGCCATCGTGGCGCACGCGGCCAACCCGGCAAAAAATAAACCTCGAACCATTCCGAAATTCCCCTTCATCTACCCTCCATTTGGATGACTTATCAACGACTTCGGGACGATAGCGACGGTAGCGGTGTGGGATGAACGGCGGGTTACAAGAAATTGAATGTCGCGGTCAAAATTCACAGTAGGTGTCAAAAGATTGTCGTGGCATTGCGGATGCAGCGGAACAAACGGCGATGCACTGTCGTAAATTAGCTGGATACCATTTTCTGGATGTTTGGGGTGCGAAAATCGGTCGTTTTTGCGCTCACATCATTGAAATTTTTCGTCAACGCGACGCATCAAACCTGCATCACACCCACGTGGCCACAGGTGTGGTGGGATTGGCCACCGGTACAGGAAACGCCTTGGGCAACATCCCAGACTCGCTCCTTGTTCGTCACGATACCGAACGTTATAAAGAAGGAGTCCGGGACTTCACGCTCATGCACGCTCGTCTTCGCTCTACCGACCACTTTTCGACTCCCGCAGTGCGCCGAGCTTCCACCAGGCTATTGTTCGCGCTTTTCGTTGCGATTTTGCTCCTCGCTGGCTCGGCGCGCTCAGCATTGGCTCAGGACGCCGGCCCGCAGGCCGCGAGCGATCCCCAAGCGCTGCCAACGCTTCCCTTGGCTGCGCTGTTGCCAAAAGACCAGGCGAAATCCGCCCCCGGCACCATCTGTGGTTCGATTATCGACGTAACCGGCGCCCCCATAGTTGGAGCCAAAATCACGCTCACGCGCGACGATCAGTCCACCGACGAGCAGTTGTCCGACGAAAACGGCCGATTCACCTTTAGCAACGTCAAGCCCGGTGAATTTCAACTGACGATTGCGTCGCAGGGATTCACATCGCAGGGGACGTCGGGCCTGCTGCACGGTGGCGAAAACTATTCGGTGCCGCAGGTTGCGCTCACGCTGGCGACCTCGATAACTGAAATCCACGTGAACATGTCACGGATGGAAATCGCCGAATCCGAAATCAAAGAGCAAGAAAAGCAGCGCGTGCTGGGCTTCGTCCCGAACTTTTACGTGAGCTATGTTTCGGACGCAGCTCCGCTCAGCGCCAAACAGAAATTCGAGCTGGCGTGGAAAACGACGATCGACCCGGTGAATTTTGCGCTTACCGGAGTGATCGCCGGCATCGAGCAATCGCAGGACGCATTCGAGGGCTACGGACAGGGCGCGCAGGGCTACGCCAAACGATTTGGCGCGGCATATGCCGACGGAGCGAGCGCCACTTTCATCGGCGGCGCGATTCTGCCGACGGTCTTCAAACAGGATCCGCGCTATTTCTACAAAGGGACAGGCAGCAAGAGATCGCGCGTGCTCTACGCGCTGGCGAATTCCGTAATCTGCAAAGGCGACAACGGTAAATGGCAGCCGGCCTACTCTAGTATCCTCGGATCGCTGGCGGCGGGCGGCCTTTCCAACCTGTACTACGCGCCCTCTGACCGTAACGGCGCCGAACTCACGTTTGAGAACGCGCTCGTTGGAATCGGCGCGTCCGCCGTTACTAATCTGTTGCAGGAATTTGTCGTTCGCAGACTGACGCCCCACGCGATGAACAATCCGCCGATCTCCGCTGCCCCGTAGATCGCGATTTCGCAGATCACGTAATTTCTGAACGCATCCACAGCGCGCGCCGCAGTCAACTGGCGCGTGTGTTGCTCGTCGTGTACGATAAAAACGACCTACCTAACTCAAGGAGACTTCATGACACGTCCCGCAGGAACGTACGCCATTTTCGAGACATCGCAGGGTGACATCGTCGTGCGCCTGCTCGAAAAAGAAGCGCCGAACACCGTCGCGAATTTCGTAGGCCTCGCCGAAGGCACGAAAGAATTCACCAATGAACGCACGGGCAAAAAAGAAAAGCGTCCCTATTACGACGGGCTGATGTTTCATCGCGTGATTCCCGATTTCATGATTCAGGGCGGATGCCCCGAAGGCAGCGGGCGCGGCGGACCGGGCTATAAATTCGGCGATGAGTTTCATCCTTCGCTGAAGCACTCGAAGGCCGGAAAGCTTTCGATGGCCAACGCCGGACCGGGCACCAACGGCAGCCAATTCTTTTTGACCGTGGCGGCGACGCCTTGGCTCGACAACAAGCATTCGATCTTTGGTGAAGTCGTGGAAGGACAAGACATTGCCGACAAAATATCGAAGCTACCGAAGGATTCAAATGACCGGCCAAAGACGCCGGTGACGATGAAGGTGCGCATCGAGCGGGTGCAGTAGATAGAGATGTCTTCGGCTGCGGAAAATTGTGGCCGACATCTCTCGGAATACGAGGCTACAATCTTGCCAAGCTGGGGCGCAGCGTGCTGCGCCCCTATAAATTTGGAGATGAGTTGAAATGTTGCGGCCTGAGCAGTTGATTCGCGCGGTGATCGAACTGATTTTCATGCTGCTTGGCGGGCTGGTGGTGTGGCTCGGGGTGACGAACCAGATTTTCTTCGATCGCCGCACATCCGCGTGGATGATCCTCAGCGTCGCGCTGATTTTGTGGGGCATTTATGCGTTTGCGCGCCCTTCGCGCGTCTGGCTGCGCGGAGAGCGCTGGACGCGCGGCATTTCGCTCATCCTCCTTGGCGTCGTCATGCTCGCGATTACGCGCGTTCCGTTTCTGATGATCGGGAAGCTGTTCGCCGGCGCCGGCGTAATCCTCGCGCTGCGCGGAATCGCTGGAATGGCGTTAATTTTGCGGCCTCGCTGAATTTTTCCAAGCAAAATTATTGCGGCATCTGAAGGACTAGAACCACCTCTGCCATTCGCCGACTTGAAGCATTTCCCCGCTGGACTGTGGCTCCCGATTCGTGAATAATTCCGCGCCACAACGGGCGGAGCTATTTAAGGAGAACGACTATGTCAGTAGGATCAGATTTCAAAGCATTTGTAATGCGCGGGAACGTGGTGGATCTGGCCGTCGGCGTCATCATCGGTGCGGCGTTCGGGAAAATCGTGTCATCGCTCGTCGATGATGTATTGATGCCGCCCATCGGAAAACTTGTGAAGGGCGTGGATTTCTCGAGTCTGTTTTTCGCCCTCGACGGGAACGCCTATTCGAGCATGAAAGCAGCGAAAGACGCCAATGTGGCGACGATAAATTACGGCCTTTTTCTTAACACGGTCATCAACTTCCTGATCGTCGCATTCTGCGTCTTCATCATCATCCAGATCCTTCAGAAGTGGATCAACAAACCAGCACCTCCGGCTCCGGCGACGACAAAGGATTGCCCGCAGTGTGCGATGAGCATTCCTATCGCAGCGAAGAAGTGCGGGCACTGCACGACGCAGCTGGCCTGACACACTTCTTCAGACCGTCTTATTTGTGGGAATTGTTTTGATTGAAAAGAATAGATTGCGTGCTGGAAGAGCTGTCTATAGCTTCGGTTTTCGCTTGCTTTGGTTGGCTTCCAGATGGGCGCGCAGACGCTCGACGACCTGGTCTTCCTCACCCTCATCGATTTCTTTTTGCACTTCTTCCAGCGCGAAGTGAACGACGTCGTGATGGTGCAGTTCCGCTCCCGCCAGCACTTCGCTGAAGCGCAGCCACAGTCGATGCAACAGGTGAACTTCGTTCGCGGTGAGGTTCGGTGCGTGCGGGCCGAGGACTTTGTAAATCTTGTCCCCGTTGGGCATGTGAATTTCGAGGTTGAACTGCGGCTTCTGGTCGCCGAGCTTTTCCCATGCTTCGCCGATTTGGCGCGCCTGCTCTTCGGTGACTTCCTTGGCGGAGTGGCCGACGACGATGGTGCTCGATTGCAACGACGTTGCGGCGCGCAGAATACCGTCCCAGAGGTCGTTGGCCGCAACGACCGCGAGGCGAATCGATTTGCCGCGTTTTTCGGCCATCGACAATGCTTGCGAGAAAAGATGCTGCTCGATGCTGCCGAAAAGCTGATCGGCTTCGAGTTCGTTTTCGCCGGAGCCGGAGCGGCGCAACAGGCGGACGTGGAGCACGACAACGTCGCGGCGGCCAGGTTTTAAACGGTCCAAAACGTTGCCGAGGTGATAGAGATTGAAATGGTTGCTGACGGGCACGAGGATGTTGCCGGGGCGCGCACCGACGGCTTCGGGGCTCAGTTCGCCTTCGAGTTCGAGATTGAACTGATCCATCTCGACGTGGGCGACGCCGCGATTGCGGCCGCGGCGCTCTGAGATGGTGAATACGATGTATAGCAAGATCGAGAAAGCGCCGCCGGCCATTGTCGCGATGGGCTTGGTGAAGAGGTTGACGATGGCGATGAGGAAAAGCATCAGCGTAATCAGGCTGAGGCCGATGGGAATCTGCACGCCGCGAATACGGAGATTGAATGGCACCTGGAATTCGCGCTCGCCCGGATTTGTGTAGCGCAGCACGAGAACGGCGAGGCCGTTCATCGCGAAGCTCCAGATCACTCCGAAGGCGTACAGGTTGGCGAGGAAGGTGACGTCGCCGCGGCTAATGACGATCGTCGCGATTTGCAGAATGACGACGATGTTGATGATGCGATAGCTGGTGCCGAATTTCGGATGCGGCTGGCGGAACCACTCACTGAGCACGCCGTCTTCGGAGACGCGGTTGAGCACGCCATTGGAGCCGACGATTGCGGTGTTGACTGCGCCGGCGAGAATCAGTGTGCCGACGACGACGACGAAGCCGTGGAAGATCAGCCGCGCGATAAACGGCCCGGCGAGATTCATCGCGAGTCCGCCGATGAGATTTTCGAGGAAGCCCTGGCGGACGCCGTCGGGGATGATCATTACCGCGAAGAACGAAACCAGCGAGGTGAACACCAAGCTGTAAATGAAAATAACCAAGCCGGCCTTTTTGAGGTTGGGCAGCTTGGGGCTTTCGATTTCACGATAGACCTGCGCGAGCGATTCTTCGCCGCTCATGGCCAGCACGGAATGGCCGAGCGCGATGAAGACGGCGATGATACCGAACATGTGCGGCAGGCTGCTGTGGGCCAGCCAACCGAGCGCGCCTTTGGTCAGGTGGATGTTGCTGGGATACGGAAATGGCGGCAGCGACGAATGGCGCAGGACCGCGGTGTAGGTGCACCAACCGATCAGAATCACCACCATCACGGTGACCAGCTTCATGATGTGGAGGGCTTTTTCGCTCGATTCGGAGACGCCCTTGGTGTTTTCCCACCAGAAATAGACCGTGACCATGACGGCGAAGGTCGCGGAGATGCCGCCGACCGTGTGTTCGGAGAAGGGCCCGCTGAGGTGAAGATAGACGGAGAGTTCGCTGAGAAGTCCGGAGAGATATTGGCCCGCGGCGACGCCGCTGATCGGGCCGGTGAGGATGTAGTCGAACATTAGCGCCGAAACGCTGAATTTGGCGAGCGCGCCACCCAGTGACTGCTTAACCGCTCGATAAACGCCCCCGCGGACGAACATGCTGCAGCTTTCGACGTACACCGCGCGAACGGCATACGAGAAAAGCATGATCGCGAGAATGAACCAGGGAGCGGTCTTGCCGATGAAGCCTTCGGCTTCACCGCCGGCGTAATAGGCGGACGACGCCAAATCGTTTAGAACGATCGCGGCGGCGCGCCAAAAGGAGATGAACGTCAGCAGCGCCGTGGTGGCTACGATGACGCGCGGAATGCCGTTGCCGCGGCGAGGCGCAGCGGGACTAGTAGGAATGCTGCTCATTTATGGGTAGATGTCGACCAGCAGATTAAAATGCTCGCATTTTTTGGGGACGAAGTCTAGTTAAGCGATTGGGCTGGAGTTGGGAGATTTTTGGTGGGAGTAGAGGCGCGGCGAGATTTTAGAGGGTGCGGCGTGGATGGGGCGGGTTTCGTGTGGGAATGCGAGTCGGGCAAGCGGGTATCTTCCGCGCTGTGAATACTTTGAGTGGGTACGACGTGTTTTGGCGTGACACGGCGTGTTTTGGCGCTGAGAATTTAGGGGCCTGTGATCTCGATGACGATTTTGCCGCGGCCTTGGCGGTTTTTGACGGAGCCGTTGTAGGCTGACGCGGCGTCTGCCAGAGGCACTACGGCGTCGACGACTGGCTTCAGTTTCCCGGCGTCGATGAGCTTGGTGACTTCGATGAGCTGCTTTTGGTTTGGCTCGACGATGAAGAATGCGTTTTTTACGCGTTCGTCATTCGCGGCTTCCGCTTCGGCGCTTGCGGCGATGGTGATGATTCGGCCGCCGGGCTTTAGGACAGCGAGAGATCGGTTGAAGGTTTCGCCGCCGACGCCGTCGAAGACGACGTCGATGTCGCGTGCGATGTCTTCGAAGCGTTGTGACTTGTAGTCGATGAACTCGTCGGCGCCGAGTTGCGTGACGAAATCGCGATTGATTTCGGACGCGGTGGCGATGACATGCGCGCCGCGAATGTGCGCGAGTTGAACGGCGAAGACGCCGACTCCACCGGAGGCGCCGTGAATCAGGACGCGATGGCCGGACTGCAGCTGAGCGCGATCGAGTAGGCCTTGCCACGCAGTGAGCGCGCTGATGGGAACTGAGGCAGCTTCAATGTGCGTGAGTTTCGCGGGCTTCGGCGCAATGTCGCTCGGTTTTGCAACGCAGTATTCGGCCAGCGCGCCCTCCGCGTACCAATCGTTCATTCCGTAGATTTCCTGGCCAGCGCGAAAATCGCGCACGTCGGCGCCGACTTCTGCAACGACGCCGCTGAACTCGTGTGCCACGATGGCGTTCGCTCGCGGCGCGCCCTCTTTCGTCTGGGTCGTTGGGGACCACATCACTTCGGACGCCGTCACGCCTGCGGCGTGAACTCGAACCAGCACTTCGCCGGCGTTCGGCTTCGGCTGCGGAACTTCAGTTTCGACAAATCGCACGGCTCCGGCCGTCGCATCCGCCAATCGCATCGCTCGCATCACTTTTTGCTCCGTCGCTTTCATCATGCACCTCACTTGAGTTCTTTCATTTGGATGCGTGGCGAAAAGGTTTGACTGCTCTTTTTTTGTCGCACGACCCTCGGTCTGATGGAAAGCGGATGGTCGTCGGATACAAGTCAATAACCACTTCGACGAAGTCGGGAATGACCACTTTTTCTTGGCGATCCAGCATTTTCTGGGCGAGTCATCGTGCTCTAATGGCTGAACTTAGGCATACGACAAATGACACCATTACTGAAGGTCGGAAGGTATTTTCTCGCGATACCACTGCTCGTTTTCGCGATTCAATATCTGGCAATTGGGAAATATCAGGGCGGGTTGGCGCCGATGCCGCCGTGGGCGCAAGGAGGCGCTGCCGGGGCGTATCTTGTTGGCGTGCTTTTGCTGGTGACCGGTGCGGCGATTTTGATCAACAAGCAGGCGCGACTGCTGTCGCTCGTTACGGGCGCGTGGTTTGCGTTTTCTTTTTTCGTCTTCCATCTCCAGCATGCGAGTTCGGTCTGGAGCAATGGCAACGACCGGACGCGGGCGTTTGAGACTCTGTGCATCGGCGTCGGGTTGCTGGCGCTGGCAGCGATGACTCCGGCGGAAGGCTTCGGCGAGATGAGTGCCGATGCTAGTCGCAAACTGATTCTCGTCAGCCGCATTGGTTTTGGCGTGTCGATGATTCTTTTTGGGTGGCAGCATTTCATGTACGCGCAATTTCTCGTGGGCCTGGTGCAAAAATGGCTGCCCGCGCATGCGTTCTGGATTTATTTCACGGGGACCGCGATGATGGCCGCGGGCGCGGCGATCGCGACGGGAATTTTGGCGAGGATCGCGGGAATCTGCCTCGGTGTCATGTTTTTGCTGTGGTTTTTAACGTTGCATCTGCCGCGCGTGCTCGCGGCAATTCACAACGCGGACGAACTGACGAGCATGTTTGTCGCGCTGGCGTTCAGCGGAATCTCCTTTATTTTTGCGGCAGCGGGCGAAAAATAAGCCGTAGCGAATAGTGGAGATCAACCGGCAGTATGCGGCTGATCGAGATTTTTGCGCAGCAATTCCGCGATGTCGTCGATTTTGGCGTCGAGCAAGCTGATCTTGCCGGTGACGTTCTGTATTTCCTTTTCCGCGCGGCGATTCACGTCGTAATCCAATTCGCCTCTGAGCCGATCCTTCGTGTCCTGGCGATTCTGGCTCATCATGATGACCGGCGCCTGAATCGCGGCGAGCATCGACAAAAACAAATTCAACAAGATGAACGGATAGGGATCCCAAGCGCCTTTGCCAAGGATCTGATTGGCGGCCGTGTAACCCACGATAGCGACGCCAAAGGAGATGATGAAGGTCCACGAACCGCCAAAACCAGCGACCGAGTCAGCGATGCGCTCGCCAAAAGTCATGTCCGCTTCGATGACCTCATTGGGATTGCGGTTGGCGCGCAAACGTACCAGCTGTTGCGATTGGTGGAACTGGCGGCCGAGCACGGTAAGCATGTCCATGCCCGCGTGGGGCTTGCGCTCGAGCAGCACGGCGATGTCGTGGCGATCGACCTCGATGCATTGCGTATCTTCGAGCGCGAGCGCGTTGGTCTGGTGCGGCGTTTTTTCCAGCATCGATGCGAAGCCGAAGAATTCGCCGTGCGACGGCTCGTCGACGACGACCTCCTGGTGATCTTCGTCGAAGATCGTGACGCGCACTTTGCCCGACACCATTACGTAGGCGCGGCCGCTATCGTCGCCAATTTTGTAGATGCGCTGGCGCGGCGCGAAATTTCTCACTTCGACCTGGCCGGCCAGTACGGAGAGCTCGTCTTCGTCAAAGAGCGAGAACAGGGGTACGGCGCGTAGAGTTTCAGGACTGCAGCCCATCGAGACACCTCAGTTTAGTTGCGGAGAAGTACACGCAGCATTCCATAAATTCGCGTTAACGGGCAACTGCGCACGCGACGGGAGTCGCCGTTTTTAAACGAAGTTCATTTTTGGAAGGGGCGAGTGCTAGGAAGAACGAAACTCGCGTGCGCACTCCGGGCAAGGGCAAATCGTGCGGAGCTGATCGTAGCTGTAGATTCCGGTGGAGTGGCCGTCGCTGAATGCGATGTTGATTGCATAGTTGCCAACGGAATTCGCAGTGCGCGCTGTGGGCTTAGGTTTGAACATTGGCAGCACCGACGCTGCGGACGATACGGGACCCGCTGACGCAAAATCTTCTTTTCGCGAGCGTTCGTCATTGCACGTCGCGCACGGGCACTCGTCGCGGAGAAATGCAAAATCATAGTGGCTCGCGTGGCCGTCGGCCCACGTAATGTCGACGCCGGCGCCGGTCGAGACGTGGATTTTCACCGCGGCGGGTTTTTTGCGGACATCGAGGGGAGCGGGCATGTCAGGACGAAATCGTCTTCTTCTCGCAGCATTCGCCCGGCGGGATCGGATTGCCGTGCGGGCAAGTTTTCGGATGGCCAAGGAACGTGCAGATGCGCTGATCCAATTCAGGGCTGATGATGTGTTCGAACTTGCAGGCTTGATTGTGCGCTTCGGAATCTTCGACGGCGAATGTGTCTTTGAATAATCGCTCTGCCAGGCGGTGGCGGCGCACTATGTCGCGTGCTCTGCGTGTACCCGCGCCGGTCAGCTCGACATGACCGTTAAAGGATTGCACCAGCTCCAACTCCACCATGCGACCCAGCATTCGCGCTGGAGATTCATCCGTAATCAGCGGCAGTTCTCCGGCAGGACCTGAAGGACGCAATGCGTCAACGCGCGCCGGCTTCCCTTCCTCGCCAAAAATCCAGATTTGCTCGAGCAGATGGTCAAAGCGAATCTGATCGTCTGCAGTCGGAGCGCCGGCGCCCGTGCTGCAACAGTCCGCCGTGTTCGCAAGCGGGCAGAGCATCGGATGATTCGGTCCCTGCTGCAGGCTGTCGTAATGAAGGTGGCCGTGCTGCAATTCGATACGGCGATCGGCTTGACGTGCGATGTCGGGGTCGTGCGTCACCATCAGGATTGTGTGACCCGCGCGGTGCAACTCTCGGAACAATTCCATCACGATGGTTTCATTGGGCTCGTCGAGATTGCCGGTCGGCTCGTCGGCCAAAATCAGCTTCGGCTGATTGATCAGGGCGCGCGCGATTGCGACGCGCTGCTGTTCGCCGCCGGAAAGCTGCGCGGGCAAATGCGTGAGGCGGTCGCCGAGCCCAACGCGACGCAATGCCTCGGCGGCCTGGGATTCATCGGTGATGCTGTGGAAATATTGCGCGAGCATCACGTTTTCGACGGCGGTGAGATAGGGCACGAGGTGAAATTGCTGAAACACGAAGCCGATTTTTTCGGCGCGATAGCGGACGAGTTGATTTTCGCTGAGTTTGGCGAGATCGACGCCGTCGACGACAACGCGGCCTGAAGTCAGCGTGTCCAAGCCGCCGAGCACGTTGATAAGCGTGGTTTTGCCGGAGCCCGACGGCCCCATCAAAGCGACCCATTCGCCCGATTGAATCTCAAACGAAAGCGAATCGACCGCGCGCAATACGCCGTACGTTTTTGTGAGCGACTCGATTGCGACCTGAGCAGTTTGCGACTGCGCTAGCGGCGTCACGCCTCACCTCGAAATACCGACGCGGGACGAATACCGGCAAGCCGACGCAGGGGATACGCGCCAGCAACGGCAACTAGGATCGTCAGAGCGACAACTACAGGATACACAATCAGCCGTGGCTGCGCCGCGACGCCAAAAACGGCTTTGCCGAGCGCGACGGAGAGCGCGAGTCCTGCGGCGGCGCCGATGATTCCGGCGATGAGGCCCAGCGTCGCCGCTTCCGCGAGAAAGAGGCGGAGCACGCGGCGCGTCGCTCCGCCGATTGCTTTCATGAGGCCGACATCGTTTTTGCGCTCCATCGCGACGTTGGTCATGGCGGCCATGACGCAGAGCATCGTGAGGATGAGGACGACCGCGACCGTCGCATTCAACAAGCCACTGATGCGCTCGTAAATTTTGCCTTCGGCTTCGGTGAATTGGCGGATGCCGTGGACGTCAGCCTCTGGAATTTTCTTCTGCAGCTCCGCGATGTACTTGCTTACGCTTTGCGGCGTGCCCGGAACGCTTAGTTGGATCAGGGAGATTGGGGGACCGTCCTTGAGCATCCCGTTGTCTAAGACGGCTAGCTGCTGCACAGCGAAGAGAAACTTCGTGAATATTTGGTTGTCTTCAATACCGCCGAAGTCTTCGACCGTGGAAACCATACATAAGTGGAGGTTGGGTCCGTTCCGAAGGCTCAGATAATCGCCGGCATGAACCTGAAGTGCTTTGGCAGCTTGCTTCCCTACCCGACACTCTTCACCGCGTCCGGCACCTTCTTGAATACGTGACGGCCATATGTGTTGAGGGTTTCTACCGTCATAACCCACAAGAACGACGGGGATTGATGGCGGCGAACTCTCATTCCCGGCGCTATCCGGTGACAGGGCATCCACCGCCCCCTTCTTCGGTACGGGTCGAATGGTGTTCGTGGGCGGCTTAATTACGGCAGGAAGTTGGGTTTGAGGTGGACGCGACGTGCGATTAGCGTGAACCAAGAGGTACAGCGAATCGATCTTGGTGACCTCGGTTCCGTCGTTTGTCGAAGGAATTCGTTCGTCCAACGATTCCGGAATCGTGTTGTTGAGAGACGGTCCCTTTTTTGGGGCGACGACGATGTTTGCGCCGAACGAGCGAAATTCATTCGTCAGTCGCTGCTTCGCATCAACTTGCAGATTGAGCAGGGCGGCGGTGACGGCGGCGCCAGCTCCCAGCGCTAACAGAATGACGATCAGTCGCCCGCGATTTGCGGTGAGCAAGCGGCGGACGATGCGCCAGAACATGGGGCGAGAGTTCGACATCATTCGCCTCGCAGGATGGGCGCCGGGTTATAACGCGCCGCGCGTCGCAACGGAATCGCGCTGCCAGCCAGCGTGACGACCGCCGCCAAGCCGAGAGTCACGGCGAGCACGAGCATCGAGGGCTGCGGGACGACGCCGAAAATTTTCTGGCCAACAATACGCGCGAGCAGAATGCCGATAACGTAGCCCACGGCGCCGCCGGCAAGCGCGAGCAACAATTGTTCCGCGGCCAGCAAGAATCCAATCGTTCCTGAGCCGGCGCCGAGCGCTTTCATCAAGCCGATCTCGGTGCGACGTTCGATCACGCTTGCGGCGGACGAAGCGCCAACGGCGAGCGCGGCCGCCAGCAACGCAGCCAGCGTCACCAACCACAACAGCATCTGCACGCGCGAAAGAATGCGTCCTTCGCCGTCGGCAACTCGATGCACGACGCGCACGTCCGAACCCGGCAAGACTTGCTGGATTGAAAACGCGATCGAGGACACGTACGCCGCGCAGCTCCACCGCTCGAATTCGTCGGAGTTCATCGTCTTCGGATCGCGCCGCGCGAAATCGTCTTCAGGCTTGGTCAGTGCGCTGACGTAGAGCTTGCGATATTGCCCGGGCTGCCTGGCCAGCTTTTGCACAATCTCTAAAGGTGCGACGATCGCGTCGTCTTCGGGTCCACTGGTATCGAGAATTCCGGTGGTGCGCAGCGCTACAGGATTTACGCCAGAGTTCGGATCAACAGAGGAGTCGGCGTAGATATACACGGTGTCGCCAATTTTTATTTTTGAGCCCGTGGGGCCTGTGAGGTTCGCTGCCAGATTGCTTCCAATCACGCACTCCGCAGCGGCGTCTTTGAACCATTCGCCCGCGATGTGCCACCACGGATTCGTCTTACTGATGCCGGTCGGAAATGCTCCGCCGTCGGGCAGCGTCACCGCGTGCGACGACCACGTACCGATCAACTTACGATCGGCGTGGATGGTGGGAAGTTCTTTCACGGGAACCGGCGAACCTACGGCCAAGGCGACGGAGGTATCGAGCTCAGGAGCAAACGCAATGATGTTGTTATGCCAGAAAACCGTTTTAACTTTGGGGAGGTCGGCTTCAGGCAAGTACGCGCCGGCGTTTGCGGGGCGATAATCCACGCCGCCGATTTCAATCGGCAGCGAATCCGCGTCAGGCCTAACGATTAAATTCGCGCCAAAACTGCGAAATTCGCGCGACAGCCGGTCGCCCACATCGAGCGAAACGCTCAACGCCGCCGTCGCTACAGCCATCCCCAACGCGAGCGCCGCGCCGGTCAGCAACTTGTGTCGCGGGCGGCGGCCAAACGAATCGGCGACGAGTCGAATAAACATGGCAGCGGTCTAGCTCAGTTCGGAATGTCGTGTGTAGCCTGGGACAAAGCAGAAATGTCGAGCACGAGATCAGTGCCATCGACACGCGACGGCACACCGATCGGATTGCATCCGCCAGCTTCGCCGATCGTCGGGACGTAAATCGCCGAGCCACAGTGCCGGCAAACTACGTTCTGTCCGTCTTGGCGATAGCCTTCGGCGCCGCAGATGCGGCACGCGTCGAGCGCAGTGCCCCAGCCGGTCGGCTTCTTGATGATCATGAAGCGGACGATTTTCCCGCCGCCGATGTCGGCCGAAAACAGGTGCATGTCGCCGTCGTTTACCTGCGCAATCGAGACGCGGACGTCGCTTCCCTGCACCGCGATTTTCGTGACTGTCGGCGCCGCCGAATTCGCGCGCGCGTAAATGAAATCCGCCGTCAGCGCCAGAATCACAATGAGGCAGGCCGAAGCCGCAGCCGCCATCCATCGCCGCTGGCGGCGATTCTGCGATTCGAGCAGACGCTTCTCGGCGTCGTTGCCAGCTGTCTTCACTGCCGAGGCGTGCGTTGCCGACTGCCATTCCCGCAAAACGAGCAGGGCGGCGGCACCGAAAATAAAGACGAAGAAGAATAGGTCGTTGCGCACGATCGGCCCGACAATCGCCATCTCGGTCCGGCTGGAAGGCAGCCACTGCGCCTCGCTCAGCTCATGCAACCCGGTAATCGCCAGCTGAAAGACGACCAGCATCAGAATTACGCTGGTAGCCGCGAAGAACCGCGCCAAGGGGATCCGCAACGTGCCTTTAAAGAAGAACACGCCGACGGCTACTGCCGCCGCGATACCCGCTAAGGTGCCAATCCAGGTCTGCAAGCCGGCCGTGGACAGCTCCACGGCTCGCAGGATCAGGGCCAGCTCAGCCCCCTCTCGCACGACCATCAGAAAAACGAACAGGAAGATGCCCCAGCCAGCCGCGTCTCCAGCCTTGGCGGCATAGCTCTCGATCTTATTTTCGATCTCTTTTTTCAGGTGGCGCGCAACGCGATTCATCCATACGATCATCGTAACCACGAAGGCGGCCGCAACCAGCAACATGACCCCTTCGAAGCCGTCTTCGCTGATTTGGAACCGTTCCAGCGCGATAGCGATGCCCAAGCTGAGCGCTACAGCCGCCGCCACGCCATACCAGGCGAAACGCGCCAGGTGAGCACGGCCGGTCCGGGACAAATACACCAAGATGATGCCGACGACCAGCGAGGCTTCGACGCCTTCACGGAGAGCGATGAGAAAAGCGGAAAGCAAGCGGACTCCAGTTGTAAATCATTTGCAAATACGACCTAAGTTTACATTTCACAAGCACTTCCGTCAACCGGACCGCACTGGTCCTATATCTTCGCGATAGAATATCTCATCGATGCGTTCAGCTCAAATTTTCGAGGGGATCTTCGCCGCGGCGCTGGGTTTGGCGCTGCTCGGTGTGCCCGTGCGCGCGCAGACGCCGTCGACGTTGCACTCGGCGACTGCCGCAACCGGTTCGGCAACCGCGGCGCCATCCGCCCCACCAAAGGCCGACCCAAGACGCGCCGAAAAAGACGTGGACGCCGGCGACAAAGCCGTCGCCGAAGGTCGCTTTGACGATGCGCTCGTTGCCTACGACGACGCGGCGCGCTATGCGCCGCGAGACGCCGAAATTCTAGGCAAGGGTGCGACACTCCGCTCGCAGTTGGTCCGCGCGCACGCCGACAACGCCGAGCAATTCGCGATTCATGGCGACGTGCCCAGAGCGCTCGAGGAGTTGCGCACTGCGATGCGCATCGATCCCGCCAACGCCGTCGTAGCTGAGCGCATGGCGCAGATCGCCGCCATGCGCGACGACGATTCCCTCGCCGCACGTCCCGCGACCACGATCCACGGCCTGCCGAAGCTCAACATCCAGACGGGAAAGCACAACCTCGATCTCCACGGCGACACGCGCAGCGCCTATGACATGGTGACGCATATCTTCGGAATCAAAGCTGCCTTCGATCCCGATCTGCCGTCGCGCCGCGTGCATCTTCGCGTTGATGACGTCGATTTCGCCACAGCGATTGGCTTGCTGGCTCAATCGACGGGCACGTTCTGGCGTCCGCTCGACTCGAATCAGATTTTCGTTGCAGCCGACACGACCGAAAAGCGCCGCCAGTTCGCGGTGCAGGCCGTGCAGACGTTCCCGCTATCGGCGTCCGTCGCTCCCGAGGAGATGACCGAACTCCTTCGCGTCTTGCGCGAAATAACAGCGTCGACCCGCATCGAGCTCAATTCCAACAGCCGTTCGATCACGATGCGCGACACGCCCGAACGCCTCGAACTCGCCAGCGAATTGATCGACCAGGTCGAACACGCCCGAGGCGAAGTGTTGCTCGAAATCGAATTGCTGGAGGTCGACAAGGACAAAGCCACGCAGCTTGGCATCACGCCGCCGGCGTCGGCTCAGGCGTTTCTCATCAGCCCCAACGATATTCACGCGCTGAGTCAGGCCTCCGATCTCACCAACGCGCTCACGATTCTCGGCCAGCTCTTCAGCGCGCAAGGCATCACGAGCATCCCAGGATTCACGCTGGTTGGCGGCGGCTATTCGACGTTCCTGCTCACGCTGCCCGGCACTACGGCGAATTTTTCCGACGCGCTGACGCTGGTGAAGAGCGGCCGCCAGGTATTGATGCGCGCGCAGGACGGCAAGCCCGCCACATTTTTCGTCGGTGATCGGTATCCGATCACGCTCTCGTTGCTGTCGGGCAGTTTGGGAACGGGCACCGGGGCAGCCGCGTCAACTGGCAACGTTCCCGTGATCGGCGCGCTTCCCTCTTCCAGTGAATTCCCACAGACGACGTTCAGCGTCGGCAACAATCCAGTCGCGCTTGCGGCTGCCGCTTATTCCGGCGGGACGTTGCCCGATCTCGCCGTCGTCAACCAGAAGGACAACACGATCAGCATTCTGCTCAACCAGGACAATGGCAACTTCGTTGCGCAAGCGAATTCGCCAGTCAAATTGGCGGCGACGGAACTCGGCCCCGTCGCGATCGCAACCGGCACGTTTGGCAACACCGTTGTGAACTCGGATGGCGTGACTGTTGCTCCAGTCGACCTTGTCATCGCCAACGCGACCACCAATAACGTCGCTGTTTTGCTTGGCAATGGCGACGGCACATTTACCGAGGCGCCCGGCTCGCCCTACGCCGTCGGCACCAACCCAAGCTCGGTCGTCGTTGCGGATCTTAACGGCGACGGCAATCTCGACTTCGCGGTGACGAACAAAGGCGACAATTCGATTTCGTTTTTCAAAGGCGACGGCAGCGGCAAATTCACTGCGTTTCCTGCGTCGCCCTTCACGCTGCAGAACAACGCAACGCGCGCGGAAACAGGGCCTGTCGCGCTTGCCACCGCCAATTTCAAAAACACGACTCTGCCGAACTCCACCGCGCCGGAAGTCGATCTCGCCGTCGTCAACCAGAACAGCAATAACGTCGCGATTTTGCTCGGGTCGCTCGACAACGCCGGCAACGTCATCTTCACCGAAGCGAATAGTTCGCCCATCGCCGTCGGGGCGACGCCCGTCGCTATCGCCGCCGGCGATCTCAACACCGACGGAATTCCCGATCTCGCCGTGGTCAACCAGGCTGACAGCAGCATCTCCGTAATTTTGGGCAGCACCAATGCCGACGCAACATTCAGTTTCGCGCCGGGTTCGCCGCTCTCGACCGCCACAACTCCCATCGGAATCGTCATCGCAAATTTCACCGGTGGCGAAGTTCCCAGTCTCGCAGTTACGAACGCGGGAGTCAGCACGCTGGGCCTCTACGTCGGGCTCGGCGGCGCCGAATTCTCTCCACGTCTTGAAGTCAGCACGCCCGCGACGCCGTCCGCGATCATTTCGGCGACGCTCACCAGCACAGGATTACCTGACGTCGCGCTCACCGCGCTTGGCCCAACCCCCGATCAAGGCGTCGTCACTATTTTTCAAGATTCCGCCAGCTTCGCCACCGGTTCAACGCCGACGCAAACACCTTATCCTGGCTCCGAATTCGTCGATCTTGGCGTGAAAGTCAAAGCCACGCCGACGCTGCACAAAAATCACGAAGTCACTCTGCAGCTCGAGTTTGAAATCCGCGCACTGTCGGGTAATAGCATCAATGGCATCCCTATTATTTCCAATCGCACGCTCAGTCAGGTAGTGCGCGTGCGCGACGATGAAACCACGTTGATTGGCGGATTGCTCGATAAGGAAGAAACGCGCTCGCTCACCGGATTGCCTGGGCTCGGCGAGGTGCCTGGGGCGAGCTACGCAGGAGCGACCCACAGCAATTCGTCGAACGACACGGAATTTATGATTCTAGTTACGCCGCACCGCTTGCGTTCTCCGGTGCGTCAGGCGCGCAGTATCCTCGCGGGGCGCGGCGATCCGTCAAATCGAGGTTCGATCGGCGCAGGCGCTCAACCTCAGCCCGAACCCGAGCCGGTCACGCCGCAGCCGGCGCAGCCACAACCTCAACAACAGCAGCAACCGCGGCCGCAGCCAGTGCCACAACCGCCGCCTCAGCCTTAATTTCAATACTGCCTTATTGGTCTAACTGACTCGCGTGAGTGGATGTCCCGCTAGCCGCTCTAGAATCCGCAGCGGTGAATTCTCTGGCTGCACCATCGCCTCGCGCGAAATGATGAACGTCTGCTCCAGCGCGTATTGCCCTTGCAGCACTGCGTGGCTCACCGAATCGGTGAACACGATCCACGTGGAGTGCGGTGGAAATTCCCATCGCTGCTTCGGACAATTTTCCTGAAACTCACCACTCTCTTTCATCGCATTGTGGCAACGATGCATGAAATCGTCGTAGGGCGATCGATTCGCGCCCGGCATGTGCGCGGCGTTTGCGATTCCGCGCAACGCTTTCGCCACAAAATTTGACGCTTGTTGGCGCGGCAATCCGAGCATCTTGGCAAACTGCGGACCGATCACATCGAACGTCTGACTCGTGATCCACACGCGGTTCTGCGCGGGATTGATATTGGTAAAAAGTCGAAGAATACGATCGCCGTTCGTCGGCCGCGTCGGAAACGCGTCGACGTGCGGCAAATCGTTGCGCGCACGCAACCGCGCCGGACGCCCTTGCTCTTCCAGCGGCCGGTAGCTCGCGTAGTCCAATTTCCACTTGCCAGCGTAGGGCGGCAGCAACCAGCCCAAAAATTCCGTCGATCGGCGCGAGTACCCAGAAACAATCGCGCGCAATCGATCGAGATCGGGACCGTGCGCCGATTTGTCCAAGCCGGTGATTCGATCTTCGGCAGGGCGATACGCGATGTTTTTGTGAAAGCTGGCGTCGGTCTGCCTGAGACCGAGAAGGAATTTCAAATCATCGTCGGGAAACGCGAACGGTGTTCGCGGAAAATACAAAATGTTGCCGGCTTCAAGCTCACCGCAAAGCGCGCGTCCTCGTTCCGCCTCGACGCCCTGCGTGCCGACCGCGTCCTTCACCGTCACCAACCGGCTCATCCCGGCAATCGATCCTTGCCCCACGGACGGAATGGAAGCAGCACTCATTCGCAGCTCCTCAAATCCCAAATCTTACGTGGCGAGTTTACGCTTTTGCCGCCCAATTGCCCTTTTCCAATTTCCACGCCGCCTCACCCCATTGGCTCAAACACTACCACCGGCTGATACGTCCGCGGCACCACCGCTTCGGCAATCGCGATCAATTTATTCTGTTGATTGAAGACACGCAACTTCGGCGCCTTTGGCTCTCCCGCGTCCAACTCCGCGGTCGCGCCCGGCGCCGCCTCGACGCGCCCCGGCTGAATCTGCGACACCGTCACATTGAACTTCGTCCCATGGCGTACACGCCGCTCCACGATTGGCAGCACATTCGCCCGCGGAAAATTCGGCAACAAATTTTCGAGCTTGATCAAATAGTCCGCGAACTTCCCAGCCTTCGTACCTTCCGCCAATTCTTCCAGCTTGATCGCCTGCTCGAGCGAAAATTCTCCGACGGCCAGCCGCGAAATCTCCGCGAGATGCGCGCCGCAGCCGAGCTTTTGCCCCATCTCGTGCGCCAGCGCGCGAATATACGTTCCCGAAGAGCACTCGATCACGAATCGCGCGATGCTCCCTTCGATCTCCGTCAGCTTGTATTCGAAAAGTTCGACCTCGACCGGCTTCAGCTCCACCACTTGCTTCTTGCGCGCAAGCTCGTACGCCGGCCGCCCATGAATCTTTTTCGCCGAAAACGAAGGCGGCATCTGCTCGAATCGCCCGATGCGCTCCACGGCAAATCGCTCGAGCGCCGACCGAACCAGCGCGGGCGGAGCATCCGGCCCCTCGGCCTCGCCATCCGAATCGAATGTATTCGTCGCGAACCCAAATCGAAAGCCCGCCGAGTATCGCTTCCGTCGACCAGAATAGAACTGCACCAGCCGCGTCGCTCGTCCCAGCAGCAACACCAACACGCCCGTGGCCAGCGGGTCGAGCGTCCCCAAATGCCCGATCTGCCGCATCCCGGCCAAGTGCCGCACCGCATCGACAACGTCGTGCGACGTTTTTCCCTTCGGCTTGTCGATCACGAGCGCGCCGTCGTAAGGCGCAGGCACAGGTTGTCG
Organism: Candidatus Acidiferrum sp.; assembly: GCA_036493835.1. Lineage (GTDB taxonomy): Bacteria > Acidobacteriota > Terriglobia > Acidiferrales > UBA7541 > Acidiferrum. Next base: position 27,469 of record DASXPD010000109.1, on the reverse strand, counting down.
CGGCATGAGGTCTGAGATTACCTGAATTCAGTTGGAATGAATCGCAACAACCGTGAAAAGAACATCTTCAATCCGACGAAGCCGCCGGCTTATCTTTCTTCATCTCTTTCAAAAGTTGCTCGACGCGTTCGACATGCTCCTGCGACACATCGAGCGTGAAATGCAAATCCGGCAGCCGCCGCAACTGCAGCCGCTCGATCAATTCGCTGCGAATAAAACCCGCCGCATGTTCCAGCGCCTTGATCGCGTCGCTCTGCTCTTTGTTCGAGCCCTTCACGCTGACAAAGACGCGCGCATGCTTCATGTCGGACTGCACGCGCACTTCGCTCACGACCACGCTGCCCTCGAGCCGCGGATCTTTCAGCTCACCCGCCAGCATGGCGTTGATTTCGTGCGCGATTTCTTCGCCCACGCGTTCATGTCGATGATTTGTGGTGGTCATCCCGTTTCGCCGTGATGATATCGTTTTCGAATTTCAACTGGGGACGATCAAACTATCTCAAATCTCTGACTGATCAGAAACGATCCCAACATTTCGTCCGCTCTGTCCAACACCTTCTGCAACATCTCGCGAACATGCTTCTCTTCGTTCGACAACGTCACAACGCCAATTACCGAACGCTGCCACACGTCGTGATGCTCCAACTCCGCAACCGCCACGTTAAATTCCCTTCGCAGCTTATCCTTCAAGCTCCGAAGCACCTGCCTTTTGTCCTTGAGCGATTGCGCGTCCGGAATGTGCAGCTCGAGGGTAAGTAAGCCGACCGGCATCAGCGGTCCCTATTTATCGCGATTCGTAACTCGTGACCTGCCAAACACAACGCCGCGTGAAAACTACTTACGCGACGTTGACCCACCTTGAGCCGCGGCTTCAGCGGCCGAAAGCTTGGTCACCTGGAAGCATTCCAAAATGTCGCCGACTTTGACGTCGTTGAAGTTCGCGATGCCAGCGCCGCACTCGAATCCGGTGCGCACTTCGCTCGCGTCGTCTTTGAATCGCTTCAGCGAATTCAGCTTCGACGTGTAGATCACCGCGTCCTCGCGCAGCACGCGCACTTGCGAATCGCGCTTGAGAATGCCGTCGACAACGTAGCAACCGGCGATCGTACCCAGACCCTTGACGCGGAACGTGTTGCGAACTTCCGCGCGGCCCAAATAGGTCTCTTGTACGACGGGCTCGAGTAGCCCTTCCATCGCCTTTTTAATTTCGTCGGAGACTTCGTAGATGATCGTGTGCGGCCGGATATCGACGTGTTCGCGCTGCGCAAGTTCCAAAGCTTTACGATCCGGTCGAATTCCGAAAGCAATGACGATTGCGCCCGAGGCCGATGCCAGCAGCACGTCGTTCTCGGTCACCGCGCCCACGCCAGAGCCGATAATCTTCAGCTTCACATGGTCGGTCGAGAGCTTTGGCAGCATTTCGCTCAAAACTTCGACGGAGCCCTGTACGTCGGCCTTGATGACGACGCCAAGTTCCTTGACCTCGCCAGCCTTCATCTGCTCGTGCAACTGATCGAGCGTGATGCGCCCGCCGCTGGAACGCGCCATCGCTGCATCGCGCTCTTTGGATTGGCGGAAGTCCACGATGTGGCGCGCCTTCGCTTCGTCGGTCACCTGGAAGTTGTCGCCCGCGTCCGGAATGCCCTGCAAACCGAGCACTTCGACCGGCGTCGACGGCGTAGCTTCCTTCGTTGTGCGCCCGCGATCGTCGAACAGTGCGCGCACTTTGCCGAATACCGAGCCGACGATGAAGAAGTCGCCCGAACGCAGCGTGCCGTTCTGAATCAAAATCGTCGCCACCGGGCCGCGTCCCTTGTCGACACGCGACTCCAGCACTGTGCCCGTACCCGGCGCATCCGGATTCGCCTTGAGTTCGCGCAAATCCGCGACGAGCAGCAGCGTTTCGAGCAATTTGGGAATTCCCGATTTCTGTTTCGCCGAAACTTCGACGAATTCCGTGTCACCGCCCCATTCCGCGGGGAGCAAATTCAAATCCGCGAGCTGGCGCTTCACGCGTTCTGGTTGCGCTTCGGGTTTATCAATCTTATTGATCGCTACGACGATCGGCACATTCGCCGCTCGCGCGTGATCGATCGCTTCTTTCGTCTGAGGCATGACGCCGTCATCGGCCGCGACAACCAGCACCACAATGTCGGTAACTTTCGCGCCTCGCGCACGCATCCGCGTGAAGGCTTCGTGACCCGGCGTATCGACGAACACGACCGCACGTTCGCCTACCATCACTTTGTACGCGCCGATGTGTTGCGTGATGCCGCCCGCTTCGCCTGCGGCGACATCCGCTTCGCGAATGACGTCAAGCAAACTCGTTTTGCCGTGATCGACGTGGCCCATCACCGTAACCACCGGCGGCCGCGGCTTCAGGTTTTCCCTGGTCTCTTCCTTCGCAACTTCAAGGACCATTTCCTCTTCGAAGGAGACCACGCTCACAACTCCGTTGAACGCCTCCGCGATCTGCGTCGCCGTCGGAACGTCGAGCGCCTGGTTGATGCTCGCGAACACGCCGCGATCCATCAGCGTCTTCAGCAAATCTTTCGCGCGCACATCGAGCTTTTCCGCGAGTTCGCGAATCGTGATGCCTTCGGTGATTTGCACATCGCGCGGCGGCCGCGGCTCTGGCGGAGCAATTACGGCTGCCACGCCTCTGCCACCCGCACCTGGACGCTGACGCGTCGGATGCAGTTTGCGCTCACCTTCAATTTCACGCCTGTCCGAAACAGGACGCTGCCGCTGGGGAGGCTTGCGCGCATAAAGCGGCTTGCCCGGTTCCGCCTTCGACGGCATTCTGTCGGGAAGCGGTGGCAACATGCCCGGTCGACCCGGTGCACGGGGTCCCGGACGCGAACCTGCTGGCACCGGTCCACGGCGCTGCTCGAATGGACGCGAAGGTCCACCCGGCCCGCCCGGTCCACCGCCGGGACGTGGAGTAAATGTTCGGCCTTGTCCGCCGGCGCCTCCTCCAGGAGGCAGCGGTCGCATCGGCTGGCCAGGTCGCGGACCTTGACGCTGCTGTCCGCCATAACTTCCGGGAGTAGTACCCGGCACCGGTCCGCGATTGCCGCCCGTCGGCATGGGTGGGCGCGGAGCAGGTCGCGATCCGGGTGCGTTCGACGCAGCTGCCGCCGGTCGCTGACCAATCGGTTGACCCGATGTCGGACGTCCAGGCTGTGGCTGTGAAGGCCGAGGTCCACCGGGCGCTCCGCCAGGACGAGGTGCACCGGGGCGATTTCCTCCTTGCGGAGGAACACCCTGCGGTCGCAATGGTGCGCCGGGTTGCGGAGCCGGCGGACGCGGAGCCGCGGGTGCATTCGTGCCTGAAGGCGCGGGAGCTGAAGACGTAGGAGCTAACGCCACTGGTGCAGCAGGCGTGGGAGCAGTAGCAGCAGGCGCGGGAGGCGCCGCCGGAGCGACAGGTCGCGCAGCAACAGGAACAGGAGCGGGCGCGGGTTTCGCTGCAGCAGGCTGAGCGGCAGGCGGTGCCGCAGCCGCGGGAGGCTGAGCGGCAGGCGTGGGCGCAGCTACCGAAGCCGCGGGCACCGCAACCGGTGCAGCCGGCTTCGGCGCGAACGCCGCAGGAGGCGGCGCCACCGGAGCAACAGGCGTTGCGGGCGCTGGCACGGCTGGTGTAGCCGGGCGCAGTCGAGCCGCTTTCGCAGCTGCTTCCTTCGCATCTTTGTCGGCCTTGGCTTTCGCTTCGACCGCTGCTTCTTCATCCGCGACGCCTTGAAGGTGTTTGCGAACCTTCACGGCCACATCCACCGGAATCGAGCTCGAGTGCGTCTTCTTTTCTTGAACACCGTACCCGGGCAAAAGGTCAATGATCGCCTTTGCCTTGACCTCTAATTCCCGGGCCAGTTCGTTGATTCGTACCTGATTTGGGTCTGTCGTCATGAATCCTTAGGAATTTGCCTCTTCCGAATGCTTTTTCTCGCCGCCTTCTTCCGCGGCCTCCGATGATTCCGTCGCCGGCGCCTGCTCGGTCGTTTCTGCCGCAGCTTCTTCAGTGCCCTCTTCGGTGGTAGAAGTCGCTTCCGCCGTCTCGGCAGTTTCCGCGGCGCCTTCAGCCGATGCTTCCGCAGTTTCCGCGCCACCTTCTTCCGTCGACGCTTCCGCGCCTTCGGCTGCTGCTGCGCCCGCCGCTGCTTCGGTGCCGCCCTCATAGAAGCGGTTCACGGCCTGATAAATCTTGTCCACCATCTTTTCGCCGATGCCCGGAATCTCCATCAATTGTTCCGGCGTCATTCCCGCGAGCTTCTCAACGTTGGTAATACCCGCCGCTTCGATCTTTTCGATCGTCTTCGCGCCAACACCTGCCAAAGTCGTCAGGGGAGTCGTCGGCGCCGTCAGAGCGGTCATTTCCTCTTCGATTTCGCGCCGCTTCTCTTCTTCGCTCTTGATATCGATGTCCCAGCCGATCAACTTGCTCGCCAGGCGGACGTTCTGTCCCTTTTTGCCGATCGCCAACGATAGCTGCGAATCCTCGACGATCACTTCGAGCTTGCGATTTTCCGGATCGGTGACCTGAACGCGTGTCACCTTCGCCGGGCTCAGCGCCTTCTGCGCGAACGCCACCGTCTCTTCGCTGTACGGAATGATGTCGATCTTTTCTCCGCGCAATTCGCGAATGATCGACTGCACGCGCATGCCCTTCATACCAACGCACGCGCCCACCGGGTCGACATCTTTGTCCCGGCTCGCCACGGCTACCTTCGTCCGCTCGCCTGCTTCACGCGCCGCGTGACGAATCTGCACGGTGCCGTCGTAAATTTCCGGCACTTCCATCTCAAACAATCGCTGTACCAGGCTCGCATCCGCGCGCGACACGATCACCTGCGGCCCCTTCGCCGCGCGATCCACCATCTTGATCACCACGCGCAGCCGCTCGCCGATGTTGTACGTCTCCAGCTTTGACTGCTCGCGTTTCGGCAGCCGCGCTTCGGTCCGGCCCATGTCGACAATCAGGTCCGGCCCTTCCGCGCGCTTCACCACCACCGTCACCAGCTCGCCGACGCGGTTGTGATACTCGTTGAAAATCGTGTCGCGCTCGGCTTCGCGCACCTTCTGCAAAATTACCTGCTTGAAGGTCTGCGCGGTAATGCGCCCGAACGCATCGGTCGGCTTGTTCGCAACGATCTCGGTCCCGACTTCCGCCGACGGATTCTTTTTCTTCGCGTCCGTCAGGCTCAGTTCTTTTTTCGGGTCGACAACTTCCTCGACCACCGTCATCACCGAAAACACTTCTACCTGACCGGTCTCTTGATTGAACTTCGCGCGCAAATCTTCTTCGGTCTTGTAATGCTTCCGCGCGGCCACAACCATCGCATCTTCAATCGCCGACACCACGACTTCCGGCTCGATGTGCTTCTCGCGGCTCAACATCTCGATTTGTTGATAGAGCAGATTCGCCATTTTCCGTTCGTTCCTGACTCTTCGAGTCTTACCTGCGTTCCGCCCTGTCCAGCTGAGCGCGTCGCGATTCGTACTTCTTTTCTTTACTTCATTACTTCGCTACTTCTTTACTTCGCCTTTCTTGCTACCACTCAACCACTAAATTTGCCTTCCGAATCATTTCCATCGGTACTTCGACCACTCGCGCGTTCTTTCCTTCCAGTTCCACGCGAACTTTTCCGTCCGAAATCCCCGCCAGCCGTCCTTCAAAAAATTTCTGGCCGCCCTCGCCGACTGGCTCGCTCGTAGTGAGCTTCGCCATTCTTCCCGCGAACCGCTCGAAATCCGCTGGATTTCGCAGTGGCCGGTCCAGACCCGGTGAACTCACTTCGAGCACGTATCCCGACGCGCCGTCGATGAGATTCTCCACGTCCAGAATCACGCTCAACTGCTGGCTGACTCGCTCGCAGTCGGAATGACTGATATTTCCGTAGGATCCCTCAATACTGCCGGCCGGTTCCGATGCGGAAGCGTCGTCTTCAACTTCAACGCCGTTCGCTGCTTCTTTCGCCAGTGGCACGCGGTCAATATAAACCCGCAAAAACCTCTGCTTCCCCATCTTCCATTCGATATCAAAAACTTCCAGCCCTTCCGAACGCGCTACACGCTCGGCCGCTGCACGGATTTTCTCCAAATTCACCTAAAGACTCCCCGGCCAATGCCGGTATGAAGAGCACTGCAACCGGCCCAACAAAAAAGTGGGCTTGCGCCCACTCCATGGTGCGACCCGCCTCAGAGCGAAGAACGAGTATATTCCCCGAACACGGCAAAATCAAGGTACGGGCCACCTGCGACCCTAAGCCCAATTCTAGCTCCGGAGTTGAGGTGCGGCACCCGCCACCGTCCTTTAAAACTAGCTTTCGCCTCAGCAAACACGGAAACGCCAACGCCGACTGTGGCTTCCACGAAACATACCGTTGCTCGGGTTACTCGCCCCCGAAAAGCCCCGTAGTATAACTGTCCTGAAATCAATCGATCGCGTCGGCCAGACTCTTGCATCCTCGATTGTCGACATGCGCCAGCCAACAAAGCCAGCCGCCATCGTCCTGCTATCGATCCTGGCTGCCGCTGCGGCTTTCGCGTTCGTCCACCCCGCTCCTTCGCGTGCGTCCCGGTTCGACACCATCCCATCGGTCGTCCTCTGGGCCTGGGAGAGACCTGAAGATCTCCGCTTTCTGGACTCAAAACGCACCGCCGTCGCCTTCCTCGCCGAAACCATCACGCTTCCGTCGTCAACAAAGCTGCCCGTCGTCCACGCCCGCCTTCAACCTCTGCGCGTTTCTCCCGAAACGCCACTCATCGCCGTCGTCCGCATCGAAAATCCAACAAGCCGCACATCGCAAGCGGTGGCTTCCGTCACCCCCGAGTTCCGCTCTCGCCTCGCAACGGAAATAATCCGCGTGCAGTCCATGCCGGCCGTCCGCGCGATACAGATCGATTTCGACGCTACAGCTTCGCAGCGCGATTTTTACTCCGCGCTTCTGCGAGACGTCCGTCGCCAAATCCGGCCCAATGTTCAGCTCTCGATTACCGCGCTCGCCTCATGGTGTATCGGCGATTCCTGGCTCGACGCACTCCCTGCCGGAACGATCGACGAAGCGGTCCCGATGCTGTTCCGCATGGGCGTCGACTCCGCCAACGTCGCGAACTTTCTCCACACCCACCACGCATTCCCTGTCGCGGCCTGCAACACGTCGCTCGGCCTCTCCACCGACGAAACGTTCTCGCGTTCGATCCTGACGAGCCGATCTTCGAACGCCTTCCCTTCGCGCTCTGACAAGCGAATCTATATTTTCGCGCCGCATCCCTGGACCGAGCGCGAAGCAAATTCGATCCTGCAGGAGCTTCATCCATGAAATTCGTTGCCCGCATCTTGATCGCACTGATTCTCGCCGCCGCGCTAATCGTTCCTTCACCGCTCGCTCTCGCCTGCGGTCCGTACTTCCTCGGCGCAACCTTCACCGGCACAACTGGCCCCGATGAACTTTCCGCATACACAAATGGCGATCTTCAACTTCTCCAGTCCACCTACTGGCATCGGCCGCTCTTCATCGCCTATCGCTATTTAATCGGCAAGCCATTCACCCAAGCGGAATCAAACGTCCTAGCGTCGGATCCGAATGCTGACGCCCAATCCACCGATGCTCGATCCGCCGACGCAAAGCCGGCGCCATCCCCGGAACAAGAGTGGGTCGCCGCCCGCGACAAAGTTCTGGCAATGGGTTCGTACGGTATTGGTTCCGACAGTCATTTTCAGCGCGGCGACACCTACGTTTTTTACACGAACTGCCTCGACGATGCCTACCGCAACGCCATCTCAACTCTCGACAAGCGTGTCGCGCAATTCGGCGCTCAAAGCGCGGCCGTCAAGGATTGGATAGCTGCGCAGGATCAGGTTTTTGGGAATTGTTCGAACGACAGCTTCAACTCAAAATCAAAGCCCGCCGTGATTCCCGCAGCCGCGCCCGATTCCGATCCTGAAATCATCCGCGCCGATCGCGCCTATCAGATCGCCGCCGCGCATTTCTACGCAGGCAACTACGACGCGGCACTCTCTGAATTCGACGCTATCGCAAAGGATTCAAATTCGCCTTACGCGAACATGGCGCCCTATCTCGCCGCGAGAACCCTCATTCGCAAGGGTAGTCTCGGCAACGTCGATACAGAGCCCGACCCGCATTCGCTCGAACAAGCCGACACAAAACTACGCGCCATCCTCGCCGACAAAAATCTCGCCGAAATTCATCCTGCCTCGCGACGCCTTCTCGGCTACCTCGCGATCCGTCTCCATCCTGCGGAACGCTTTCACCAACTCGAGTCGCTGGTGACAGGCTCCGCCGCTACGAACATTCCCACCGCAGGTTTCGATCAGGATCTCACCGACTACCTCTGGATGCTCGATCACGACAACATCGTGTCGAACGCCACTGCCCCAACGCCCTCGAAGTCACCAGCGACACCAACATCTGCGAGCGATTCGAAATCACCCGCCGTCGATCCCGGCGACATCACCGATTGGATTCGTACATTCCAGTCTCCCGGCAAACCCGCGTACGAACATTCGCTCCAACGCTGGCACGAATCAAAATCTCCAGCTTGGCTGATCGCCGCAATCTCCAAGGCCGACGCCGGCGATAGCGCAGCCCCCGAACTAATCGCCGCAGCCGGAAAAATCCCACAAGATTCCCCGGCCTCGATCACTGCGTCATTCCATCGTCTCCGTCTGCTCACCGAATCCGGAAAATCCGCGGACACTCGCAATCAACTCGATCAGGTACTCGCGCAAACGAAACCCGACCTCGGTCGCTCCGCGAAAAATCAATTTCTCGCGCTACGGTTGAAACTCGCGACAAACCTCGACGAATTCCTTCGCTACGCCCCTCGCAGCGCAGCTATCGCGATCTCCATCCCCGGCGAGACCGATTCGTTCCCCGAAGTCTCTCCCGACCAGCCAAACGCTTCGCAATGGAAATCTTCTTATTTCGACGCAGACTCCGCTTTATCCCTCACAGAAAAAATGCCCATGCGCCTACTCGTCGATGCCGCTAAATCAAAATCGCTTCCGCCCGCCTTGCAGCGTGAGATCGTTGTCGCAGCGTGGACGCGCGCAATTCTCCTCAACAACGAGCCCGCCAGCCGCGAACTCACGCCCTTGCTCCTGGACCTCGTTCCGGAATTGAAAGACTCGCTCGCACCGTACGACGCTGCACAGGATTCGACCGAGCGGCAGTTCGCCACCGTCTTCGCCATTCTCCACAATCCCGGCGCTCGTCCATTTGTCCCCATCGGCCTCCCGCGCGACGCTTTGTCGTTCGGCAATCCGACAGCGTTCAACGAAATCGACAACTTCCGCGACAACTGGTGGTGCTCACCTGCTCCGCCACAACCGGAACAAAGTCCGGCCGCCACCTACTTCCGCATATTTGCAACCGTCAGCGCCCCACTGCGCCAAATTTATTTCGACGGAAAAATCCCCGCTCCCACATTCCTGACCGATTTCGATCGCTCCGAAGCCGAAAAAGAACTAGCCTCGCTCGCATCCCAGCCCGCGGCGCCGAATTGGCTCGGCAAACAGGTGCTCGCCTTCGCGAAATCTCACCCTGAAGATCCGCGCATTCCCGAAGCGCTCCATCTGGTCGTCCGCGCGAGTCGCTACGGTTGCTCCGACGGCGACTCCTCGGAAAGCTATTCCAAGGCCGCCTTCAGCCTTCTCCACTCCAATTATCCCGACAATCCCTGGACCAAGAAAACTCCCTACTGGTATCAGTAAACTCGGCCGCTGCTACCGCAACAACTTAGCGGGAACCGTTACAACCGCGACACCCTACAGCAAATCCCCTCTTCATCCACCCGGTCCGCCCGATAACGCCAAAGCCTACAATCCACGACGATATTCATCCATGTCAGACAGCCCCGTCCAACAGCACATCGAACTCATTGCCAAGCACGAACGCGACTTCCTCTCCCGGCGCACCTGGGACGAAAGAGTCGGCGATTCCGTATCGAGTCTCGTCGGCAGCCTCACCTTCGTCGCCTTTCACGTCATCGGCCTCCTCCTTTGGCTGACGATAAACAGCGGCGGCTTCCCATCGCTCAAGCCGTTCGACCCCGCTCCATTCCCTATCCTGGATATGGTTCTCGCGTTCGAAAGCATCCTGCTCGCCAGCTTCATCCTCATGCGCCAATCGCGCATCGCCCGCCGCACCGAAGAGCGCAGCCACCTCGAACTCCAACTCATGCTCCTCACCGAAAAGGAACTCACCGCCACGCTCGGCGTCTGCCGCGAAGTCGCCAAACGTCTTGGCCTGCGCGGCATCGTCGAAGACAACGAGATCAATCAACTAAGCGAAGAAATCTCCGTCGACCAAATGGCCGAAAGCATCCGCGAAAAACTCTCCGAAAAGTAGAACAATCTTCGATTCTCTGCCGGCGCCCCTCAACACGCTGACAACTCCGAGCAAGCGCAGTAGACTCCCTTCTCAATCGAACCTTAGTAAGTTGTGCGAAAAAGGAGAACTCCAAATGCGGCGCCCCGTCCTTCTTATATCGATCCTCTCTTGCATCGCCCTCAGCTGCGTCGTTGCCCACGCCCAAGACGAAAAGCAACAAAAGCCTCCCATTCCTCTCGAAAAGTGGACCGGCAAAACCATCATGCTCATCGGCGCCCACGCCGACGACGATGCCCTCTCTCACGGCACCCTGGCAATGTTTCAGGCTCACGGAAATCAGGTCTACGTTGTAACCCTGACCACCGGCAACGTCGGCACGCTAGATCCAAAATTATCGCGAACGCAGCTCGCCGAAATCCGCCGCCAGGAGGAACTCGCCGCTCTGACCGAGTTGGGAATCCCTGGCCAGCACTACATCAATCTTGGATACGACGACGGCCTGCTCGAATTCGAAAACCGCAAAGCCGTAGTCGAAAACCTCGTCCGCCTCATCCGCAAAATGCGCCCCGACGTCCTGATGGCCTGGGACCCAGGAAAAAACTATCAGCGCTGGCACAAATCCGATCATCGCGCCGCAGCTTACTTGGCCGCTGATGCCGCTCGCGCCGCAATGTGGCGCCTGCTTTTCGAAGGCCAGATCACGCAAGAGGGCCTCAAGGAATTCATGATTCCCGAATACCTCCTCTACAACGATTACGACTTCGCCGACGAAAACACTTGGGTCGACATCAGCGACTACGTCGAGAAAACAGTCAACGCCGGCTCAAAATATGCCAGCCAGTACGGCCCCGGCTGGAAAAACTACAACCCGAATCCTTCCGCTGCCGAAGTAAAAGATATGAAAGACCTAGCGCGCAAATGGATCCGCACAAGAGACGGAAAGCCCATCGAAGGTTTCCGCTACTACGCGGGCCTCCCGGACGCCCTGGGTAAATAGTTCCAAAGACCGCGCTCAGGTGGCGACCCGCTCCGCCTTATATATTTTCTCGAAGCCCTTCTCGAACTCGCGATCGACATCGCGGACCCTTGCACGGACTCGACTGGTACGGCGGTGATACTATACCGGGACATCCGCCAACACAGTGGGAAGGTCTAGCTGGGACGCACGGGCACGATCACGGCCATGGGCAAAGACTCTACTCAAGTTGAGACGGAATGTGGCGACGCCAGCCGGTTTCGTGTCTCCGACATTCCTATGTTCTTCCGGATTGCACTTTTCGCTGTTGTGGTACTTTTTCTCGCCTGCCCGAGTTATGCGACAGAGCCAAAGACGAAAAACGTGCTCGTATTGTTTAGCACGGTTCCATATAGCCAGGGCTTTTTGGATCTCGTTGAACCCCCAATGCGGGCTCGCATTTCGGAGCCGATCGCGTTCTATGACGCATACCTGGAAGATCCGCAAGTCGAGGAGAAATCTTACCGGGAGAGCATGGCCGAGACTCTCCGCCGCAGGTATGCACAGGTCAAATTGAATGTTGTGATCGCGTGTAACCCTGCGGCACTTTACTTCGCAGAGGAATACCGGGACAAAATATTCCCCGGTGTTCAGATTGTCTTCGCGGGAGTCGGCGCGGGGGACCTCGAAAAACACAAGATATTGCCAGGCGTGACCGGCGTCGCAAGTCCTTGGGGCTTTCGGGAGACGATCGATCTCATACTTCACCTCCAGCCCAACACGAATACGATTGCCGTCGTCAGCGGTGACACACGTTGGGACAAGGATTTTTTGGCAGTCGCCCACTCCGAGCTTCTTCGTCATCAGGACAAGGTAGGAGAGATCGACATTGCCGGACCCGTGGACCGCAAATTACTTGAGCGGGTATCCGCGCTCCCTCCTCATACGGTTGTCCTATTCCAAGCGTATCCGCAATTTGAAAGCCGGCCAGAGTTCGGAACCTGGGATCTTGTCACTGCGATAGCGCAGCGCGTGCCGACCTATTCCGTGTTTCCGAGGCTGTGTGTCGACGGGTGCATTGGTGGAGCATACGAAGACGCGCAGAAGGAGGATCTGTGGGCAGGCCAAATCGCAACACGGGTGCTGCTAGGCGAACGAGCGGATGACATCCCGGTTTTGTACTCCGCCGCTCTTCAGAACCGGGTGGATTGGCGAGCGCTTCGCAGATGGCAAATTCCAGAGTCGGCAGTGCCGTCAGGCAGTGAAGTCCTAAATCGCGAACCAACTCTCTGGGAACGCTACCGAAAATATGTCATCGCGGCCGTTGCGGTCATCGCCGCGCAGTTGGTGCTGATTTTTGGACTATTGTGGCAACGAGCGAAGAGAAGGAGAATCGAAGCTGAATTGGCGCGTTCGAACCAACAGATTGGCGAAAGTGAAAGGCGTTTTCGCCTGGTAGCCAACACGGCTCCGGTAATGATCTGGATGTCCGGTGCCGATAGGCTATGCACTTATTTCAATCAACCTTGGCTGGAGTTCACTGGCCGCTCTATTGAGGCAGAGATGGGCAACGGCTGGGCGGACGGGGTTCACCCGGAAGACGCAAAAGGGTGCTTAGAGACATACACGAAAGCGTTCGATCAGCGTCAGTCCTTCCAAATGGAATACCGCCTCAGGCGACACGACGGAGAATCCCGGTGGATTTTCGATTTGGGTGTGCCGAGATGGAATACGGACGGTTCCTTTGCAGGCTATATCGGTTCCTGTCTCGACGTCACGGAGCGCAAGCGCGCTGAAGAAGCCCTTTCTAGCGTAAATCGCAGATTGATCGAAGCGCATGAAGAGGAACGTACGTGGATTGCCAGAGAGCTGCACGATGACGTCAATCAGCGGCTTGCGTTGTTGGCTGTGCAGTTAGACACCTTGAGGCAAATGCCTCCGGCTTCGACAGTCGAACTTAAGCGTCGCATCACTGAAGAGCATGAGCTGGTCTTGGAACTCGGGAGGGACGTCCAGGCTCTATCACACCGCTTGCACTCCTCGAAACTGGAATACTTAGGCCTCGCAGCCGCGGCCTCCACTTTGTGCAATGAACTCTCGGACCAGAAGAAAGTGGAAATTGACTTTCAAGCCGACGGCGTTCCGAAAAAGCTGTCTCCCGAGATCGCACTCTGCTTCTTTCGCGTGACGCAGGAAGCTCTCCAGAACGCTATCAAGCACAGCGGTTGCCGCAACTTCGAAGTGCGGCTCGGCGCTACATCGAATGAGCTCCAGCTGACCGTCCGCGATTCCGGCATTGGTTTCGATCTCGATGAGGGAATGAAAAGCCGAGGGATCGGTCTCAGCAGCATGCGCGAACGTCTGAAGCTGGTCGGTGGAGAATTTTCAATCGAGTCTCAACCCCAACGCGGCACGACGATTCACGCTCGCGTGTCGCTCAGTCCCCAAATGAAGACTGCGACTGCGGGCGGACAAGAGGCCTAACGCATCTCGCATCGGTCTCCTGCGCCACGATTCGTAATTGTTCTTCGTTCGTCTAGATACCGGACAAGGCGGTTTGATCAGAGCACATTTGTTGAAGGCAGGGGGACACGAACCCAGATTCGGGTACCGTGCGAGGGTTCCGATTCGACGGTCAGGTCTCCACCGATCAATCGCAGCCGCTCGCTCATACTGAGCAGGCCCAGACCTCTTTTTCCCTTTTCAGACTGGGGATCAAATCCCACGCCAGAATCCGACACGCAAAGCTCAATGCGATCGCTAAAACCAGATAGCTCAACGTTCACCTCAGCGGCTCCGCTGTGCTTTGCCGCGTTTCGCACCGCCTCCTGCACAATCCGAAACATGCACAGAGCCACGTCCTTGGGAATCTGACTCTGGACGTGATCGTGAACGAAATACACGGGCAGTTGGTGACTCTCAGAAAACTCTTTGCAGAAGCCCGTTAAAGATGGCACCAGACCCAATACGTCTAATTTGGAAGGGTGAAGCCGATGGGATAAGTCGTGGAGATTCGACGAAACGTCGGCAGCAATCTCCGCAACGTGGTTCAGATTTTGTCGAGCCGTAGGGGAAAGCTCGGTCGCCCCCTGCTCGAATTGCTCGACGCGAACTTGAAGCAGCGCCATCCGTTGGCTGAAATCGTCGTGAAGCTCTAGGGCAATGCGGCTCCGCTCTTCTTCGTGTGCCTCAATCAGGCGGCCACTGATCCTGCGCAGCGACTCTTGCCCGCGTCGCGCCTCGGCCATGACGGCCGCCAGGAACATAAGTGGTACAGCGACCGTACAAAACAAAATCTGCAGCGACAAGATGTTCTGTGGCAAGGACGCATACGGGAACGGCGCTCGTCCATGCATTGTGAACCAGGTCGAAATCAGCGCGAGAAACAAGAGAGATACGCTCAATCCACCCAAATCAAATCGGGCAGCAGCCCACAACAAAAAAGGAAGTGGAACATACAGTAATGCCGGAGTAGTCGCCGGCGACAGACTAGGTAAGCCGAACACCAAAATGCCGACCAGCACTGTTCCAAGTGCGAGCAGAAATACCTCAGCCCATCGCACCATGCTGATTTTCCGAATCCAGGAGATACCGTTTGAGCTGAGTACCACGATGGCTGGAACAATTGTTAGCTCGGCTAGCGCATTGGTCCAAAATCGCTCCAACCCGAGATGCCAATAATTTCGGCCCCAACCTGAGATTATTACCGCGGCCGCATCCAGGAACGAGGTTGCCAGTGGGGCAAATATGACACCGAAGATCACGAAGACGAGAACTCCGCGCACGCCGTCGAGCCTTCTTGACGAACCGCTGAGCCTTGAAATGAAATAGGCGCCGATCAACGCTTCGACACAGTTTGTTACGAACCATGCGACAGCTGTCCACGCTGGCACGCCGGTTTGAAGCTGAGCGAACATGTGGGCGGGAAGCGCTGCCAGAATAAAGATCCACCACGCTCTCGGTGGAGTCAGCAGTAAGGCGGCCAAAAGAATTGCGTTGGGCGGCCAGAAAGTCGAATTCGGCTGCCCACTGGGGGTCCAGGCAAAGCCGATCCGCGTACCGACATAGTAGCCAATTCCCACCAGCAGCGCGGCGCCTACGGTCGGCAGAATTCCGTGAGTTGGAGAAGACGACTCTGTGGTTTCGAAAGCGTTGATGGACTCCACATTTCCTGTAGAAAGCGAAGATCGCAAGCCGCTGCCCGGCATGATTCACCACTTTCTAACCAAACGGACCTGAGCCAGTTGCAACGAGTTTATCGAGATTGATTATCTTGCCAAGGAAGGGATACTAAACTCTCGCGCATTCTAGCACGGTCTTTTCGAGCAAGAGAATGTGGTCGGCCTTTGTAGACCGCCCCTCAAGTCCCCTTTGGCCCGCCACGGATAAACCTGACCGTGTCGGTGAAAACTACGTCGTTATGAAAGGACGCTGCGCCAATAGCCGATGATGCCAAATGTAGACGTGATTAGTTTCGATAGTGATGTCCTTCCGCGAATCGGTCGGACGACATTGATCGTCGGGTGCTCAATTGCGTTTTGACAGAACCACCATTCAACTCCCGACGAGTCGGACTACCAGACAAGCCGGACCCAAAAAGCTGGGGTATGCCCGCCGGAGAGACAAAAACAAACCTACTGAGCGAGGTTTTGCCTGTGCATCAAGTCAAATAGGTTGATCACGCGTGACCGGAATCACTCCGCGTCCGGCGTGCGCCGTACACTCTTGGGCGAAACAAACCTTTTACAATCACATCTTTACGCGACACGCACCCGCAACATCCCTGGAATCACATCCTTACGCAAAATACCCCAGGGGGGAGTGTCCTTCAACCCGCGTCCTACCCCGTTGACCCCCTGCTTACCTAAGGCTATTGTCTTCAGTCAAAGAGCTTAGAATTCGCTTCGGCAGGGGTGTCGAAAGTGACAGAAAAGACGCGCAATGCCTCCCGAACCCGCGTTTTCGGTGCCGGACTCGCCCGAATCCAAACGAATCGAGCCACGCGCCATCGAGTCAGTATTTTCGGTGCCGGACTCGCCGGAACCCTGAATTTCGGTGCTGGACTCACTCGAACTCCTTTCTTCAGCGCCGGATCCGCATGTCTCGCCCTACTTTGCCTTCTCTGCCTTTTCGCGCCAGCCTCTCGCGCACAAGTGGGAGTCCGATCCCAGACCGGCGCAGGCTCAGGCGGCGCCGCTCCCCAAGGCGGCGGCCTCCCCGCCGACATGCTCGTCAGTGTTGTCGTCAGTGTTCGAGAGATTGGCGGCGCTCCGCTGCAAGGGAATGCCGTCGTAAAACTGAATTCGGATTTCAGCGGAGTGCATCTGACCGCGCCGACACAGGACGCTGGCAATGCCACCTTCCCTCCCGTGCGCGCCGGCGACTATCAGATCGAAGTTTCTTGCGCGGGATACAAAACCACAACAGAGCCGACTGCCGTAATGCCGAGCTATTCCTCCTACAACGTTTTCATTTACATGCGGTCGGAGTCTGCTGCCGATAATATGAGTCCGGCGCCAAGCGCGACGACCATGTCGCCGAAGTTGCAATCGGAAATCGATAAAGGCGCCGCGAAAATGCGGCGCCAGCAATTCGACGAGGCGCGCCAGCATTTTGAAAAAGCCGCGAAGATGGCGCCCGGAAATCCCGACGTTCAATACATGTGGGGAATGCTCGAGTATTACCAGCAGCACTACGATCTGGCACGCACGAAACTTGAGACCGCGATTTCCATCAATCCAAATCACGAGCGCGCGTTAGTAACGCTCGGAGAAATTCAGCTTCGCGAAAAACAAGCTCCGCAAGCGGTACAAACACTCGAAAAAGCGTATCTCGTCAACGGCGCGGACTGGCGCATGCACTATTTGCTCGCGTTCGCTTACGCGGACGAAAACAATCTTGCGAAGGCCGAGACGCACGCGCAACGCGCAGCCGATCTCGGAGGAAAAGAGCACAGCCCGCAAGCGCGCGTCTTGCTCGGACGAATTCTGATTTCCGAAGGAAAGCTGAAGGAAGCGCGCGACGCGTTTGACACCGTGATCCGCGATTTCCCTGCTGATCCGGCAGCCAAGGACGCGAAGTCCGGGTTTGTGGCGCTTGAAAAAGCCGCGGAGTCGCCGTCGGCAACTGTCGTTCCCGCATCGACGTCGCCGGCGAATGCTTCGGCACCTTCAGCAAATGCGTCCGCAGCGTCGCCAAATTCTCCGGCAGGAGCCTCGCCGAGTGCATCCGCCGGAAGCTCGTCGAGTGCAATTGCGAATGCCGTTACCCAGCCTGCGCCTGCGCCCGTTTCAATTCGCCCGTGGGCTCCGCCCGACGTGGACGCGAAAGAATATGTCGTCGCTCCCGACGTAGCGTGCTCGCTCGACACCGTGTTGCAGCGAACGCAAACGCGCACGATGAAACAGATCGCCAATTTTGAAAAATTCGTGGCGACCGAGCACATCGAACATCAGGACATCGATGCGTACGGAAATCCCGGGCTGATTAAATCAAAAGATTTCACGTATTTGGTCTTCATCCGCAAAGAGAAAAAAGGATCGCTCCTGCTCGATGAACAGCGCGACGGCGGCGAGAACCTGAATGAGTTTCCGACATCGCTCGCGTCGCACGGCCTCGTGGGACTTGGAGTGTTTCTGTTCGATCCGGAATATCAGAGCGATGTGACGTATCGCTGCGAAGGCTTGAGCGAATGGCGCGGGCAAGCCGCATGGGAAATTCGCTTCGAGCAAAAGCGCGACGTGGAATCGCGGCTGATGACGTGGCGCAATAATCGCGGAGTTTTTCCGGTCGCGCTGAAGGGCCGCGCGTGGATTTCTTCGAGCACGTACGACGTGCTGCATCTCGAAACCGATTTGCGCGATCCGATGTCGCAGATCGAACTCGAGCGCGATCATCTCGCGATCGACTACGGCCCGGTGAAATTCAATCATGGGTCCACGTCACTGTGGCTGCCGTGGTACGCGGAAATATACATGCAGCTTCACGGCAAGCGCTATCATCACCGGCACACGCTGACGAATTACGCGCTCTTCTCCGTAGACACCGATCACCAGATCAACGCGCCGAAAGAACCAGAACAGAAGAATTGATCCGCGAGCAGAGACTGAGCCCGTAGATTTTCCGGCCAGGCCTCTGTTCGCAGTGTTTGGGCGGAGAATGCCACCGCTGACACGCGTTTGGTGAATGGCTTGATGATGAAGAAAGCTCGGCATCGCGAACGAATGCAAAAAGAAGAACGCCCCGGAACTTTTCCGGGGCGTTTCGCTTGAAGCGGATTGGTTTTCACTGCAGCGAATCGGCAACGGTGATTGAGCCGACTGCTGAAGCGCGAAGTTACTTTTGCGGCTTTGGTGCTGCGGTTGCCGGCTTGGGAGCGGTGCTGGCCGCGGGACGCGCTGGAGTTGCTGCCGCGCCACCCTTCACGGGATACGCATTGTCGAAGAGACGAACGATGTCCTGTGTGATGTCGATGTTCGGCGAAACGAAGAGCACCGGCGTATTCTGCGCGGACGAATCGAGAACGACGACGATGCCGTTTTCACGCGCGTAACGATCGAGCACGTCGACCATCTTGCGGCCGATGCGATCGAATACGTCGGCCTGCGCGGCGTTGACGTCTTCCTGATATTCATCCTGCTTGCGCTGGAGCTGGCGCGCCATGGATTCACCCTGGCGTTGGAGACGAACCTGCTCCTCCTGGCTGATTTTGCCGGTGCCGGTCTCAAGACGCTGACGCACATCGTTGATCTGTTTATTCAGGCCTTCGAGTTCGTTCTGGCGTGCGGCGAACTGAGATTGCAGTTCGGCGCTGGCCTGCTTGCCTTCGGCGGTGGTGGCGATCGCCTGACGAATGTTGATCACACCGGTCTTGCCGGTGGTCGCGGCGCCGGAGGCGGGAGTTGCCTGAGCGTACGCGCCGGCGGTCGCGAGCAGAGCCGCGCCGGCCAGCAAGGCCGCGCGTAGCAGTTGGCCGCGGAACCGCGAAGCGGTGGTAATTCTCGAATTCACTTTGTTTCTCCTTGTATTCAAAATCTCGATATTCAAGTCTCGTTCCCGAAATCTGTTCTTGCGGTCCCCGGCTGCGAATTCCGGCTGTGACCTGCTAATTCCTCAAAACGTGGTTCGCCCTCGAAACTCTTTAAAAAGACGCTAGCGCAGCCGCCCCGTTAGCGAGATCGATGGGCTTGTGTCGCTTCCCCTCAGAGGGCCGTGCAGGCAGTACACAAACGCCGAAGTATAGCCGAGCGACTCGGCTCGCTGCAATCAGAAACGATGGCAGACCCACCCTGCCACTTAGGATGACGTTAGCCCGCTTGCCGGTTGGCCGGACAAAAGGCGCGTTATTCATCATCCGACATTCAATCGGGCCGGCGTCCAATCAGGCCGGCGTCAGTTAGGCAACGGCAAAATCAGCAAGCGGTTATTGGCCGAATCCGTGATGACCGCCATATTGGTCAACGGGTGAATTGCGGCCGCGAATTGTGTCGAGCCGCCAACGCCCATGGTAGCGACTGTCTTCAACGTCTGCGTGTCGAGCACGGAAATCGTGTTGCTAATCGAATTGACCGTCAGCAATGTGCCGGTATTGGGGTTGACCGCGAGCGACGTCGGGTTGATGCCGACGGCAGCCGGGGTAGCCACACCTGTCGAAGGATTGAATACGAAAATAGAATTGCCCTGGCTTCCGGTGGCATAGAACACGCCGGGAGGCTGGCTGGTGGTGCCGTTCGAATTTGTAGTAACCGCGCCGCCTGCAGGGTCGAAGACGATACCTGTAGGAGTCGCAGTCGTAGTCGCGGCCGCGACGGTGGTGCACTGCGCCGGAACCTGGCTGCTAATGTCGACGGTGTCGAGCACTCCGGCGTTAATGCTGAGATTGAGCGCCGTTATGACGGCGATACCGCTGCCGCCCGTTGTCGCACCGGTGCCGCAAGCCGCGCGGTTAGGATCGATGGCGACTGCGAGAGGCTGCTGATCGATGCCGAGCGTATTGACCGTGGGTGTCGTTGTCGAGGAAGTGATCGAAGTGAGATCGATCGATGAAATGCTGTTTGAGCCGGTGTTGGCGACGATCGCCAAACCGGAAAACTGGTTGATGGCGACACCGGTCGGATTCGTGCCGGTGCTCGGGCTTGCAACTACCGTGTCGGTATTGAGATTGACGATGGACGCAGTGCCGTCGCCATTGTTGGCGACCACCGCATAGCCAAGACGCGGGATGACATCAATGCCCGAAGGTGAAGTACCGACGGCGATGGTTTTCTTGAGCGGCGCCGTTGCACCCGGGGTCAAGTCGACGACGGAAATGCTGCCGCAGCCGTGGTTGGAGACGAGGGCAATGTTGCGGGTCTGATCGATCGCGACCGCAGAAGGAGCGGGGGCGGTGGATCCAGTGCATGACGGCCTGAGGTTCACGGCTTCGACGGCGGAGAAGTCCGTTGGATTCGAGGCAACGCCAGCGACAACAACGTCGAGAGCGAAACGGCGCGGCACGTTAAGTAAGGAAGCGGGGACGCTTGCGTCGATCTCGTTGTTGTTCACGACGTTGACGGTCGCGAGAGGCGTTCCATCGAGTCGCACCTGAGCCGGCGAGCCAGAGGTGAAACCGGTGCCGAAGATCTGTACGGTCACGGCGCCGCCCGGGGTGGGCGTCGAGTTCGTAGTGAGTACCGCTTGCGGAAGAATCGCCCCAGGAACGCTGGAGGATGCAACAACCTCAGTGATTTCGACGGCCTTGATGTTGCCAAGATGGACGACGCTGATGTTGTTGCTGCCCGAATTCACGGCCAAGGCGACGTTGTTGGTGGCATCGACGGCCAGCGCGCCGGGAATCGAAAGTGCATTGGGTGTCGAACCGCCACTGGGAACGTTGACGGTGCCGATGCCGCTGCCATTCGTCGGAACGATTCTAATGCGAGCAAGACGAGCCGGGTCGAGCAACGAGATCTGGTTCAGGTGCGGATTAAAGACGACCGCGGTGTTGGAGTAGGGCTGATAGGCAACGTCGGTGTCGCCAATTTCGCCTGCCGCGCCGGTGGTATTGTCGCCGAGAACGACATCCTGAGCGAGGAGGATCGAATTGAGCGACTGGTCGAGCGTGTTAAGAAACGTGACCTGAGCCAAGTTGGAGTTCGGATCCGCAAGCACTGCCGAGCGAGAAATCGGATTGATGGCAATACCCTGGAGAGTTTGAGAAACGGCGAATTGCAGAAATGCATTGCCGTAGCTGACGGTGCCTATCGGAGTAGCGGTGGTGCCGCCGGTAACAGAGTCATTTACGGCCGTCTGGGAATAGGCGAAGTTGTTCGCGTCGATGACGGTGATGCCCGAGAAAGTGCCGTTAAAATTGGTGTTGGTTGTGGAGACACCGCTGATCAGGACCGTGCCTGGATTGGCAGGGTTGATGTTGTGCGCCGCAGTCGTGGTGATGGTGACGGTGTTGGAAGTGCGGATGGCACTCGCGATGCCGACAGAGGCTGACTTCTTGGTCAGATCGACTGCCTGGAGGATACCCGTACCACCCGGAGTAACGTAAGCGAGATGAATCCGCGGCTGCAGGGAGACTTGCGGATATTGGCCAGTGGACATGCTAACCGAGGAGATAACGCAAGGCGGGTGCTGGCCCTTGAGCAGGCATTCGGAAGTATTCGCAGCATTGCCCGGATTGATGTCCGCGATAAATCCAATGTTGGTGTTGGAGTATGCGATGAGCGCCGTGTGTGTAAACGGATCGATGCCGATTGAAAACGGAAACGGCGGCGGAGTCGGCGGAGTCGTGGGCGCAGAGGTAGGAATGAGCGGTGCCATGTTAATGGTCGCAACCGGCGTCGGATTAACAGTGCCTCCGGGAGCAGGAGTGCGAAGGAGTTGGATGGTGCGGTCGGCGTAATTGACGACAGCGGTAACGTGGACGCCGGGGACGCCACCAACGGTGACACCCTGGGTGTCCATCGCAACACCCGTCGGAGTGGTGCCGACCGGAACGGGGCTCGGCATCACGAGCGGATTACCGCCGTTGAGATTGATAAACTCGACTTTGTTGGTGCCAACTTCAGTGACGGCCGCGACGCCGAGCACGTCATCGATGGCGATGGCGCTAGGCGTGGCTGCTCCGGTCAAAGGGAGCAGCGAGGCGTTCCCAGGCGTATTGCTACCGTTATAGTCCGGGAAAACGGCGAGGCTGGTGACCGCGGTGCTTGGCGAAGCGAGATTGTTGGTAACGCTAACCGGGAACAGGCCCGCAACGGGCAGCGCCGGCATGGTGAGGCCGAGTTGACGAGACGACGGTTGCGCAACCGCGATCGGCGTGCCATTGAATTGAGCGGAGACGAGAGGCGCATTGGCCGAGCCGAAGAATCCGCCGTCAATCGTCAGAGGCCCGCCAGAGGGAGCTCCCACGGGAGTTTGCGGCAAACTGTTCGGCGCAGTGGAAATCAACGCAGGACGTTCGGCCTGCACGGTAATCGTGAACGGACCGCCACTCGAATCGGGAGTGCAGGTCGTCTGACCGATCGGCGGATTGCAGATGCTGATTGTGTGAGCGCCGGCAGTGCCAAGCTGGGCAGGAAGCAGGCGTGCACGCGCACCGGTGGGCGTCGAGCCGAGAATGGGCGGCGACACGACGAGAACCTGAGAGCTTGGCAAGGCAGTGGCATCGAAGAAAATGCTCGTCAGCGAGTTGACGTTGGTGGCGGCCAAGTACACATCTTGCAAAACACCGCCCTGTGGAGCGATGGCCGGTGATATAGCCGTGAACTTAATCGTGCCGGTCGGGACGATGGTGACGCTGGCGGTAGCGATGCGCGTGGAATCGACATTCGAAATAGCAAGGATCGTGACGACTTGAGGCGTAGTGGTAGTAATCGTAGACGGAGTCGCCGTCGTCGGGACAGTTGCTGGCCCCGTGTAGACACCGGTGGAACTTATGCTGCCGCAACCTGGGCTGCAGGTAACGAGATCGGCGAGGCTGTTGGCGCTGCTGAGCGGCTCTTGAGTTACCTGCCAGGTGACGTCGTTGGGGACGGTGTCGTTGGTGAGCGAGGCGACGAACTGGAATTTCTGACTGGTGGGAACGGCGGCGGTAGCAGGGTTGATGGTGACGGAAATTCCCGAATCAAGCGTAATCACGCAGGTACCGGTCGCTTTGGTATCGGCCTGAGAGGTGGCGGTGACCGTGACGGTTGGAGGCGACACGATCGTCGTCGCGGTCGGAGGTGGAGTCTTGATCTTGGCCGGAGCGGTATAGGTGGCAGTCGTGTTCTGAATATTGGTGAGGACGCCGGTGTCAGCGGTGCAAGGAGCTACGGCGCTGGGGGTGGAAGTCGTGGTGTTGTCAGCGGCAATCGTGGTGGTGGTGGTGGTGAAGGTGCAGGTCCAGGTCACGTTGAGGTTGGCGTTGCCGGCGACCGTCGCGGTGAGATTGAGAACCTGGGTGACAACCAACGAGGCCGCGGTGGTCGGACCAATCGTAACGGTCGTGGTGTTGGCGCTGCCGCCGCCGCAACCTTCCATGACAAAGCCCGCGAGCGCGGCGAGCGTCGCCACGCAACTGAAAAGCTTTCGCAACTTCATTCCCCCTGCCTCCCCTGCATAAAGCGTCCGGCGATTATCGCAAAGAGCGCATCGATTTTAGCAATCAACGTTTGCGCCCAGGCCCGGTTTGGCCGGGTCGCCGGTATTTCAAAGTCAAGTACGCGTCGCTAGAAAGTCTTGCCCACAGTGAAACGGAAAGTGGTCTTGGGCTCAAAATAATTCAGCCGGCCCGGATTCAAACTGAACTGCTGGAGCAAAGGCAACACCTGGGTGTTGTAGACCTCAGGCGGCAAGGTGTTCTCAAGCAGCTTCAACTCGCTCGGATTGATGTAATCCGGCGGAGAAATAATTTGAGAATGCAGACGATTGATGTTGTAGGCGTAGTAGATGCGGAAGGGCGCCTGAACAATGGGTAGCTGCACACCAAACTCGATACCGGTGGATCCGCGGAGACGGAAGTTGGTGCCGCTGGCGATGGGGAGCTGACCGGTGACGTTGGCGCCCGGGAAGGCTTGCGTAAGCTGGGTGAGACCCTGGGGATTCAGCTTGAGAGCGTCGGCGCGGACGATGCCGTCGGTGCCAGCGTCGAGGAACAGAGAGGCTGTGACCGGCCCGACGAGAGGGATGCGGTACTCAATGTTGCCGGAAGTCTGAAGATCGCCGCCCGGCAGGGTGGCTTGATAGGTAAGGATGGGGACGCTGAAGCTGCGCTGAAGCGGTGTGCCAGACGAGGAGAGCGTCGTCGGATCTGTGAAGGTAAATGTCTGCGCGGTTTGCGTCGGGATAAAGCTGACCGGGGAAATGGAGCGAATGTCGAAACCGCGGAGATCGTTTTCGCCGCCCATATAGAAACGGCTGAAGGGAGGAACTTCTCCGCCGCCGTAACCGGTGGTGAAAGCGGAAGTGAAGTGGAGGCCGAGCACGTTGCGCTTCTTGAAGGTCGGACGGAACTGCGTGTACGAGAAGACGTTGGTGACGGTGTTGACGTTGCCGCCGAGCGGGCCGCCGCTTACGGCGAGCGAATAGTAGTAGCTCTTGCCTTTACGCGGATTCTGAGGATTGTCGATGGTGTTGTAGCTGACGCTGGGCGTGATGGTGCTGGAGACAATGCCGTTGAGCGCGCTGGGCCCGGCGACGCTGGTGAACTGCAACTGCTCGAAGAGCAAGGTCGAGGCTTCGTTGAAAGTCTCGATGTTGGTGCGAGTCAGGCCGTAAGTGAGCGAGAGGCGCGTGAATGAGAGGCGCTTGACCGGATACTGCGCGAAGAGCGTGAAGCCGGTGGAATTCTGCGTGTAGTTCTGGACGAATTCGGGATTGATGCTGACGGACTGGCCGAGGAGCTGAGCTTCCTGTTTGGCCTGATCGAAATTGTAACGGCTGCTGAAGATGGTGAACCCGGTGGAGATCGGGCGATCGAATAGATAGGGCTCGGTGAAGCCGAACATGAAGCTGCGCTGCAAATCGCCGAACTGCGCGGAGAAGGTGAGTGTCTCACCGAGACCGAGGAAGTTGTTGGTCTGATAGGTGAGGCCGATGAAGGTGCCGGCGAGTCCGCTGACGCCGCCTTGCAAGCCGATGGATTGCTTGCCTTTTTCTTTGAGTTTCAGATTGAGGTCGACGGTGCCTTCTTTTGTGTTGCGCTTGATCTCGACGGCCTTGTCTTCCTCGATGCGCTCGAAATAGTTGAGCTGGTTGAGGCGGAGAATGCTGATTTCCCATGCGCGCTTGTTGAAGAGCTGGCCTTCGTCGAGGAGCAGCTCGCGGCGGATGACTTTGTCGCGCGTGGTGGTGTTGCCGGTGAAGTCGATGCGGCGGACGTAGTACTGTTTTTCTTCGCTGAAGCGGAGCGTGAGATTGATGGTCGCAGCCGTGTCGTCGATGTCAAATTCTGGCTCGGCGGTGAAGTCGATGAATCCGTACTGGCCGTAAGCCTTGCCGTAGTCCTCGATGGCTTTGCGAACTTTAGCGGCAGAGAAGATGTCACCTTGCTTGAGCGGGAAGACGGTCTTGAGCGCTTCGACTTTGAGCGAGAGAGCTTTGTCGGGATCGGCGCTAACGATTTTCAGCGTGCCCATCTTGTAGCGAGTGCCTTCGTCGATAGGGATAGTGATGTTGACGGCTTTGCCGTGAGTTCGGCCGGTGAGCGGGACGCCGAGCTTGTAGCCTTGCGTGTCGTAATTTTCGAGAATCGGGCCGTTGGGAGCGACGATGACTTTGAAGTAGCCGTTGTCTTGATATAGGCCGCGTATGCCGACTTCGAGATCTTCGGTGAGCTTTTCGGAGTCGTAGGTCTTACTGAGGACGGCGATGTCCCAGAAATAAAGCGGAATCGAGTAGGGGCGGTCGTGGCGCATCGCGCGGATGAGTTTGCGATCGCTGAAGGCGTGATTGCCGGTGAAGCGGATGTGACCAACTTTAACTTTCGGGCCTTCGTTGACTTTGAAAACAAGAATGACGGCGTTGCTGGAGGCGATGCGCTCGTATTGCGGCGTGACAGTGGCGAATTGACGGCCGTGCTCGCCCAGGAGTTCCTTGAGGACGACTTCGGCTTTCTTGATCTTCGTTGGGTCGAAGCTGCTTTCGACGGTGAGACCGACTTTGCGCTCTTTGAAGCGATCGAGAATGTCGGATTCGGATACGGAGTGCGTGCCCTCGTAGCGGATGCGGCGGATGACGGGGCGCTCTCGCACTTCGAAGATGATGTTTTTGTGATTGGGGCCGTCGGGAGAATCTTCGACACGGAGCTTCACGTCTTCGAAAAATTGCGTGTTCCAGAGAGCCTGGAAATCGCGGCGGAGCGTTTCCTCATTATAAGGATCGCCTTCGCGAGAGAAGATGCGGGCTTTCAGGGTGTCGCTGCGAATGCGGCGATTACCGATGAAGATGATGCGGTCGACGATGGCGGGCGAATTCTGGTCGGGAGCAGCAGGGGCGGCTTGCGTCGGAGCATTCTCGAGAGGCGATTGCGTGGGCGCCGGAGTTGGCTGCTGAGTGGGTTGCTGCGATTGATTAGGTGTCGGCTGCTGCGCTGCAGGTTGCGACTGCGATTGCGGCTGCGAAGATGATTCTTGCGGCTTGGACGAAGATTCTTGTTTAACGTTTGTTGGGTCTGCGGAATCCAATGATTTGGATCGTCGCGCAGTAGTCGCGAGTCCGCGAGGCAACGCCGACGCAGAAGGCAGAGCGGACGCGAGCAACAACACAAAGCCCACGATCCACAAAGACCGAGCGCGCAGAAGCCTAAACTGCGAACAGACTTTTATTTGAGCGGCCATTGACGAGGTCAAGGCCGCGCCCCCAAACCCAAGTTGTTCTTCTCCCGCCGTGCCCGGTATGGGCCGGCCGTGATGCTGGTCTTGTCGCGAGAGCAAGACCAGCTATGCGTTGTGTCTGATTCGCTAGTGGACGACCGGGGTTGCCTCACCCACCGGCCGGAACGCGAGGCCATCCCCGGCGACATAAATCTGAAGCGTCGCAGGCCTGGTGATTCCACCTTGAATGAGTGCTCCCGACAACGGATCTTCGACGTATTTCTGCAAAGCCCGCCGCAACGGACGCGCTCCGTAGTTCCGATCCGAGCACGTTTTTTCCAAAATCCACTGACGTGCCTCCGGCGATACAACGA